>CAWDGX010000018.1:0-45043 GCA_963802005.1 uncultured Ignavibacteriaceae bacterium
TCTGTTTTATTTTCCCGGATAAATTACTTTCCAATCATTTTTCATATCAACAATACAAAAGCCATTGTATCAAAATCCATATGTTCCACTTAAGCTAACCATTGATAAATTAGTGGGACCATCTACTACGATTGACTCCCATTCTAATCTGGCACCAATAGGACCAAAGTGTGCGCCGACACCAATACCCCACAAGAAATTAGCGCTGGTGTCATCTGTGCTTTCGTCGCCAAGCGATTCATCCGTAGATAAAAATATAACACCGGCTTTACCAAAAAGATCTAAAATTGAAATCCGATACAATCCAAGTGCTTCAACATCCAGCCTGCTGTTTTACTTTCATAAGTAGTATTGCTGATATCAGAACTGATAGTGCCGAAACTTCTATACCGCCTTCAAAAGCAATGAGTTTGTCAAGGTGATATCCTGCAAAAATTTTCCAGGCAGTTGAATTCTCGCTTATTTTTTGTGCCTGGTTAATGACATCTTCCACTTCAGAACTATAAAAAGTATTTCCAATGCCGGCACCAAGATAAAAGCCCTGTGCAAATGCACTTGTTGTAATTAATACAATCATTACAAATGCTTTTGTCAATATTGCTTTTTTCATTTTTGCTCCTATGATTGTTTATATATACAAGTAAAATAATAACTCAATCAAACTTATATCTTCTGACTCAGAAATAAAACATAGTGAGAAATATCGGTTATCGTTCAGATTTGTTTCCAAAGAAAAACAACGAAAAGATTTATAATCTTCCTAATTGGTGGTGAAATTTTTGATCAGAGTTTTGTAATAGACAGCAAAAAATCAGAAATAATAATTAATAAGATAGCCCCAAAGTATTGCCGCAGTCAGACTGATTAACAGTGCTTGAAGTGCAAACTTTAGTTTTCCATCTTTAAACAAAACAATTGGTCCAAAACCAGCGCCAGTGCTTAGTCCTGCCACGGTTGCCCCGATTGAAAGTCCAGTATGTAAAAATGCTTCGGCAATTGCTATTGATGCGGCACAGTTTGGAATCAGCCCGAATAATGCTGCAATAATAACTTGAATGTTTGGATGTGATTGAATTGAGTTGATCAATCGTTCACTATCTGTAAAGTATAAAACGAAAGAGATTGCAATCGTAACAAGTAAAACCCAAAAATAAATTCTTAAAGTACGCTTTAATGTGTGAAGAGCAATTTCTTTATACTTTGTTTTTTCCAGTTCGTGCTTGATTTCAACTGCGTGTGAAGATTTAACTTCCGGTGGTGCACCATCATAACGTTTTTTTCTCAACACCAGATCAACTGCATAACCAGTAATTACCCCTATTAATAATTTTAATCCCACGATATATAGAATCATATTTTCCTGACCACGGTTTGCAAGCAGAACAGGAAGTGCCTCATCAGAGGTTGCCAAGTAAGTTGCTATAAGTGTCCCAAGCGTTACTCTTTTTGAAAGATACATGGTAGTTACAAAAACTGACATCCCGCATTGAGGTATAATTCCAAGCAAAGTTCCTGCAAGCGGACCAAGCGGGCCTGATATTTTTAATTTTGATACAATGTCAAGTTGCTTTGTGTGGGAGAAGTACTCAAGAATAAAATACAGAACAAACAGAACCGGTATCATTAAATACGTGTCTGAGAGAGAGGTTAAAAGTATCTCTATTATTCCAGATTGCTGATGTTGATGCATTTATAAAATATTATGTTTTGAAGAATCGACTAATTGATAAATCTAAATCCCGTTCTTTTTAAGAAAGTCTTTAATGGCCCTGCTAACGACTTGCGGATATTCAATCGGCGTCATATGCCCGGCATTATTTACTAAAACAAATTCTGAGTTTGGAATTTGCTCTGCCATTGGTTTCATAACGCTTGGTGGTGTAAGTTTATCTTCGCTGCCACAAATTATCAATGTTGGTAATTTTATTTTTGGAAGATTTCCGGTCGTGTCTGTTCTTCCCGCCATTGCCAGCAAACAACCCTTAACACCCAATGGATTATTCTTTTTAGAACGCTCAACTACTTTTCTGTATTCGCTGTTGTTTTCCTTTACAAATTTTTCCCCGAAGCAGTTAAGCACGAAGGACTCTATGAACGAATCGAATTCCCCAAGGTTAATTTGTTTTATTGCTGCTGCCCGTTTGAGTTTTCCTTCATTATCATCGGCTGATGATTTGGTATCACACAGAATCAACGCACTGAATTTATCTTGCATTCTTTCAACTGCACGCAAAGAAATGTAGCCACCCATTGAAAGCCCACATAGTACGGGTCGGTTTAGTTTTAATTCATCAATTATTTTTTCCAGATCATCAACAAACAATTCCATTGTGAACTGTCCGTCTCCAACAGTGGATTCTCCAAGTCCGCGAATATCATAAGTCACACAAAAATATTCTTTGCTCAACTCCTCCACCTGCGCTTGCCACATTCTGTGGTCAAACGGAAACCCATGAACAAAAACTATAGATTTGGATTCATTTTCCCCTGATAAAAAAACCGAAAGCCCATTTATAACTTTTTTCATCATTATACCTTAAAATATTTGTGATGTTGGAATGAAATTTAATTCTTTATGTCTTATTATTCATATAAGAAAAATTTTTTTTACCAAAAAAGATAAACCTGCTTTGGTCAAAGGATTGAAAATGAAAATAGCATTTGTGGCAACTGAGTGCGTTCCTTATGCAAAGACCGGGGGACTTGCTGATGTTGCCGGGTCTCTTCCGGCTGAGCTTGCGGAACTTGGATGCGATGTTAAAGTTTTCATTCCAAAATACGCTCGGATCGACGATGGAAGCCACGGCCTGAAATACAATTGGGATATTGGTGAAATGCCAATAAGAATTAATGGAATAATCCGCTCGGCTCATGTTCATCAAAGTAAGCTTCCGAATACTAATGTTGATGTATACTTCATTGATTGCCCGCATTATTTTTATCGTCATATAATTTATACAAACGACCCGGATGAAGATGAACGCTTCACTCTTTTTTCAAAAGCGGTGATTGAAACCCTACAAAGGATGCAATGGGCGCCTGATATTATTCATTGCAATGATTGGCAGACGGGTCTGTTGCCCCTTTTCATTAAGGACAATTATAGCTGGGATCAATTTTTTGATCACACTGCCACTCTCTTTACTATTCACAACATTGGTTACCAGGGATTATTTTCTAAGTCAGTGTTGCTTAGTGCAGAAATACGCGGTGATCATTTTTATCCCGGCGGACCGGTTGAACATGACGGTGCAGTTTCGTTCATGAAAGCAGGAATATCTTTTTCCGACATTATTAATACAGTAAGTAACACATACTCACATGAAATTCTGACTCCAGAATACGGTGGCGGAATAGAATCAACATTACTTAAACGAAAGAATGATTTGTATGGAATATTAAACGGTGTTGATTACAATATATGGAATCCGGAAACTGATGCCCATCTTCCTTATCACTATACTATAAACGACTTAAGCGGAAAATATCTTAATAAAAGAACTCTACTTAAGCATTTTGGGATACAGCCCGACGAAAACATTCCTCTGATTGGAATTGTATCAAGGATGGTGCTGCAAAAGGGCTTTGATATTTTTGCCGAAGCTTTAAATGAGTTGATGGGGCTTGATGCACAATGGATAATTCTTGGAACTGGTGAAGACAAATTTGAAAACTTGTTTCGTCAGCTTTCAAATCAACTCCCCGAAAAGGTTGGTGCATACATCGGTTACAACAATGAGCTTTCTCATTTAGTTGAAGCCGGTGCAGATATGTTTTTAATGCCCTCTAGATACGAGCCCTGCGGGTTAAACCAGATTTATAGTTTAAAATACGGAACGGTTCCTATCGTTAGAAAAACCGGAGGCCTTGCTGACACAGTAAAAGATTGGGACGAACAAAATCATTACGGATTTAAAGATGGAAACGGATTTTCATTTAATGATTATTCCGGATTTGCGCTCTTTAAATCTGTTGAGCGGGCAGTAAATACTTTTAAGCATAAAAACATCTGGAAGAAAATTCAAACAAACGGAATGAAATTAGATTATAGCTGGACGAAATCGGCCGAGAAATATCTGGAGCTTTACAAGCTTGCAAAAGAGATGAGGAGCAGTGATTGATACAGTTAAAATTAATTTATTTACGGTCGTTGGATTACAAATTAATAACTGATTATATACCCTATAGAAAAGTAGAACAGCACATCACCCCAGACAAATGAACCTGATTGTAACCCTTGACTAATGAGAAAACTTCTTCCGATAGAGAAATCCGCGGGACCAACTGGTGTGTCAAAAGAAATGCTTCCACCAATGCCGTGTTTTAATTCTTTAAA
Source organism: uncultured Ignavibacteriaceae bacterium (assembly GCA_963802005.1). Lineage (GTDB taxonomy): Bacteria > Bacteroidota > Ignavibacteria > Ignavibacteriales > Ignavibacteriaceae > IGN2. The sequence continues at coordinate 4,337 of CAWDGX010000018.1, forward strand.
CTTAATTTTCTCCTGCTCTTCCCATGTTGAACCAACATCATATCTGAACCAGGCATAAGTGTCAAAAAATATTTTAAATGGAAGTTTGTACTGATACATTAAAGAAGCAAGAAAGATTTGTCTTCCCCTATATTCATTTTCGTAGGCCCCGAAGAAGGAATATTGTCCGCCTAATGAAAATTGCTCACTCAACGGAAGTGTTTTATCTCCAAAACCAACTTGTATTCTGGGTGCTATAACACTTTCTGATCCGAGACTGAAATAATACTTTAAATCTGCGCTTAGAAGAATGTAGCTTTCCTCGCCACCCAGAACACCTTGGGCTGTTTCGTAAAAACCGTCAAAAAAAAGTCCATCTTCCGGATAAGGATATTTATTCTGATTGTCAACAACCGCTCCGATTTTCAGACTTACTATGTCTGTTGTGTAGGGATTTACTGTGTTTCCTACTATATTTTTAATCTCATCAACCTGGTATTTGCCGGTGAATATTAGTTTTCCAAATTTTTCAAGCTGTGTTCCAATTGAAAAAGCACCACCATAAAAAATCTGTTTGTACTCGCCAACCTCATTGCTTGTATATGTATTTCCGGTTGAAGAAACAGTATTAGAATAAACCTGAATATCATTAAACTTATAATATGCGCTAAGCTTATAAGTATAATACGTATTGAGTATTCGATATGCTGTATAATCCAGAATGTATGCTCCGTTACTTGTCCCTCCAAACAGGAAAAGTCCAAGCTCGTTTCCGCTTTCTAAAAAGTTTACATCTCTGATATCTACACCGAGTTGAAAGTTGTAAACATTGTTTATCAGAAACCCCAGGTTTACTAATCTTGATATCCTTTCGTTTACAGAAAGAAAGAGATTAACATATTTGCCTTCCTGTTCTATGGTTAGATTTATATCATCGAACAGCCCCGTTGCTCTGAGATTTTTCAATCCTTCCTCAAGCTCAGTATACTTTAGCTGGTCACCAACTTTAACATCGAATTCTCTCTCTATTACTGTTTTACTTGTTTGGCTGTTGATATTAATTGATGAGATGGTTCCGGCTCCAAATTCAAGCGTAAGTGTTCCTAACACTTCATCAAATGAAATTGAGTTAATGTTGAAAAGTATATAGCCCTGCTTTTTGTATCTCATTATTGTATTTCTTACGGCATTGAAAATTGTTTTCCCTTCGAATGGTTTCCCAAGCAGCTCGTTAGAGATCACTGATTTATCTACGTCTGTAATTGTTCCATTAGAAATAATTTCTATTTTTTTGATTGTGGGATTAAGCGAATAAATAAATCTTATGTCAATAGAATCACTAATTTGAGTTACTGAGACACCCAATGAATCAAATCTTCCGGATTTATACAATTCACATAAATCAGAGTAAAGTTCAAGATTAGAAACAGAGTCTGCTGATAAATACTTTTCAAAATATGGTTTCTCAAATTCTTCATGGTTATTTCTGTGTTTAACGTTCTTATACCAAATCTCGCTCAAACTAGATTTTGCTATTCAGTATGGAATCAATTTTTGATTTTAATATCAGGAATAAATTTTTTCGTATATGTATATCCTTCAAAAATTAACGAGTCTATTTTTGAGAATGTTGTGGAGGACCACCCGTCTATATTCGGTGTCAAAACATAATCAGCATTTAACAATTCTTCTTCTTCAAGTCTTTTCATTGGAATGCTTACTGTTTGATCTGCAACGTTCCATGGGAGAATAAGCTCTTCTTCGCTCCTTAGTCCACTGGTTGTATTAACCGCAATAATATAATCTGCCCCCATTTCTTTTGCTGTATTAACAGGAATATTTGAAACCAGTCCACCATCAACAAGTGTTAGCGTATCTACTATAACCGGGGCTAATAAAAATGAAACGCTTGAGCTGGCCCTCATTGCGCGGGCAAGTGAGCCACTTGATAAAACAACAAGATTTCCATTTAATAGGTTTGTACACACTGCTCTGTATTTTACCAGCAAATCGTCAAAGCTTTCTTGGGTAACTACTGGTGCATTAAGACAAATTAAAGTCAGGTAATTTGAGAGCCTAAGTCCTTCATTAAATGATGTTGGAATAATTGGGGTTAATCCATCCAGCCTAAGAGTAAGCAGTGAGCGATCCTCTGCTATTTTCTGATCAACAAAAAGTTCTCTTCTTTCTGAGGTGTTAGTTAGTGAAAGTAATCTGTCCCAATCTGTATGAACAGCTATCGAATCAATTTCATCAACAGAATAGCCGGATGCATACGCTCCACCAATTATACTTCCGATACTTGTTCCGGCAATAAGATCGGTCTGGATTCCTGCTTCCTCAAAGGCTTTTAAAACACCTATTTGAGCTAAACCACGAGCACCGCCTCCACTTAGTGCCAGTCCAATAACAGGATCATTTAAAGGAACTTTTTGTGTTAGTCCATAAGGAAGCTTTACTGTTTTGGTTTCCAGTAAAATTGTGTTAGATACCTGCGCGTTCAAGAAGGTTGCAAAGAGCAGGAAAAGCCATAGTAGTATTTTTTTAAAGAAGTTCACTCTCTAAAATTATGAAAAGGTAATTAAAGAAGATGTGATGTCGGCAAAATAAATTATTTGTTTTGCTATTTTCGGTTTTTCTTCTGTTGTTTAGACTGCTGTTCTGCTGAGTCCATAAGCCGCTGCATAAATCCTTTTTTCCTTTTGGAAGGATCAACAGGAACGAGCTCGACATCAGATTGCTTATGGTTTATGTAATACTGTTGTGCTATTGACAAAACGTTAAACATAAAGTAATACAGGTTCAGCCCGGAAGGAAAGGTCATAAAAAGAATTGTCAACATAATAGGCATCATATAAACAAGTGCCTGCTGCTTTGGATCCTTAATTGACATCTTCTGCTGAAAGTATGTTGTTATTCCCATCAATAATGCAAGTCCGCTTATTTCCTGAAGACCAACTATTGGAAGCTTGAAACCAAGATCATAAATAACGTCGGGAGCTGCAAGGTCTTTGATCCAAAGAATAAATGGTTGTTGGCGAAGCTCAATAGCCGCCTGGAACAGCCCCCATAATGCCACAAAAATTGGCATCTGCAAAAGAATTGGCAAACAACCACCAGCGGGATTTACTCCATAAGTTTGGTACAGCTTCATCGTTTCTTTCTGCACCTTTTGCTGGTCATCTTTATACTTCTCTTTTAGCTCGGTAATCTTTGGTTGAAGCAACTGCATTTTTTTCATTGACTGAAAACTCTTCCGTGTCAATGGATATAAAACGAATTTGATTATCAATGAAAAAATTATAATGACGAACCCATAGTTGGGTATGAATAGATGCAGAAACGTGAATAGCGGCAGTAATAAATATTCTGCGATTGGCCGGACTATAAATTTTAAACCGAAGAAGCTTCCGAAGTCTACAAGGGCAGTAAGATTTTGATTAATACCCTTTAATATGTCATAATCAACCGGACCTATATATAAATTTATAGATCTTCTTTCTAAATCTGATCCCTTAAAAGGAACTACGAGCCTGACATTGTAAACTTCTCTGAGTCCCAGACTTTTTGTTGGAAAGGCTTGTCCTTCAACATATGCGCCTTCCATCTGTGCCGGGTCGGTGGGCATCATAATGGCGGTAAAATATTTATTACGGACGGCTAACCAGTCAACTTTTCCATTAAAGTTCTCACTGATTTTTTCACCGTCGCCCGGTGCATCAATAACAACTTTTTCATCACCATAATAGACATCTGCGCTGGAGTATGTTGCTTCGTTTGTGGTGTTTTTTTCTACAGATCGAATCCCCGATTCCCATGTAATGTCATAAGTATTATCCGTAATCAATCCGTTGAAACCCAAAAACTCTATGTCAGATCTTATTAAATATGTTCCAGCATTGAATAGGTATCTCTTTTCAATTGCCCTGCCCGGACCAAGTTCCATCCGGAAGGTAATTAACAGAGTGTCTCCGCCTGTTATTGTATGTTTGCTTTGTGGAGATGTTATAAAGTTAAGATTGTTCGTGTTTACGGCTTTCCCTTCTGCGCTAATAAAAGAGATATTGTAAACATTGCTTAAAGAATAATTAATAAGCTGTACGGACGTTTTATAATAATTTCCACTTCCATCAATACCGGCTGAAGCCCAGTTATTAAATTTCTTCAGGAAAACTTTGTGAAAATTTCCTCCCTTGGTGGACATTTCATAAATAGCAAGATCCGTTTCGATTGTAATAATTCTACCCGAGTCTATTTCCTGGCTTGAAAACATCCCAAGCGAGGGTTCTTCTTTTTGATCAAGCGCGGGTGGGATTGTTTTGCTGTCTTCCTCAACAAGCTCGGTTTGTTCTTCCGGTTTCTGCTCAATAACGGTGGTGGTATCCTGGCTCGATTTTGTTTGTTCTGTCTGCTCGGGGGTATTCATAAAAAGCCATATTACCAGGATGGCTCCGATAAGTACAAATGCTATAGTTGTATTTTTATCCAATCTTTATCACTCGATTCTTTTATTTAGAACATCAATCGTTACGTGTTTCAATTTGATGTGTGAAAACTATTTTCCTATTCTTTTTAATATGTCTAAAACAGCGGGTTTTATTTCCTTTAGAAATATTTTTTTCGAATTGGTTTGGTTAAGTGAGTATGGAGAAAAAATAATTAACAGGCCTTCGTTTTTAATTTCTATAATACTTCGTAAAATTTCTCTGTCTATTCGTACTGATTCTCTTAGTATTCTTTTTATGCGGTTCCGCCAGACACTGTTACCCTTTTTAGATACCACCGACAAACCAATTTTCACTGTGTTGTTTATGTCATTGCTTTTAAAAAGATATTTTGCTTTTATTTTCTTATCCTCAGAAATAACAACGTGACCCGTTTTGTACACCAATTCAAAATCTCTGTCATTAATTAGCCGATCAAAAACAATTTTCTTTTCAACTGGCTTAACAGATTTTCTACTGTTCGTCACTAACTGTTAATTTTTTTCTGCCCCTAGATCTTCTTCTTGAAAGAATGGCTCTTCCGTTTTTTGTTGACATTCTTTCGCGAAAGCCATGCTTGTTTTTTCTTTTCGTTCTGCTTGGTTGATATGTCCTTTTCATTTTACTCTTATTTTATTAAAAAGAGACCAAAAATAGTTCCTTATACCCTTATTATCAAGATTTTTAATTTTATCTCTTTCAGGCATCTTCTTTGGGATAATATAACTGAAAAATTAATTTGCTATCAACTTCTCTATACACTATTTTTTAATTTATACGGGCGCTCCCCGATGTGTTGATAACTTGTGAGTTTTTGTTTCTTGTGAAAATGTTTCACACGACAAAGTATGGTTTGGTGCTCATAAGTTTTTGAGATTGTGTGTGTAAAAATATTATTAGGGCCCCCAAGTTGTTTGTTTATGGCACGTTACCTGAGCATCACCTGATGTTTATAAGTTGTTCGTAAACTTGTGGCTGGGGTTAACAATCTTTTAATTTCAACCTCATAATACTATCTTTGCTTAAATATTAACCTGTGGATAAGTTATAATGGAAGAGCTTGAAATTACGGAAAAAATAGCCGTAAAAGACCCGACGACAGTCTGGAAATCTTGCCTTTTGAAAATAAAGGAAAGCGTCTCCATGATGACTTACAATACTTGGTTCCTGCCTATAAAACCAGTTGAGCTGATTGACTCTACCTTGAAAGTTCAGATTCCAAGCCAGTTTTTTTGGGAATGGATTGATGAGCACTTTAATGTGTTAATTACAAAGTCAATTACTGAGATTCTCGGAAAGGAAGCTAAGTTAACTTATGTGATAGCGGAAGATTTGCCTTTTACAGATGGTCAGGAAAGTTCACAGGAAAAAGCAGCAGCTCAGATTAGCGTTAATGAAAAGTCGAAGCCAAAGCATACCTTTGAATCAAATCTAAATTCCAGATACACCTTTGATAATTTTATTAAAGGAGAGGGAAACCAACTTGCAAGAGCTGCCGCTGGAGCAATAAGCGATAATCCTGGTGGAACTTCTTTTAATCCTTTGTTTCTCTATGGTGGTGTTGGGCTTGGCAAAACACATCTTATACAAGCAATTGGAAATCAGATAGTAAAGAGTTTTCCTGAAAAAAAGATTATTTACTTATCGTCCGATATTTTTACAGTCGAGTTTGTAGAATCAATTCAAACAAACAAAGTAAATGAGTTTTCTAATTTTTACAGAAGTATGGATGTTCTTATTATTGACGACATACAGTTTCTGATTGGAAAAGAAAAAACCCAGGATCTTTTTTTCCATATATTCAACACACTTCATCAATCAAGAAAACAAATAATACTGTCCAGCGATAAGCCGCCAAAAGATCTGAAGGGATTGGACGAGAGATTAATATCCCGTTTTCAGTGGGGATTAACTGCAGATATTCAACCTCCTGAACTAGAGACACGAATAGCCATATTAAAAAGGAAAGCGGAAACTTATGGCATGTATGTTTCTAATGAAATTTTAGAATACATAGCAACTAACATAACATCCAACATACGTGAACTTGAGGGCTGTTTAATAAAACTTCTTGCCAATGTTTCTTTGAGTTCAAAGGAAATAACTTTCGATCTTGCAAAGAAAACAGTTAAAGAAATTGCTACTGATAGAAAAACCACCACGCTTACAATAGAAACAATTACAAAGGTTGTCTGTGATCATCTTGGTGTTGCTGAAAATAAAATAAGAGATAAGACTCGAAAAAAAGAAATAGTTCTTGCAAGACAAATAGCAATGTTTCTGGCAAAAGAATTGACGTTATCTTCATTAAAAACTATTGGTTTACATTTTGGTGGAAGAGATCACTCTACTGTAATACATTCCTGCAATTCAATTGAGGAAAACATAGGAAAAGATATTTCTTTTCAGAATATTATTGATGATATAAGAAACAAGGTTGAGTTAGCGGGATGAGTTATTTACTCTGTTTTATAAACTTTTGGATTGTTAATAACTAGTTGTTATTCCATAATCTATTTGTTTATAAGTTTGAATTATTAACAGCTTTATTATTAAGTCGCACTTACTAAGGTAAGATGCACAACATATCTACATGTGATGGTACCATAAGTGTTTTGAATGTAAAGTTTTATTGTATAATTAACATACTAACACGGTAATAATTACTATTATTAAGTAAATAAATAGATAATATTATAATTAATGTGTTGTTAAGAGCATTTTTTACTTCAAATATTACAGATATTTTTTATTTAATTTATTGTCAGTTTTGGTCTATTTTTTGATTTATTATTTCGTTAAAAAATAAATAACAATTCAGAGTTGAGTTATGAAACAAAAAGCTATCTATATTGCCCTGCTAATTATGTCTGTTGGTTTACTAAGCTGTTCATCAGATAATCCAATAAATACTATAACATTTACCAATTCAGCTTCTGCTGCTGTTTCCGTTAACTTTAGAGGCACATTGACTGATGTCCCAGTTGGTGAAACTGTTGAATTAACGAACATTCTGGACGGTGAATATGAATATGAGACAATATTTTCTTTACCTCCTGGCACAACTGGATATAATGCTGGTGAACAATTGGCTGGTACATTAGATATGCAGGCAGGTACCAAAGTATTAGTTGTCTATGTAAGTGTATTTCTAGATGGTGAGTATGAGATCAACGCCAGCGTTACCTCTTCAAATAACTTGGCAGAAGACGGATTTCTCGGTAATCCTATAAGTCCATAGTCTGACAGTAAATTAAAATTTTAACATCAGACCAAGGTAGTATTTTTTCTTTTTAAGGTTATACTTATAGCCTTAAAATCGTTGTTATTACATACGTTTTTTAGTATTTTTCTGTGCTTTAATAGGAGAGCAATTAATGGAATTTAAAGTAAACAGTAAAATACTAGAAAAGACTCTTTCTAAAACAATTCCTGCCGTACCAGCAAGAACACCAATGCCTATTTTAGAGAATTTTCTCTTTGAAATTAATGGTGGCTTGCTGATTATCTATGCAACTGATTTGGAAATTTCCCTGAAGTCATCTATTAATGTTGCTGCTAGCGAAAACTTGAGTATTGTTGTTCCAGCGCGACTTATGTATGATATTGTAAGGTCTATGGACGATGTTCAAATAAACTTCAGTGTTGAAAGTAATAGCAAGCTTAAACTCACAACAGAAAATGGTGTTTACAATATTAGCTTTTCTCCATCTGAAGATTTTCCGGAATCACCAACCGTGTCTAAAAGTAAAGAGATCATTCTTAGTGGCAAAGATTTAAAGAGAGCAATTGATCAGACAGCATTTGCAATGAGCAAAGAGGACATGAGACCAGCGATGACAGGAACTCTTTTAGAGTTTACTTCAGACGGTTTAAAATTTGTTACAACCGATGGACACAGACTTGTTCGTTTACTTTATAAAAATGTTAAGAGTGGATCGGAAGAACAGTACATTGTTCCCGAAAGAGCTATTTCTGTGCTCTCAAAACTTTTGGGAGAAACAGACGTTAAAATCTTTCTTGGAAAATCTCACATCTCCTTTATTATCGGTGATGTTGAATTCAGCACAAGACTTATAGCTGAAAAATATCCGGCATATAGCAGTGTTATTCCTCTGGAAAATGAAAACCTACTTAGAGTAAAGCGTCATGACCTTCTATCTTCAATTAGAAGAATGATGCTTTTTTCATCAACCAGTTCCAAGCAAGTTAAATTGTCCATTAGTAAGAATAATATTGTTGTATCTGCAGAAGATATTGATCAGGGTTCCAACGCCGTTGAAACCATTTCCAGTGAGTATAGTGGTGAACAAATGGACATAGGATTCAATACACAATATGTAAACGACATTTTAACCCATGTAGATGATGAAGAAGTTTTATTTAAACTCCACTCCCCAACAAAAGCTTGTATAATTGAGCCAGGCAAGAAACAGGAGGGAGAGGATTTAATGCTTCTTCTAATGCCGGTTCGACTAAATAATTAAAATGTTCCTATCCTCAATTAACCTGAGAAACATTAGAAAACACACTGACAGCCGAATTGATTTTACTGAAAGAATAAATTATATAATTGGCGGCAATGGTGTTGGTAAAACCTCTGTTCTGGAAGCGATCTATTACCTTTCGACCACAAAGAGCTGTGTAACATCTTCAGACACAGAGGTAGTTAAATTAGGAGAACGTGTTTTTAGCATTCAGGGCAGCTTTGAAGGATTAACCAATGACAACGTTCAAGTAAATTACTCGAGCATAAATAATAAAAAAAATTATATATTAAACAGTAAACAGATTAGTAAATTCTCTGATGTAATAGGAAAATTCCCAGTGGTTTTACTTTCTCCGGCAGATCATACAATAACGCAGGGTTATCCGGCTGACAGAAGAAGGTTCATTGATTCGGTGATTTCACAGGCAAGCAAAACGTATTTGAACATTTTAATTGAATATAACAGGATATTAAAACAAAGAGCAACTCTTTTAAATAGAATCAGAGAAAACAATTATAAAAAAGATAGCGAGCTCGATGCCTGGAACGAAAAACTGGTTAGCTCGGGTGTAGAAATAATAAAACACAGAGCTAACTTTATAACAGAGTTTGAAGTTTATATAAGAGATTCATATCAGAGCATTCTTTCAGATAAAGAAGTGCCCGGTGTTTATTATTATTTCCTGGGGGACAAATGTTCAGAAAATCTGGAAACTTGTTTTGAGCAACTGATTTATCAAAGAACCGAAGATGAAATCAGGAGAGGAATCAACCTTGTCGGCCCCCACAAGGACGACTTCATATTTAATATTAATGGAATAAGCTTGAAGAGCTATGGATCGCAGGGACAACACAAAACATTTCAAACAATGTTAAGATTCGCAGAATATTTTTATCTGAAAGATAAGAAAGGAAAATCACCCCTGTTTTTGCTTGATGACGTATTTGGTGAATTAGATTCTGCACGAGCCAATGCAATAAGCAAGTGTCTCTCCACCGTTGGTCAGGCAATTATCACCTTGACAGATTTTGGAAACATTTCGTTTTTAAAAATTGGAAAAGAAGATAAGGTTATAACATTATCTGAAAACAGCGAAGTTACATATGCATAGCAGCTTTAAAAGTTTAAAGGAAGTCTTTAAAAAAGAAAGAGCACTTTTTGGTGTTCGGGAAGTAGTAGAATCGGCAGACGTTATAGTACACTTTTATGAAATATTTCCTAATCTCGAAAAAATAGCAACACCACAACATTGTGAGAAAAAAGTATTAAAGATCAAGGTTGAAAATCCTTCATGGAGAAACGAACTTAAGTTTATGGAGACCGAAATGGTAGAAAAAGTAAATTCCTTCTTTAAGGAAAAAAGAATTAATCAAATAAGATTTATCGGATAGGTTATGACAAAAGGAACTAAGAAATCAGAATACAGTGCTAAAAACATTAATGTTCTAAAAGGACTTGAAGCCGTACGTAAAAGACCGGCAATGTATATTGGAGATGTAAGCAGCCGGGGACTCCATCATTTGGTTAACGAAGTTGTTGATAACAGCATTGACGAAGCGTTGGTTGGATACTGCGACATGATAAGTGTTCAGATAAACAAGGATAGCTCAGTCTCTATTTCTGACAATGGCAGAGGAATTCCGGTAGACCTTCACCCCGTTGAAAAGCGTTCAGCACTTGAAGTCGTTATGACGGTTTTGCATGCCGGTGGTAAGTTTGATAAAAATTCATATAAAGTATCAGGCGGTTTGCATGGTGTTGGTGTCTCGGTTGTTAATGCATTATCTGAATGGCTTAAAGTGGAAGTTAGAAGAGATGGTAAAAGATATTTTCAGGAATATAAAAGAGGATTTCCTGTAAAACCCGTAAAGGAAATTGGAAAAATAAAAAGAGGAGAACGAGGAACAACGGTCACCTTCTTTCCTGATCCTGAAATCTTTAAAGCAACAGAATTTCGTTTTGACATTCTCGCAGAAAGAATGAGAGAGCTTGCTTATCTTAACAAGAATATAACAATCAAAATTAAAGATGAAAGAAACGGTGGCGAAGAAGAAACATTTCACTTTAAAGGCGGCCTTATAGAGTTCGTTAAATATCTTGACTCATCAAGGCAAGTTCTTCACAAAACTGTTTATATAGAAGGAGAAAGAGATAACACCCCTGTTGAAATAGCTTTCCAGTATACTGATGGCTACTCCGAAAACATTTTCTCATACGTGAACAACATAAATACCCACGAAGGCGGAACACATCTCGTAGGATTTAAAACCGCACTTACCAGAACACTTAAATAATTATGCATATAAAAATAATCTAATAAAAGAAGGAAAGATTACTCTAACAGGAGATGATTTTCAGAGAAGGTTTAACAGCGGTTATATCTGTTAAGGTTGCGGAGCCACAGTTTGAGGGACAAACAAAAACGAAGCTTGGTAACAGCGAAACAAAATCAGCCGTTGAAACAATGGTTGGAGAAAAGCTTGCAGAATTTCTCGAGGAGAATCCTCCTGTCGGTAAAAAAATTATCGAGAAGTGTATGCGTGCCGCAGAAGCAAGAGAAGCAGCAAGAAAAGCACGCGATCTTTCAAGAAGAAAAAATGCTCTCGATAATATGAACCTTCCGGGAAAATTAGCAGATTGCAGCATCACCGATCCGGAACATTGCGAAATATATATTGTTGAGGGAGACTCTGCGGGCGGTTCCGCAAAGCAAGGAAGAGACAGAAAGTTTCAGGCAATTCTTCCGCTGAGAGGGAAAATATTAAATGTGGAAAAAGCAAAGCTGAATAGGATTTTAGAGAACAATGAGATAAGAGCAATGATTTCTGCAATAGGTGCCGGACTGGGTGCCGAGTTTGATCAGTCACAATCAAGATATGGTAAAATAATTTTAATGACAGATGCCGATGTTGATGGAAGTCATATCAGAACACTACTTCTTACTTTTCTCTACAGACATATGAAAGATTTAATAACATCAGGCAAGGTTTACATTGCTCAGCCCCCGCTCTACAAAATTAAAAAGGGCAAAGAAGAACTATACGCTTATGATGAAAACGAACGGGACCAAATACTAAAAAGATTAAAAGTAAACAGCAAAGAGAAGAAAAAGTCAGAAAAGAAGACAGAGATAGTTTTAGATAATGAAGCCACCGAGGAGAAAGAAGTTAAGGGAGTCAACATTTCTCGTTATAAAGGTTTGGGAGAAATGAATCCCTTACAACTATGGGAAACAACAATGAACCCGGAAACAAGAACAATACTCCAGGTTACTTTAGAGAGTGCAGCAAATGCCGACAAAATTTTCGAAACTCTTATGGGTGATGACGTAGAACCTAGAAAAGCATTCATACAAAAGCATGCCAAATATGCTAACCTGGACATATAACATTTTCAACACATTAAAATAATTTAAAGATGGCAACAATTTTTGAAAAAATAGTACCAATTACACTTGAAGAGGAAATGAAATCCTCTTACATAGATTACGCAATGTCAGTAATCGTTGCACGAGCATTGCCTGATGTTAGAGACGGACTGAAACCCGTTCATCGTAGAGTACTTTATGGTATGCACGATCTTGGTATGGCTCATAACAAGCCGTACAAAAAGTCGGCAAGAATTGTGGGCGAAGTGCTCGGTAAATATCATCCCCACGGTGACACAGCAGTTTATGATTCTATGGTTAGGATGGTACAGGATTTTTCTTTGCGCTATCCACTTGTTGATGGCCAGGGTAATTTTGGTTCAGTTGATGGTGACTCGCCGGCAGCAATGAGATATACAGAAGCAAGGCTTGCAAGAATTTCCGAAGAGATGCTGCGTGATCTTGATAAGAACACAGTAGATTTTATTCCCAACTTTGACGACTCTCTCCAAGAGCCAACGGTTATGCCCTCATACCTTCCGAATCTATTAATCAATGGAGCTACTGGAATAGCAGTTGGAATGGCAACGAACATTCCTCCCCACAATCTTGGCGAAGTTGTAGATGGATTAATAACCATGATTAAAAATCCGAACGTGACAATAGAAAAGTTGATGAAGAATATTATCGCTCCGGATTTTCCAACAGCGGGTATTATCTATGGTTACGCCGGAGTTAAAGATGCATTCCTCACAGGAAGAGGAAGAATAATTGTTCGTGCAAAGGCAAACATCGAGACACAAAAAAATGGTCGTGAACATATAATTATTACAGAGCTTCCTTTTCAGGTTAACAAAGCGAATCTAATTGAAAAGATAGCTGACCTTGTTCGAGGTGGAAAGATTAACGAAATAAGCAACCTACGGGACGAGTCTGACCGTGATGGAATGCGGGTTGTTATTGAACTTAAAAAAGATGCCCAACCACCAATAGTTCTTAACCAGCTTTTTGTTCACACACAAATGCAAACAACATTTGGTGTTATCATGCTTGCCCTTGTTAAGGGCGCACCCAAAGGTACTTAACTTAAAAGAAATGCTTCAGCACTTCCTGGAACATAGAATGGATGTTCTAATACGCAGAACAAAGTTTGAACTCGATGCAGCAGAAAAACGTGCCCATATACTCGAAGGCTATATAATTGCTCTTGATAATATTGATGCTGTTATTCAAACAATAAAGAAATCGAAAGATGTTGAAACAGCCAGGCAAAACCTGAGGAAGAAATTCAAGCTGAGCGAAATTCAGGCAAAAGCCATTCTCGATATGCGCCTGCAGCGCTTGACAGGGTTGGAGAGACAAAAGATAGAAGATGAATACAAAGAAACAATTAAACTGATTGAAAAGCTCAAAAGTATTCTAAAAAGCGAAGACCAAAGAAAAATTATTATTACAAACGAGCTTCTTGAAGTTAAGAAAAAATATGCTGATGCTCGAAGGACAGAAATCGTTTACGATTACGAAGATTTTTCCCTGGAAGACATTATTGCTGAAGAAGATGTTGTAGTAACCATTACGCACAGTGGATTTATAAAAAGGTTCCCGGTAAGCGGGTACAGGAAACAAGGCAGAGGCGGTAAAGGCGTTACAGGTGCAGGCACAAAAGAAGATGATTTTATTGAACATATGTTTATTGCCTCAACACACCAGTATATTCTTTTCTTTACTGATAAAGGAAAGGTCTATTGGCTTAAAGTCCATGAACTTCCTGAAGGCGGAAGAGCAACAAGAGGGAGATCTATTCTTAATCTGCTTCGGAAAGAGAAGGAGGAACTTATAACAGCATTCATAGCTGTTAAAGAGTTCAGTGATGATAAATATCTTATCATGGCAACTGAACAAGGGACGGTGAAAAAAACAGCGCTGTCTGCTTATGGAAATGTTCGCAAAGGCGGAATAAACGCTATAAACCTGAAGAAGAACGACAGGCTAATTGAAGTTAAAATGACGGATGGATCTAATGATATAATGATAGGAACAAGCAACGGCTTTGCAGTAAGATTTAATGAAAAAGATGCGCGTGATATGGGCAGAACAGCAACGGGAGTAAGGGGGGTTCGTCTTGGTAAAGGTGATAAAGCGGTTGGATTGCTCGTTATTAAACGCCAGGGAATGAGCGTTCTTGTTGTTACGGAAAAAGGATATGGTAAAAGATCGGATGTAAATGATTATAGAATTACACATCGAGGCGGTAAGGGTGTTATCACTGTGAAAACGAATGATAAGATTGGCAAAATGATAGCGTTGATGGAAGTGAATGATCGCGATGAGCTCGTAATAATTTCAACTAAAGGAATGGTTATCAGACAGAGTATGAAAGACATTCGCGTAATGGGAAGAGCTACTCAGGGCGTTAGAGTTATCAGGTTAAAGGATGGTGACTCAATTGCAGATATTGCAAAGGTTGTCCCCGAAGATGAAAACGGCCTGGAAGAAGAATAATCCGAAAGGCAAAACTTTTAAAAGGGACACATCTGAGTCCCTTTTTTATTATACAGGAAGAAGACCAAAGTATAGTGTCAATTAAACGATAATGAAACAACTCAGTAAAATAAAAACAACTCTCTTTCTCTCCGCAATATTTTTTACTTTTAGTAAAATCAATTCTCAAGTTCCTGATGCAGGATTGGAAAGCATAAACAGTAAAAGTCTTATGCAAATTGTGAAAATACTTTGTTCAGAAGAATTCGATGGCAGGCTTCCCGGAAGCGAGGGTTATAATAAAGCAGCCGAATTCGTAGCAGAAAGATTTGAACAGATAGGATTATTACCTGCTGGCGATGAAAATTATTTTCAGCATTTAAATGTAGAATACAACAAGATTGATTCACCAGTCGTCTTTAAAGTCATTACGTCTCAAAAAAGTGTGTCGTACGATCTCAGGAAAAGATTTTGTGTTTAGAGGATTTACTGGATCGGGCAACCTTACATTGCCAGTCGCATTTTGTGGTTATGGAATTTCAAGACCCGAGCTAGGATATGATGATTATGAAAAAATAGATGTTAAGAACAAAATTGTTATGGTCTTTAAACAAAATCCTTCTTGGAAAATAAATGATGAATCGTGGGGACAGAGATATCCAAGAGAAAAATCCATAATTGCTTTCGAACATGGTGCAAAAGGAATTCTTTTTGTTTCGCGCCCTAATGACAGCAAGCCACAGCCATTAATTGGTAGTGTAATGCATGGTGAAGGGGAACAATCACTGGATTTTCCTCATCTTCATCTACCAACGGATACACCGGAAACTTTAAATCCCGATCTATTTGAAAAAATAGTTAAGCTTGCTTACCTAGCTGCAACAGAGGTTGCGGACGGAAATTATAAAAGAGAAGCAGTTAAAAAAAAAAGTGTTGTTCTCCCCAGAGGTGAGCTACTCTTGAATATTTGCCAAAGCTTCCCTATGTGCTATAATTGTCATATCTAAGTCCTCTTTGCTGTGAGCAGTAGAAACAAACAATGCTTCAAACTGTGCAGGCGCAAGATAAATTCCCCGTTTCAGCATTTCGTGAAAATATTTACCGTAAAGATTTGTATCTGAACTTACTGCACATTTAAAATCATCAACAGGATTTTCTGTGAAAAACATACACATCATTGAGCCAACACGATTCATCGCATAATTTTTTCCAACAGATTTAAGATTCTCTTTAAATCCGTTTTCAAGATAAGAGGATTTTTCTTCAAGCTCTTTATAAATACCGGGATTATCTTTGATATGTTTTAAAGCAGCATAACCGGCTGCCATTGCAAGAGGATTTCCGCTCAATGTTCCTGCCTGGTAAACCGGACCGCTTGGGGCAATCTTTTCCATTATTTCTTTCTTTCCACCAAATGCCCCAACCGGTAAACCGCCGCCGATAATTTTTCCGAATGTTGACAAATCGGGTTTTATTCCCAGCACTTCCTGTGCACCACCGGCAGCAACACGAAAGCCAGTCATCACCTCATCAAAAATCAAAACTATTTTTTCTTCATCACAAATTGCACGAAGCTCTTTTATGAAACTCGTCTTTAACTTTAACAACGCCCATATTGCCGGCGATCGGCTCAATAATTACTGCGGCAATTTCATTTTTGTTTGCTGAGACAAGTTTTTTAATGGAATCAATATCATTGTAATCTGCAAGCAAAGTATCAGCAGCATTTCCTTTTGTTACGCCGGGTGAGGTTGGAACTCCAAGAGTTAATGCACCAGAACCCGCTTTTATCAAAAAGTAATCTGCGTGACCGTGATAGCAGCCTTCAAACTTTATAAATTTTTCTCTTCCTGTATAACCCCGTGCAGCACGAACCGCACTCATCGTTGCTTCGGTTCCGCTGTTAACCATTCTAACCATTTCAACGGAAGGCACAAGCTCAGTAATTAATTTTGCCATCTCAACTTCAAGCTCAGTTGGTGCGCCAAAGCTGGTTCCGTTTTCAATTGCCGCATTAAGTGCCTCAATAATGAATGGAGGGATTGTGTCCAAACAGATGAGGTCCCCAGCTTCCTATGTAATCTATATATTCGTTTCCATCCACATCCCAGAATTTTGAGCCCTTCCCTTGTTGTAATGAACAATGGATCACCGCCAACGGATTTAAATGCTCTTACCGGTGAGTTGACTCCGCCGGGAATAAATTTTTTAGCTTCTTCAAAAAGTTGTTTGCTTTTGTTTGTGTTCATAAATCTTTTATTTTGATTTTACTGAGTTATTTCTTCTGTTTTACTTTCGTTAAAAGGTCGCTTCTTACCAAACAATATTTCGTAATCTCTCTCTTTTCCTTTTTCCCACCATTCTTCAGGAACGATTTTCCAGTTGCCGATAATGTGCGGCGTAATAATTTTTTTATCCTTTATCCATTGCATCAGGTTATACTTTATATCACGATTTGTTGAGCTAATTATTCTTTCTGAAAGCTCATCTTGCGGAATGTCTGCCCCTCGTGTTAAGAGCCCACCACCACCACTACCGCGGTATGAATTTATTGCGACAGTATAAATTTGATCAAAGTCGAATGGTGTTCCATCAGTCAACCTAATGATGCTTGCTCTATCTCCCACAGGTTTTGAAATATCAACCGTATAATTAATTCCAGCGGCGGAAGAAAAGTTATAATATGCTGTTTCAAGCTCAGGAAAGCCTGTTCTGGCGGAATATTTAATATTGCCATCTTCATTATGTCTAAATTTCAAAAGATCATCCGACTCATTTGACATCTCATTAAACCAATTGCCGAATGAGTATTCAAGATAATCCTGAATTTCTTCTCCGGTTAACGCCATCGTATACAAATAGTTTTCGTAATGATATAACTTGAAAAGCTCCTTTATTTTTATCCATCCGCTATCGATTGTTGCATTAAATGAAAGTGGTGATGCAAATGAAATATCTGCGCCGGTAATTTCAAGCTGTGCTGTATGGATAAGATCCACGAACTCCGATGGACCGAATAAAGATTCGCTGGAGGACATAGAGTTTGTGATTTGTCCAAGCGGAGTTTCTGTAAAATTTTTAACAATATTCAGATCCAGCAGGAACTTACTCATAAAATGATCATCGGCCATGTAGTTTTTTGTTTCTACAATTTCACCCGATACATCTTTACGCAGCCATTTTCCGCTTGCACTGTCAAATTCCATTTCGATATTAGCAACAGCAATTGTTCTGGCTCTGGACAGAGGCCCAAGAATTAAAACGCTGTCTCCGTCTTCGTTTGCTATTTTAAAATTCCATCCGGCATGATCGTGACCAACAAAAACAACATCAAAACCGGGAACTTGTTCGGCAACCAATTGAGAAGCATTTTCATTTTTATAAGTGTCTTCGTCTTCATCGTTGTAAGTGAAATCAACTCCGGAGTGAAACAGTCCGATTAGCAAATCAGGTTTTTCTTTTTCCTCAATTATAGGAACCCATTTTTCTGCGGATTCGATCATATCTTCAAACTCAATTCCTTTCCAGAGAAATTCCGGAAGCCAGCTTGGAACAGAGGGTGTAATCAATCCCAGAACTGCAATTTTAATTCCGCCTCGTTCAATCATCGTATAAGGTTTAAAATATGGTTGATCTGTTTCGGTGTTAATTGCATTTGCAGCGAGCCAGGGAAAATTTATTTCCCTTCTGAATTTATCGTAAACATCGTGACCGGTTTCAATGTCGTGGTTACCGACAGTTGCAGCATCATAATTCATAAAATTCATAGCGTCGGCATAAATATTTATTTGTGTCGTATCTATATAATTATAATAATAAACCATTGGATCTCCCTGAAGAAGATCTCCGTTATCAAGCAAAATTACTTCCTGACCCGGCACCCTTTTCTCTTTAATCACATAAGTATGAACCTGAGCAAGAGAGCCGGTTGTTGATTTGTTATTAATCAAATCATAAGGGACCAATGCCCCGTGAACATCACTCGTCTCGATTATCTTTAGATTAATAGTTTGTGCAGAAAGTGAACCGAGGGGAAACGAGGCAATTAAAAAAATGATAAAGAAAATCAGATATTTTTTATTAGTCATGTTTGTTAGTTTATAAATGAGATTGAATTGATGGCAAAGTTAATAATAATTCAATTTGTATTTGATGCACAATCTTATTTCAGAAAAGCGGGTCAGAGGGATTTAGTCCAGCCAACAATTGCTTTTATTCCGTCCAATAAATGAGAGCAGTGGTGCATTAATAAACTCGTCCGGGATAGGATCTTCAGGACGAATTGTTTCTGCCGCAGCCATTACTTTTGCGCCATCAAAATCAACATATGAAAGTCGAGCAGTGTATTCCTCCTCCGGTCTGCCGAAAACACTTCCGGGCAAAAGGGCAACGCCGGTCTCTTCCAACAAACGGGCTGTCAAATCCATGCCCGTGAGTATATTTTTAGATTTTAATTTATCAGAAAAGTTTTTGAAGTTGAGGAAAAGATAAAATGCACCATCTGGTTCCGGACACTCAATACCACCGCCGGAAAGGATGTGGTATATTTGCTTTGCTAAGGCATTTAAGATTTTGCGTGCGTTCCAGAGGTATCTTTCGATTTCTATTCCTCCGCTGAAAGCTTTGATTGCAGCATATTGTATCGGTGCGCTGGTAGATGTGAAAGTTTCACTTGCAACCGCGGCCATCCCATCCAACAATCCAGAAAGCGAATCCGGAAAAGTAAATGTGCCCAACCTCCACCCTCCTGCACCACACCACTTACTCAGCCCGCCCGAGATAATAGTTCCTTCTGGATAAAAACGAGCAATTGAACAATGATCTCCTTTAAAATTAAGTTCGCCGTAAATCTCATCTGAAAGAAGAATAACCCTGTGCCTTCTGGCAACATCTGCAAGTTCCTGCAACTCTTCGCTGCTGTATGATACGCCGGTTGGGTTTGATGGATAATTAAGAATAACAATTCGGGGCTTGTAGTTATCTTTTTCACAAATATGATGAAGTTCTTCAGGAAGCAGACGCCATTTATTTTCTTCTTTTGTTTTTATCCAGGCAATTTGTCTTCCGATAATTTTTGCCTGAGGTGCATAAGAAACCCAGCTTGGAGTTGGGATTACCAATTCCCCGTAATAAACAAACTGTAACAGGAACATTAACTCTTTAGATCCGGGACCAATCAGAACGTTATCAGCGCTGCATTGAATATCATTTCTTCTTGAGTGATATTCTGCAACAGCTTCTCTTAATGGTTTTAGTCCTTTGACTTCAAGATAGTCTTTTTGAAATGCATTCGAACGCAACTCATCAACAACTACTTTAGGAACAGGAAACGGTGACTGGCCAAGACCAAATTTATATACTTTTTTTCCTTGTTGTTTTAACTTGTTAGAAAGCTCATTAATGTAGAGAGTTGCTGAAAGAGGCATTCCCCTAACATTCAGATTAAGACTCAGATCAGAAGATGAATTATTGTTTTGCATTAATTTATTCGTACTCTATCTCAATTTCCTCAGGTTTTATGATTTTATCAAGTTCATCCTGGAAGAAAAATTTTTCTTCACCAAAAGCAGGCTTTAGGTCATTATACCACGTAGCATTCTCATCAAACTTTGCGAAGAAAGGTTTTGCAACCCAGTCCGGCACCCTTCCCTGAATAAAACGCAGAGTAAAAACATTTTCACCCTTGATTTCGTTTACTCCTAAAATCTGCACCTTACCGGGGAAGCAAGACATGCTTGGTCCTCGAACTGTTCTGCAGATTCCGCTTACTGATTGGTAAGCTTCCCGGAATATTTTCCATGCTTCAGCAAGTGGAATTGAAAAATAATGTTCGGCACCGGTGTTTCTTTCAACAAACATATAATAAGGTATGCAATCAAGGTTTACCTGCTTTCTCCACATTTCTGCCCATATTTCGGGCGAATCATTTATGTGTCTAAGCAAAGGCGACTGTGTTCTTATAACAGCACCCGTATTTAAGATTTTTGTGATGGCTTCTTTAACAGCCGGAGGAGATAGTTCCACAGGATGATTAAAGTGAGCCATGAAGGCAAGATGCTTACCTGCTTTTTTTACATCACGGAAAAGTGTTAATAGATCTTCCGCATCATCATCAGTTAAAAAGCGATAAGGCCAGTAGGCAAGAGCTTTTGTTCCGATTCTGATATGCTTTAAATGTTTTATATCAGCTTCAAGAAAAGGACGAATGTAAGATTCCAGAACTTTAGTTTTCATTATTAAAGGATCGCCCCCGGTAAAAAGAACATCTGTAACTTCCGGATGATCAACTACATACTCCACCAAATGTTCTGCCTGCTTTGATGCAAACTTTAACTCATCCATCCCAACAAACTGGGGCCATCTGAAACAAAAAGTACAATAAGCATGACAGGTTTGTCCCTGAGCAGGGAAAAACAGTACCGTTTCTCTATACTTATGCTGCATTCCAAAAATTTTCTCGCCCTCCATTATCGGAACGTTGTGATCAAGCTGACCTCCGGGATGAGGATTAAGCTCAAGCCTGATTTTATCGGCAACAGCTTTAATCTCAGCTTTTGGCGCACCGCTTTTAATTGTTTGCTTCATCATTTCGTAGTGGTGAGGACGAAGCATGTCTTTTCGTGGAAACGTAAGTGTAAAAATAGGATCATCCGGCACCCTCGACCAGTCTATCAGGTTTTCTACAATATAGTTATTTGTTTTAAATGGAAGAACTGATCCGACGACATCAATCGCCTCAATTAAATCCTCAGGAAGAGCATTTATCTGCGGAAGGTTTTTATAGTTTTGAAGTGCGTAAGATTTATAATTCATAAGGACCTTTTGTAAGTTAATTATCGTCGATGATAAATAAGGAAGCTTCTAAAATTCAACGAATGCGGGCACAATTTAACACATTTTAACTCTTTTTCAAGGTAAAACAAAATAGAATTAAGCGGTGACAGGGAGAAAAACTATTTAGTAATCACTTAAAGACTTATTAAATTTCCAATGGAAACTTATATAATTGAACCACGCACAAATTATGAAACTAAAAACCGCTGTTTTACTTATTAATTTGGGTACGCCCGACAGTTCATCAGTAAAAGATGTTAGAAAATATCTTTTTGAATTTCTGAATGATCCCCGCGTAATAGACATTTCTGCGCTAGCCAGATTTATTCTTGTTAATCTGATTATAGTTCCTTTCCGGGCACCGAAATCTGCAAAAATTTATCAGGAACTGTGGACCAACAACGGCTTGCCAGATGGAAGGAAGGGTTCTCCGATAATTTATTATGGCAAATCAGTGCAGGAAAAGTTGCAGAAGTCGTTAGGGGAGAAGATTTCGATGTCTATCTTGCAATGAGATATAAAAATCCATCCATTGATGATGTTCTTAGAAGATATCTATAAAAAAAATTATGAGAAGATTATTGTCGTTCCCCTCTTTCCACAATATGCCTCTGCCACAACAGGTTCGGTGATAGACAAAGTAATGAAAATAATGAGCAAGTGGTGGGTAATTCCGGAAGTAAAATTTATAAGTCAGTTTTATGATAATGAAGGATTTATTAATACAATAATTGAACAAGCCAAGAAATATAATATTGATGAATATGATCACGTGCTTTTCAGCTATCACGGGTTGCCGGTTCGACAGGTTGATAAGGTTTACAAGGATGGAACGCTTTGCGAAGAACATAATTGTGAAACAGAAATAAACGAAATAAATAAGTACTGCTATAAAGCAACGTGCTACGCAACTACAAGACTGATTGCCGGAAAACTAAATCTTCCAAAAGAAAAATATACGGTTTGTTTTCAGTCGCGACTTGATAAAAAATGGCTCGAACCGTTCGCTGATAAAATGATAATTGAACAGGCAAAAAATGGTGCGAAAAAGCTTCTTGTTTTCAGTCCGGCGTTTGTGGCAGACTGTCTTGAAACCTTGATAGAAATAGGAGTTGAATATCAAAAATTGTTTGAAGAATATGGCGGAGAAAAAGTTCAGCTTGTTGAAAGCTTAAATGATCATCCAATGTGGATAGAAACGCTAAAAGAAATAGTAAAGAATAATTAAAAAGTGTCTCTTTCAAAAAAAATATTTAATGCTGGAGTAGTTGGTGCCGGAGGCGCAGGATTCCCCGCACATGTTAAAGCCAATTCAAAAGTTGAGTTTGTACTTGCAAACGGAGCTGAATGCGAACCGCTGATTCATAAAGACTACGAATTGATGCTTCGATTTCCCAAAAGAAATCACAAAAGGCTTGGAGCTTCTTATAGAAAGCACTTCAGCAAGGAAGGGAATTTTCGGGATAAAAGAAAAAAATGCAAAAGCAATTTCAGCAATCAGCAAATATCTCAATGGAAAAACCGAATTAACTAAACTTGGTGATTTTTATCCTTCGGGAGACGAGTTTGAACTTGTCTATGAGGCAACGGGAAGATTAATTCCTCCTGCGGGAATTCCTCTTGATGTTGGTTGTGTTGTTAACAACGTAGAAACTCTTTACAACATAGCTCTTGCAGAAAAGGATATTCCTGTTACTAAAAAATTTATTTGCGTTGCTGGAGCTGTTAAAAAGCCGTCATCGTTTTTTGTGCCCAGTTGGGACCAGCTTTAAAGATGTAATTGAATTTGCAGGGGGAGTAAAAGTAAAAGAGTTTGGAATTTTTGTCGGCGGTGTGATGATGGGTCATCTGACTTTTGATCTTGATGAGGTTATAACAAAAACCACCGCGGGACTTATTGTTCTCCCAATAGATCATTATTTAATTAAAAGAAAAAATCAACCCGAACAGAACTGGCATCGTATTGGCAAATCTGCCTGTGATCAATGTAGCTATTGCACTGAACTTTGTCCGCGATATTTGCTTGGCTACCAGGTTGAACCACATAAGGTTATGCGATCACTCGGATTTACAAAGACAGGCGCAGCAGTTTGGAATCAAATGGCTGAACTTTGCTGTTCCTGTGGATTGTGCACGTTATATGCTTGTCCTGAAGATCTCTATCCCAAAGAAGCTTGTGATAAGGCAAAAGTTGAAATGCGTGAAGCAGGTGTAAAATTTATTCAAAAAAAAGAAGTTAAAGCTCATCCCATAAAAGAAGGAAGACGTGTTCCGCTTAAGCAATTAATAATGAAACTAAAACTTCAGGATTATGATGTTGAAGCACCTTTTAATTCAAAAAGCATTTCTGTTGGTAAGGTTAGAACTCCTCTTCAGCAACATATCGGAAAGCCTGCGCAGGCTATTGTTAATAAAGGCGAAAAAGTTGAAGAAGGACAGATAATTGGAAATATTCCGGACGGTGAGTTGGGCGCAAACATTCATGCATCAATTAACGGGCAAAGTAAAAGAGGTAACCGAACAATTTATTTCGATAGAATCATAAAAGGTATTTAAATGAACAAATAAAAACTCAATTGGTCTAATTGAACTTGGAAGCATTGCTTCAGGAATTCAAGCCGCTGATCTTATGCTTAAAACATCAGAAGTAGAGATAATGATTTCCCGAACAATTTGCTCGGGAAAATATATGACTTTGATTGCCGGAGATGTAGCTGCTGTTACATCGGCTGTTGATAATGCAGTTAACACAATTGGCTTTGGAGTGATAGATCAGTTTGTAATTCCCAATGTTCATCCTACAATATTTCCGGCAATATCCGGGCAGAACAATATTCAAATGCTGGAATCACTTGGAATAGTTGAATCATATTCTGTTGCATCGTTAATCGAAGCAGCCGATGCTGCAGTAAAAGCAGCAAAAGTTCAGCTTGTTGAGCTCCGCCTTGCATATGGCATTGGGCGGAAAGGCTTTTTTCAGCGTAACCGGAGATGTTGCAGCGGTTACAAGCGCTGTTGAAGCAGGCGCAAGAATTGTTTCTGAAAAAGGTCTGCTGGTTAACAAAGTGATAATTGCAAATCCCCGCCAGGAATTACTCTCCGAAATGATTTAAATTATTTTTTTCTTTGTTAGTTATTTCAGAAAACTCTTCGACAAAAAAATATTACCGCTCATTATAATTGCTCTTGACAATTAAATTTAAAATGTTAAATTATACTTAGAATTAAATCGAATCTCTTTAGCATTCAAACATCCTCTCAGCTACAAACGATTTGTTCTTTTTATAAACGAGTTACTACTGAGTTTCAGAAGGACGCAGTAAATGACGAAAATAAAATTTCAATGTGAAGATTGTGGTTATTATTGGGAGAAGAATCCTGCTGAACGATTTCCCCTTAATTGTCCTGTTTGTTCAAGAAGCAGGATTCACAGGTCAACCAGACATAAACGATTTGCAAAAAAGGCTCGCACTAATGTTAGAAGAGCTAACTCAATTAGGGCAAGCGGATAGAGGAAAAAAATAATTTAAGGAGTGATGCATATGAAAATCGCAATTGAATCGAATGACGGGGTAACTATCAAATCCCCATTTTTACCAACAAAGGGATATGTGGTTTATGATATCGATGAATCGGATATAGTTGGCAAAGAATACAGAGAGAGTAGTTTGAAAAGCGAAAAAGCTGTTGATGAAAAAAAGACTATTTCCGACAAATCACATACTCTGCTAAACGACTGTTCGGCTATCATTTCCCGGGGTATGGACAGAAACAATCTGGATGTTTTTAAAAAGGAGGGTATGGACGTATTTATAACCTTCAAGACGTCAACTAAAGATGCGGTCCGGCTGTATATGAGGGAACTGCTAATCAGCAACAAACTTGCTCATTAATCCGAGCAATAAAATTAAGATTAAACACCGGCAACAAACTTGCGGTAATTTTTTTGTATAATTATACGAATAGCACAGTTCTATACATTTCAACACTTGTAAAGCACTGAAAATACTTTAATTTTCGGCTTAACAAATTCTCATCTAATAATTTCGACAGAGAAAAATATTTATGGCTTCAAATGGCAGACCTTCATGGGATGAATATTTCTTAAAACTTGCAATGCTTGCTTCAGAGCGGGCAACCTGCCCAAGAATGCACTGCGGGTGCGTCTTGGTAAAAGACAGATTTGTTCTTTCGACTGGCTATAATGGATCGTTACCGGGTCAGCCACACTGCGATGATGTCGGTTGCCTGATCGTTGATAACCATTGTGTTCGTACCAATCACGCGGAAATAAATGCACTCGTTCAAGCAACCACCCATGGCGTTAACATCAAGGGCGCAACTGCATACATCACAAATATGTCCTGCACAACATGCTCAAAAGCACTAATTGCTGCAGGTATAAAAAGAGTTGTCGTTTTTTCAGACTATCATGATACACTTGCAACAAAATTCTTTGAAGATGCAAATGTTGAAATTGTGAAAGTTGATATGCCAAATAAGCTAATCAATTATGATCTTGAGAATTATTCTTCAGCAAAGAAAACCGAAAAGTCCAAGTAAAAAAACTTGACCAGATCAAAGTCATTTCGTTATTTGCTTATCCTTCTAGCAGTAATTTTTTGGGGGACCTCTTTTGTTGCCACCAAAACATTACTTCTTGAAATAAAACCTGTCACAATAATTATACTCAGACTAATTATTGCTTCCGTTCTATTAGCATTCATTGCGATATCAACCAAAAGAAACTTTTCTCTCAATATTAAAAGCCACGGCTGGATTTTAATCCTTGCTCTTATTGCAGTCTTTCACCTATGGATACAGGTAACTGGATTGCAATATACTACAGCATCTAATACGGGATGGATAATTGGAACGGCACCAATCTTTATGGCTATTATGGGATTAATTTTTTATAAGGAAAAAATTACGCTGATCGCATTATCTGGAATTCTACTTGCGGTTACCGGACTATTAATCCTCTTTGGAAAAGGTGATATAACTAATATAGGATTTATGGAAAACAGAGGTGACTTGCTTGTGCTTGGTAGTGCATTTACATGGGGAGTTTACTCTACTGTGAACAAAAAAATCTCACTCTCTTATTCTCCACTGATGACCATTCTTTATCTTTTTCTGATGATGGCAATTATTATTATTCCGTTCAATCTTAATTCGGAAACTATTGCATCGGTCGTTCATCTTTCATGGATTGGCTGGTTAATGGTTTTATTTTTAGGACTTTTTTGTTCCGGAGTTGCATATGTAATCTGGGCGCAAGCTTTACGAGATATGGAATCAGCAAAAGTGGGGGCCTTCCTTTACCTTGAACCACTTATTACAGTAGCAGCAGCCGGATTTTTTCTTAAGGAAGAAATTACAATGCTAATGATTTTTAGCGGATTACTCATCACAATTGGCGTATTCCTTGTTAATAAAGAATAAAAACAGCCGCAAGTTGGTTTCTTTAGAATACCAAAATAAGGGCTGAGCAAATCAGCCCGGTTTCATTTTAAACAAATTTAATAATTTTAGACTTTTAAAAACAAAGGATCATTTTTTAACTTTCAATTAATATTTACGTACAATTTATAATAGTAGACATTTATGGACTTGGAAAGCAAAAAACCAGAAATTGATTATCCCACCAAGTGGGAATATAAAATAATAGGAGCCGATATTGATGAAATGACCAAAGCTGTCGAGAGCGTTATTGTTGATCTTGAATATGATATTTCGGCATCAAACATCAGCAAAAAGGCAAACTACTTTAGTCTGAATCTTGCTGTTGAGGTACCTTCCGAGATAGTGAGAGATTTAATTTTTCAGAAATTATCAGCACATCCGGCCATAAAATTCGTTATTTAATTTTGTATGGAAAAGAATTGTTCAGTTCCATTACCGGTAAATTTCAACTGCTGGAAGCATCATGCCAGATTCATCAAAGGACAAATAGAATCCATCACAGAAATTAAACACCTTAATGAGCTGAAAAAACATCTTCTGCAAATCGGTGAATCGCAGATGGATTTATATTATGGTAGTTATTCACCAGCAGAGGTTTCAGAGCAGATACTCGGTGCAATCGACATCAAAAAAATATTCTCGTTAGAACAATACAAACACTGGCTCATAAAAGGCGGGAAGGATTATCAACTACTAAAATTGAAAGATAAATCTATTTGGACTTTGAGAATGGGCGAAAATCCCAATAGATATATTCATATTCATCCCGGAAGGTATTCACCCCACACAATCAGAGCTAAAGCAACAACACTAAAAACAGCAATTATGATTTTGTGTTATAACCAGCTTGGGGAGATAAAGTCAATTAAAACCGAAGCTGTGAATTTTATCAGGAAAAAATATTTAAATGAACCACCGATAAAATCATTTTCAAATGCTTCCGGACTAGGAAGGATAATAAATCTCTTAAGTAAAAAATAATAAGTTTAATTATTGGAAGGATTAGCTGCCACCGTGTGACAGTGGCAGCCATTGATTTAATTTTGACTTGGTTCGTTGACGAGTAGTTCTTTTTCAATTGCAGATTTGAAAGATTCTTTCGGGAGTGCACCAACCGCTAGCTTGGGTTGCCCTTCTTTCGGAATGAACAACAAAGAAGGAATGCTTTTTATTCCGAAAACTGCACCGAGCTCTTGTTCCTCATCGGTATTAACTTTATAAAAATTTACTTTTCCTTCATACTCTGTTGAAAGTTCGTCGATTACGGGTCCAACCATTTTGCAGGGCCCGCACCATGGTGCCCAGAAGTCAACCACGGCCGGAATCTCGCCTTCAAATTTCCAATCCTGGTTTTTCTCGTAGTTAAATACTTTTTCTAAAAATGTTTGTTTATTTAAATGTTCGGCCATTATTTTTCCCTTGTTTGTTTTGGTTAAATTGCTTGTAAAACTCTTTGCAGTTTTTCCTGCACTTCGGTGGCTATAGGTTTCATGTTATCGTTTTCCATAATCCAAGTCATCACCATCGGATCAAAGATAGAAACACGTGTTTTATCATCTTTTTCATAAACGATCACGTTGCAAGGAAGGAGCAAACCTAGTTCTTCTTCTTCTTGCAAAGCTCGGTGTGCAATTGGTGGATTGCATGCACCAAGTATAGCATACTTTTTAAAATCAACATTAATTTTTTGCTTGAGTGTTTCTTTAATATCTATCGAAGTTAAAACACCAAACCCTTCCTTCTTTAATTCAGCGGTAACTTTTTCGATAGCTTGCTCATAAGGCAAGTCAATTGTTTTTGAAAATCCATATTGCATTTTGAAATCCTTCCTGTTCAGTAATAATTATGCTTTATCTGATTTCTTTATAGTTGAAAGTTTAAATGGAGCATAAAGGGGACAAAAGCTCATAAAACTTGTTAATAAAAAGACAACTGCGAAGAGGCCTAAAACAATAGCAGCAATCCCACTTATCTGGTTTGTAAAGTAAAGAATGGCTACAACCACAGCCAGCACTGTTCTTATCGAGCGATCTACTAAACCCATATTCTTTTTCACTATTCTAATTCCTTTTTTATGAATAATAATTTTATTTTTTTCCAGTCAGTTAGTATCAGCCCGATCAATGAACCGTATAAAGTACTGTTGAGAGGGCTTCCGGTTATTGCGCAACTTCCATTGCAGCCAATAAAATTATAGTAAAGAAAACCACCGAGCGCACCAAGCACAACAGGTAAAAACAATTTTATTCTGTTCCAGGTCATCTTAGTCCCGCTGCGTTCCATCTTAATAATCCACCCTTAAGATTTGATGCATTGAAGCCAAGCCTTTTCAGTTTAGCTGCTGCATTCAGACTTCTACTACCCGTCCGGCAGTAGCAGATAATCTCTGCATCTTTAAATTTTTTCAAATCATTTGTACGCGATGCTAACGAGGTAATCGGAATGTGATGCGATCCCTTTATTGAACCTTTTTTCCTTTCGGTATCAGTTCTAACGTCAAGAAGCACAACGCTTCGCTCTTTTTTAATTTTCTGTGATGCTTCCTGGGCCGAATAATGATTAATTGATTTTATTAATAGAATTTTTTTGATAACGTAAAACACTATAAAAGCAATAAGTGCATATAGAAATATTTGTTCAGTTGTCATACTTTAATTTTTTTAGTTTGTTGTAGGTTTGATAATCAAAACGATAAAAGGATTCAGACTGTAAAAAAGCCCCGCCGAAGCGGGGATGAAAACATTATTCAGTTGCGTGCTTCAGTTTTTTGAGAAACAGTCTGAGAATCAATGCTGCGAAAAATGAAGTGACAACCAGCAGCAAGAAAAATTGCCATAGCTCCCAATTTTGATAGAATCTTCCTACAAAACCGGAAAGATAATTTCCGATAGCAGTTGCTCCGAACCAGCCCCCCATCATTAGTCCTTTCATTTTTGGTGGCGAAACTTTAGACACAAAAGAGAGACCCATTGGACTTAAATGCAACTCTGCAATTGTTAAAGTAAAATATGTGCCCATTAACCAATATGTAGAGACCGTTATAGAAGAGCTGCCACCATCAAGTGAAAGCATTGATGGTAAACCCATAACCGCAACAACCATTATAATGTAGGCTAATCCGGTTATTAGCATACCGATTCCAATCTTTGCAGGAGAAGAAGGCTCCTTCCCTTTCTTATTTAGAAAAGCAAACCACCCAACAATAATTGGAGTAAGCAGAACAATGAACATCGGATTGAATGATTGAAATTGTTCAGGTGCAATTTCGTTATGATCACCTAATGTATTTAGCTTAATTATTATAACAACCAGACCAATAACTGCAAATAGAGCTCCGATTAATTTTGTTTTTGTTGGTTTAGATACTAAAGCTGCGGCACCACCAAGTAGTACGAATAGAACAGCATGCAATCCAATAACATCAAAAAGAAGGAAAGTAAATTTGCCGACAAACACATCAGTATAGTCTCTTGCAAAAAGTGAAAGCGCCGAACCATTCTGGTGAAAAGCCATCCAGAAGAAAATAACAATTGCAAAAATTGTCATCAGAGCTATAATTCTTTCTTTTTCCTGAGACTTGGTGAGGACTACATCAACATCAGCATTGTCTTTTTCTTTAGCACGATAATCTGCATTTGCATAATATTTCCTGAAGATTACAAAAATCAAAAGAGAGATAAGCATTCCCACTGCAGCAATAGCAAACCCGGCGTTGTAACCCTCAGCAAGGGTAGCGCTAAAATTTTCCATAACAAAACGCTTTATACCAGCTGCAGCCATCGGTGCATAAAAAGCACCAATGTTTATTCCCATATAAAAAATATTGTATCCAGCATCTTTAAGAGAACCCTGCGTATGTGCGTAAAGATTTCCTACAAGAACAGAAATGTTAGCTTTAAATAATCCGTTTCCGACACATACAACAAATAAGGCAAAATAAAGTTGAAGGGGCGAACTTGTCGGAATAGCCATCATCACATAACCAATTCCCATTACAATTGCGCCAATTGTAATTGTTTTTCCATAGCCTAACACATTATCAGCGAGCCAGCCACCGATGAGGGGTGTGATATAAACTCCTGCAAGGAAAATACCATACACGTTAGTTGCTGTGGCAGCATCCCAGTGGAAATTTTCCTGCATATAATAAACAAAGATGGCAAGCATGGTGTAAAATCCGAACCGCTCCCACATCTCGGTGAAGAAGAGAACATACAATCCTTTCGGATGACCTTTAAACATTAAACCTCCGGGAAATTATTTGATTATGAGAATTGAATTTGCCTGTTATGTAGTTTTTAACAGCATCTTGCTGAAGTAAATTTAATGGAATCACTCTGATGATAATATTTTATAATTGAACCAAAATTAAGGAGTTTCTGTAGGAATAACCAGTAAAAAATTGGGTTTAATATGATTCCCAGCACCTTAAAAATAGTTAAAAATTATTCAAGAAATCAATTTTGCACATAGTTTAAAGAAGCTGATTATTGGCATTTACTTGCTCAAGAGCAAATAAATTCTTTATATTAACTTTCAAGTATTGACACACGATGTTAAAACTTTACAAGGGTGTTAATTAATTATTATAAACTTAAACAGGAGGTTAAGTGAAAATCACTATCAAAACTCTTTTTATATCACTCTCTCTTTTACTTTCAACACTTGTTTTTGCACAGGAACAGGTTCTGATAGAAGAATTTGTCGGACAGGTTGTTTTTGTGCAAGGAAAGATTATGGAACTTGCAGAAGCCGTTCCTCAAGTTGCATATGAATGGAGACCTGCAGAAGGGGTGCGTTCAGTAGGTGAGGTATACTTACATGCTGCGTACGGTAATTATATCTGTGTTACTGTTTCCGGAGGTACCGTACCTAAAGAAGTAGGTTTTGAAATGGACTTTAGTAAAGCGAGTGCATGGGATACACAATCAACGGATAAAACAGTGATTATGGAAAAAGTTAATGAGTCGTACGAAATTCTAAAAGAAAGAATTGGACTGCTAACCGAAGAAGATTTGAACCGGGAGGTTGAAATCTTTGGAATGAAAATGAGCACCAGAAACTTTATAATCTCAATGATCGGTCATGCGCATGAACATCTTGGTCAATCAATTGCTTATGCCAGGATAAACGGCGTAACTCCACCGTGGAGTGAAAAAGATTCTGAGGGATAAAATTAATTAAAGGGCTTGCCAAACCAAGCCCTTTTTATTTTGTAGAACCAACAATGAGAACCAGGGCAAGTTTAAGAATTTTTATTATTTGCTTGAATTTATTCTGGTAACCTGAATTATACTGAACAACAGTACCGTCGCCCCGCCCCACTGTACAGGCGATAAAATATTTCCGCGGACAAAATATTCCAGCACTACTGCTGTAAGAGGAAATGCGAGTTCACAAATAGATGCGACCGAAGCCGTTATTCTCTTCAGCCCATAATAATAAAGAAAAATTGCAGCACCGCCGGTAGAAAAAGCAATTATTAAAAATATAACAACCTGTTTTGTTGTAATTTCAGAAACACCTCCTATATCGCCTAATGAGGTAACCAGCACAAACATAATTACAGAAGAAAAAAGAAATCGTAGGTATGTTCCCATCTCAAAAGAAACATTACGTAGTGCTCGCTTGCTTAACACTGTTGACGAGCTAAAACTAAATGCTGCCAGCAAAGCAAACAAAGCAGCAATGGTAGTTTTATCTCCAGTTGATAAATCGGGCAGAGTGGTTCCGAAGGTCATAAAGTAAGCACCCGTTACTGCCAGAGCAGCCCAAAAAAAGAATATTTTTGTTAACCTTTCTTTAAGAAATATTGCGGCGAGAGTAATTGCAAAAATTGGCTGTAGTTTTTGAAGCAAAATTACTATTGAAAGATTGACAAAGTTTACATAGAATAACGCTTTGGTAATAGCCATAGTGCCGATAGCTCCACCAAGCAATGCAACAAAAAAGAATGTCAGCCAATCTTTATAATCCAATGCTTTCAATGAAGATCGCTTTCTAATAAAATATGGCGAAAGGATTAAGGCGACGATAGTGCTTTCAATAAACACGACGAGAGACACGGGTAAACCATAAAGAGCCGGACGAAGAATTATTCCATCAACGCCCCACATACTTGCTCCAATAATTACAAACAATGGAGCAACACGATCTTCAGTCAAAAAAATATTCTTGCGGGGTTTCATTTAGAATAGGCTATATTAAATTAAGTTTGTCAGTAAATTTATTTAGTAAATGATAAAATGTAAATTAAGGACGTTTTGACAGATATAACAAACAACAATATGTTAATTATTGAATAAGAAAATTTATATGAAAATCAAAACATTTCTTTAAACAGACTTTTAAATATCTAATAATAATTGAGGTCAACAATGGATCAAAAAAGAGAACATACAGCAGCAATTTTAACTGAAGTTTTATTTGCGAAGCTTGCCCATCGGTTTTTTGATAAATACACGGACTATGATATGCAGTCTGATTTTTTGAAGACAGAAATAATGAAGGTATATCATCATTTTCTTGAAGAACTGGAAAACCCCAAAGAAGCTAAAAAATAAAAAAAACACACTTCTCGCTAACTTCCAATTAACTTTGAGCGGGGAAGAACTTGTTCCCCGCATAACTTCCTTTCACACATTCCAAAATTTTACTAATTTTGCCCCGCATCCTTAGCTCAGTTGGTAGAGCATCTGACTCTTAATCAGCAGGTCACCGGTTCGAGCCCGGTAGGATGCACAAAAGGTGCGAAATTGAATTAGATTTCGCACTTTTAATTTTAAACAAACACACTAGCTTCGGAAATTCTTACCTAATATTGCCCTAGTTTGACCCCAATTGCGTTCAACTTCTACTGCAGTTTCTATTGCAAAATCTATTGCAGTAAATATTGTTGGAAACAATCTTTGATGAGATAATTAGATGGAAATAAAAAAAGGAGCCCGAACTTGGACTCCTTATTGATTCAGCTGTTATTCTCTATAAGTGGTCTCCGAAACTTAATTAGTTCTTCCCGCATTCTATTCATACTAATTTTATTATAGTATTTATCAGTAGTGTTACCGTGTTCGTGTCCAACCAGTTCCCTCACTATTGTCTCATCCATATTATATCTACTTCTGCAGAGAGTAATAAATGTTTTGCGAAATGTTCGTGCAGTATATCCGGTGCCATCAAGTCTTGAAATAAAATGGAGAACATTTGTTAATTACTCTACTGCCATTTCTTTACGTGGTATGTTCCTTTCAAGACAAGTATCTTTTCATTATGAATGCCTTTCTGCATTACTTCATCGTAGAAGGATTGAAATAACTTCAAATCTCCCTCCCCTTCCTCAAAATAATCTAGGCTCCCATCTGCAAGTAAATCTCTAAGGATATAGGTGACATCATCATTGATTGGTTTTACTGCAAATATATTATAAATATCTCCATCAGCAAGAACATATGTTCTTAATTCAAACATATTATTCTTATTAGACGTTATGTAATAATTTTCAAAATATTTTTGCGTAATTGTTCCATTTGATGCAGCCGTCAATATTTCATCTTTATAAATTTTATTAGCTTTATCTAGTGAAATGTCTCCAATAATCACTTCATCAAGAATACCATCTTGTTGTTTATCGATACACTTAATCAATATGTCATTGCCATCATCCAAAATTAGTAAATTGTATCCTTGAGTTTCTTCCGGAGAGAATCCCATAATTTTATAATCTTTTCCTTCGTGTGAAAAAATTAATAAGCTCGAATAGCCCTCGAATAGTTCTGAACTCGAAGAACAACTATTTAAACCTAAAAGAAATACAATTGTGATTAATCCTAGCGACAATTTCATTATTTATCCTCCTCAATATTCTTAGTTATATATTTAATTTCTAAGTTGAAAAGCAAAATTTTTGCCATATTCTGTTTTTATATCATTCCTTCTGTTAACCTTTTTGTTTTGACTCTTTTAGGGATATTAAGGTAGATAGTAAATTGGAAGATGATCGATGGGCTAATGACAAAATATTGGCAATTGCCATTATATTGGTAAAATATATTCAACCGTTCTTACCCTCACAAATAATCACACAAACATTTAACCAATGAACAATAAAAACTTCCGCCCATCAAATCCGAGTTAATTGGCAAATCGTTTGTAATTCTGAAGAATGAATTATGAATTTGAAAACAATACAGAGGATATAAATGGATACAATAGTGAGCAGTAATCCTAGAGATAAATCTCTACTAGAGCTATTAAAAAACAATAAACTAATGTTGTTGGAGGTTAGGGCGAATTGGTGTGGGGGCTCTCATATAATTGCTCCAGTTATCAAAAAGATAGAAGAGGATTTTAATAGTATGATCAAGATAGTGAGAATTAACTACGATTCTCATCGAGAATTTTTGTGTCAACATAACGTAAGCAGTATTCCCGTTATACTTATAGTAAAAGAAGGTAAGGTCTTAAATCGAATCGATGGAACTATCTCACGAAGAAATTTAAAAAGTCTTGTAATGGAATTATTGAACTGCTAAAAACCAAAAAGTAGATAAAAATGTAATGAATACTAAACTGAAAAATAAATCAATAATAAATTCAAAAAGGATTTAACGATGATTAAGAATACTGTCTACTTAATTTGCTTCATACTTATTGCGTATCAGCAAATAGTATCCAATCAGGAAAATACCTCATCAAAAAAAATTGTCGCAGTTAAAACAAATGATGAGATCAGCATCGATGGTATATTATCTGAGGAAGCCTGGCAGCGTCCCGGGTTTACTGAATTGTATCAGCAGGATCCGGATCAGGGAATGGAACCTTCTCAGAAGAGCGAGGTTTGGGTAGCTTATGATGATGAAGCAATTTATTTTGCTGCAATGTTTCACGATTCAAGCCCGGATTCAATTATGTCGCGTCTTGTTCGCAGAGATTTTGTATGGGGCGATCCTTCTGATGGAGTTGTTCTTTATCTTGATTCCTACCGAGATAAAAGAAACGGATATTTTTTCTATGTTTCAGCTGCTGGTACACTTGCTGACGGTGTGTTGGAAAATGACAGTAAATTCACCGATATATCTTGGGATGCTGTATGGGAAGGTGTTCCACATATCAATTCCAAGGGTTGGTCTGTTGAAATGAAAATTCCTTACTCGCAGCTTAGATTTAAAGAGGGCGACTCCCAGGTATGGGGTATCAACGTTGAGCGTTTCATCAGCCGAAGAGTTGAGACAGATATGATTGCATATACTCCCCGGAACGAAAGCGGGTTTGCCTCACGATTTCCGGAACTGGTTGGAGTTGAAGGAATATCGCCCTCACAACGATTTGAATTATTACCATACGTTACAGGTAAAGTGGCAAACGTTGGAAATGATCCGAATGATCCGTTCAATGCAGGGCAGCAGTTTCTTCCCGGTGCCGGTCTCGATTTAAAAGCAGGTTTAGGTAACAGCCTTACTTTAGATGGTACCATCAACCCGGATTTTGGACAGGTTGAAGTCGATCCCGCAATTGTTAATTTAACCGATGTGGAATATACTTTCCAGGAAAGGCGTCCATTCTTTACAGAGGGAATAGGTATTTTTCGATTCGGCCGCGGCGGCTCAAATAATAATGTGTCATTTGATTGGTCGGAGCCAAATATTTTTTATAGTAGAAGAATTGGACGTGCACCCCAGGGAAGCTTGCCGGGTTATCAGTATGCAGATATACCGAATGGAACTCATATTTTAGCTGCCGGAAAAATTTCAGGACGAATTACAAAGGATTGGAAAATTGGAATGGTGCATGCAGTTACACAGCGTGAGCATGCAGAGATTTACTCTGATGAAGGGCATTCTAGGGTGGAAATGGAACCATTATCTTATTATGGTGTCCTCCGTGCACAAAGAGATTTTGGTGCCGGGCAACAGGGAGTAGGATTTCTATCTACATTTACAAATCGCTTTTTTAATGACCCGACTCTTCAGAATTCTATCAATAAGAATGCACTCGTTGTTGCTGCTGATGGCTGGACATTTTTAGACAACGAAAGAACGTATGTGCTTACCGGCTGGACAGGTGTATCGAGAGTGAGCGGAAATCAAAATCAAATGATCGCTCTCCAGAAAAGCTCATGGCATTATTTCCAGCGCCCGGATGCAACTCATATAAATGTTGATAGTTTTGCAACATCTTTAACTGGATATGGCGGAAGGTTAACGCTGAATAAAAATCGCGGCAGGTTTACATTTAATACTGCAGTGGCGTTAATGAGTCCGAAATTTGAAGTAAATGATCTGGGATTTGGTTCATACAGCGATAAAATAAATGCACACTTTTTTGCAAACTACCGATGGACTGAACCCACTGAATTTTATCAGAACACCGGGATTAATGCAGCCACTTATCTTAGTTATGATTTCGGGGGAAATAGAACGGCCCAGGGATTCCGGGTTGGAGGTTACATTACTCTTCCCAGCTTTTACGGAGGCAACTTTAATTTTACTTATAATCCTGTGACTTTCAATGCACGACGGACACGCGGTGGACCTTTAACACTTAATCCTATTGGACGAATATTAAATCTTAACCTAAATTCGGATTTTCGCAAATGGTGGGTTCTTAATGCTGGTGGCAGCATCAGAAGTGGCGGCGATGTTGAATCTTACTCAATCTACTCAAATTTTGAATTCAAGGTCATTCCTACTCTCACCTTCACAGTTGGGCCTGAAATTTCCAGAGATTTGTACGAAGCTCAATGGATAGGTACCTATAATGATCCGACAGCGTATGAAACTTATGGCAAGCGTTATATTTTCGCCTATCTTGATCAAACCACATTTGCTGCTGACATTCGAGTAGACTGGATAATAAGTCCTAAACTTAGTTTCCAGGTTTACGTACAACCACTTATTGCATCAGGAAATTACAGCGACTTTAAATCATTAGCCAGAACAAAGTCATACGAATTTGACAGGTATGGTGAAAATGGTTCAACTTTTGAACAAGCCACTACCTCATCAGGGGAGATCGAATATTCGCTTGATCCCGATGGAGATGGACCGGCTGATGCTGAGATAATCTGGAATCCAGATTTCAATTATATATCCCTAAGAGGTAATGCGGTATTGAGATGGGAATATATGCCCGGTTCAACAATCTATCTTGTTTGGACACAGAGCAGGGAAGATTTCGCGTCGACCGGAGATTTCTTCCTTGGTCGATCGATGAATCATCTCTTTAATGTTAAACCAGACAACATTTTTATGCTGAAAGTATCATACTGGTTATAAAGTTTAAACTGACTTATTTAAGCTAAAATAAATTATATCTGCATGGTGTTGATGAAATAAAATAAAGAATGATTTTCATTTAAGCCCCCATTAATGAAAGACTGCCTGGTAGGCAGGTTGGTGGGGTTTTTATTTGATTTTAGGTTTCGAGGATTTACGTGATTATCTGAGTTTTGAAATATTGAATTAAAGTTTATATGATTTGCAAGCGTTAATCAGTATTTAATTTGAAAAAATATGGAAGGGAAAATGAAAACATTTACAAGTAATATTAAGTCTCAGCTTCTTATCGCTCTCCAGTCAACTTTGCAATTAGGGAAGGTTTTATTGCCAGTTAATAAATTGTCCACTAGATAAATTATGAAATCAATATTTGTTTTTTTTATTTTGGTTTTGTTTGTAACCTCAACGTATTCAGAATCCTATCTTTATTCAGTTTTCTTTGTAAATTCTAACACAGGCTTCGCGGTTGGAGTGGACTGGTCATTAGGCACAAACTTAATTCTAAAGACAACAAACGGGGGCAACAGTTGGATGGTAAAATCGTTTGGAGAAAATTGTGTTCTTTATTCCGTGTACTTTACAGATGAGAATACAGGTTACGCTGTTGGTGAGGATTTGTCATTCGGAGGTGGGATTATTTTTAGGACAACTAATGGTGGAAATAGTTGGGTAAGTCAGACTACTGAGCAGGGGAACGCTCTCCTTTCAGTTCATTTCCCAAATTCGGATACAGGCTATATCGCAGGTGCAGATTTTTTTCAGGGAAGTACCATAAAAAAAACAACAGATGGTGGAATTAACTGGATTAATCAGGTTACCGGATCAAGTGAGTGGCTTCGGTCAGTTTACTTTCTCAGTTCTAACATAGGATATGCGGCGGGAGAAAATGGTGTCATTCTTAAGACAACGAATGGAGGAAACAATTGGGAGACTCTTCAAAGTGGTACGACTAACTTTCTAAGTTCAGTATACTTCACCAGCTTAACTACAGGATACGTTGCAGGTGAGAATGGTACAATACTCAAAACAACCGATGGTGGCATAAGTTGGCAAAACCAGGCAAGTGGGACAAATGTTGTTTTTCGTTCCATTTGTTTTACGGATACTTCAACCGGATTTTTGGTCGGTGATAATGGTACGATTCTCAAAACTACAAATAGCGGAATTAGTTGGGATACTCAGCAAAGTGGAACAAGTGGGCCGCTTCGTTCTGTTCACTTTCCAAATAATAATGACGGGTATGTTGTTGGAATAATAGATACACTACTAAAAACTTCTAACGCAGGTAACAATTGGAACTCACTAATCATTAAAACTATAGCAATAACATCTCCGAATGGGGGAGAGGCTTGGCTTAACGGTGAATTACATACTATCAAGTGGAACGCGAACTTAATTGAGAACGTTAAAATAGAATTGAGTGTTGATAACGGTGCAACATGGGAAACTGTAGATGACTCTTACCCCAACACAGGTGAATTTTTCTGGATAATAAATATACCTATGTATTCGGCCTCTGAGGAATGTCTTATTAAAATTAGTGATGTTACAGATAGCATTGTTTACGATATTAGTAATGAGGCTTTTACGATTGAGCCGGTTGGAATTACTGTGATCTCACCAAATGGTGGAGAAGTATGGTTAAATGGTTCAATACAAAACATAACGTGGATAAGCGAAAACTTAGGTTCCTCGTACCTCAGAATCAAATTAAGTACAGATAACGGGCAAAACTGGAATTCGATGGCTTTTGCAGTACCAAACACAGGAACATATAGCTGGTTAGTGAATTCTAATTCTGCTTCAGAAGAATGTCTTATAAGGATTGAGACCTTAAATCATAATTTTTATGATGATAGTGATAGCATCTTTACAATAGAAATCATACAAGCAATAGAAGACAATATTAGTGAAGAACAACCGGCTGATTTTAATTTAAGCCAGAATTACCCTAATCCGTTTAACCCTTCAACAATTATAAAATATCAGATTCCTGAAGCAAATTTTGTTTCATTAATAGTGTATAATGTTTTAGGGAATGAAATTGAAGCATTAGTATATGAAGAAAAACCTACAGGTACATACGAAGTTGAGTTTAGTGGAAATGGACTGCCAAGTGGAATTTACTTTTACAAACTGCAAGCAGGTTCTTTTGTTGAGACGAGGAAAATGATTTTGTTGAAGTAAAGAGAAAAAGAATTTATCTATCAAGCCCCCATCATTGAATATTGGTGAGGGTTTTTGTGGGACATTTTTAATTTACTACTTCAAAAACCACTTCAACGATTTTTAACCCCCTAAAAAACAACAATTTACAGCGATAGGAAAAT
>CAWDGX010000019.1:0-96127 GCA_963802005.1 uncultured Ignavibacteriaceae bacterium
CAACTCTCCGAATTTCCTTATTTTGGGCTGTAAATATAGGAATTGTCGTCCCTTTGCACAAAGAAATTTTTCTTAATTTTCCTATCATCTTTAACAAATTCTATGCAAAATGAATGAGCTAAACGAACACAAGAATTTTTGTAAAGTGCTTGCTCAAGCTAGTGCTGATGTTATAAAAAGATATTTCAGATCCGGAGTATCTGTTGAATCGAAAGCTGATAATTCACCTGTTACAATTGCGGATAAAAAAGCTGAAGAAGTTATGAGGGAGTTAATTACAAAGCATTATCCGGATGATGGAATTATTGGAGAAGAGTTTGGTGAATCAAACAATGGAGCAGAATATACCTGGATTTTAGATCCGATTGATGGCACGAAGAGTTTTATTTGCGGTGCTTACAGTTTTGGAACTTTAATCGGTTTATTAAAAAATGGAAAACCGATTCTAGGTGTCTATCATCATCCAATATTAAATGATTTTTTAATTGGGGACAATTCAGAAACGAGAATAAATGATAAAAAAACATCAACTAGAAATTGCGAAGACTTATGTAAAGCAATCCTGTTAACCACTGATCATCTCAACATAGAAAAGTATCAAAACATTGATAAGTTTAATCACTTATTAAAGAGAGTAGAACTGTACAGAAATTGGGGTGATTGTTATGGTTATTATTTACTAGCAACAGGATATGCTGATATAATGATTGATCCAATAATGTCGCCCTGGGATTTACTTCCGTTAATCCCAATTATAAATGGTGCGGGTGGGATAATTACTGACTATCATGGCAATGATCCCCAAAAAGGAAAGAGTGCAGTTGCATCATCAAAACAAATTCACTCCGAGATTATCTCAACCCTGAATAATTAAGTTTCATTATCATCGAATAAAAAAGAAAAGGACAACTGTAACTGCAGCTACAAAAATCGTTACAGTCCTCATATATTTTTTATTAAATATAAGTATAGTCCCGACGATCCAAATCAATAAAATTAATAGTAGCGCTGGTTGCAAAAGATCGGTGACTTGTGGGACATAATTATTTATGGCTCCAAGTTTATAACTGTTTCTTAAAGGATTAATAATTGCTGACAATGTGATAAATAATGTGCAAGCAACTATAGCGTATCTTTTCAGATTTTTATTTTTGTTAAACAACTCAAGCAGACTTCTAATCGACATCAGCAGACCACCATACAGCAGAATGAAATACAGTATTTTAATAGGGGAGGGGATATTTCCCCAAAATGTTAGTGCTACAAATTCTTCTTTTGGAATTTCGAATGTTTTGTCAGCGTAGTTCAAGACTACTTTGTAGTAAGTCTTTTTACCCGGTTTAAGTTTAGGAATTTCACACTCAAGTCCTCTATCAATTTCTCTGAAAACAGTTTCCTTTTGCTCATGATCTTCTAGCTGGATAAATGTCCCCGATACTCCTTTTAAATCACTAATAATAATGTTTTTATATGATGTTTTATCGAACGAAACTTTGTCAAGTTTGTATGATACCTTCTTGCCTTCAATTCCAAAAGTACCTGTGATGGGGTAATCTTTGTCAGTAACATTTTTGATGTAACCAATTAAAAACACTAGCAGGATGCTACTTAACCAAAGTATAATTTCATTTTTCATACATCTAAAATAAGTAAGAAAGTTGATGAAGGAGTAACTTTCTTTTAAAAGAAAAAACCCCGGTGGGTATTACCGGGGATTTCAGAAAGGAGTAGTTCTACTTATAAAGATGAGCCAATCTTAAATCTCATATTCACAAAAATCTTATAAACACCAAAGCTTCCATCGCTTAACCTTGATAAAATTAATGATGGTCCTA
Organism: uncultured Ignavibacteriaceae bacterium; assembly: GCA_963802005.1. Classification (GTDB taxonomy): domain Bacteria; phylum Bacteroidota; class Ignavibacteria; order Ignavibacteriales; family Ignavibacteriaceae; genus IGN2. The sequence goes on from CAWDGX010000019.1 coordinate 1,836, forward strand.
TAGAAAATGCACTAAATGCCCAACTTTCAGCAATTTTTTGAACTGTTAATGTCATTACGTATTGCGGAATTCTATGAGGGCTGCTTGTCATTGCATCGAAAAGGAAATCGAATGTACTTCCGGCAAGTGACATTTCTCTAAAGTCAAAACCGAAATGCCATTCGTCTAAATATTGACCAGCATAAACTCTGCCTTTGGTTGAACCAAGTACTTTCACAGGATACCGGAACTCCCAGTTAAAAAATGATCCCTCTACAAGCCAAGCCTGGTATTTAATTGTTGAGTCAGGATTCAATACTACAGTTCCATCTTCCGGGCTTAAATACTTCTCTTCTTGGGACTCCGAAAAGTCATCAGTAGAACTCAAATAACCAATTTGGAAAAAATTACCAAATGGAAGTACATAATTTATTTGATACCCAGATGAGAATATCAGATTGTTGTAGTTATTTTCCTTAAAAGATGTTATTAATGCATCTATATTTGAATAGGCCCCACCTGAAACACCAAGAATATGAAAATTTGCTTCAAAAAAGTTTGTGTTGAGTGGACCTTCATACTTAGTTAAAATACCAAAGGATAATCCTATGTCCTTTTTTATTGGGATACCAAGTCGTTCACCACCGAACAATTCAAAAAATGGATTTATATAAGCCATTGTGGAAGAAATTTGCTGTTTTGTTGGCGGGTCAAGAGCTTTACTAATTTTAATTTTCTCTATGACTCTAGTAAATACGCTACCGTAATTTATCTGTTCTTCAAGATTTAATTTGAATGGGTACGTTATAACTCTAGCTCTTAATTCCGGGGGAAGCGCAAGGAACGGATATAAAGCACCTTTGATAGTAATTGTTTGATTATTTGGATCCCTTAGATCTGCTATAATTTCAGCTTTCGGATCCGGCGGTTCAATGTATAAAGCTTCTTGAATGTGAATAAACAGACTGTCCTCGAGAGGTTCCATCTGGAAATAATTAATCGGCTCTTCATCTTCCTGCGCGAAAATTGGATAGAATGCTGGCGAGATAATTATCGTTGTAAATAATAGTAAAAGATACCAAATTTTCATTGTGTTCTATCCTAAGTTTTATTTAGCAAAATCTGTGAAGAAGAAGGAGTCACCTACCTGAACTCTGTCTTTAGTTCTCTCATCAATGACTATGAAAAAGAAGTTGGCTTTATATCTGCCGTCTGCTTCTCTTAAAGTCTCATTTTTATCAACCCAGTCATCGTAGCGATTTTCATTAGTAGCAATCTTGAGAGAAACGTTGTAAACACTATTTCCATTAGCATCCTTCTGAGGTCCAGATACAGAAATCGGCCCTGAATAAGTAACCTTAAGTTGTTCTGGTCGGCTGTCAACGATTGTTACTGTGAAAGCAGTAATCCTTTGTAATTCCTTAACGTATATATCCTGAGCATTCATCTTGGTAGTCACCCGTTCAATTTTTATTTCAGGTGGTTTATTTGGTATGACTTTAACACGTTCTTCCTGACTACCAAATGCAACTATAACTTCAGTTTGATCCGTTAAATCAAATTTAACTTCTTTGCCAGGTGGAATTACAACAATCGGTTTTGAGCGATCGCGTGGGTCATAAAGAGTAGTTGGTACAGTTCCACTATTTTGAGCAGTGTTCCATGTATTTTGAATAAATGTTTGCTTCAATGAAATTGGAAGCTGAAGTTTGTTTGTTCCTCCTTTGGTATTTCCTTTGGTTTTTCTTCTTTTGGTGGAGGAACATAATCCTTTACTGCATCAAGCTTTCTGTTCATTTCTGCGAGTTGCTTTCTCATTTCTTCATTTTCAACTACAACATTCGGATCAATTTTAATTGAAAAATCGATTCCAAGAGAGTAAAGTGAGTCGAGTACAGACATCAATGAATCACGTACACTAACCTGTACTGTTTCATCCTCAAGTGCTACTCTTCTAAGATCGAGGTCAGCCCCTTTGAGCGCAAGTACTGTAATAACGAAAATGTAGAGTACCTGGTAAATAACAAATTTGGCGTCGCGGTCTCTTCTAGTCATCTTATACCTTTACTTTTTTACAATTGCTTCAAGGTGTTTTAAACCAACAAGTGTCTTTTCATCTGTAAGAGATGTAGATGCCTGCGTTATTGAATTTGCAAGTGCGCTTAATTGCTGGATTTTATCTGAACTGATATGTTGCAATGAATTTACTTTTTCCATCATTACTGTAACAGCAGCAAAGTTTTTATGAATTATTTCACTCATTCTTGCTGATTCAGTAACAACTGCTTTATACTTTTCCATATCCTGAACAGAAACTGTTCCCCACTTCCACCAACTCCTGACTGGTTAAATTGTTTTATCAGGCTCTTCGAACTTTCAATCTGAATTCTTGAAAAATATTTATCTCTGATATCTTTTACATGGTTTACTACATTCTGAAAATCAACACCAAGTTGATCAAGAACAGGTTGGAACAATTTTCCAATTGCCAGAATAATGAGTGCTTTAATTTCAAATGGAACAGATAGCCCTAAAAATATTTCTTCACCAAGTTTTATACTTACAAGAAGTATTGCAGCACCAATCAATGGTAGTGCAGTTGAGATTGAATCAATTACACTAGTAGATGCTTCAATAATTCTATCTATTGTTTCTGACGCAGGTGTTCTGATTATTTCTAACTTTAATCTGTTATATGCCATGAAAGAAATAAAAATGAATAAAGCATAAACGGCAACCGGTAACCACCAAAAGCTATATGGTTCAAACGCATCAACTGGAGGCTGCCAGCCAGGGAATAATGATCTGGCAAGATCAAATGTTACTTCCCCAAGAATTGGCACACTTGCTACGTCGATGAAGAAGGAAAATATAAGTGCAATAAGAGAGATTATCGCAGGCTTTAATATTGTATCAAATCTTATCCTGGTTACAGCAGATCTCGTATAACTATCAAGTTCTTCTTCTAAACCATCATCAGATCTGGTAGGCGCATCAACGAGAGTGTTACCAGTGTTTTCTAAATATTTTTTTTCTGTTTAGCATCTGTGTCCTCAATTGATTCTTTAAAAATTATTTATTTACAACCACCTGGGTATTTTATAAGTGTAGTAGTAACGATTTAGCTAGATTAACGACCGGAATATTATTCGACTCAACCACTTAATAAATATTGCATCAAAGCAAAATCAATTATCATACCAACGGATTGTTTGTTTTGATGTCAGAATCTAATTAAGTCTGTTAAAATTTTATGTTAGAAAAAAATATTTATTAATTTATAGGTTGAAGATTTTACTTCAGACTGATCAAGTGATATGTTGATTTTTACTCTATATTCTATAAAAACAGAAGTATAATTGGAAGTCTAATAATAATTAACCTTAATCAAGCATTAAAATTATATTTTCAAAAGCATTTATAGTGTAATTGAAATTGACTGTAGATGTGAATTGTTGTAAAAATTACGTAAATATTTACCGAATGATAAATTTTTCATCCATTACTTTCTGAAGCTTCTAAAGGTTGCTTAATCTTGATAGCATTTCAGAAGATAAGTTAATATTCATTGCTTTTGACACAGATTTTTATTTGTGGAAGGGACTGTTTTTCCTATTAACTTTAAAATTAGAATTATAAATTGCTACTGTTATTAAATACTAATTTTCTGACAAATCTGAAATTAAACTATGGCAAAAAAAAATAGGGCTAATCAACCGAAAACAAATTATCCGATTGGTAAATCAGCGGCGAAACAGCAAGAGGTAAAAGAGGGTGAATTTTATCATAAACATAAAAGCACAATTTGGACAATCGTAGTGTTAATTATTCTTACGTTTTTCTTCATAGTTAATAACACAAGAAAAGTTCCTGAGAAAGGTCCTTATCCGCCAAATTATTTAAAGGGAAATACTGCCAATGAAACCCAATAACTATAAGTCTCTGAGAAAATAAGCTGACAGCTTAAATTCCGTCTCTCATAAATCGAGGTTCTTCTAATGTTAGGATGAGAGATATTCTGTGTGAATCCGGCAGACGATCAAGTTCTGAAGCACTGAAACGAGCAAATGAGTAATCAATGTTTAACTTTGGAAGTTTTACACCAGCGCCAATTGTATATTGCTTAGTATCGCTGTACCCACCACGAATATAAACAATGTCCTGTATATTCCATTCAAGTCCGGCATGAACATCGAAGCTAACCGGTCCAATGTTAAATTCCGAAGCATATCTTCTGTTCTCAAATCTTGTATCAACATCAAGAGCTGGCATTATATAACCACCAAGAATTCCGGTGAACCTATATGCAGTTCCTAATTTTAGTGTTGGTGAAATCAGCTCGTTTGTTCCGGTACTCCAGGCAACAAATGTAGTCGTTGCATCCTGAAGATTAGCACCTACAGTCAAATTTTCAATTGGCAGCCAGAATGCACCGAAATCAAATCCAATTCCTGTTGCGTTATACTCTGCAATATCTCTTAAAATAACTTTAATATTTGCGCCCCAATAAAAATCTTTTGATTGTCTTTTTGCGAAGGTGAGATAAATTGCCCAATCCTGGTTACTGAATTCAGTTATTCTGGAATAATCTAATCTTGCATATGTGTTATTAATATCTTGAATAGGTTCGCCGGTTTGTCCATCAATTAAAGCATCCCTGGTATCCGGGATTCCATCAACTGCAAGCCTCATTATACTTAAACCAAAGCTCATATCATTCTGATAAGGAATAGCTACAGCACCATAATCATAATTAACCAGGTTTCCGAATTGTTCAGAATGCATCAAAGCAACTTCAGGATAATTAATATTTGCTAATCCTGCTGGATTCCAATAACCGGCAGTTACATCATTTGCTATCCCGGTAAAAGCTCCACCCATTCCTAAAGGTCTGCCGCCTACTCCAAGTGCCATAAACTCACCAGCATACTTACCCCAAACTGTTTGTGCATTTACTGATGGGATAATAACCAGAAAGGATAGTGTGATGAAGGCTATTTTTTTCAGCATAAAGATACTCCAGAATGCATTAATTGTTTAAAAGCTGGCAAAAAGATGGTTAATGAAAATCATAAAGTCAAGGCTATTTTTATGCGATGAGGAAGAAATGCATAACAATTGACTGTTTCAAAACAATTAATTTTCTGTGTACCTAAAACTAAAATCCGGCGTTTTCGCTAAAACATTATCTTCTTTTTAGGCACATATCTAAACTATTTAACTTGGAAACAACTTTATCTTCTCAAGAATTAATACTTGTTCCTAATTCCTCCAGTCTCTCCTCAATATTTGTTTTTAAAAATTCTTTGAAATCCTCAGTTGCAGTTGTATCGCTTGGAATTTTTTCGTAACCAAGTTTATAGTATTTAATTGCTTCATCATTTTCATGCCGGTTCATAAAACATTCAGCCAGACTATCATAACAATTTGCAACGTTGGGATACAATTCAAGATTAAATTTAAATATTGCCAGTGCTTCATCAAGTCGTTCCTGAATTCATTAAGTAGTAACCTAATATGTTTAAATCTGTAGGATCATCAATATTGTATTCATCTTTTAAGGTTTCGAAGTTCTCTGTGAAATATTCAACACCTTTTTCATCAATTAAAAGAGTAAAATTTATTCTCTGTATTTGAACTACAGCTAAATTATTTTCCGGATGAATTTCTAAAAGCTTGCTGTAATATTCTCGCGAAGCCGGAAGATCATTTTCAAAACCATTATAAATTATTCCTAAAGCAACAAGTGCTTCCGCTTTAAATAACCTACCGTTGTCTGCAACATTGTGTAAATATTTTAATCCAAGTTCACGGTCACCGGACATTCCACCTATCCATGCAAGAGTACTGGTAAACCCGGTTACTGCAACTGCGGGATAGTAATTAATAACACCCAGATCAAAGTAAGCATCGTAAAAATTGGGATCTTCTTCAATTACTTCCTCAAGATAATTTTCGCAATCGCTTGCAGCCCAGTAAGCAGACCACCATTCCTGTCTCATACCATGTGTGCGTGCAAGGTAACCGTAAGCGCAACCGATATAAAACTTAATTTCTGTTGTTTGCTCCAATTGCTCTGCCTTTGTAATTGTCATCCTTGAGTAATAATGAACTACGTTTATAGTAGAATCCCTGCTCATACCTGTATTAGCAAAATAGCGGGAGAGGTAAAACATATGTGCTTTCATAAAATAGTATTTTGGATGATCTGGTTTTTTTCGAATCTGCTGCTCAACTAATGATTTAGCTTGCTGCCATTCACCGGAAAATATGTAATTGTTAATTTCTTCATCTACCTGTGTAATTTCTTGTGCTTGCCCTTGAATAAAAATGCCTGCAATAACAAAAAAGATTAAAAATAATTTTTTCATTACTCTCTCCACCAGCTAATTAATGATTGTAATTTGAAGAAAAATACATAAATAAATTAGTAGAGAGTGCATTTAATTAATTGAAAGGACTTCTGGAAAAACGAGTGGTTGTTTTTAGATGATGAAAAGCGAACTCGATTTTGGTATGGGTTTTATACTGATTAAAAATCCTAGGTTAATTTCAATTTTGAATACATTGTCAGGCATTTCTATTACCCTTGGCCTGTAATTTTTAATAGTAAATCATCTTCAATTGATACAAACTTTGATGCTGAATTAATCAAAGATGCAGCTGTAAGTTGAGCCACGCCATATACTTCAACCGAAACACCAAAGTCTTTTCTTATTTTATTTACCAATAAGTCAAAATCACCATCTCCGGATGCCAACACAACTACATCTGATTTCTTTGCATATTCCATAACGTCGAGTGTAATACCAACATCCCAATCACCTTTCGCGGAACCATCACTTCTTTCAATAAAAGGTTTTAGTTTTACTTCAAATCCAATTCCCCTGAGAATGTTTTGAAATTGTTTCTGCTTTTCATCGCCCCTATCAATTGCATAAGCAATCGCTTTCACAACTTCTCTATTTGAAGTCGCTTTAGCCCAAAATGCGTTATAGTTAAAATGACAATTGTGGAACTCTTTTGTAGTGTAGTAAATATTTTGAACATCCACAAACACGACTACTTTTTCCATAGAATTAAATAATCCTTTTCTGGAGGTGATTGAGTTCCCAACTAATTCTTAACAGGAATAGATTGAACTTCTCTTGATATCCTGGATAAAACTATTATTCTGTAGATTTAAAATAATAATTATGATTGATACAGTTTCTATGTAATATTTATACTTCTATAACTTTATTGCTCTCTAAAAATTGTTTTATTTGTCCCTTGTTAGTGACATATTCTTTCAGAAGACATATCTCTATGGTAGTAATAAAATTTAGTAGACCAGTAAAACTCCGTTATTGAAGGAATGAGTTTCTACACGTTGATTTAAATCATTATATATATTATGTAGTTGATTGAATATACCTGCTCATGTGTTTTATCGAATGCAAGTATTATGTTGTTACTATCGTCAAAAAACGTAGAAATGGACCATAATGAATTGAATCATTATCATTCGTATTTAATATAATTCTTGCCTTTTGTGATTCCGAAAGATAATTAGAGACATATTTATCATCTTTTCCATTACTACTATAATAGACTACTGAATCATTATAATTAACGCCATCATAAAAGTGAAACTCTTTCGAAGTATCTATATCGTCCCTGACCTCAATGCATGCGATTTCTCTTCCATGCATAATCATAATTCGTATTCTTTTTTAATATTTAAGTGTGCCCATTTTTCCATAATTACTTTAGGTTCTTGGAAAGAAAAATCGTATTTGTATTTAAAAATAATTTCTATTTATTTTCCGTATATCATCTCTCCATATTGTTTTAATGTTTTTTCCAAGTGCAGTCATAGAAGGATTAGATGTTCCATCCATTTTCTTTCATTATCATATACATATAATGTATAAGTTTTCAGTCGAATCATTTATCTATATATTCAGTTTCGAGATCTCGCATTATAAAATGATTTTCCTGATAGTTACATGTGAATCTCTTGAAAAATAAATATTCACTATAGCTACTATCGCAATTTCTAGGAAAGGTTTCACAGGAAAAAAAATTTAATATTTTTCCATTTCTATTATAGTTCGCTTTATAATTCGCTGCGTTATATCAGTTGTATCTACGATGCTAACTTTAAAGTATCTGGCTAATTAATACTTTACTTTGAGGCTTTCTCTGAGATCTAAATATTTTTCATTGGAATAAAATGGATCGTCATCTTCAAGTATACTCTGGAAATATTGAGGTATTATGCTGAGAAGAAAAAAAATAAATATAAAGACGAAATTGATTTTCATAGTATTATCTTTATTGTAAAAACAAATCTACTTGCTACTTCTTCAAAACCACTGCTTTATTAAACAGCACTTTTGGTCTTTTAACTTCTGTAAATCCAGCAGCTTTTGCCTTTCCAATAGTTTCTTCAAACGCTTTTTTTGAAACGTGGAATGGTGGTTCTACAATTAAAACTTGTCCGTTGGGCTTTAATATTGTTTCTATCTCGGTAAACAATCCTTCTTTATTAACAACTTCGTGAACGATGTAGAATGCAAGAACAAAATCAACTTTATCTGTTATGCCAATTTTATCCTCTTCGCACTTATGCAGTGTTATACGGTTTTCAAGTTCTGTTCCTTTAATCTTATCTCTAAGTTTTTGAAGCATCCCTTCCTGCAAATCTGCAGCAATAACTCTACCGGATTCGCCAACCATTTGAGCCATATCAACAGAAAAAAATCCAGGACCGCAGCCAAAATCCAGAACTGTCATCCCTTCTTTAATATATGGGCTTAATATTCTCTTTGGGTTTTGCATCCATCTTCGAAACCTGGTATCAAGCCTGTCCGCTTCTTCAACCGGGCAAACACGCGTACTTCTGTCACTCAAAATATTTTTCCGTTATAAAATTCTTACTTTGTTTTTCACTGCGCTGCAACTGTTGCAGCGGCTTTTTAATAATTAACTTCGTATTGGAATGTAAATTAATAAATTTAGCTTGAACTGTCCCCAAAAATTTCCAAAAAACGATTTTCATCAGCCAGAGTTCCAATAAGAATAATTTCAGTTCCTTCGGAAAGTGGTTCGTTTGGATCAAAATCGAATTGCGTTTCTCCATCATAAACTAATGCAACAACACTGCAACCGGTTTTTGCTCGTATTCCCGATTCGGCTAATGACTTACCCTCAAGTGATGAGGGAAGCTTTACTTTTAAAACGTCTAATCCTTCTGTTACCATTAAAATATCACTTCGGTCTAATAGGTTAAACATAGTATTAGCACCGAGAGATTCGTATGACAAAACAAAATCTGCACCGCCTCTATGCATTGTTGTTACATTTCTTTCAAGTGTTGCCCTGCTGATAATCTGGATATCTGGTCTAAGACGGCGGCAATAAATTACTAAATATATATTTGTGTCATCATCGTGTGTGGTTATAATAGTTGTAGGGGCTTTCATAATACCGGCTTTTTCCAAAATCTCAAGATCTGCAGCACTGCCATGGATGAATCTATCATCATCGGGAATCAGTGCAGGATCTTTTTCTACAACACGGTATTCTATTCCACGTTTTTCTAAAGCTTGAGTTGTCGCCCTTCCAACTTTTCCCCAGCCAATTACAACAACCGGTTCCCTATTTGTGTGATAGATACAGAATAGTTCATCGTATTTTTTCAACTCATCCGCAGAACCAGCGAGCACTAAAACCGTATTTGGTGTAATCTCCATTTCAGGTCGTGCAGTTGTGAATTGACCACGATCCCATGCTCCAGAAATCGTTACACCTGTCATTTCCCGAAGTTTACTTTCTTTTAATGTTTTCCCGATTAATGGAGTTCCGGCAACATTCGCCTCTGCAATTAATAATGAATCAAATTGCCCGATTTTGTGTGTCATAGCATCACCACCCGTTGTCCTTCGGGCAAGAAATTTACCCATCATTTCATCAAGGCGAAGAACATGAGTACTTCCGGCTAGTTCTAAAATATCAATCGATGCTGGTTCTGCAACCGTAGAAATTATAGGTATCGTCTCTGAAATTGCTCTAATTGTGGAAACCACGTTAGTGTTTACCATATCGCTCCTTGTGGTAACAACCATTGCTGCAGATTCTATTCTAATCTTGCGGTAAGTTTCAGGGTCGTCAAGTTCTCCTACAACAACATTAATATCCAAATCTGCTAATTTGAGCGCTTCCTCTAATTCCGGGCAAAGCACTACGTAAGAATGTTGATACTGTTTTAGTTTTTTAATTAAATAACTCGTAACAGGTCCATACTTCGTCATTATTACGTGCCCTGTAGTTTCTTCAGGCAACTTTCTGGGTGCACGTGCTGCAGTCTGTGCTTCCATCCAGGGTGCATAAAAGAATTGAATAAATGTAAAGGGCAATAATATCAGCAGGAAGAAAACACCTGATAATAAAACAGCTATTGAAAAGATTCTTCCTAAATCAGTGTGAAAGGTAATATCACCAAATCCTAATGTAGACATTACTGTTAAAGTCCAGTAGAATCCTGTTACCCAGCTAAAGTCTTGTCCTTCCGAAGCCATTATGTAGTGGAAAAGGATGCTGTAGATGGTAATCAAAATAATCAGGATAATTAAAAACCTGACTAAGATTTTAAAATTTCTTACCGAAGAACGGCTTCGTACGAAATGTGTAAATTGTGCTGGAAAAAATTGCATAATGCTTTATATAGAATTACTTTGCTTTTCCCTGTGCAGCAACTGCTGCTGCAGCTTTTTTAATTTCTTCTGGATCGCCAAGGTAATAGCTTTTTACAGATTTAAGATTTTCATCAAGTTCATAAACTAATGGAATGCCAGTTGGAATATTTAAACCGACAATTTCATCTTCAGGAATATTATCGAGATATTTTACCAGTGCACGTAAACTGTTTCCGTGTGCTGCAATTATAACTTTCTTTCCTTCTTTAATTGAAGGTGCGATCGTGTTTTCCCAGTAGGGAACAAAACGCGCCACAGTATCTTTTAAACATTCTGTTAGTGGAAGTTCCTTTTCATTTAAATCAGAATAGCGTGGATCTTTGCCGGGATATCTTTCATCTGTTTTTTCTAAAGCGGGTGGTTGAGTATCATAACTTCTTCTCCAGATATGAACCTGTTCCTCACCATATTTTTGAGCAGTTTCTGCTTTGTTCAATCCCTGCAAAGCACCGTAATGTCTTTCATTTAATCGCCAGTTTCTGATAACAGGTATCCACATCAAATCCATTCCATCAAGAGTAATCCATAAAGTCTTAATAGCTCTTTTAAAACGGAAGTAAAAGCAATATCAAAAGTGTATCCTTCTTTTTTTAATGTTTGTCCTGCTTTATGTGCTTCCCCAACACCTTTTTCTGAAAGATCAACATCAGTCCAGCCAGTAAAACGGTTTTCTTTATTCCATGTACTTTCGCCGTGTCTGAGTAAAACTACTTTATACATTAATTCTCCAATACTTGTTAAAGATTAATTACAAAATTTCATTTCAAAAATAGGGAAGAAGGATTTTAGTGAAAGTCTAAATCTAAAGAAATGAAAAAAGAAGGATTATTTTAAGTTCATGAGTTTTTTCATCATACTTGCCTTTCAGTTCATCAACTTTGGTGTTTTTCCACAGCGGAACTTTATCAAAGTAAGCGGCTCTTCCAATTATATGTGCTGCAACAGGTGCAGTTAAGAATAAAAAAGTAATAATGATTATCGCTCTTGCAGAAATTCCTATATCCTGCCAGAATATAGCTGTTCCAATAAGAACTAAACCTACACCAAGGGTTGATGCTTTCGTTGTTGCAGACATTCGAGTAAAAAGATCCGGCATTCGGATTATTCCAATTGCAGAGATTAAAATGAAAAACGCACCAATAAGAATTACTATACCACTAATAATTTCTATCACTTTCTTGTTCTCCTTTCCAGATAATAAGCAAAAGCAACCGTGCCAAGAAATGCCAGCAGAGCCACAATTATTCCCACGTCAAGAAAAGTTGTAGTCTTATTTTGAATTGCGTAAACTGCAACGAATCCAATTGCATTTGCAGCTAATAGATCAAGTGCTACAATTCGGTCTTCGATGGATGGACCAATTGCAAGTCTGATAAAAATAAGTATCAGCGATATACCAATCATAATGATTGAAATGCTTGTAGCAATCTCAAGAAAACTCATCTTAATACCTCGAGCAATCTTCTTTCAATACCATTCTTAATTTCTTGTCTGAACTTATGCGCATCATCTATATAAAGTGCGTGTATGTATAATACTTTTTTATCTTTTGAAACATCCAGACTAAGTGAACCGGGAGTTAGTGTAATCAAATTAGCAAGCAGAGTAATTTCCATATCAGTTTCGGCATCCAGCGGCACTGCAACAATTCCGGGTTGCATATAATCTTTTGGAGTTATGATATCGAATGTAACTTTGAGATTGGCAAGGATAAGTTCCTTTGCAAAATAGAAAAAAAAGCTAATGGCTTTTGGAATTTTTCTAAAGTACTTTGTTCCGCCTAAAGCAGATTTTGAAATCCAGAGAATTAAGTAACCGATTATCAGACCTTCGATAAAGTTTTCAGCAGTAACTTCTCCGCTTAATAACATCCATGCAATTGCTAAAAGAATATTTAATAAAAACTGGTTCTTCATCATAACCCCAATACCTTTGAAATATAATCATTTGGATTCAGCAATTGTGCAGCGGCATTATTTGCAATATTAAGGAATGGTTCAGCATTAAATCCTATCGCGATTGTAATCAAAGCTAAAACTATAATCGGGCTAAACATCAATACTTTTTTTGAAATTGAAACCGATGCAAATGAATCATCAAGGATGTTTTCATCACCACGTGGATCATCTTTCCAGAAGGCTTCATTCCATATTTTAGTCATTGAAAATAGGGTGAGTAATCCAACAAACAAGGCAACAACTACAATAAAAGTTTGATTTATTTCTAAACCTGCTTTTATCACAACAAACTTTGCCCAGAAACCAGAAAGGGGTGGAATACCAGCGAGTGAAAGTGCTGGAATCAAAAATAATAAACCTAGCAAAGGATAATATTTATAAAGACCACCAATCTTTCTCAGTTCAAAGCTTCCTTTCATTTTATCCACAACACCGCTTACGAGAAATAAATTTGTTTTTACAATAATGTGGTGAATGATATAAAAAATAGCTCCAGCAATTGCAAGCGGGGTAAACAAAGCAAGTCCCATAATCATATAACCAATCTGACTAATGATATGGAATGAAAGAATTTTTCTCATATCATTTTGTGAAGCTGCACCGAGAACTCCTGTAAGCATTGTGAATCCTGCAATAACTAAAAGCACAGTATGAGTAAAGTTTGTATCCTGCGTAAATATTAATGTGAAAACTCTTATCAAGGCATAGACACCAACTTTAGTAAGCAAACCTGCAAAGATAGCAGATACAGCAATCGGTGGAGTGTGATAAGAAGCCGGTAGCCAGAAGAAAAGAGGGAAGACTGCGGCTTTAATTCCAAAAGCAACCATAAAAAGAAAAGATACAACGGTTACCAATTCTTTTTGCTCAACTAAAGGAATCTTCCGGGCAAGATCTGCCATATTAAGAGTTCCGGCAATTCCGTAAAGTATTCCAACTGCAGCAAGAAAAATTGCCGATGAGAGAAGATTCAAAGTAACATATTTGATCGCTCCCTCAAGCTGTTCACGTTTTCCTCCTAAAGCTAAAAGTACGAAAGATGAAATCAGCATTACTTCAAACCAAACGTAGAGATTAAAAATATCTCCTGTTAAAAAAGCACCATTAATTCCCATCAAAAGAAACTGAAGCAGTGGATAATAAAAAAACTTTTCCCGCTGTTCATCCATTGAACCAAGTGAATAAATTGAAGCTGCAAATCCTATAACTGCAGTAATCAAAACCATGATTGATGCAAGAAGATCCGCAACAAGTGAAATACCAAAGGGTGCCTGCCAGCTTCCAATCTGCAGAGATAAAATCCCTGAACTGTTTACGTCCGAAAGAAGTAGACTTGCAACAACCAAAGAGAATATTGAAGCAATAACATTCAAAATTTTATGAACTGTTACATTCTTCCAGAAGAATAAGCATACTTACGGCAAATAAAAGAGGAATTATTATCGGCAATACAATAATCAGTTTCATCACTTATCCTCTTTCAATTCATCAGTCGATTTCATTTCATCAAGATCATCGGTTCCAACAGTTTGATAAGCACGTTTGAAAAGAACTATTGCAAATGCCTGCACACCAAAACCAATAACGATAGCCGTAAGTATCAATGCCTGAGGTAAAGGATCAGCAAAAGGTTCAACTAAATTGGTCCCGTCAGCCGGAACGAAAGCGGGAATACCTTTTGTAATTCTTCCAATTGTAAATATTAAAAGATTTGCTGCGTATCCTAAAAAGATTAGTCCAATAATTACTTTAACAAGACTTCTACGCAGGATCATATAAATTCCTGCTGAGTAAAGAACACCAACTAATATTGCGAGAAGGAATGTCATTATTTATCCTCCTCTGCAAGTGAGAAAATAATTTTAGTAACTATACCCAGTACAAGAAAGTAAACTCCAAGATCAAATAAGAGTGGAGTGCCGACTTTACCGATAACAGGAAATTCATTTTTAGCCCATACAGCCAGTCATAAAATCCTGACCATTAATGACAGATATGAATGCACTGATAATTGCAAGAAGTAATCCTATCGCAATTAATTTAATGGGTTCAGCTTTAAGTAATTTCTTTGCTTCTTCAACACCATTTGCTATTAAGTAAAGTGCATAAGCAGCCGCTGCTACAAGTCCTCCAACAAATCCACCACCGGGTTCATTATGTCCGCGTAGTAAAAGGAAAGAATGAAAATATCAGCATTAAGGGAAGCAGATATCTTGAAGCGGTTGAAAGAATAATTGAAAACATTATTTATCACCCTCCTTCAGCCTTAACTTAAGCAGAGCATAAACACCAATAGCAGCAACTGCAAGTACAGTAATTTCTCCAAGTGTATCGATTGCACGGAAATCAACAAGAATAACATTTACAATGTTTCTTCCTTTACCTTCCGGAAGACTTGCCTCAGCAAAATATTTTTTTAATTCTGATTGCATTTCACTAGCTGTGACAAGTAAAACAGTAAATGTCATAAAAATTCCCACACTGCCTGCAATAATTGCATCTCTTATTTTGCTTCCTGGTTTTGAGAATTTCAAATACTTCGGAAGTTTGTAAAGAACAAGAACAAAAAGAATTACAGTTAATGTTTCAATTGCAATTGTTGTTAATGCTAAATCTGGTGCGCTGTAAAGAATAAAAATAATTCCCATTGCAAAACCCACAACTCCAAGTGCAACAATAGCTTTTAATCTGGAATCTGAAGTGATTACAAGAATAGTTGAAGCAATTATCATCAGTGCAATAATCAATTCATAAATTGTTAAGTCAAGATTAATTTCTAATGAATCAATTCCTGGAATCCGGAACAAAGTATATCCAGCTAAGCCCAATGTTGTGAGAATGATAAATATGATATAGTATCTTAAATATCCGTTTTGAAGAACTTTTGTTTGCAGCTTTGCAAATGATAGTGTTCCATTTAAGATTCTTTCATACCAGTATGAGGGTTTAATAAATTTCGTAAGAGATATGTTATCAAGCGCTATGAATAATTTGTTTCCTGAAATAATAGATGCTTATTCCTAATGCAAGAGTTACAAAGCTTAATAGCAGAACAAAATTGAATCCATGCCAAAGTTTAACTGTTATTCCCAACTCCTCAGCTAATATGCTGATGGTTGATTGGTCAAGTAATTTTTGAATGAAGACATTAGGGAACAGTCCTGATAATAATCCGAACACAGAGAGAACAAGAGGTCCAATAAGCATTTTTATTGGCGCTTCATGTGGTGATTTAGGAGTTGGAAGAACGATTCCCGAAGAATGGTTTTATTCCAACAAGAATTGTAACCATTACAACAAAAGCATTTGAAATAACTGCAAGTGCAAGCAAGAAAGAATCTGAAATTTTCAACTTCCAGTATCGAAGAGTAAACAGTTTCTTTACCAATAAACCCAACAAATGGAATAATTCCCATCATAGAAAATGATGCAAGCAGCGCAGCTGTCATTGTAACAGGCAGATATTTTTTTAATCCGCTAAGTATTGAAACATCACGTGTACCTGTTTCGTGATCTATAGTTCCGGCAACCAGAAATAAAGTTCCTTTATAGAGTGAATGAGCCACAAGAAAAATGAAGAATGCTTTTATCGCAAGGTTGGATCCGATTCCCAAAAGCATTGTTAAAGTGCCAAGCACACTTAGAGTTGAGTAAGCAAGTAGTTTTTTCAGATCAGTTTGTTTGAATGCAAGCAATGCAGCGATAAACATTGTAATTGTTCCTACAACTAGAATTGTATCCTGCCATAAAACGGTTCCACCAATTGCGTGGTTGAGTCTTGCTATTAAATAAATTCCTGCTTTCACCATGGTAGCTGAGTGCAGATAAGCACTTACTGGAGTTGGAGCTTCCATTGCATTTGGTAACCAAAAGTGAAATGGAAACTGTGCAGATTTAGTGAACGCACCAAGCAGGACTAAAATTACAACTGCAGGATACAGATTTGAACCAACAATCTTATCATGGATATCATATAAAGAAGAAATCTCAAAGCTTACCAGAGATTTGTTGGAGAAGAATTAATCCTGCCATTAAAGCAAGTCCACCGCCGCCGGTTACCAGTAAAGCCTGTAATGCAGATTTTCTTGATGATTCTTTATGATGATTGAAACCGATCAATAAATATGAGCTAATGCTTGTCAATTCCCAGAACACAAAAAGAGTAATCATATTATCAGAAAGTACAAGCCCGATCATCGATGTCATAAACACACCGATGTATAAATAAAATCTTCCCGTCTGTTCGTAGTCTTTCATATAGCTGCCTGCATATAGAAACACTGCTGTTCCGATGAGAGTGATTATCAAAACGAAGGTAAGACTTAATCCATCAAGCAGGAAAGTAAAATTAATTCCAAGTGAAGGAATCCAGGTAGTTGCTTCTTTAATAACATTTCCTGATACAATTTCATTGTATTTCAGAAAGAAACTGATGAACATGTAAAGCGGAAAAGATGCAGCAATCCAACCGAAATAATCTTTTGTTCTTTTATAAATAAAAGGAGCAAGAGCCGAAGCGATAAATCCGATTATTAAAAGATTAAGCATGTTTTATTACTAAGCAACGTTATCTTTAGAAATTTTTGACTGAACACTTTTAATTTTATCATCCATTGTTTGATTTTTATCTGTGCGAGTTCCTAATCTAATTGTAGTAGAAATTCTTGGAGCTCCCAGCTCGTGAACAACCTCGTGACATTTTTTTACTGCTTCCATCACTTCATCCCAATCACCTTCGATGTTAGTTCCGTACATATGCATTTCGTGTTTTAAACCAGCTTCTTTCAAAACACGTTGACATGCTGCAATGTATTCAGAAACCGAGACTCCAACTCCAATTGGTACAACACATAAGTCTAATAAAACTTTCATTATTTAACTTTTTAATTTTTTATTCAAATTAATGATAACTCTTTAAGAATCACAATCCCAGCAGCAATTGTAAATACAGATGCGACAGTGCTGATCAAAACAATATTACCTGCAAGCTTACTGTTTGCACCCATTGCTTCCGCCATAATAAAACTTACTATTGCAGTTGGACACGCAAATAGAACAAACATAATTCCAAGATCTAATCCTCTGTAACCAAAATAATAACTACCTAAAGTTAAGAGTAATGGAATGAAGATGACCTTTATTGCCGAAGAACTGAAGGCAAGTCCCGAGGCTTTCTTTATGTTTTGAAGATTAAGTGAACCTCCGATACCGACTAATGCTAGAGGCAGAGCAAGTTCGGCAAGAAATCCTGCTGTTAAATTAATTACCGACGGAATTTTTATGTTGAAATAGGAAAATGGTAAACCAACTATTACTGCAACAATTAACGGATTTAGAATAATTTCAGCTAAAGTACTTTTTAGGTTTAATTTTCTTTCCTTTCTAAACGGTACTGTTAAAATAATCACAGCAAGAATATTGTAAAGCGGTAGAATAAACGCCAGGATAATTGCTGCTTTACCTAATGCAAAGCTGCCAAATAGTTTTGAGATTATTGCAAAACCTACAATAGCAAAGTTGCTTCTGAATGCCCCTTGCACAAACACACTCAAGTTTTTTGCTTCCTTAATAAATGGAATAGAAATAACCCAAATAAAAAAGAAGCTTATGAGTGTTGCAGCATAAATGTAAATTATCTGATTTAAATCTATTGCTGTACTCAGATCAATTTCTGCAATGTTGATAAAAACCAAGAGCAGGCAGTGAAACATTAAAAACAAACTTTGAAGTTACATCAACAAAATTTTCATTTATTACATTAATTCTTTTTAACAAAGTATCCGAGTGCAACAAGCAGGAATACGGGTGCAACAACATTGCCTGTGAAGATGATATTTTCAATCATTTAACTGCAATCCCTTCATACATATATCCCACAATTTTTGGATCTCGTTTCATATAATAATTTTTTAATTCGAGAATATTAAATCCTGCATTTGCTAATAAGGGATTTAATATCTCTGTTAAGATTGCATCCGCCCGCCCAAATATTCTGAATTGGATTTAATCTGTTCTGCCACTTTTGTGTTTTTGGATTATCTGCCAAACCATGTTCAAGAAAATAATACTTGCCACCAGGTTTTAATACACGATAAATTTCATTAAGTGCTGAAGTAATATTTTTAATGCTGCATAGATGTGTATGTGCTTACAACAGTATCAAATCTATTATCAGGGAAGGGGAGAGTTTCGCTTCCTGTCGTATGCAATTCAACTTCTATTCTACTTTCTAATATTTTATTCCCTAAACTGTTTTAACATTCCCTCATTAACATCGACACCAATTATTTTTTTAACAATTCTCAGGATAAAATTTAAGTTGATTCCAGTCCCAAATCCGATTTCAAGAATTTCTTCTTCTGTTATTTTACTGAGAATACTTTTTCTTCCCTCATTAATTTTAGTGGAATCCATTGAAGAGTCGTAGAAGATCGGAATAATCACATCTGAGTAAAATCCCATCAGTATAATTCCTCAATCTTCTTTTTGAATTCAGATGGTACAGGTGCTGTTTTTCTTTTTTCATAATTAAAGAAAACAATTCCTGTTTTAGCAATAGCAATTTCTTTATTTGACTTTTTATTTGTCAATCTGTAAATAAAATCGCAGCCAATTCCCGAAAAATCATTTACTGCAATTTCAACTAATAAGTTCATCACCATAAAATCCCTCCGATTTATATTGAATAGCCGAATCAATCATAATTATTCCAACTTCTTCAACATTTGATTCAGAGTAGCCAAGATGATTTAGAAATCGTAATCTTGCTTCGTGAATGATTGAAAGCAGAGAATCATTACCGAGATGACCTCCGTAGTTTATATCGGTTATCCTAACCGGAATTTCAGTTCGGAAGAGAAATTTTTCAGGTAATTCTATTTTAATTCTTGCCATAAATTGCTGAAGGGTACTTATGAAAAATATTCGATACTGAAGAGATTAATCTTTTCTTTCCTTCCTTTAAGTTCGATATTGCCAATCAGCTCCTTTTCAAATCCATTTAAATTCGGAGGAAGCTCTTTATCTAAATATTCTGAGATTATCATTTTTTTATTTAAAGGAGTGCATTGTTTTTCAATTCTTGCAGCAGTGTTAAGCACATCACCGTGATAAGCAATTTCACGTTTTATATCACCAATTTCTGCAACTGTTACTTCGCCGCAGTCAACTCCGCATTTGAAGAAGGGATTTACATCAAAATTATTTATATAATAATCTTCGCGTGATTGTAATTTCTTATAAAAAGCAAAGTAAGCTTTAATACAATTCAAATCTTTTAAACCTTCCTTCATATCCCAGCATAAAACAACTTCATCACCAACATATTGGTAAATAGATGCTTTGTAATTGATAACAATACTTGTTAAATCATGAAAACAGGTTTGCATCAGTTTACTGTATTTATTATGTCCCAATTTTTCGGCAATGGCTGTTGATCCACGCAAATCCATAAACATAAAAATCTTGTTTTCAATTTTAGGTGTACAATACTTGCCGGTAATTAATTTTAACAAGTTGCCCGGTCCAAATTTTCTATTCACTTGAAGAATAAAGTTGATAAACAATATCGCAATAACAAAATATGTAACAATAGATAATAAGTAAATCGGGGTAAAATAATTAAACGTTTCCTGCCACTGCTTTTCGCTTATAATATTAAAGAAATTGTAGACAAAATAAATAACAAATCCGGCGAATAGGAAGGCGGCTAAATAAAGAGTACTTCTAATTACTATAATTGCGCCAAATGATCTTCTCCTCATTCGTGATGTATCGGTAAGTGTATTTATAATTGCAAAGAGAGCACCAAAAATAATCGCCGTCAATAATATTTCTAAATGTATATATCCTGAATCTAAATAATCAGTTAGTGCACTTTCTTTTAGCAGATGACGTAAACCCCAGTAAGAGATGAAAATAAAAAGATATAAAATCCCAATCCAGGCTGCAATAACAAACAGCCATTCTTTAAATATTATTTTTGATTTTCTGTTCATAGTTGAATAAAAATATTAAGCTAAACTTAATGAATATTGCAATAATTTACTGATTTAGAAGTGAAATACTCAATTATCAATTTAAACCAAATTACACCTTGATATGTCCAATGGATAGTTATAATTTTAATTAATCAAAAAACAGAGGTAATAGTGAGAAACAAAATCGAAATTATTTTTACAGTATTTGCTTTCTTCCTTTTCTTAATAGGATGCCAATCAGAAGTTAACTCACCAGGTAAAAACGAATTAAATAGTGATCAACTTGCTTATCAAACAGTAGACAACGATCTTGCTTTGATGAAAGATGGTGGAATGCCGCTTGATAGTGCCGCCGGTGTTTTTTCAATAGGATGGAATGAAATCTTTAGACCATTTATGGACAGTTCCAGAATAAAAGGAATGGCCTTTGCTGTTGCGTTTGGTGATAGACCGATTGATCTTCCTCACTTTAGAAAATTTGGTTTAGATATGGGAGACGTAATTATTAATTATCCAGGTAACCAGGTTGAAATGTATAAACATATTCATCCGAGACGGGGAATAGCTTATAGTTTGTTTGAAAGACCATTCGGCAATTCAGAAAACATGCTTGAATTCATGCCCAACACAGAATATCAATTTGAAGTATCCGGCTCAGAAAATTTTGCTCCAATTACAATTACTTTAACATCACCTGATGCATTAATGGATATAACAAGTCCGACGTTTGGTGAATTTATAAATCCTGCTGAAGACCTAACAATAAACTGGGAAGGCGGAAATGCTGGAAAAGTTGGAGTAAGATTGATGCCGGCATTAAGACCCAGAAGAGGACACGATGGTGGACCAGGCGGTATGCACGGTGGTCCCGGACACGATCCAATGCCGCCAATGCATCGAGTAATATTTGTTATACTTGATGAGAACACAGGCACTTATACATTTACTTCTGAACAGATTGAGGAACTTCTTAATGGAATTCCGGCTGATGGTTTAAGAGCAGAAGTTTCTCAAATGGATTTTGGTGAAGTTGAACACGAAAATGGAATGATTCACACTGCTATGAGAAATGGTAACAGCGTGATGATGAGAATTCAGCAATAATAATAATTGAAATTAATATTCCGAAGCCGCTCTTAGTAGCGGCTTTTTTATTTATTGAATCATCTCTTAACTATTACACCAATACGGATATTTTTATCTATTTTTGAAAAAGCATTTTAGTGTTGCATTCAATTTCAATTTATAAAGAAATATATTTACTTGCATACCAACCTTTAAGGATTAACGGAAGTGGAGATGAAGATTGTGGAGGAGGAATTTATCAAATAAAATATGGAAAATAAGATAATTAAAGCAGCAAGTTTAGCTATTAAATTCAGATCAACTGATGGATTTACTAACTTTGGAAATAAAGTATATCCCAAAAGAGGAACTAAATGAAAAAATTAAAATATGTAATTATAATTATCTTATTGTTAGTCGGAGCATGGATTCTTGCTTCAATCCTCAGCTCTCAAAATAAAGATGATTTGCGTAAACCTGTTGAAAAATTAGTACCAAAAGAATCGGTTATAGAAGTAATAAATGAGATCCAAAGTTCTGTAATTAATACAAGCGGAAGAATGTATGCTTTTAATAAAGTGGAAATATTTGCAGAGGTTACCGGTGTACTCGAATCAAGTTCAAATAGTTTTAAAGCGGGGCATAGATTTATTAAAAACGATGTGATGATAAGTATAAATTCAGATGTTTATCTGAATTCTCTACTTGCTAAAAAAAGTAATTTATTAAATCAGCTTAGTTTTTTAATAGCCGATGCTAAAGTAGATTTTCCAAATTCTTACCAAAAATGGAATGACTATCTTTCTATTTTTGACATGCAAAAACCTTTAGAACCATTACCCGCTGACCTAAGCAAAAGGGAAACACAATATATAGCTTCTCATAATATTTTAAGTTTATATCACGAAATTAAAAGTATGGAAGCAACTTTTAATAAATATACAATCAAAGCACCATACAATGGCATCGTTACTGAATCCAATATAAATCCTGGAACGCTTGTTAGAAACGGGCAAAAATTAGGTGAGTTCATTAATACATATCTTTTCGAAATGGCTATGCCCGTTAAAGCTGCTGACTTACAGAAGATATCAATCGGGAAAGAAGTTGAACTAACAACCGTTGATAACAATAAAATCTATAAAGGAAAAATTGTAAGAATAAATTCTGCAGTTGATCAACAAACTCAGTCTGTACAGGTTTATGTCCAATCAAGCGAAAAGGGAATTTTAGACGGAATGTTTTTTAATGTTGCAATAACAGTTCAGTCCGATAAAAAACTTGCACGACTTCCTCTTCAAGCTATTCATAATGGTAACCAGGTAAATGTAAGAACAGATGAAAGCACCAAACTGGTTGATGTAACAATAATTGAAAAAACAGCAACTGATTACCTGGTAATAGGTTTGGAAGATGGTGCATTAGTTGTTCTGGATGATTCAGCAATTTAAAGGATGATGGTAAAGTAAAAATCTTAATATGAAAAGACTGATTGAATATTTTGTAAAGCATCCTATCTTTGGCAATTCGCTTTTAGTACTTATAGTTGTCTTTGGATTCTTTGCATTGATAAATACAAAGGTAACGTTTTTCCCCGATCAACCCTCAAAATTTTTAACAATTACTGCTTCCTATCCGGGTGCATCACCAGAAGAAATTGAAGAAGGAATTACACTTAAAATTGAAGATGCAATAAAAGGTATAACCGGTGTTGATAGAACAACTTCAACATCAAGTGAAAATTTTGCATCAATATCCGTTGAACTTGAGCATGGTGCTGATGCGAATGTTGTTTTGCAGGATGTTCAAAGTGCCGTTAACAGCATCAGTTCGTTCCCGGTTGGATTGGATAAGTTAAATATTTATAAGCAGGAACCGCGCGAGTTTGTAATTAGCATAGCAGTGAATGGGGCATTAAGTCTGAGAGAGCTAAAAACTTACGGAAGGCGTATAGAACGTGATCTGCTGGCAAAAGATGGAATTTCAAAATTAAAACTCTCCGGATTCCCTGAAGAAGAAATTGAAGTAAGCTTTCGGGAAAATGATCTAAGAGCTTACAATTTACGCTTCGATGAGGTTGCCAATTCTATTAGAGGTGCAAACGTTAAAATTACAGGTGGTAAAATTAAAGGTCTTCGTGAAGAGTATTTAATACGTGCTGATAGTAAAAAATATTACGCCGAAGAATTAAAAAACCATGTTATCAAAACCACTACGGATGGCACTGTACTCAGGTTAAAAGATGTAGCTGATGTTAAAGAAAAATGGGCTGAAGATCCTAACAGAAGTTTTTATAACGGTAATCAATCATTATCTATCGAACTTCAAAAAACAAACGATGAAGATCTGTTTGATATCACAAATACGGTTAAAGGGTACATAGCAGAGTTTAATAACAAACACGATGATGTAAAGCTTGATGTAATACGCGATGGTTCCACTGTTATTCGTGACAGAATGACCATACTTGAATTTAATGGAATGATTGGAGCAATACTGATTTTGATCCTCTTAGGATTATCGCTTAACCCGCGTTTATCATTTTGGGTTGCAATTTCCATCCCTGTATCATTCCTGGGTATGTTTTTTCTGGGGCAAATGTACGGTTTAACTCTTAATGTTATGTCTCTTCTTGCTATGATACTGGTTATAGGTATTTTAGTCGATGACGGGATAGTGATCGCTGAAAACATATACACTCATTATGAGCGTGGTGAATCACCAATTAAGGCTGCGGTCAATGGGACAATTGAGGTGTTGCCCGCTGTTTTTACAGGTGTATCAACAACAATTGTAATCTTTCTTATTTTCTTTTTCCTTCAGGGCGCCCTGGGAGATAGAGCCAGAGATCTTGCGTTTGTTGTCGCAGCAACTCTTATTTTTTCTTTAATAGAAGGAATGTTCATTCTACCTGCTCATATAGCACATTCGAAAGCGTTGCATAAAGAAGATGGCAAGAAGGATGGGATATTGCAAAAAACTGAAAAGTTTATTTTCTTAATCCGGGATAAAGTTTACAAACCCATTCTCAATTTCAGTATTAAACATCCACTGGTCATCATAGCAATACCGATTGCTGTGTTTATAGTAACGATTGGAGCAGTTAAAGGGAGTATAATTAAGACAACTTTCTTTCCAAATCTTGAGTTTAACAATGTTCCTGTTACTTTTGAAATGCCGGCGGGAACAAGCGATTTAATAACGGATAGTATTTTAGTAACTATGGAAACCGCTGCATGGAAAGTGAATGATGAGTATGTAAAAAATTTTCCGGAAGAAAAACCGCTTGTAGTTAATGTTATTCGTTCTGTAGGTCCGGGAACTCATCAGGGTTCACTTAGAGTAACGTTAAGCGGCAGTGAAGAAAGGGTTTATGATAACTTTACAGTAAGGCAGAAATTAAGAAATGAAATCGGAGTAATTAAGAACGCAAATAAACTTCAAATTGGCGGCGGCAGTTTTTTCGGTATGCCTGTTTCTATCGCTATACAAAGTAATGACTTGGATCAGTTAAGAAGTGCAAAAGAAGAATTAAAATCAGAATTAAAGAAAATTACCCGGTTGAAAGATGTTACCGATAATGATCCACCCGGATTACAGGAAATACAAATTCAACTAAATGATAATGCATATAATTTAGGTCTTAATACAGCTACTGTAATGAACCAGGTTCGAGGAGGTTTTTTTGGAAATGAAGCACAGCGTATTTTGCGCGGTATCGACGAAGTGCGAATCTGGGTACGGTATTCTGAAAATGAGAGGCGCACGATTAAACAGCTTGAGAATATGAGAATAAGGCTAAGCGGTGGTAATGAAATCCCATTAAGTGAACTTGCTAATATTTCGGTTAAGAGGGGTATCCTTTCTATAAATCATATTGATGGGCAGAGAATAATTAAAGTTGAAGCAGATATTTCAAATCCGGATGAGTCGGTTCCTGATATAGTAGCGAATGTTAAGAAAAATATTCTTCCCGAATTAAAGGAAAAATATGCTGATGTAACTTGGGGCTTTGAAGGCGAAAGCAGGGAGAGTGCAAAAACCATGAGTTCTGTAGCTACTTTCGGTCCTCCATTTTTAATGTTAATGTTTATGCTTGTTGTTTTAACATTTCGGTCTTTTATGCAGGCATCAATTGTCTATTTAATACTTCCGTTCTCTTTTATAGGTGTACTTTGGGGACATTTTATTCAAGGTTATATTTTCAGCATCTTATCGGGATTTGGCGCGATAGCTTTAATTGGAATTGTTGTGAACGATTCACTCATTTTTATAAGTGCGATGAACAGGTACTTAGTCCAGGGTCAGAAATTTGAAGAAGCGCTAAGAAATGCCGGTTTAAATAGGTTCAGACCAGTTATGTTACAACGTTAACAACCGTTGCGGGATTAGCTCCTTTAATTTTTGAACCAAGTGTTCAGGCTCAATTCTTATCGCCAATGGCTATTTCCGTAGCCTACGGCTTATTGGTTGGAACAGGATCTGACTTTAACCCTACTGCCTTCACTGTTGGTAGTTGCCAATAAAATTAAAATGAGGAGCTTTCCTTTATTTGGCAAAGAGGCATTAACTAGTGAAGATGTTGAACCGGCAGTGATCGAGCAAAGAAATATTAGTAAGTATGAATAGAAATTTGTCAGTTTGAGCCCCGCCTGTCCGGCAGGCAGGTTGTCGAAGACTGGCAGTCAATAAAGTCATTTGGTAAACCACAATTGAGTTTATACTATATTATCACTAAGTTTAATTTGAAACGTAATAATACACCTCGTTAATTTACTTTATATATGCGGCGAGAAAATATTTGATAACAAGAAAGGATGTACACAATGGGCGAAAAGGCGGCAAGAAGGATAAGAACAAAGAGCAGAAACAGAAGAAAAGTAAACAGGAACAAAAGGCAAAAAAGAAGTTAGATAATCAACCAAAAAAACTCCATAACTGAAAGCAGGATTCAAATCCCGGCAATTATACCGTTACTTCTGCAAGATTGCAGGAAATGTTATCAGGATCTGATGCTTGGCATATAGTTGTTGAAGTTTCTCAAATGGATTTTGTTGAAGTTGAACACCGAATGGAACTCTTCACACTGCAATGAGAAATGGTAACAGCGTGATGATGAGAATTCAGCAATAAAAAATGAAAATAATATTCTAAGAAGCCGCTCTTAGTTGCGGCTTTTTTTGTATGAAATTCTGAAAATTTCGATTGGATTTATAAATTTCTCTATAGTATCGCCTCCCAAAGATCCTTATCTAAGGAGTGATACAATTGAGTTAGACACTTTAATATTTCCAAACATTAATCTGGAACTTAAAAACCCCCGCCAATTATTAAGCAGGGATTGATTGAAAGAACTAAAATTATAGGAATCTATTTTAATAACATCATCTTCTTCGCATCTATTATTTAACCACTTTAGAATAAATACATATTATACTGATATATCTTTTCTGGGGGAAAACAGAATGGGCTACAAAAAAATGTCCTTAAGAATATCCATTTGTTGAATCTCTTTATTTAATATTCTAATCCAATAAATATTTTCTTGAAAAGTATTCACACTATTGTGTATATTAAAACTAATTAATCAAGAATAAAATTTTAGGAGAAACAAGTGACAATTAATGGATATGCTGCATCATCACCCGGAGGAGAACTTAAGGAGTTTGATTACAAACAAGGTCAATTGGGAATTAACCAGGTAGATATTAAAGTTGAGTCTTGTGGAATTTGTCATAGTGATCTCAGTATGCTGGATAATGAATGGGGTATGACTCAATATCCTTTTGTTCCGGGTCATGAAATAATTGGGACAGTTGAAGCGGTCGGTGAAAATGTTAATAATTTAAGGAATGGTCAACGAGTCGGGCTTGGCTGGAGTTCAGGATCCTGTATGACTTGCGAATGGTGTGTTTCCGGTAATCATAATCTTTGCAAATCAAATGAGGGTACTATAGTGGGTAGATACGGCGGATTTGCGGATAGAGTCCGGGCGGAAGCAGCCTGGGTGATTCCTTTGCCAGATAAATTGGATCCATTATCTTCCGGTCCCTTATTCTGTGGTGGCATAACAGTATTTAATCCAATTGTACAATTTGATATTAAACCTACAGATCGTGTGGGTGTAATTGGAATTGGCGGTTTGGGTCATATGGCATTGGGGTTTTTGAGTGCCTGGGGATGTGAAGTTACTGCATTTTCTACTAGTCCGGGTAAAGAAGCTGAAGCAAAAAGTTTTGGTGCACATCATTTCGTAAATTCAAAAGATGCTAAAAGTCTTGAAGCAGTTGTTGATTCCTTCGATTTTATAATTTCAACAGTAAACTCACCCCTGGATTGGAATTTTTATATAGATGCATTACGACCCAAAGGGAGGTTACATTTTGTGGGAGCAGTACTAGAACCTTTGTCTGTACCTGTATTTCCTTTGCTGATTGGACAAAAATCTATCTCTGCTTCACCTCTGGGAAGCCCGGCAACTACTTCCAAGATGCTTGATTTCGCGGCAAGACATGATATTAAACCAACCATCGAAGTCTTTAAATTCAACCAGGTGAATGAAGCGATGGAGAAGTTGCGCAATGGTAAACCAAGATACAGAATTGTGTTGCAACATTAATCAAAACTTTAATGAAATTTTCAGATTAAATTACAGCCGGATTTTTATCCGGCTTATTTATTTAGTCCAGTTGAAGCGATAATAAAAATTACTCCTTATCCAAAATGTATTTGTGTTACTTACGATTGAGGCCTGGTGCAGGGGAAGTGATAACTCGCTGGATGATGTTGAGAGACTGGAATAAAAAACCCCCACCTATTTAATTAAGCAAGGATTGGCGGGGAATGGTAGGAATAATTCTTATACAATCTCAATTTTTACTGACCGCTTTTTGAAGCTAATTTTTTAATTTGGATGTTTTTGCTCCAACCTGCTCTTAAATCTGAGAGAACTGAAGAACAGATTTTGCAACGCCATCAATTGCAAAGTCAACTATTAGACAGTTTTCTTGTAATTAAAAATTGCTAGCGTATTAAAGCCTATTGCAAATAATGTTATGATTCCAAGGTTGGGTAAAATATCTGTAAAGCCGCTTCCTTTTAAAACTATCATCCTCATTACATCAATAAAGTAACTCACCGGATTCATGTATGCAAGTATTCTTGCCCAGTGAGGCATATTCTCAATTGGTGCAAACAAACCGCTTAAAAGAATAAAGACTGTCATGAAGAAATATGAAATAAACATTGCTTGCTGCTGCGTTTCTGCTAGAGTTGAAACAAATAACCCAAAACCTAACAACGCTATAAGATACACTGCTGCGAAAAGATAGATTAACAGAGGATTGCCCACAGGGAAAATTCCATAAACGATATAACTGATTCCAAATCCAATAGTAAGTACAATGTTTCCAATAATCCAAAAGGGAATAAGTTTGCCCAGAATAAACTGATACTTTTTAATTGGAGAAACATTTAACTGTTCAATGGTTCCGTCTTCTTTTTCTTTAACAATATTGATTGCCGTTAAAAGAAAACCAACAATTGTCACTAATAAAACCAACACGCCGGGAACCATAAAATATTTGTAATTCATTTTAGGGTTAAACCAATTACTGGTTGTAATTTCTATCATTGGTAGTGGATTAATCCGTGGTGGTTGTATCCACTCAACCCTAACCTCATTGTTAAAATCCTGGATGATTGAATTAGCATATGAAACTGAAAGTCCTGAAGCTTGTCCGTTTATAGCATTAGCAACAATCATCGTCTTAGATTTATTATCTCTTATCAAATCTCTTTCAAAACCTTGCGGAATTTCTACTATTAAATCTGCTTTATCTTCTTCAACAACAACTAAAGCATCTTTATAGGTCTCAGAAACATTTGTCAGTTGAAAGTATCCTGAAGATGTAAATTTGTTAATCAGTTGTCTTGAATATTCAGAATGATCGTGATCGACAATACACATATTTATATTCTTCATCTCATAATTAGCAGCATTCGGTAGTACAATTAATTGAACTACAGGAATTGCAAATATCATTCGTATGATAAGTTTATTACGTGATATTTGTAGAAATTCTTTTCTTAATAAAAACAATAGAGTTCTCATTGTAACCTAACCTTAAATCGTTTTATGCTGAGCATTAAAAAAAACATGGTCATCCCGAGAATTATTATCAACTCCTGCCATATTTCAAAAAATCCAATTCCTTTTATCATCACATCTTTAACCATAATTATATACCATTTTGCCGGAATAATATTAGAAATGATTTGTAGTATCCAAGGCATATTTGCAATAGGGAAGGCATATCCGCTAAGCATAACAACAGGTAGCATCAATCCCATTAAAGAAATTATCATAGCAGCTTGTTGTGAACTTGTTACCGTGGATATTAAGATACCTAAAGCTAATGAGCATATGATGTAAATAATAGTTATGAAACTTAGTAGAATAAAGCTTCCTTGAATAGGTATTCCGAATACGAAATTACTAATCAGTAATATAGTTACTACGTTAATAAGTGAAACAATAAAATACGGAATAACTTTACTTACAATAATAACTGAAGGCTTCATTGGTGAGACTAGCAGAACTTCCATCGTTCCCATTTCTTTTTCTTTAACGATTGAAATAGATGTCATCATTGCAGATATAAGAAGCAGGATCATTCCCATTACACCTGGGACAGAAGAATATTCACCTTTTAACTGGGGATTATAAAGCATTCTTATTTCTGTATTTATTGTGTATGGTAAATCTTTATTTTGATTTAACTCCTTTTGGTAATCCATTACAATAGCACTTACATAATTTGCCAATGTATTTGCCTGGTTTGGATCAGAGGCATCGGTGATTATTTGAATTTGTGCTTTATTTGTATGGGAAAGATCGTTCTGAAAATTTGGCTGAAAAACTATTGCCAATTTTATATGACCCGTCTTAAATGCCTTATAAGCCTGGTCATTTGTTGAGAGTGTTCTATCAATGTCAAAGTAAGTGCTGCTTTCAATTCGTGTTATTATGTTTTGAGTTGCTTCATCTTTGGAGTTGTCTAAAATTGCAATGTTGCAGTTGCGGGTTTCAGTTGTAATTGCAAATCCAAATATCAACAACTGTACGATAGGTAAACCTAAACAGCACAAGCATTGAGAATTCGTTTTATCACGAGCAGGATGTGAATGAAATTCATTTTTTTATAAATCTTAGTTTATAAATCAGCTGTTTCTAAAAAATATCAATCTCCTCTTTTAGCCTGACGGGCAAGCATCAAAAAAACGTCATCCATTGAGTTTGCATTGAATTGTTTTTTTAATCCGGCAGGTGAGTCTAAAGCATTAATTACTCCATCAACCATTATTGAAACACGATCGCAGTACTCGGCTTCGTCCATATAATGTGTCGTTACAAAAACTGTTATTCCGTTATGAGCTGCTTCATAAATCATATCCCAAAACTGTCTTCTGGTAATCGGATCAACACCACCTGTTGGTTCATCAAGAAAAACAATTTTAGGTGAGTGAAATATTGCAGTACTGAATGCAAGTTTTTGTTTCCAGCCAAGCGGAAGAGAACCGACTAATTTGTTTGCATCATTTTGCAAACCTAATTTTTCAAGGAGTTCATTAGTTTTTGATTCAATTACTTCATCACTAAGACCATAAATTCCGCCAAACAACATTAAATTTTCTTTTACTGTTAAATCTTCATACAAAGAAAATTTTTGGCTCATATAACCAATGCTTCTTTTAATTTTTTCTGTGTCTTTATAAACATCAAAGCCGGCAATGTTTGCATCTCCGGAACTTGGTTTAGAAATACCGATTAGCATTTTCATTGCCGTGGTTTTACCTGCACCATTAGCACCCAGAAAGCCAAAGATCTCACCTTTGTAAACTTCAAAACTCAGTTCATTAGCTGCGATAAAATCACCAAATTTTTTTGTGAGCTTATCTGTTTTAATTACAATTTCGTTATTCATTTTTTATAGTCTGTTTAAGCAGCTAACTCTTCTGAATTTGTATTTGCGATTAGTCTCATAAAACAATCTTCAATACCGGGTTCAATTTTATTTATTTCAAGATTACTTTGATTTTGGAGATATGTTTTGAGTTCATTCAAATCGATATTATTATCCTTTAAAACAAGGTGATGTTTATCTCCAAAAGCAAAACACGATTTTGTTTTAGGAAAATTTCTTAAATCCGTTAGCAGCTCAAACATATTATCAGAGCGAACAGCATAAAGATTGTTATCAAATCTATCAACAATATTTTGCGGGGTATCTATTTCTAAAATTTTACCATTTTGAATTAGGGCTATTCTGTCGCAGAGTTTTGCTTCATTCATATAAGGAGTAGAAACAAGAATACTTATTCCTTGCTCTTTCAATCTTTTTAACATTTCCCAAAATTCTTTTCTGGAAACAGGATCAACACCGGTTGTTGGTTCATCAAGAAACAGAACTTTTGGTTTGTGAATTAATGCACAGCAAAGAGCAAGCTTTTGCTTCATTCCGCCGCTAAGTTTTCCAGCTCGACGTTTTTTGAAAGGTTCCAGCTGTATATAAATATCAGCAATTAAATTGTAGTTTGCCTCAATAGTGGTGTTAAAGATTGTAGCAAAAAATTCTAAATTTTCTTCTACGCTAAGATCCTGGTAAAGCGAAAACCTGCCGGGCATGTAACCAACAATTTTTCTGATTTCTTTGTAATCTTTAACAACATCAAGTTCCATTACAGAAGCACTTCCGCTATCTGCCAGAAGTAAGGTTGTTAGAATTCTGAAGATTGATGATTTGCCAGCACCATCCGGACCAATCAATCCAAACAACTCACCTTCTTTTACTGAAAACGAAACATCATCAACCGCAGTAAGCTTAGTCTTCTTTGTTGGATAAGTCTTAACAATATTTTTTAATTCAATCGTATTCATATCAAAATTTTACTTCGCCGTACATTCCAATTTTTAAGTAGCCATCATTTTTAACTCTGACTTTGATTGCATAAACAAGATTTGCACGTTCATCTTTTGTCTGGATTGTTTTTGGCGTGAACTCAGCTTTTGAAGAGACCCAATAAATTTCTCCTTCCAGCTCTTTCTGTTCACCATCACCTTTATCTACATAAACTTTTACCTTCTGATCAAGTTTAACTTGACCTAATTGATCGCCATTTATATAAGCACGCAAAATCATTTCAGATAAGTCTGCAATTTTATAAAGTGCTTTTCCATTTGAAGTAATTTCATCCTGTTTTGCATAACGGGTTAATACTGTTCCATCAATTGGGTTTTTTATTATACTTTTATTTATTTGATCTTGTATCTGTTCAACTTGTGCAATCAGGGGAAGAGTTTCGCTTCGCATTCCTTGCTTGGTAATTGTTAAGCTCGATTTTGTTGCGTCATATTGCTTATTCAAAACATCAAGTTGAGAATTTATATCATCCAACTGTTTTGTAGTTGCAGCATCTGAACTTACAAGATTCTCAATTCTGTTTTTTTCTCTTTTAGCAGTTGCAATTTGTTCCTGTATTGCAGCAAGTTGTGTGGGAATATCCGGCTGCTTACTTAGCACTGATTTAATAGTTGATTCAAGTTGTTTTTTCTTTAGATATAACTGAGTTGTATCAACCAATCCTACAACCTGATCTTGTTTAAGAATCATCCCTTCCTCAACATCAAACTTTAATAGTTTGCCCATCGATTCGGAGGAAACAATAACTTCTTCGGATTCAAATGTTCCTGTTGCATCAAAATCTCCATTTCCGTTTGAGCAAGAAAATAATGTAGTGGTAAGTAGAAATATGGCAACGCTTAATAATCTATTTTTCATTTTCATCTCGCTTATAATTTTTAATTTCCAGTTGTGATTTTATAATTATACTGTGCTAGTAATAACTGAATTTTGTGAATTTCTAAATTTTGTTTTGCAGTATCTTCTGCATTTAATTCTCGTATGTAGTCGTTTGAGGTAATAACACCATTTTCAAGTTTTGATTCCGCAGCTATTTTAACTGAAGTTCTTAGTTCAATAATATTTTTATCTACATCAATCATTTTATTTAGTTTATCAATTTCCTGTAACTGCTGATTGGTAGTAATTTTTGTATTTAGTAGAAAAGTCTCTGTTTGAGCATCGATGCTCTGCATGTTTAGTTGATTGATTTCACTTTCATTCCCATAGCTGTATAGATTTGACAGTGACCAGGAAAGTCGAATACCTGTTATGTAATACCAGGTCAAAATCATTTACAAACATGTTTAAACCCGGTCGACCATAGCCTCCATGAAAAAAGAGGTTTGCTTTAGGAATAATTTTGGAATCAGTTAGTCCATCCTGATTTTCAATGAGATTTTTTTGAGCCGAGTAAAGTTTTAATTCGGGTCGAATGATTTCACCTGTCGACAGAAAATTAATTTGTGATGGAGTTGATAGTATAGTTGAATCATCTAATTTTTCATTGATCAGCAATGCAAGCATATTTAAATAAGTTATTCTGGATGAGTTTAGCTCAATTTTACGTTGTTCTGTTTTCAATAATTCAGCTCTTAAAACATCAACATCAGATTTTGTTGCAGTGCCATTTAAATAGGCAGCGTTCAAGCTTTGAAATACTTGCATTCAGATCATCTTTTACCAATTCAAGTTGAGCCAATTGAGCATCTAGAAGAAGAACACTTAAATAAATCTGATTGACTCTTTCTTTAACCTTCAGTAATTCAATTTCAATTTGTTGATTATCAATTTCAGTGACTGATTCTTCAATTCCCGCCTGTGAACTCATTATTCCGCCGTCATAGATTGTTTGAGTGACATCAGCTACAAATTGATATTGATCTAAAGAAAGTCTTTGAACTACGATTCCGGGTAAAGGCGCTGGAACCTGTGTTACATCGGATTGATAAGTTGCTTGTCCCAGAATTGTAATTTGTGGAAAATATCCATTCCAAACATTGCTAACACTGTAATCTTTCGATTTTTCAATATAGTCTTTCTGCTTGATAAGCGGATAGTTAATTCTTGCTTTTTCATAGCAGTCTTCAAGCGTAAGCTGCGTTTGCGGAATAATAAAATCCTGAGCTTATTAATAGAAGAGTTATAAATAGATAGTCGTTTCATAATTACATCTTATTTATTGTTTTATTAAAAATTTTTCTTCCTTTTTCTGTAACAATTCCTCCGATTACTACTTTGAAAGCATACAATGCTGCTTCGCTGATTGAAAAATTGTTATTCAGGATAAATTCAGGATTTACAATTGCTCTCACTGAAGAAACCAGCGTGTTCATTATTATCGGAGTTGGATAATCAATGAACAAGCCTTCTGCTTTTCCCTGGTCAATAACTTTAGTAATATTTCCAAACATCATTTTTGTTCTGAAATTATCTATTTCATTCCATAGAGATGGGAAGTGCTTTTCTGATTTCATCCATTCTTTTGAGGAAATTTTTTCTGATGCTTTTGCTAGAATATTATTTAGTTCGGCAAGTTTTTCAATTGCATTTTTATCAGAGTTTAAAGCTGGAACAATTTTATTCTTCATTCCTTCCATAAAATGTTTGGCAATTGCCATTACCAGATCATCTTTGGAAGGAAAAAATTTATAGATGGTTTTCTTGCTCATCTTTAATTCTGAAGCAACTTCATCCATTGTTGTTTTGTAAAAACCATCCCTGAAGAATTTTTCTTCAGTTAATTCGACTATTTTATTTTGATCATCCATATATTCCTCAGGAAACTATTTTCGTTTTTCTGGTTTCCAATATAATAGATGGAAACTATTTTGTCAAGTATTAGTTTCCAAGAGTATGTCAAATCACAAAAAATCAAGTCTTGCTATTCATTTTGTGAATGATTAAAATTCCACTCAAAAGAAGAGGAAAATATGAAAAGAGTGTTTATTCTCAGTTTATTTTTAATTCTACCAATCAGTTTACTAGCTCAAGTCAAAACCGAACAGGATATGGAGGCTGCATTTCAGAATGCAAAGAAGGGAATTTACTGGGCATTGTCTAACATCCCGGGAAAGAAATCAACAATGGATAATGATTTGATAGCAGAAGATAAATTATACGCTTCCGTAAAACTCAGTAAAGAAGTCAATGGAGTGAAAGTAGTTTCAAAAGGTTATTACTTGACTAATGAAGTTGTAATAACGATTTATAAATCCTATGAAAGTTTGAAGGCGGAGGGATATAATGTTCCTAATCCGGAGTGGTAGGATGTAGGCTATTCAATTCTTATTAAACTTAGCTTCCAATCTCTTCAGCAAATGATAACGCAAGTGCTTCAACATCTTCTTCATTTCCAAGTAGATCCTGAAGAGTAAACTTGCTTAATACACCATCAAGTACACTCTGAACTGTTTTCCAAACTGAACGAATGCTACAGTCAATTGAGTTTGTACAGATGTTTTCTACACCGGCATGCTGACTGCAGAAGTCTTGTTCGTATAGTTTTCCGCCAAGTGCCGTAAGCACATCACTAATAAGAATTTTATCTGCCGGTTGATTTAATTTGTAGCCGCCTGTTTGTCCTCTTGCACTATCGATAAAACCAGCAAGTCTTAAAGCTCGTAATATCTTTGCAGTGTTTGCAGAGGAGAGACCTTCAACTTCGCTTAGTTCTGGAATAGTAAGATCGTGCTGAGAATCACTTTTAGCAATTCTCAGCAATAATCTTAAACCATATTCTTCTTGTGTGCTAAATTTCATAATATTTTCACTTTGTCATTGCGAATCCCGATTTATCGGGATGAAGCAATCTTAAATGAATTGAGATTCCTTCACTTCGTTCGGAATGACAATTTTATGTTTACCCGGTATACAAAGGTATCTTCGAACCGCAAGATTTTGCATGCATAACTTTTGCAAAATGTTCTGCCGGAATTGACGGACCTTGTTTAGTACAGTGTTCATTAAAAATCTCTATCCAATAATCGGAAATCTGCTGTGGCATATTTCCTTCAATTTCATGTCTGTGCATGAAATGAATAAGTTCACCATTCTTAAATAACGCAAAGCTTGGTGAAGATGGAGGAACATTTCCTACAAGCTCTCTTGTTTTATCAACAGCATCTCTTTCCTGTCCGGCAAAAACTGTGTAAAACTTATCCGGAATGATATTATTTTGCAATGCAAGCGAAACTCCGGGTCGTGCACTTCCTGCTGCACATCCGCAAACAGAGTTTATCATCACAAAAACTGTTTCGTTGTTATTTACTTTTATAGCATCTTCAACTTCTTTTGCATTTAATAATTCTGTAAAGCCGACGGCTACTAATTCATCTCTCATTGGCTGTACAGCATTCTGATCATACATTGGTGGTCTTGAACTCACATTGAACATTATTGATATCCTTTTTTTATTTTAGTTTAACATTCTCAGTCATTCCTGCGAAAGCAGGAATCTATGAACTTGGATTCCGTGTTGCGCTTCACTTGCACGGAATGACAATTTGGATTCTTACATAAAACCTAACTCTACTTTTGCTACTTCAGACATCATGTCTTTATCCCAGGGTGGACTCCAGACTAATTCAATTTTAGCATCAGTCACCTCAGGAATGGTTTTTACTTTTGCTTCAACTTCCGGTGGAAGTGATCCAGCAACAGGGCAGGCTGGCGAAGTCAAAGTCATTTTAATATTAACATTTGAATTATCGTCAATCCCGATTTCATAAATCAATCCGAGTTCAAAAATATCAACAGGTATCTCCGGGTCGTAGCAAGACTTTAAAGTCTGAATTATTTTTTCTTCTAGTTGTTGTTTGTTTAATTCTGGCATCTTCTTATTCAAATTTCTGTCACACTGAGCTTTTGGAAGCCTGCCTGTCGGCAGACAGGTGTGAACACTCAATATTATCAAATGTCATCCTTCGACTGGCTCAGGATGACATAACGATTTACTCTGTTGAAACTTTTTCTTCTTTATTGTGTAACGCATTCATCATCGTATGCCATGCAAGAGAAGCACATTTAACTCTTGCAGGAAATTCCTGCACACCAGCGAATACAGCAAGTTTGCCAATCTCATCAATATCTGGATTTTCACCAAGCTTTCCGGTAACCATATCATGAAATTTCTCAAAAAGTTTTTCTGCTTCTTCTTTTGTCTTTCCTTTTAACATGGAGGTCATTAATGAGGCAGAAGCTTTTGATATAGCACATCCCTCACCTTTAAAGGAAACATCTTTTACAACACCATCTTCAATCAATAAAAATACATCTATGTGATCACCGCATAATGGATTGTAGCCCTCGGCAAATTGAGTAGCGTTTTCAATTTTTCTAAAATTTCTTGGACTTTTATTATGATCCAAAATAACTTGCTGGTAAAGTTCTTTTAATTCCTGGTTCATTAACCGAAAACCTCAATTATTTTTCTTAATCCGTTTACCAATACATCAATCTCTTCTTTTGTGTTATACATTGCGAATGAAGCTCGAGATGTTGCAGGAATCTTGAATCTCTGCATCACGGGTTGTGTGCAATGATGCCCGGTTCTTATTGCAACACCTTCAAAGTCGAGGAAAGTTCCAATATCGTGCGGATGAATATTTTCCAGCACGAAAGAAAGCACACTGGTTTTTTCTTTAGCGCTGCCAATAATTCTCAATCCCGGTATTTCTGAAACTTGCTTTGTTGCATATTCGAGCAAACTGGTTTCGTATTCTTTAATGTTTTCGATTCCAATCTTCGATACATATTCTATAGCTGCACCAAGTCCAATTGCACCAGCAATGTCAGGTGTGCCTGCTTCAAATTTATGAGGAAGTTCATTATAAGTTGTTTCTTCAAACGAAACTTTCGAAATCATATCGCCACCTCCCTGATAAGGAGGCATCGCCTCAAGCAATTCAACTTTTCCATAGAGCGCACCGATTCCAGTCGGTCCGTAAATTTTGTGACCAGAGAAAGCAAGAAAATCACAATCAAGTTCCTGAACATCTACTTTAATATGATTTACTGCCTGAGCTGCATCAACAAAGACAGGGATTTTAAATTGGTGCGCATAATCAATTACTTTCTTAACTGGGTTAATTGTACCTAATGAATTCGATACATAAACAATCGAAATAAACTTTGTTTTCTCATTAACTAATTTTTCGAATTCATCATAGATTAGTTCACCATCGTCATCAATAGGAATTATTTTCAACTTTGCATTTTTTTCTTTACACAGCATCTGCCAGGGTACAATATTGGAATGATGTTCCATATGAGAAATAATAATCTCATCACCTTCTTTTATATTATCTCTGCCGTAGGAACTTGCAACAAGATTTATAGATTCCGTTGTTCCTCTTGTAAAAATTATCTGATTTTTTCCGAGAGCATTTATGAATTGCTTGATTTGAATTCTGGCTCCCTCAAATGCTTCTGTTGCTTCCTGACTGAGAGCATGAACACCGCGATGAATATTTGCATTCATCGTGGTATAATACTTATTCACTTTATCAATTACATATGTCGGTTTCTGGGTTGTCGCAGCATTGTCGAGATAAACAAGATTTTTTCCGTGAACTTTTTTCTTAAGTATCGGAAAATCCTCACGAATATTTTCAACATTGTAAATCATTTTTGAAACAACTACATCTGCTTCAGTGCCAGTGTTCATTAAATTCTCTATTGGTTAAATTTTTCTGTAATTATTTTTTCGATGTAATTTCTGATCGACTCAATTTTTATTGAAGTAATTACATCGCTGGCAAATGCGTGCAGCAAAATTCCTTTGCTTGCTTCTTCACCTATACCGCGTGACTTCAGATAAAATTTTGCATCGTCATCCATTTGTCCGATTGTTGCGCCGTGTGAGCATTTAACATCATCTGCAAAAATTTCAAGCTGGGGTTTTGTGTTCACCAGAGATTCATCTGACAAAAGGATACTGTTATTTTCCTGGAATGCATTTGTCTTTTGTGCATCCTGTCTGACAATTATTTTGCCATTAAATACCCCTCGTGATTTATCATCAAGAATTCCTTTATAACGCTCGTGACTATTACAATGCGGTTTTGCATGATCCATTAACGTATGCGCATCGAATAACTGTGTGCCATCAATCATATATAATCCGTTGAGAGTGCATTCTCCACCTTCGCCATTGAATTTCGCATTAAAATCATTTCTTGTCAGATCAGCACCGGTGGAAATTAAATGAGAACTAAAGTTGCTGTTTCCTTCCTGATCAACTTCCATTCTGGCAATATGAAATGCTTTCTTACTTTCTTCCTGAAGTTTTATGTGATCTAAAATGGCATTCTCTTCGGTAACTATTTCTGTAACAGCATTTGTGAAATAAATTTCTCCCTCATTTCCAATATAATGTTCAATAATAGTAGCTTGAGAATTTTTTTCAGCAACAAAAAGATTTCTTGGCTGTGTTAATACTTTTTCGTTAATAGAATCAGTCACAAAAATTATGTGGATAGGTTCTTCAACAATTTTTCCAGCGGGAACATAAATGAATGCACCATCTTCTGTGTATGCTGTGCTCAATGCTGTAAATATTTGATTTTGATGGTCAGCGTATTTTCCGAAGTGTTTTAGCAAGATTTCGTTTTTATTTTTTATTTCTTCTGCAATGCTGCCAACGATTACTCCTTTTGGCAGATTAAGAAGGATGCTATTTTCAGGTGAATACCTTCCATTTATAAAAACGATTAAGCTATGTTCCATTTCATCAAACAACAATGACTTAATGAACTCCTTGGAAACAGTTTTCTTTTCATAGCTCGGAATAAAATTATATTTAAGTAAAGGCGCAAGACTTGTGTATTTCCATTCTTCATCTTTGATTGATGGAAAGTCAAGCTTGCTGAAAAAAGAGAGAGCTTCTTTCCTTTTTTGGTGAATAGAACTTTCTTTCCCACCATTCAATCTTTTCTCAAACTCGCCAAAGTTTGAGATATACCAGTCTTTTATTTCTATTGTCTTATCCATTAATGATTTACTACTCCCTCCATTTTTCCGTTTTTTACCCAATCATAACCAAGCTCCTCAAGCTTAAAAGCTAATTCTTTCCCACCAGATTTTACAATTTTTCCGTTGTAAAGAACGTGAACAAAATCTGGAACAATGTAATTGAGAAGACGCTGGTAGTGAGTTACAACTATCGTGGCGTTATCCTTTGTGCGAAGCTTGTTTACACCATTTGCGACAATTTTTAATGCATCAATATCAAGTCCTGAGTCTGTTTCATCAAGTATTGCAAGCTTTGGTTGAAGAACTGCCATCTGGAAAATTTCATTTCGTTTTTTCTCACCACCGGAAAAACCTTCATTTACAGCTCTGCTTAGAAATTTCTGATCGAGTTCAACTAATTTCATTTTTTCTTTAATCAGGGAAAGAAATTCTATTGTGTCTAATTCTTCCTCACCATGATATTTTCTTATTTCATTCAGTGCAGTTTTCAAAAGGTTAGTATTTGAAACACCTGGAATTTCAACAGGATATTGGAATGCAAGGAAAACACCTTCTCTTGCTCGATCTTCAGTAGCTAAGTCAAGAAGATTTTTACCGTTATAATTAACTTCGCCTTTAATAACATTATACTCTTCTCTTCCAGCAAGTACTTGTGCTAATGTACTTTTACCCGATCCATTCGGACCCATAATTGCGTGAACCTCACCGGCATTAACTTTTAAATTAATTCCTTTCAGAATTTCATTTCCTTCAATACCAGCATGTAAGTTTTTAATATCTAATAACATTTTATTTCCTTTATATTTTTCTATTTATTTTGGTATTCTCCAAAAATTAGATTCTTCATCCCAATAATCCGCAGAAAGCGGAGGGATTCAGAATAACAGTGTGGAGTTATCCAACACTTCCTTCAAGACTAACACTTAATAATTTTTGTGCTTCCACTGCAAATTCCATCGGAAGCTCTGCAAAAACTTCTTTACAATAACCGTTAACAATCAAACCAATTGCATCTTCAGTTGAAATCCCTCTTTGATTCAAGTAGAAAATTTGATCTTCACCAATCTTTGAGGTGGTTGCCTCATGTTCAACCTGAGCACCGGGATTATTTATTTCGAGATAAGGGAAAGTATGCGCACCACATTTATCTCCAAGCAGAAGTGAATCGCATTGTGAAAAGTTACGGGCGTTTTCAGCTTTCTTTGCAATCCTAACAAGTCCACGATAACTATTCTGACTTTTGCCTGCCGAAATACCTTTTGAAATTATTGTGCTTCTTGTGTTCTTCCCGAGGTGAATCATCTTTGATCCGGTATCTGCCTGCTGACGGTTGTTAGTCAATGCAACCGAATAAAATTCTCCAACAGAATTATCGCCCTGCAAAATACAGCTTGGATATTTCCAGGTAATTGCAGAACCGGTTTCAACTTGTGTCCAGGAAATTTTTGAATTGATGCCTCTGCAGGCACCGCGTTTAGTTACAAAATTATAGATACCGCCTTTTCCATCTTTATCACCAGGATACCAGTTCTGAACTGTTGAATATTTTATTTGTGCATTGTCAAGTGCAATCAATTCAACAACTGCAGCATGTAATTGGTTTTCATCTCTTATAGGAGCTGTACATCCTTCAAGATAACTTACATATGATCCTTCATCGGCGACTATCAAAGTTCTTTCAAACTGTCCAGTATTTGCAGCGTTAATTCTGAAGTAAGTAGAAAGTTCCATCGGACAACGAACGCCTTTTGGGATATAAGCAAAAGAACCATCACTAAAAACTGCTGCGTTCAGTGCAGCATAAAAATTATCAGTATATGGTACAACACTTCCAAGATATTTTTTAACTAATTCAGGATGATTTTGAACTGCATCTGAAAAAGAGCAGAAGATAATCCCCATCTCATTTAGCT
Organism: uncultured Ignavibacteriaceae bacterium; assembly: GCA_963802005.1. Classification (GTDB taxonomy): domain Bacteria; phylum Bacteroidota; class Ignavibacteria; order Ignavibacteriales; family Ignavibacteriaceae; genus IGN2. Next base: position 44,407 of record CAWDGX010000019.1, read on the forward strand.
TATCTTTAAAAGTTGTTGCTACAGAAACGCTGTCAAAAACTGCATCAACAGCAACTCCTGTTAATCTTTTTTGTTCATCGAGAGATATTCCAAGCTTTTTGTAAGTATCAAGCAATTCAGGATCAACTTCATCTAGGCTTTTTAATGTTGGTTTCTTTTTGGGAGCCGAGTAGTAAGATAAATTTTGATAATTCACAGGAGAATATTGAACATTAGCCCAGTGAGGTTCCTTCATCGTCAACCAATGCCTGTAAGCTTTCAATCTCCACTCTAGCATAAATTCAGGTTCATTTTTCTTTGCAGAAAGTTGTCTAATGATATCTTCATTCAATCCTATTGGTAAAGTGTCAGCTTCAATATCTGAGACAAATCCGTATTTATATTCTTTATTTGCCAGTTTCTCTATTTTTGAAACTTCGGTTGAGCTCATTTATTTTCCTTATAAATCATTTTGATCTTCTAACAATCAACAATCATTTGTGTTCCTGGGTTCAAAATTACATTATCTATACAAAAAAGTCAAGATTAAGTATATTACATAACTCAAAGATAGCAATAGCTTCAGAAGGAGTTATTGTCGTAAGATTGTATTTCATTTAGGATTGGGTTAACTTTGAAACAAGGTTAAATGTTGAAAATTTAACGTTTTGGAACAATTCAAATAATTTTTAAAAGATTTAATTAGTGGAAGAAAAGGAAACCAGGCAGGAGCCTAAAAAGCAACAATCTGCTGGATATAAACGCTACAACAGCCGCAGAAAACGATACCATCACAGACCAAATAACACACATCAATCTGAACGTGTAAAATCTTCATTTAAGAAAATTTCCATTGTAATTCCTCTTTACAATGAAGAGGAATCCGTTATTCCTCTCAGTCATGAAGTTAAGAAAAGCTTTAAGCAGGCTAAATACTACTTATGAAGTAATTCTTGTTGACGATGGGAGTACAGATTCTTCTCTGCAAAAGTTGAAAGAGATTGTAAAGAATGATAACCGATTCAGGTATTTAAGCTTCAGAAAAAATTATGGTAAATCCGCTGCTTTGCATGTTGGTTTTAAAGCTGCAACCGGAGATGCAGTAGTAACTATGGATGCAGATTTACAAGATGACCCGCAGGAGATACAGAGTCTCCTGAAAAAATTAGATGAAGGTTTTGATCTATGTTCTGGCTGGAAGAAGAAGCGGCAAGATCCATTTATCAAAAAAATCTCTTCAAGGTTTTTCAACTTTATTACGAGACTTATAAGCGGGATAAAAATTCACGACTTCAACTGCGGCTTGAAGGCATACAGGAGAGAAGTAGTTGAAAATGTTAAAGTTTATGGTGAGCTTCATCGGTATATTCCAATGCTGGCCAAATGGCAAGGATATTCTGTTACTGAAGTTCCGGTAATGCATCATCCGAGAAGATACGGCAAAACAAAATTTGGAATTACACGTTTCTTCAAAGGTTTTATTGATCTTGTAACAGTAACTTTTGTTACCAGGTATATCAAACGACCCATGCATTTCTTTGGATTTCTTGGGGCACTCTCATTCTTTGTTGGTTTTATTGTTCTTGGTTACTTAACTTTTCTCTGGATCCAGGGAATACCCTTGAGCAACAGACCGATGCTCTTTCTTGGTATGTTATTGATAATAGTTGGCGTTCAATTATTTGCTGTAGGATTGCTTGGTGAAGTCATCACACATAATGCTATGGACGAACGGGAATATGTGATTAAAGATAAAAGCTAAGATGTTGGATGGTAAATCTAAGATGAGAAATCATTTTTGGTATTTGAGTTTAGTGACATAATGTTCTATAAATATTTCCTACCGAAATTATTAATGTTTGAGCAATTTTTTTTGAATGATTTATTTTAACATTTTTCATCTTCCATATTCCATCAACCACCAATAAGATGTACTACGATCCAATAAAGAATATTTTTGCTAATACTATCCGAAAGTTTCCTTTCCTTAGAATTCTTTTCTACAAAACTCTTGATTTGATGTTTTTACGTTCCTGGTATGTCAGGCGAGAACTAAGAGAACTTAGAAAAAGATTTGATAATTCCAGCATTAATATTTACGATGCCGGCTCAGGATTTGGACAATACACATATTTTTTGTCTAAAAAATTAATCCCTTGCACTATCTATTCAGTTGATGTTAAAGATGATTGGATTAATGACTGTAGAAATTTTTTCAGTCAAAAAGAAATTAAAAATGTTTCCTTCGAAGTTGAGGATTTAACTTCAATCAATCATCAGAATAAATTTGATTTGATTGTTTGTGTTGATGTAATGGAACATATTGCTGAAGATCAAAAGGTTTTCAAGAATTTTTATTCTGCATTGAAAGAGGGAGGATATCTTTTAATTAATTCACCTTCAATTTATGGTGGGAGTGATGTTCATCAAGATGAGGAAGAAAGCTTCATTGGTGAGCATGCAAGAGATGGTTACTCAAAAGAAGACCTTGAAGCAAAACTTCATCCGCTTGGATTTTCAACTTACAAATGCAGATACACTTACGGGTTCTGGGGAGATAAAGCCTGGCGGCTTGGAATAAAATATCCAATGATTCTACTGAATATTTCCAAACTGTTTCTTGTGATTTTACCATTATATTATCTGTTAACATTTCCGTTTACTTTAATTATGATGAACCTTGATTTTACAACTGAAAGTAAAACAGGTTCTGGAATTAATTTTATTGCAAAAAAACAATAATTTTGGAAAGATATGACTGCAAAGAAAATTCATAAATCAACGAAAACATCTAAACCTGAAAAAGCAACTTTTTTTTCAACATTCAGCTTAAGTAAATACATTCCGGAGAAATTTCATATCCCCGTATTTATTATAGTAATTTTGGCTCTCTTTCTGTTTTTCTTTTCACCGCTCTACTTTGGTGGTAAGACATTTCAGTCCGGCGATATTATTACAAGTCAGAGTTCCAAAACATTCGTTGAAAATCATACTGGTGAATACACTCTCTGGAATCCGTACGTATTTGGTGGAATGCCCGCATATGCTCTTGCAGTTGGCTACAAATGGTTCAATCTGATTTACGTATCCGTTAATAGTATCAGGGATATTTTCAGCAGTCCATTCATTGTTGATTATGCTAAATGGACTTTTTACCTTCTGGCACTTGCTTATACGATGTTCACATTTTTTTATTTACAAACTAAAAATAAACTGGTAAGTCTATTAGTTGGCCTGGCTGTTTCATTCAGCACCGGAATGATTGTATTTCTATTTATTGGTCACGTGACAAAGCTTACTGCTTTATGGGTATTTCCTGTGCTATTTCTGCTGCTTTTCAATTTCCAAAAACGTATTAAGTGGCTGGAAATTTTTCTTCTTATCTTTTTTATGGATGTAATGTTCCTGGGCTGGCATGTTCAGATAATATTTTACATTTTCTTTTCAGTGCTGATTTACTTCATCTATTTTTTCTTTAGGTCGTTAAGAATAAAAGATAAAATTCTCACATCTCAACTTTTAAAATCTCTTGGTGTGTTTACTTTAGCAGTAATTATTGGCTTACTGATACAGTCGGATAATTTAACTCAGATTTATGAATATACACCTTTCTCAACCCGAGGAACAGAGAGTATTCTGGAGAAAGAAACTGGTCCAACAAAACAATCGGAATCAGATTTTTACCAGTATGCAACAAACTGGTCATTTTCTCCGGGTGAAGTATTAACATTTATTATTCCTTCGTACTATGGATTTGGAAAATCAACTTACCAGGGGCCGCTTTCACAAAATCAACCTGTCGAAGTAAACACTTATTTCGGGCAGATGCCTTTTGTTGATGTTGCAATGTATATGGGTGTTATTATTTTCTTCCTTGCTGTTTTTTCGATGATTGTAAACTGGAAGAATCCGCTAGTAAGATTTTTCACAATTCTGTCTGTAATAGCTTTATTGATTTCCTTTGGAAGAACCTTCCCACCTGTCTACGATTTGATGTTTAATTACTTCCCATTCTTTGATAAGTTCAGAGTGCCTTCAATGATACTTGTGCTTGTTCAACTGAGTTTTCCGATTCTTGCTGGATTAGGATTAATTAAAATTATTTCTTTGAAATGAACATCCGGATGAGAAACTTTCAAAAATTATCCGAAATACTTTTTTTGTCCTCGGTGGTATTTTTATTTTGACTCTGCTTCTCAGTTCACCAATTAAAGAATGGTTCATTGCAAGAGTTGCAGGTAACCCTGAGAAAGGTGCAAGACTAAAGGCAATTCACGATTATATGGGTGATATGTTTCTGTCAGATATCCGGCTTGCTTTCTTTTTTACTGCTGCAACCTTCGGACTTGCTTTTGCATTTGCGAAGAGAAAATTAAGTGCCGATCTGATGGTCATCGCAATTATAGTATTAGTAGTAATTGATCTTTTCAGAATTAATTACCGTGGTGAAACATTTACGCAGAATATGGATATTGATCAACTTTTTAAGAAACCGAAGTATATTCAAGCTATACAAGACAGAGGTGATAACTCGATTTACAGAGTGTTAAATCTAAAACAGGATGGTTCAATCGGTTCGTTGAACCAAAACTCAAATTACCTTGCTTACTTTTTAATGTATGATATTTATGGATACTCAGGAATTAAACCACGAGCCATACAGGATTATTATGATATTCTAGGTTCACCTGCAAACCCAATATTCTGGCGAATGCTAAATGTTAAATATTTAATATTAGATAAGGAAATAAACTCTCCTGATATGCAACTAATTTATTCTGCCGAAAAAACTTTTGTTTATTTGAACAGAAGTGCGTTGCCTCGTGCTTACTTTGTAAATCGGGTTGATAAAAAATCTGGAGTAGAAATTATTAATATGGTTAAAGATGGACAATTCGATCCCGGAGACATTGCTTTTATAGATGAAGAAATAAATGGAATTGAAGCACCGGACAGTACTGCATACGTGAAAATAGAAATGTTTGAAGATGAATTCATTCAGCTTGATGTAAATGCAAGCGGAAATAATTTTTTGTTTTTAGGTGATACATATATGTCGGGAGAAACTGATTACAAGCTATTCAATGTCCATACGGGATGGAAAGCATTTATTAATGGAAATGAAACAAAAATCTACCGGGCAAATCATGGTTTCCGTGGAATTGTAGTTCCCAAAGGAAATCATAAAATTGAATTCGTTTATTTGCCGGAATCATTTGTCATATCCAAATATCTATCGCTTATTTTCAGTTCAATAATTATGCTTGGGTTGGTTTTTGGAATAGTTGTGAATATCAGGAAAAGAAAATTAGGGAAAGCAAAAGTTGAATGATACCGAAGGAAATATAAAAACCAAGATTGATTTTTCTTCTGATTCGTTTAAAAAATATTTTGCTAACACCTCCTGGCTCTTCTTCGAACGAATATTCAGAATCGGTATATCATTTGTTGTATCTGTTTTTGTAGTAAGATACCTCGGACCAAAAGATTTCGGATTATACAGTTACGCAATTAGTTTTGCCTGGTTATTTGCTTCAATCAGCTCATTAGGACTTGAATCCATCACGACTCGGGAAGTAGTAAAAAATCCTGATAAGCAAAATGAAATTAATGGAACAGTGTTCTTTCTCAGAATCGCTGGCAGTATTGTTTGCATATTTCTCATTGCTGTAACTGTTTATTTAGCTGGTGAGGAGTCGAGCACAGTAATTTTAATATTAATTTTTTCCGGTTCATTTGTATTTCAGTCATTCAGTGTAATAGAATACTACTTCCGAGGGATTGTAAAAGCCAAATACAATGCCTATGCATTATCCGCTTCTGTTATCATTTCTTCTAGTTTAAAAGTTCTGTTTTTATTAATTAAAGCACCACTGATTTATTTTATTATTGCAGCTCTTGTTGAATATGTGGTTTTGGCTGCAGGATTGATTTTGGTTTATCAATATAACAAGCTTTCAATATTTAACTGGAGATATTCTAAAAAATTTGCTTCATCACTATTAAAAGATTCCTGGCCTTTAGCACTTTCAGGAATTGTTGTAATGGTTTATATGAGAATTGACCAGATTATGATTAAAAATATGATGAGCGAAGAAGCTGTTGGTTATTATTCAGCAGCAGTAGGATTATGTGAGGCCTGGTATTTCATTCCTGTAACATTATGCAATTCTATTTTTCCAGCAATTGTGAATGCGAAAAATGTAAGCATAGAATTTTACAACAACCGGATGCAGAAATTATATGATTTACTTACCTGGCTGGCAATTGGAATTGCTGTTCCTGTTACAATTTTTTCTGATCAGATAATTCAACTTCTGTTTGGAAGTGAATTTTCATCTGCAGCGCCGGTATTAACTATTTACATTTGGGCAGGGGTTGCGGTTTTTTTAGGTGTAGCAAGCAGCCAGTTTTTAATTAATGAGAACTTAACTAAGCTTTCCTTTTTCAGAACTTTTATTGGGATGATATTAAATGTTGTATTGAATTTAATTTTGATTCCTAATATATGGCATTATTGGTTCAGCAGTAGCAACTCTTGTATCTTATTCAGTTGTAGCATTTGTACCTTCTTTTCATAAGGAATATAAGCTTCAAATTAAGATGATGCTAAGATCATTATTTTTAATTTCAATGTTTGATTATCTAAAAAAAGATACAAAGTAATAAACGAAATATTTAAAAGTATATTCAGATATTTTCTGTAACAAAATTATTTCAACAGATTTAAATAAGTCATTTCCTAACTTAGATGAAAGTTAAATAAATACTATGCTAAAAAGGAATATTTAATATGAAGCTGAAAAACTACTTACCTTCTTCAATTTATAATCCATTACTAAAATTTTATAACAAATTTATTAATCGTTACTATCAAAAATCTTATGCACAAGAAGGTGAAGACTTAATCATTTATAGAATGATTTACGGAAAAATAAATAAAGGCTTTTATGTAGATGTTGGGGCACACCATCCTAAAAGATTTTCGAACACTTATTTTTTTTATAGGAAAGGTTGGCGAGGGATAAATATTGAACCTATGCCAGGTAGTAAGCGAATATTTGACAAATATCGACCGGGAGATACTAATCTTGAGATACCGATAAGTTCAAAGGAAGAGGATCTAACTTATTATATTTTCAATGACCCTGCACTCAACGGATTTTCAAAAGACTTATCTTTACAGAGTGATCAATTAAGTGATTACAAAATTATCAAAACCATTAATTTGAGGACCGAAACTCTGGATCACATTCTTGACGAATATCTTCCAATTGGGCAGAAAATTAATCTGTTAACTATAGATGTTGAAGGTCTTGATATGGAAGTACTAAAGTCAAATGATTGGAATAAATATAAACCTGATTTTATTTTGATCGAGGAAAAAGAATTTGATGTTTCATTACCTAAGAAATCAGCTATATACAATTTTCTTATGCAAATGAATTACCAATTATTAGCGAAAACCCTCAATACTTTGATATTTCAAATTAGATAATTATAGAATTGGTCTAATCCCATACCAATTTGAGTAATATTATTAATAACTAAATAGAAATTATTAACAATAGACTATCATCTTCTCTCATATTGAATCGTTGCTTTTATCAATTAATCGATATAAGTTTAACCAAGTTTTAGGTTTAGAAATATAATAAATAAAAATTAGTGGGGTCGACTATGAAAAACGTAATAGTTTTCGTTAGTGTATTTCTACTCCTCTCACTCCTCAGATGCACTCAAAATGAACCTACAGCTCCTGAAGAAAATACTGGCAATTCAGGTAAACTATTTCTTAACATCGACAAACAGAATGCGCCTGAAAGTGTGGTTTGGTTAGAGGCATTTCTTATACGTCAGGGATATGATACTATCTCAGGAGTACTGAATCTTCTTTCTGATTCAACTGCTGATATTCTTCTTGAAAATATTCAAGCTGGGGAATGGCATCTCAAAGTAGATGCGAGTGACAGTAGTAATGTTGTTTTATACACAGGTGAAACTGATATTCAAATATTTGCTGGTTTTACTACCCAGGTAAACTTGGTGTTGCAGCCAACTGGGTCCGGATTTGGCAATGTTTATATATGGGTAACCTGGGGAATTCCACCAGCTATAGATTGGACAGACTATCCTGGAAACCCCATTTTTTCACCCTCAGGAAATTATTGGGATTACAGTGGGGTTTCTCAACCTAAAATAATTTTTATCGATAATTTATACAATATGTATTTTACCGCTCAAGGTTCCCCCTATTCCGGTTATATTGGTTTAGCTCAATCCATTGATGGAATTAGCTGGACTAGACCGACTACAGGTCCGGTGTTATCGCCAGGTGAATATGGAACTTGGGACGAAACAGCTGTTGCTGCAGCAACAGTAATAAAAGATGAGAATGAATATAAATTGTATTATCACGGCTGGTCGAATCCAGATGGACCATGGCATATCGGTTTAGCAAGCTCACCAGACGGTATTAACTGGATTAAACATCCTAACCCTGTAATTTATGCGGGAAGTGGCTGGGAATATCAAATTGCCCCTTCGTGTGTTATTAAAATTAATGGCGTTTATTACCTTTATTACCTGGGACGTAATGCACCTGTAGTAAAAGTTGGTTTAGCAACTTCATCGGATGGAACAAATTGGACACGTCATCCATCAAATCCGATTTTAGTTGCTGATCAATCATGGGAAGGAGCTGGAGTTTATTATGCTAATGTTTATGAAAAGAACGGTCAGTACGAGATGATATACATGAACGCCTCGGGAACTGGTTTTGGTAAAGCTACTTCAGTTGGTGGAGTGAATTGGCAAAAGGACGAATCAAATCCTTTCTTTACGAAAGAAGATACTTACAATCATTGGGCTGATTACAAAATAGCATACCCAAACTATATTAAAGTGAATAATAAAGACAGAATTTACTATACAGGCTTTTCATCAAGTGGTCCGTATAAAATTGGGTTTGTAACAAAATAAAAAGTGGTCTTTTATTTGCTTTTTTATTGTGTCTTTGTCAACCAAAACCAGGAGGAGACAATAATGAAAAAAACAATTTTTTTTTCAATCGCGATATTTCTTGCCGTTACTGCAACAAGTCTTACCTCAAACAGCGTTCAACAGTGCAATAGACTTTGATGGAAATGGCGACTACGCTAATACATTTAACAGACCTTATTTCCCTACAATAAATGGAACAATCGAAGCTTGGGTTAAAGTAACAAGCATATCCTTGCCGGGAGGAAATCAAGGGGAGGCGTTTGTTGCGAAGAACGAAGAACAATGGAATAACGGGGATTTCTATGCTTTCTTTGAATATTATAATGGAAGATTAATATCAAGGATACAAAAACCTCCATCTATTGAAGTTGAAGTTTCTAGTAACAACAATTTTTTACAAAACTTGGAGCAATGGTTTCATTATGCGTTCACCTGGGGTGCATATGGAATGAAAATGTATATAAACGGTGTATTGCAAAGTAGCCAAAATAGTCTAACATATTCAGCACTGAACAATGATTATAACTTTTATGTTGGTGCGCATGGTTATATGCTACACAATGGCCAATATGTGGTTGCAGATTTTTTCGATGGTCAAATGGACGAGTTAAGAATTTGGAATTATCAAAAGAACAGTCAACAGATAAATTCTTTAAAAGAAACACCTTTAGATAGTGTATATTTTTCTACAATAGATAGTGGGCTTGTTGGCTATTGGCGATTTGATGTATTGGAAGATTTGGGTATTAATAATGATGGTCCGGATGATGTCAGGGACCTATCTGTTTTAAATAACCATCTTGATCTCGCAGGCGATGCTCATTTGGTTCAGCCCGATCCAATTATTCCTGTTGAATTAGTTTCGTTTCTTGCTGAATCAATTAATGGTCACATTCAACTAAAATGGTCAACATCATCGGAAATGAATAATAGGGGTTTTGAAATAGAGAGGTGTGCTGAAAAAAGTGAATGGGTAACAATCGGATTTATTGAAGGTCATGGCACTACAACTGAGGTACAAGATTATAAGTATATAGATGATCTTTTTAGTGTAAATTCAGAAATTGTTTTTTACAGACTGAAACAAATAGACTACAATGGTCAGTTCAAATATTCATCAGAAATTGAAGTAAATGTTCCTCCGGCGGTTTTTAAACTTGAACAAAACTATCCAAATCCGTTTAATCCCAACACAACAATTAAATACTCTATCCCAAAGAAAAATTATGTTTTGTTAGTTATTTATGATTCTTTAGGACAGGAAGTAGAAAAATTAGTAGATGAGATCAAAGAAGCTGGTTCTTATCAAATCAATTTTGATGGAACAAAATTATCAAGCGGAATTTATTTCTATACTCTTGCATCTGATAAGTTTATTTCAACAAGAAAAATGATCCTACTCAAATAACTTCCCAAAATTTCTATTTGACCCTGCATTCTTATACCATTTAAGGATGCAGGGTTATTTTTTAATAGTAAACAATAAAGCGTTAATGACAAATAATTTATATTTCCCTGGTAAAAATTATCTATTAAATAACTAACAGAAGTTTGGACAATTTAGCCCCAATAATTTTATTCGTTTACAATCGTCCTGAGCATACTAAAAGGACAATGGAGTCTTTATTAAAAAATAATCTTGCTAGTACATCTAGATTGTTTGTTTTTTCTGATGGTGCCAAAAACGAGAAAGATGCGCTAAAAGTAAAAACTGTTAGAGATTATATTAAAGCAGTAAAAGGCTTTAAAAAAATTGAAATAGTATTGAGAGAAAAAAACTATGGTCTGGCTAACTCAGTAATATCTGGGATAACTGAAGTCTTTAAACAGGATGATCAGGTCATTGTTATTGAGGATGATATAATTTCCTTGCCTACATTTTTAGCTTTTATGAACAAAGCATTAGCCTTCTATCAGGATGAAAAGAGCATCTATTCTATATCAGGCTACCCATATCCCATAAAAATTCCGGACGCATATAAAAAAGATATTTTCATTTCTTATAGAGCATCTTCCTGGGGCTGGGGAACCTGGAAGGATAGGTGGGAAAAAGTGGATTGGGAAATTACAGACTTTAAAAATTTTATTTCCGATAAAGAATCACAAAAATTATTTGATAAAGCAGGTGAAGATCTCATTCCTATGTTAAAAGCACAAATGAAAAAGAAGGTAGATTCCTGGGCTGTCAGGTGGAGTTATGCACATTTCAAAAACAATGCATACTGTTTGTACCCGGTCGCTCCTTTATGTAAAAATATCGGTACGGATAAAAGTGGGACACACTCCTCCTCCTCAAAAAAATTAGATGTTAGTCTTGAAGAAATTAAAAAAGATTTCGAGATGATTAAAAACCCAGAGTTAAATGAGGAAATCATTGAACAGATTCAAAGACTTTTTAAGTTAACTTTGATGAGAAGAATAATTAATTTTTTTAAATTTTCCTGACAGAAATCGATGAATTGCAAAATCTGTTCAAGCGAATCAAAGGAAATATTTTCAGCAAAAATTTTAAATAAGCATGTTATTAAGTACTATCACTGTCCCGTATGTGATTTTCTTCAGACTGAAGAACCATTCTGGCTCAATGAAGCTTATGAGGCAGCCATAGGAATTACTGATACCGGAATTCTAAAACGTAACCATCTCTTTGCAAAAAGAAGTTCAACAATAATTGCTTCCTTCTATGATTCACATAAAAAATTTCTTGATTTTGCTGGGGGCTATGGTATCTTCGTCAGGATGATGCGGGATTTAGGATTTGATTTTTACTGGATTGATCCGTTTGCCGATAATCTTTTCGCGAAGGGTTTCGAACACAACAAAAAGGATGATATTTTATTAGTTACGGCTTTTGAGTGTTTTGAACATTTTGCAGACCCAAAAGTGGAGATAAAAAAGATGTTGGATATTTCTGAAAATATAATTTTCTCCACCAGACTTTTTCAAGGCATACCGCCAAAACCCTCTGATTGGTGGTACTATAGTTTGGAATCAGGTCAGCATATTTCATTCTATTCAAAAAAGACATTAAAGCATCTTGCGCACAATTTCAATCTTCATTTAAACTCAGATAGTAAAGCTTTTCATATGCTGTCCAAAGAAAAGCATAATGACTTTTGGTTTAAGGTAATTCTAAAGTTAAGTGATTTGGGTTTGTCAAAACTTTTTCACACTGGATTAAAAAGTAAGACAGAACTGGATAACGAACTCTTATCTAAAAAAAGTGGAAGTAACTAGGGATGCAATTTTTTGTAGGTATTAATAAAGCATTCAGAATAATTATTTTTTTCTAACATTTTCATTCTGTCTCTTGAATTTTGAATATTTCTCTTTCTGAATTCTTCATCGTACAAACCAGATTTAATTCTATTAAGAATTTCTTCCTGGTCATTTGGATTAAACGTAAACTCATTGTTGTGTATTGTTTCAGGCAGGGAAGTTACATTTGAACATACTACAGGGATACCATATCTCATTGCTTCATACAATGGTCCACTGCCAGCTTCGTAAAAGTAGGGATTACTACAAGTTTTGATTTTTATAAAGTCCAATCAAATCTTCTTCAGGAACAATACTAAGAAAATGAACCTTCTTTGATAAACCATATTCAAGAATTTTGTTTTGAATATCATTGTAATAAGGAGTTTTTTTACCAGTACAAACTAGATGAACATCTTTGTTATCTTCGACTAAACATTTCAAGGCAGATATAAGAGCAACATGGTTTTTATGTCTCCAGGTTGCGGCCGGATATAAAATGTAATTTTCCTCCAGTTTGTACTTTTTTAATAGTCCACTCCAATTGGTTTCTTTAGTATCTGCAAACCAATTATCAGCAAAGGGTGGGGGACACACAGAAATTTTATCTTCATGAACCTTAAAGTATTTTAAAATGTCTTTCTTAACATGATTGAACGATACGATTATACCGTCAGAGTCCAGTATAGCAATATTATTATTAATTTTTCGGTGCAATTTTTCTTTAAAGCTGAAAAACTCCGGATGATGGTACTCCTGCAAATCGTGCATTGTTATTATAATAGGAATTTTCGTTTTGTAGATTGGAGAGTACTGAACTGGCACGTGAAAGATAGATAATTTTTTTTCGGATAGAATCTTCGAATAGGGATTTAACCAGGTGAAAATTTTAAAAAAGATATTCCTGAACGGCATAGAAAAAAATAATAATGAGAAGTAACACATTAGCCTTAGTTTAACTGTTGGATCGGTTCGGTTTATGTTGGCTATTTCAACTTTTGGATGCTTTGTAATTTCTTTTAGTTTTTCGTTTACTTCTTTCGATGTGATAATAATTATTTTTTCAATTTGGTCTGATTTTAGAAGTTGTCTTAGGATACCGATAGAATATGTAAAAATTCCGCCTGCAGATATTGTCGTGTGATGAATGTAGAATCCAACTCTCATCAAAACACAATCATAAAATATTTTTATGGTAAACTAAGTGACCGATCTTTTCATCCAGCCCGACTTTTACGAACCCAAGTTTTTCATATAAATTTTTTGCTATTATGTTATCAGGATGAACTTTAAGCATAAGAGTTTTAATTTGATTAATTCTGCAAAAAGAGAATGCATGGTATAATGTAAAAGTAGACAAACCCTTGTTTGCATACTGTGATGAAATCCATACTCCATATGAAGGTATTTCATGGCCATCGTCAAATCCTCTGAGCATGTAAAAGCCAATAAGATCATCATTAATTAACAAACCAAAATACTTATCTAATTTCTTTTCACTTAATATTTTTTTGATGAACTCTTCTGAATAATCAGCAAATGGAATAAAGTGTATCAAATATTCCTTACTTTCCGAAGATAGTCTTTTTGACAGGGTTAGTGAGTGATCCGGAGTTAGTTCTTTTATTTCAAGACTATCATTTCGCATTATAAAAAGCAGATATTTTAGAGGTTATAAATTGAATATCATTATTTGATAAGTCAGGATAGCTTGGCAAGTTAATTCCTCTCCTACCCAAATCTTCAGCAACCGGATAAGTTTTTTCGTCAATGTACATCGGCATTGTATGAACAGGATGAAAAGCCGGTCTTGTTTCAATTCCATTCTCAGCAAGGAAAGATCTCAGTTCACTTTTTTCTTTTTCTGAAGAGGCAAGAATCGTAAACATCCAGTATGAGTGTTTAACATTTTCAGCTACCTGATGAATGCTCACAGGTATATTTTTCAAAACTTTTTTATATTCTGAAACAATTCTTTCCTTCTCATTTAAAATCTCAGATATCCTTTCTAGTTGTGCAAAACCAATGGCAGCACAAATGTTTGTCATCCTGTAATTATAACCAACTATATCGTGAAAGTATTCCTTCCCAGTTGCAAGTCCCTGGCCTTTCAATCGCACAACAATGTCGTGGAGGTTTTTATCATTCATACAAACCATCCCACCTTCACCGGTCGTGATTGTTTTATTACCAAAGAAACTAAAAGTTGCAATATCACTGAAATTTCCTGCGTGTATGTTATTGTAGTAACTCCCGATAGCTTCAGCGCAGTCTTCAATAATATATAAATCATATTCTTCAGCTATTTTTTTAATCTCTTTCATATCGCAAGGATGGCCATAAATATGAACAGCCATAATTGCTTTTGTTCGGCTGGAAATCTTTTCTCGAATTTTTGACGGATCAATTTGCCAGGTTTTAGGATCTGAATCAATGAAGATGGGTTTTGCATTAACATATTTAATTGCGTTAACTGAAGCGATGTATGTAAAAGTGGGAACAATAACTTCGTCCCTCTGCCTCAATTCCCAACGCAAGTAAAGCTAAATGCAGTGCAACTGTTCCATTAGATACAGCAACTGAATGATTAACATTTACGAATTCTGAAAAGCTATCTTCGAAAAGTTTAATGTATTTTCCTTTTGAAGATATCCACGTACTATCGAGACAATCATCAACGTATTTTTTTTCATTTCCCTTCAGAGAAGGTTGGTAAACTGGAAATTTATTATTCATAAAATAATGTTTTAGTAAATGAAACTACCGAAATTTAGAGAAAATCAGTTTCTTTGAGAAATTTTAAAGGATTATCCTCTTTTCCCTCTGGGGAATAAATATATATCACTCAGTACTATTGTCTAAAAATGTTGCTTTTACGGCTTGCTTAATATAAGTTTACAAAAAAAGAAAGGGATTTCTAAATGAAATATTTATTCTTAGTATTTTTTCTTCTTTTTGTACTCTCCTCCTCAATATTCTCACAATGGAATCAACTAAACTCCGGCACAGTAAACAGATTTTTAGCCTGTTTTTTTTTAGATGAAAACACAGGTTGGGCTGCAGGAGATTTAGGCACCATCGTTAAAACAACTGATGGCGGTCAGAACTGGTTTTCTCAGTCTATCTCAACTTCAGATAATATACATTCAATATTTTTTACTGATACTTCAAATGGCTGGATTGTATTATACGAATTTGTGCCCGATAGACATGGCAGAATAATGCATACAACTAATGGAGGTGAAACTTGGATAACTCAACTAACAGAATGGTGGGGGACATTACATAAAGTATTATTCACAGATATAAACAATGGATATGCACTGGGTAGCAGCGGTTTATTGTATAAAACTACAAACGGTGGTCAGTATTGGTCAGACATAAGTCCGTTTTATGACTATTGGTTGTATTCAACATATTTTTTCAATTCAAATGTTGGTTGGGTTGGAGGCGGCTTGGAAGGATACTTATTAAGAACAATAGATGGAGGACAAAGTTGGTCTTGGATTGGTTTACCAACAAATGAAAGAATAATGTGCATATATTTTACTGATGATAATTATGGTTGGGCTTGTGGTGCTGGTGGAAAAATAATTAGAACTACAAATAGTGGCTTTGATTGGTCGCTAGCAAATTCAAGTGTTAGTGTAGAATTAAGAGATATTAAATTTATAAATCAAAATGAGGGTTGGTCAGTTGGATTAAATGGGAAAATACTTCATGCTGCGGATGGTGGATCTAATTGGTCTCAGCAAAACAGCGGGACAAGTAATAGTCTTTATGGGGTTTATTTTGCAGATGCACTCAATGGCTGGGCAGTCGGTGATAATGGTATAATACTTAAAACAACAAATGGTGGTGGTATTTCTACTTTTCAAACAACATTTGAAATGACATATGGAGGTGTAAATTCAGAAAAAGGTGTAGTGATAGATAAAACTATTGATGGTGGTTATGTGATTGGAGGATCGACTGCGAGTTTTACCTCAAGTGAAGATATGTATCTTGTTAAATTAGATTCAACTGGATTAATCCAGTGGACGAAAGTTTACAACTCATTCGGTTATGATAGAATACATGGTGTAAAGCAAACAGTTGATGGCGGATTTTATCTATCTGGTTATGTTGGAGATGGATATGAGCCTTTTCGATATGGCTTTTGCGAGAGTTGATGCAAGTGGTAATATTATTTGGGCAAAATATTTTGGATCTGTTGAAGCGGAGGAATTCCGGAAGTTAAATTTAACTCCAGATGGCGGATTACTTGTTGCAGGGTACAATGCATCTTTTGGTATGGGTGCAAAAGATGTGCAAGCTATGAAGGTATCAAGCACAGGTAGTATTGAATGGGCAAAAACTTATGGTACATTGTATGAAGATTTTAACTCTTCGTGTATAGTTGCTTCAGATGGCAATTATGTTTTATCAGGAGCAGTCGATATCACAGGTGGATACGGCATTCGTCCGACTTTGATTAAACTGGATACCTTGGGAAATATAAACTGGGCAAAATATTATTTAGGTTATGTTGAAGATTGGGGTCGTGATCTGATAGAAACCCCTGATGGAGGTTTTTTGTTAGTCGGTGATACAAAATCTTATGGTTTTGGTAGTTCGCAGGATATCCTTCTAATAAAAACTGATATGTCAGGTAATGTAGAATGGGCGAAAGCATATGGAGGAATTGGTACTGAATTAGTGCACTGTGTGGTATTAACCTCTGATTCAAAATTTGTAATTTCAGGTTCAACGAGCAGCTATGGTTTTGGCAGCTATGATGCTTTCTTAATGAAAACTGATTTAAATGGCAATATAGAATGGTTTCATACCTATGGTGGTTACACAAATGATAGTGGTTCCGATGTTGTCGAAGCTTTTGATCAAGGATTTGCACTTACTGGTCGTCGGTCTTCAAACACATTAGGTGGTGATGATGTTTATCTAATAAAAACAGATGTCAATGGATTTTCAAATTGTGCTTTCGGAACATTCAATCCAAATGTATTTGTTATCTCAAATTTGCAGGCGATTAATTTGAATATGGGGTCATTGAGTTTCAATTCCGCTGCAGATCTTGCATTAACAACTTTAACACCTAATTCAGGCCAAACTATTTCATGTGCAATAATACCTGTTGAGTTAAAATCATTTTATTATGAATTTGAAAACAACTCTGCAATTCTAAGATGGACCACAGCAACAGAAATAAATAATCAGGGATTTAAAGTTTTAAGGGAAGGAAATGAAATTGGTTTTATTGCAGGTTCAGGAACAACAACTGAACTAACGGGAATACTCCTTTAAAGATGAAAATGTTAAACCCGGTACATATCATTATACTTTAGTTCAAATTGATTTTGATGGCTCAACTCATAATGTTGGAGAGTTAGAGGTAATATTCAATAATGTTCCTACAGATTTCATTCTGGAGCAGAATTATCCTAATCCTTATAATCCATCCACCAAAATTCAATATTCAATCCCTGAAGAGTCTTTTATAAAATTGAGTGTTTACAATTCATTGGGTGAAAAAGTTGCTGATCTTGAAGAAGGTATGAAACTAGCCGGTTACTATGAAGTTAACTTTGATGGAAGTTCCTTACCGAGTGGTATTTACTTTTATACACTATCTACGAGTAAGTTAACGATAACAAAAAAAATGATATTGCTTAAATAAAACTGTAAGAGACAAGAATTAGTGAATTAGCATAGATATACTAAATATGTATTTCCGAGAGCTCAATTCATTTAAATTTGAGAGTCAACTAAATATGGATTTCTGGTCAGTTTAATTACTTCATAGCCGGAAGCTGTGAGTAATTCAGCTTTAATATCTGTTTTGAAAATAATTGCTACTAAATAAGTTGGCGGGAACAATCTGAATTTCCACAAAAAGTCTCTCAGGGCAATCTGCCTTTTAACTTTATTTAGTACAGGATCATCCTTTTTCTTTAAATTCTATTCCCAGTTTATCCCGGTAGTAATCATTTATGATATTGAAAGCAACGTAAGGCAAATTCAAACCTAAAGCAATTTTTTCAATTTCCCTTTTGGAAATAGGATATTTATAATTTCCCGAGGGCTCATAAAGATCGTGCATTTTACCTTTTAATTTCCTTAGAAGCCAGTTTCCAAGTTTTTCAACTGGGGAGGCATTTATAAATCTGTCATAAGGTTCTATTAATATAATTCCAATCTTACTTACTCTTAGCATTTCATATAAACCTATATAAGGTCTGGGTAGATGATGAAGTGTTTCCTTACAAAGTACAAAATCAAATGAACCATCACTGTATGATAATGATTCTACATTTTCTTTCGAGTAATTTTCAATGTAGCCAATTTCTTTACCTTGTCTAAGAAAAGGATCATCAACATCTGAAGCAATAACTTTGAATCCTTTTGATTGAATATATTGAGCATCCGTTCCAAAGTAAAAATCGCCAACCGTAAGCCATTCCGATTTTGGAAACATATTTAGTAAAGGATCAATACTATGATATAATCTCTCGAGTCTCCATCGATTAACTGTGTTATGATTTAGCATCAACTTACATCTTTCTTCAGGGTACTTTTTAAGATGTTCAATTTGATGCTGATAGCTTTTTTTATGTGTGTCCATTTTTCTTTGCTTTTAATGAATTTATAAAACGAGTAATGATTTCTAATTCAACAGGTCTTGATTAGAAACTAATAATGTCAGCAAAGGCTTCAGCGAATTTTGTTCGCTCAAAATTTTTAACCATAGCTAAATTGGTTTTAAATGATTCATTCAAGTTGAATTTTTTAAATAAATTGCTGATCGAAAATAGCAATCTTTCATCAATTTTTTGTTTGTCGTAAATTCTTTGAAAAAAATATTCAGAAGACTTTTTTTCAGGATTAAGATTGTAATCATCCTTATCTCGGTATTCGATTTCATACTTTTTTTTAACAGGAACAGTTAAAATAAAAATTCCACCAGGCTTTAATACTCTCCAGAGTTCTTTCATTGCATCTGAATCTCCATCGCAGTCAATATGCTCAATAACACTGATTGAAAAGATTCTGTCAAAATAGTGATCTGGATACTTCAGGTTTAAAGCGTCCATCGGTTGAGCTTTATAATGAGCATTGAATTTTATCTTCTCAGAGAGGGAAATTACTTTTGCCAAATCCTTTATATCGGGATTGATATAAAAATAATCTAGAGAATCTAAACTTGATTGGTAAAATCCAAATAGATATGGGGAAGATACATCCAAAATTTTCATTCCGGCCATTAACTGTGCATTCCTGTTTGCAAAATCAAACTCAAAATATCTTACAATAGAAACAGGTCTCAGTAACAAGCTCAGAGATATTTTTCCTTTTAACAATAATTTATTGCCAAGGTTAAAACCGAACTCAGCGAATTCTTTACCGGGGAGTTTTGATTTATTGGAATAGTGCCAATAATAAGACCTTCTCACTATCAATAAAGGTAGCAGGAGAAGTGCAAAAAAGTTTTTTAGAAAAGCTTTCATTTGCAAAATATAATTAGTTATAAGTTCTTATTTATACCAATTGATTCGAGTTAATCTTGGTTAGTAAGATAGCAAGGGATTTAATAATTTTTTCTCTATTAAAAGTTTTCACAAATTTTTCATTTGTTTCTAATCTGGAGTAGCCCTTGAAAAACTCCTCTCCTGTATCTTCGTATCCAAATATCATCCCAGCATTTGCTTCAGTAAGAATTTTTTTAACTTCTTCATTTCCATCACCGAAGGCAATAATGGGTTTTCCGGCTCTCAGATATTCAAATAGTTTACCCGGAACGTGGCGAGGTTCTGTGGTGCAAACCAGGAGATAATTTGCTTTCATCATTTCATTTAACATTGCTTTATAAGGTAAAAAACCTTTGTATTCTGTGTATGCATCAAGTCCTGAATTTTTTATTGACTGTCTGATTTCCGGTGAGACCGTTCCGATAAAAATCATTTTCAGTTTTCTACCTTTATCAATTTCATTCTTAAGTGTTTGCCAAAAATACTTTGGATTTTGATGATCAAAAATATTTCCTGCGTGAAGAATTACTTCTTCGTCTCCCCTTTCCTTAGCAAGTGGGTTGAGGGGCGAGGACGAAATCTTCTTCACTATAACCCCAGTAAAGTACATTCGATTTTTCTTTAATGAATGAGTATTTCTTCACATAATCATACTTTCATTGTCTCAGTCACAAATACAATTTCAGCAGCGTTTTTCAAAACAGATTTTTCGAAATGATTGTCAATTGAGAGAGTAAGTCTGCTTCGTTTGAAATTTTTATAATATGAAATATCAACCCAGGGATCTATAAAAACAGGAATATGAGGAAGATTGAATTGCGATGAAAGTTTTTTCCCAACCAAATGCGTGGTATGAGGAGGACCGATAGAAACGATAGCATCAAGCTTTTCTGTTTTCAAAAGTTTCATTCCTTCTTTCACCGCCGGGAAATACCAACCAACTCTGGCGTCAGGAATAAAAATATTCATTCTTATCCAGATAGATAAGCGGTGTGCCAAAGCTTTTGTTATTTTTGATATTGATTCCGAAGCTATAAGCTGCTCGTCTTTATTCCTGCCTGTAAATCTTTTATAAATATTAAATGGTTCGAACGATTTAGCTTTAAATACCTTTACATCAGCTGGAATTTCATTCAAGAAGGTATCATCTTTTTGCGAGAAGGTATCTTCATCAATAGTCAAAACAGACGGCAACCAACCAAACGAGGGGAGATGTTTAATTATTTTCAGCGGCCATTGAAGCGATGCTTTCCCTGATGGTGGCCAATAATATGTAATGAATAAGACTTTCTTCATAAAAAATTACACAGTCTTTTCACCAACAAATCGAATTACACTTGCCTGACCGCTATGCTTCTCACCTTCATCAAGAGAGATATTTTCTTCTATAAGTAAAATTGGTTTCAATTGTTTAAAATCTTTTTTAATTTCTTCAATTGAAGAAAGCATAATCAAATCTTGCGGTCCACCAGATTTTTTTCCAAATTGATTTTTAGAAAACAGCTCAAGGATAATTTTTCCATTCGGTTTAATTGATTCTATGATTTTCTTATGAAACTCGGATCTGAAATCCAGAAGTTAAATGAACAAATATGATGGCTGCACAATCATAATAATTTTTTTGTGGAGTAAACTTTGCTAAATCAACATTGGAATAATTAATTTCAACATTATTCTCCCTGGCGAGTTTTAGAGCCTTTAGTTTTGCAACAGAACTTTGATCAAAGGCATCAACCTTCCAGCCTAGTTTAGCAGCATAGATTGCATTTCTGCCTTCACCTTCTCCCGGCAAAAGTATTTTCCCAGGGACAGAAATTTTATCAATCTGTTCCTTAAAGAAGTGATTTGGCTTTTTGCCATATACATATTCTTTGGAGGAATATCGTTCATCCCAAAAATTTGATCTGAAATCAGTCACAACTCATTTTATTCAATTAATTACTCAAATTTATGAATAAAGAATTCTTTAGAGAAAGTTTAATTGATGTAATCTAAAAAGTTTTCAAATTCAACTCTTGAAGAGAATGGCTATTCTTTCAATATATTTCGGGTAGAATTAATTCTTATAATTTAGTGGAATCCATTTTGAGAAACATAGATAGATTTATAGTTGTGGGAGATAGAGTTCTAGTTAAACCTCAGGAGGAATCTTCAAGAACATCAAGTGGATTGTATTTACCTGCCGGTGTATCTGAAAAAGAGCGAGTACAAAGTGGTTACATAATAAAAGTTGGTCCTGGTTATGCAACATCAACCGAGGTTGAAGATGAACCGTGGAAGGAAAGTGCACACAAAGTTAAATATATACCTTTGCAGGCAACGGAAGGGGACTTAGCTATATTTTTACGTAAAGAAGCAGTGGAAATAGAATTCGATAAAGAAAAGTTTCTGATTATTCCTCAGTCTGCAATTTTATTGCTAATCCGTAATGAAGATTTTTCAGTTTAATACTTTTCGCGAACTTCAGCTTAATTGAAACCAAATTCCCATTTTACGTTGTCACTACCGAAATGACTTTTTTCAGTTGCACTTTGGTGTCCGATAGCAAAAGTATTTGATTCCTCCATCTCATTTGATTCTAAATCAGAAATATTATTTGCAACTACTGGCTCTTCTGTATTGAGGTTTGAATGGCTTTCTAATTCTACTTCATCAGGATTATGTTCAATTAAATTAAATTCTTCGATCTCTGAAATATTTTTTTCAAGAATCGTATTGTCTTCGGGGATTTCCTGATAGTTCATTATCCGGAATAGCGTCCGTCTTAAATTCATCTTCCTTTTCTTCTTCTTGAACTGATTCGATTGGGGAGTCTACTACCGGCTTGGTTTCAGTATTTAATGATAGCTTTTTGGGTTCGTGGTTAAGCTCATCAATTTCTTTTTCAATTAATTTTTTATTCTCGATATCCTCAAGTGCGACTTTAACACTTGTATATAATGGAAAAATTTTTCCGATTGAATTAAGAGTTAAAAATATACTTGACTGATCGACAGGCTCAATAATTACAAGACTGCGGTTTTGACTTTTCAGTTTCTTGTAGCCGCTGACTAATACTCCAAGAAATGTTGAGTCGAGATGTTCGCACGCACTAAGGTTTACAATAATATCTTTATCTGTATCCAGCATAGTCTCCGCCAGGTAGTCTTTAAATTCAACGGCTTCGTTAAGTGTGGCCCTGAGCAAGTTGACGTTAAATACAACAGCATAATTTTCTATTTTTCTTTCTATTGATTCCATTTTGTTCTCACCTTCTTAAAAAATATGATTGTTGAATATTTTCTTTCTTCATTTCTTATTAAGATAATTCTCAATATGAAATGTATAATTGCACGACTATTTTGACAATTATCAGGCCATTATCATCGTATTGATTATTTATTTTCTATCAAGAAAAGACAAAATATGTCGCTTGTCGTTGCATATTTTTCCGATATTTAATAGCAAAAAGAGAACTTTTTTACTTTTATGCCTAACTGCCGGACAAATTTTTCGCCGGCAAAAATTGATTTTAAAAAGGAAAGAATGGTGTTTTTAATTTGAATATTATTTGGAAGATAAATAGAGAGGATTGAGCAAGTAATATCCTGGAAGATAATAATGTATAAACGTTTCTATTGGTCCCGGCAAACTAATTAGTTAACTAGTTGTGTAAGTGTTTGGTTGAGTATTTCAGTCCAGTGGCTGTATTCTTTCTAATTAGATTATCTTGAAACTATCATCAACACTGCCAGTATTACAGATATAACAACTACCAGTTTAGTTAGACTTATAATACTGTTCTGCTTTGTCGAAATAAAACCGGAGAACTCAGAAATATCAGCCGCTCCATTTTTATTAGGTTTTAAATTCACCATATGTTCTCTCCAATCATTATTAATTTATTGAAACTTGCATCAATTAAAATTCTTATTCATACCAGGATACAATTTCAAAACCACCGGTGCCGGGAAAAAATGGGGGAGAAGCGACCAGTAGTCTTTGATCATACTTATATCTTTTTGCGAAACCAGATTTAATACCACCGACTCCAAATGTTCCCACTGCTTTCCTGGTATTTTGTATTATTCCTCCCAGCAGATTTATATTTCCACTGACTAGGTCTATACTTATAATTTTCAGCACCAAATCCACCATTTTCACAATAAATAGAACCGTGGATATTAATACTTGAATTGTTTGCTGCGTTTTCAGTAAATAGACACTGTTCTCTGCACAGATACCAAGCAAATCATTCGAGTTTGGATAATTTCTTGGATCCTGATTAAACACAATATCATCATCCAGATAAATAGTTCCTTTCCCGACGGACATAATACTGGAACAACCTAAAGTATACTGTCCTTTTACAGTACCCTTTAACCTTACCACACAATCTTTTGCGAAAATCATTCCGTTCGGAGATGCTGAAGGCAGGTACATTGATGAGTATGGATCTGAAAACTTGTATTTGTATTTTAGCGAATCACCAGCGAACGTCATATAAACAGTATCTTTCCCACTAAATTTTAGACCATCATCATCGGCAATGGCTTCCATATCATCAACAGCGTTTGTAGGCAA
Source organism: uncultured Ignavibacteriaceae bacterium (assembly GCA_963802005.1). Classification (GTDB taxonomy): domain Bacteria; phylum Bacteroidota; class Ignavibacteria; order Ignavibacteriales; family Ignavibacteriaceae; genus IGN2. Next base: position 68,736 of record CAWDGX010000019.1, read on the forward strand.
TGGTAAATCTACACCTCGCTCAAATCCGCCAAGAAAGAAGGGTTTGTCTTTACTCTTACTGGTGTAATAGAGTAATTTTTTCTTGGTGGTAGCTTTACCATAAAAAACAGGGTGACGATAAGCTCGCATATAATCCTGAGTATGGAAAGGACCCCAAACAGTATCGTTACCTGTCCACCAAATAGTTCCGCCTTCGCTTACTGAATAGTAAGCAAATTTAGAAAACTTACTCGGTGCAAATTTAACTTTAACGGTGCTGGATTTGCCGTTGTAGTTTCCTTGTGCTGTTACTTCCCGAATATTTTTATAAGGGTCAAGAACCGCTAACTGAACATTGAAATGTCCACCCTGAAAGGGTACATCACTATAGCCACTGCTCCAGGTGGGATCAAGAAAGATCTCGTTTGCAGCAATGTTTGCTGCACTTATGGCAATATCGTGTGCAACTGTTTCGGTGTGATAGCTTACAAAATTATCTACTGCCCGGTTCGAAACAGTGCCAAAGTTCCTGGATATTACCATAAACAATACACTAAAACCAACTATTAAAAATAAAGTAGCTTTGCCGCTCATGATTTTATTCCTTTATCTGTTTCTTAAATTTCTTGCAACTAATCTAATCTGACGCCAGAAAGCACTGCTGTATAATGTATCGTATGCAGCTACACTTTCTACTGCGAGATTTATTTCAATGCTGTTGATTAATCCAGGAGTAGTTATAGGAGGTGCAATGGAATCACCTAATGCATCAAAATAAACTAATCTGAATTGAGTTATTCCAAGGTTTGAAGTCAAAGGAGCTTCATTATTTTCAATACGATATAACATTCTGTCTCTTGGATTTGGCGTAGACAGAAGATCGGAGGTTGGACCCAAATAGTAACGGACTGAATCCATATTAGTATCTGAATCTAAATCGGTTAAATATTTTATGCTGGATTCGTCTGCATAGACAATAGCTTTAGAAGGGTCAGGAAATTTATTCCAGTCAGCACAAAATCCAATTTTTCTAAAATCGGTTTCTAGGATTTGTGCAACAGTTGCCATATTCTCCTGAAGAGAAAGCTCAGCACCATTGTTATAAGTTTTCTCTGTTGCAGCACCATTCAGGCGCAGTGTTATTAACAGCAAAATACTGCCAATAACCATTGAGCCAATAACATCTAATATAGTACTAAAGCCCATAGTTCCTCCTTATCTGAAATGCCAATAACTGTAAATTGTTGAAAGCCTAATTGTATCTGTTTTTTCTTCATTGCCAATGCTTGGACTGGTAACTGTAACGGTCATTTTCTTATGCCATGATTGAGTTGATAGCTGTCCATCCGGATTACCAGGGTTGATATACCTAACTTCGCAGGATACATCGAATATAGCTGATGGTAAATCTGTAATATGATCAGTGTATCCATCAAAATCATCAAAGTCATTGCAGGCATCTGGTGCACTTTCACCGATTCCAAGACCTAAACTGTTTGCAGGAGTTAATGCAGATATAGTGGAGACTGGGTTTTCAAAGGTGTTTGCATCAAAAGCCATTTTACTTGCTTTTTCAATCAATGATGTAGCAATAGATGTAGCCAGAATTCCAAACTTTAGAGTCCTGCATAACTGAGTCTGTTGTTAGAATGCTGTTGTTCACTCTTAGAACAGTCAATGATAAGAAGGAACATTGCCCCTATGCTTAAAATAGATTGTCCTGTATTCATGATTTCTGTTTCCTTAAATAAAATTTATTACTGTTCAAATGGTTCAACTATTGTGCAACTTTGTTATTCTTCGAAATTATGCTCTATTTGATGTTCTTGATCTATTGCGACATATAGATGACAGCCGTCTGTGTCGTTGCCGACAGAATTTTACACAAGAAAAAAGGATTGATTCTTAGTTAAAGAAAAGACGAACAGAAGAACTTGTTCGAGAGATTTGAATTATTTTAAGTGCCAGTTTTTGCGGTTTATCTGATTCAGGGAATCAAGATTAAGCAAGCAATGATTAGAAAGTATTTTCTAAAATGAAAAAGAAATCTTTCGATTAATGATTGATCTATCTGGAGATTATCATCAATACAGCAAGCAGTACGGATATCACCACTACAATCTTTGTAAGGCTCATAATGCTGCTGTTCTGCTTGGATGAAATGAATCCTGAGAACTCAGAAATATCGGCCGTACCGCCTTTGTTTGGTTTTAAGTGCATCATATGTTCTCTCCCGAAAAGTAAATTTTTATTTTAAAATAATTTATCTTTTATTCCCACCAGCTAAGGACTGAAAATCGTTTTGTTACAAGTAGTGCCTGGATAAGATTTAATGCTTCTGTGCTATAGAGTGTCTGAAAATTACCACTGGCCACTTCAACATTTATTACGTTACCAGCAACGACCAGGCTTCCTATAATTGATCCATTGCCATTTAATGTAATGTCTATTGAAGCATTTTTAAAGGCAATAACCATACCTACATAATCAGAAAGTACCGTTAATTTCCAAACTACCATTGACAACTAAAATACCGCACCCACCTGCAGCTTGCGAATTATTTATATGAATATCTCCATTAATAAATGTTACTTTTGGCTGGGCCGGGGTTCCCCATTCGTTAACGGATTTTATTTTGTCCTGTGTATCGATTACTATATCTGGATTATCTGCAAGAAGCTGCGCATAGTCTGACCAATTAATTTGATTATTAACTACTGCTACACTTGGTGTTCCACCAGAACCTAATACCTGATCAATTGTATTTTTTGTTATCATATCAAGAACGGATGTTTGTTGAGTTGCTCCATCCACAGCAATACCAGGTACAGATCCACCACCGGTAAGGTTTCCATTTATGTCATGATCATTTCCATTTATTTCTATACTACCATTAATTGCATTCTTTTTCAGACCTGCAACCGTTCCGGAAGATAAATACATTGCTCCTGGTCCAGGGTGTAAAGGAACTCTATCAGCAGCAGCTTCCACGACCGTAGTATGCTGAACACCCATAAAAGTGGCAGTTGAAGTTACTCTTACCAGACTATCGGGTCCTGAAATTACAATATTATAATTACCTCCGAACAGATTATTGTTCGAAAAACTACTATTCATCATTGTCCTGTCGTGTTTCAGTCTTTCAAGGTAAACTTCAACACCCGAATTGGCAATCAACCTTGCCTGCGTTTGCTCGAACATATTTACAGTTGTTGATAAATTTTCCTTGGAGTTTGAGTTCAGCTTTAGTATGAAGAAGCTGATAATAACTGACATACCCAATGCGATAATTAATACACCTTTACCCATTTTATATATTCCTCGGATTTATTGTTAATTCCCAATATGTAAATTGACTTGAGTCAGGTTGGCCTGTCATGTAACTATCTACGTACTCAGAAGGCTCAACCCAAAACTCTGCCTTAACGTATTTTATACTATCTAAGAATGCAGTTGCTATTCCGTGTGCATCCAGATATGAAAACTTTAAATCAACTAAACCTAAAGTTGGACCACCAAGTGTGTCGGTATGGTTAATTATTCTGTAAAGGACTTTATCTTTCTGGTTAACAGTTCCTGTAGCTTCAGTTGAGTCACCGAGATAATATTCTACAAAATCAATAACTCCGTGTCCAGCGTTTCCTGGTGATTCCATATCAGCATAAAATTGAATACGAGTTGGTTGGGCTGTAACAATGGCTGTCGAATCGTACTTGTATCCTATTTTACGCAAATCATAGTTTATTACTTCTGCAAGAGTTTTAACATTCTGCTGTAATCTAAGTTCATTATCAGAGTAATAATTTGCAGTGCTCGAGTAAAGATTGAGTTTAAGAATGAGCAGAAACAAAATTCCTGCAATTAAAGATGAGCCCATAAGATCTAATAAAATATTCATATTACAATCCTTACTTTGAGTGTAGAGTAAAAATGAAGGATAACGTTACCGGATGACTTAAATAAGGACTGGTTACTCTGACAGTAATTTTCTTAAAATATGTTTGTGATGAGCTGGTTACATCCGGATCCGCAGCAGTAACATATTCAACTGTGCTCAATACTGAGTAGTTTTCCACGTGAGGTAATGATATTGATTTGCTGTAATTATGGTAATCATCAATATCATCAAAATCACTAACAGAATATTCACCCGGGTCATTTATACCAAAAGCATCTAGGTCAGTTAGCTGTTCAACCGGTATAGCACGCCACTCAACAGTCTGCTCGTCAAAAGCTTTCTGCTTTATTTCTTCAATGAGATCATCTGCAAGAGAAAAAGCTGTAAGATAGACTTTATTTTCTACCTCGGTTGTTCTGTTCTCAAGTAAAGTTGTGTTAAACCTTAAAGAAATAAGAGCCAATAAGGCTATTGCTCCGATGCTCAAGAATTGATTGTGTCCCATAAATTTTCCTACTTAACTCCGATTATTTTTTGAACTTGCTTTGTATGTGCAACTGCTATGCTAAAAGGAAAAGCTTCGTTTACGGAAAGATTTGGAAGTTTTTGTTAAGGGAAAATAAAAATGGCGACATTGCTGTCGCCATTAATTTCGTGTGACTGGAGAGAGTTTGGAAGTATATTTTTTAGGAGATTAACTCTACTCCCACCAGGATAAGATAGTGAATCGTTTCGTTACAAGTAATGACTGGATAAGATTTAATGCTTCCGTGCTATAAAGTGTCTGGAAATTTCCGCTGGCTACTTCAACATTTATTTCGTTGCCAGCAACGATCAGGCCTCCTATAATTGAACCGTTGCCATTTAGTCTTATATCAATTGAAGCATTCTTTAAAAGCAATAACCATACCTTTATAATCAAACGTACCATTAATTTCCAAATTGCCATTGACAACTAAAATACCGCACCCACCTGCAGCTGAAGAATTATTTATATGAATATCTCCGTTAATAAATGTTACTTTTGGTTGGGCCAAAGTTCCCCAATTCGTTAACGTTTCTTTATTTTCTCTTGCGTGTCTATTACAATGTCTGGATTATCAGCAAGCAGTTGAGCGTATTCAGACCAATTTACAGTATTACCAACTACACCCACACTCGGTGTTCCACCTGCACCTAACACTTGATCTATTGCGTTTTTTTGAATCATATCAATAATGGATGTTTGTTGAGTTGCACCGTCAACCGCAATACCTGGAACAGAGCCACCACCAATCAGGTTACCATTTATGTCATGATCATTTCCATTAATTTCTACACTCCCTCCAATTGCATTCTTTTTAAGACCTGCAACAGTTCCAGCAGATAAATACATTGCTCCTGGTGCAGGGTGTAGGGGGACTTTATCAGCGGCAGCTTCTACAACAGTAGAATGCTGAACTCCCATAAAAGTTGCTGTTGAGGTTACTTGTACCAAGCTTTCTGGTCCGGATATGTCGATATCATATGTGCCTCCGAACATACTGTTGTTTGTAAAACTACTATTCATCATTGTTCTGTCATGTTTCAGTCTCTCGAGATAAACTTCAACACCTGAATTGGCAATCAATCTTGCCTGTGTCTGCTCGAACATATCTACCGTTGTTGTTAGATTTTCCTTTGAGTTTGAATTCAGCTTTAATGTGAAAAAGCCGATAATAACAGAAATACCCAATACGATAATTATTAAACCTTTACCCATTTTATATATTCCTCGGATTTATTGTTAATTCCCAATATGTAAATTGTGTTGAATCTGGTTGACCAGTCTCATTATCTGAAACGTATTCGTACGGTTCAACCCAGAACTCTGCTTTAACGTATTTTATGCTATCTAAGAATGCAGTTGCTATTCCGTGTGCATCCAGATATGAAAACTTTAAATCGACCAAACCTAATGTTGGACCACCAAGTGTGTCAGTATTATTAATTACTCTGTAAAGGATTTTATCTCTCAGGTTAGCAGTTCCTGTTGCTTCAGTTGAATCACCAAGATAATATTCTACAAAATCAATTACTCCATGTCCAAAAGTTCCCGGAGCTTCAAGGTCAGCATAAAATTGAATGCGAGTTGGTTGAGCGGTCACAATGGCAGTCGAATCATACTTGTAACCTATTTTGCGTAAATCGTAGTTAATTATCTCAGCAAGTGTTTTAACATTTTGCTGTAATCTAAGTTCATTGTCAGAGTAGTAGTTTGCGTTACTTGAGTAAAGATTTAGTTTGAAGATAAGCAGAAATAATATTCCTGCAATTAAAGCTGATCCCATAAGATCTAATAAGAAATTCATATTACTATACTCACTTTGAATGTAATGTGAAAACGAAAGCTAATCTGACCGGATGACTTAAGTATGGACTGTCCACTCTAACAGTAATTCTCTTAAAATAGGTTTGAGAATGAGCTTGTTACATCCGGATTAGAAGCAGATACATAATCAACCGTGCTCATAACCGTGTAACTTTCAACGTGAGGAAGTGACACAGCTTTTTGATATTCATGATAGTCATCAATATCATCAAAATCACTAACAGAATATTCGCCCGGGTCATTTATACCAAAAGCATCTATGTTAGTCAGCTGTTCAACTGGTATAGCTTTCCACTCAACAGTTTGTTCATCAAAAGCTTTCTGCTTAATTTCTTCGATGAGATCATCTGCCAGAGAAAATGCTGTGAGGTAGACTTTGTTCTCAATATCCGTAGTTCTATTCTCGAGAAGCGTGGCGTTAAATCTTAATGAGACTAATGCTAATAAAGCCATTGCTCCGATAGTTAAAAATGAATGTGTTCCTGACATATGTTTTGTTCCTAAATTTTTAGTTCATTATTATTTTATTGCTTTACTTGGCAATCTATATGCCTATTAGTCGTCAGAAGTGTCGTTAAAAAAACTTTGTTTAAATTGATAAATTCGTTAGTACAATGGAAAAAAGAAACAAAAAGAGGTAGAAATTACTTGCTTTAAGTTATTAGCATATCAGTAAAAAAGTGAATTCAATTTCCCCGACAAAAATTGAGGCAGAAATGTCGCGTCAATTATATTCTTCTTTTTCTTACGGTTTTTAATCTTTTTAGGGTTCAGACGCTGACTCTAGTGGTGCAACTCTTTATGCACAATTACCGACAATTATGAATGTGTTCCTGTCATCTTCCTACTTTCCTTAATTATTTTATAATCAACTGATTTGTCTTATAGTCGACATAGTTGACGGCTGAAATTTTGTTCTTTTTGTTGATAAATTGTGAAAACGATAGACATATAAGCTTTTTTTGCAGAAATCACTTACCTTAAGTTATTAACATATTAGTTAAAAAAGTGAGTCCTCTTTCCCCGACAAGAGTAGAGACAGAATTGACAAGAGCGGCAATTTATTTTCTGTAACTAAACCAGCAAATTTCAGATTTTTTCAACACTATTTAAGAAATTGTTTTGATTATGTGAAAATTTTACCTGTCATAATGTTTAGCACGCAATGAAAAGTATCAATAAACACAATAAAGCTAATTTCCAATGGCATTTTTGTTGAGTCATATAGATCAAAATACTTTGAATAAATAGAAATTATTTAAAAGCACATAGGAAATCATATGATTGTAGATGAACACCTAATTAAACTTCTAAAGAGAAATATATTATTCCATTCTGTCAACCCATCATCTGTTGACAGCTTCATGAATTTAAAGAATTTCTTCGTTGCAAAGGAAGGCACTTTACTTTATTCATATACTGATGATTCAACGAGTGTCTTTTTAATTGTTGAAGGTGAAGTTAAAATCAAGTTTCCTGATGGCATCAAATATAAATATTTACTTGATTTTTTTGGTGAAAAAGAAATATTAGATAATTCACCAAGAGAATCTTGCGCGATTACCAACAAAGAATGTATTCTGTATAGAATAAGTTGCGACGAACTAAATTCCTTAATCTTAAATTATCCTATTATCCACAATAACTTTAAGAAAGTAGGTTATAAACAAAGCCCTAATTTAGATGAAACATTAACTGCTCAGACATGATGAATTATTTTAGGCTTTGATAACAAAGTTCAGAAATTGTTTCCGTTTAAGCTATTGATTCTGTTCTGGTACGATTACCCACTTCAGATAAATCCATTATAATTAGTTTATCCATTAGTTGAAAAGTCTGAATTGGATCGAAGTAGATAATTCTTCTATTCAATATATTCCCGTTAACTGAGGTGAAATTAATCTCGTTTAAACTTGCCCCAAAAAAATGTTGTAGGAACGACACAATAATTAAATATCTTGTGTGAAATAATTTGTAAACGATCTATTGGTTGTAGATGATGTTATAAAATAATAGAATAATGTTAATTGAAATTATCAGTTACTATAATTTAATTATTCCCACCAGCTGGTGATTTTAAATCTTGATGACTTTAGATACAGCTTAGAATTATTTATAGCTTCACTGCTATAATAAAATGCTGCATTTCCGGTTGCGTGCAAATCTACATCCGATCCGACTAAAATTGTTGTACCATAGATACCACCGTTACCTGTAATCTGGCATTCGATTGAGGATTCATGATAGACAAGAATAATACCTCTATAAGTAAATTCACCACTCATTGTAATGTTTCCATTAATTACCATAATCCCATCCCCATCACAAGTACCCGAAAGATGAATATCACCATTCATAAAGGTTATTTTTGGATCAGTTGGAGTACCAAAATGTATTCCCGATGTATATGTTCCTGATGAAACAGTTATATCTGCAGCGAAAATTAAGTTCATAGTTACTTCTTCCCAGTCTATAGTATCTGGAGATAGAATATACACTTGGTGAGCCACCAAAGCCTTCAATATCGTTTCCAATTTTAGGTTTGATATTATTTAGAAAATAAGCACTATCAGATGGTTCATCTAGAATTACTCCAGGCAATGACGGTTCGGAACCTGGACTACCATCTAAATTTGTATCATTTCCATCAATTTCCAAATTACCATTTAATTTCAGAGCTAAAACATCTGATACTATATATATTGCACCCAATGATGGTGGCAGATGAACAGGATCTCTGGCAGCCTTGACTATCGCCTGATGGGTTACATCTCCGAAATGACCTGTTGATGTAATAACTAATAATGAATCTGGCCCGGTTATACTTATATCATAAGATCCACCCATAAGAGGAATATTATTATAAGTGCCTTTCAGAGTTTTGTCTCTTCTCATTTTTTCAAAATATATTTCAACACCGGTATTTGCTATCAATCTAGCTTGTGTGTCTGAATAGTGATCTACGGTCACACTAAGTCCTTCTTTGGAGTTCGCATTTAATTTTAATATTAAATATGAAGTGATTATTGAAAAACCCAGAACAAGTATTATTAATGATTTACCCATTATAAATTCCTCGGATTTATTGTCATTTCCCAATAAGTGAATAAGTATTCATCATCCACCTCTTCAATTGATTCTATCCATAATTCAGCCTTAACGTAACGTATCTCTTCAAAGATAGTTGATGGAGTATATAATTTGTTTAAATATGAAAATTTAACTTTTCTTAACCCCAAAGATGGACCTTTCAACGTATCTGTATTCGCGACTCTAATCAGTATTCTATCGTTTGGATTGTTTGTTCCTTTTGCTGCAGAAGTATCGCTTAGAAAGTATGTTAAAATATCTATCGAACCATTCAAATCAATATCAGCATAAAATGAAATTCTCTCTGAATCAGCTTCAATAAATGGAACATTTTCATACTCATAACCGATCTTACGCAAGTCATAATTTATAATATCGGCTAAGGTTTTAGCATTTTGCTGCAGTTGCAACTCTGAATCAGATGAGAATCTAGCTTGAGATTGATAAGTATTAGCGTTGAAAATAGCTATCATTAATATGCCAGCGATCACTACTGAACCAAGAATATCAATTAATATATTCATGTTTATTTAAGAGTAAATATGAATGATAAACTTACAGGTCTTTTCAAATAGGGGCTTGTAACAGTCACTTTCACTTTTTTATAAAAAGTTTGTGTGGATGATATTTGATCAGGGTTGCTTTCGTCCATATACCATACTTCGCCTGAGACAACGTAATTTTCAGCGTGGGGGAGTGACACAGTTCTTCTAAAATCTTGATAATCATCAATATCGTTATAGTTTGGGTAAGTTTCTGAATTTGCAGAACCAAAATATTGATAAGGAGTAAGATCGGAGCGATCGTTTGTCGGAAAATCAACTGTGGCTGCATCGAATGCTTTTTGCTTAATTTCTTCAATTAAATCGTCGGCCAATGAAAAAGCTGTTAGATAAATTTTATTTTCAGTTTCAATGGTTTGGTTTTCAAGGAGTGAAGAATTGAATTGCAGATTGACTAAAGCGAGTAGTATTAACGCGCCGATGCTTAAAAATGAATTTACATTTGACATATGTTTTCTCCTTTTTGCCTGTTATTTTCAATAGATGTGCCAACGGACCGTCTATGACGTCGGCTAATTGATAGGAGAAGTTTGTGTTTTAATTATTTTTTGTCCGATGTGCTAATTAAAGAAGTAGAAATTACCGGGCGTAATCTTAAAATGTATCAGGAAACCTGTAGAATAAAATATTCTTAGAATTGATTCGTTAATTTCGTCGTTCTCTGATTGCTTTTAATCTTCTTTGAAGTGTTCGTTCGCTGACGCCGAGTAATGGTGCAGCCCTTTGCACACTATTACCAACTGTTTTCATAACACTCATTATATGTTCCTCAGCAGCAGAATTCAGGCTTGTGAGTTTTGGTTTGCCGTTTCCATTTCCATTTCCGGGTTCAAATGGTTTAATGTACTCTTTCGGAAGATCAATAGAACTTATGTGGGATTCACCAAAAGTTTTTGCTACGGCATTAAGTATGATATTTTCCAGTTCTCTTACATTCCCCGGGAAAGTATAGTACTTCAGAGAATTAATAACGCTATCTGAAAATCCTTGAATATTTTTATTATAAGTTCTGTTTCCAACTTCAAGAAAATGTTCTGCAAGCAGCACTACATCATCAATTCTTTTATTTAAAGGAGGCATATAAATAAAACCACGATTAAGGCGATAATATAAGTCAGCTCTGAATTCCTTTTTGTTTACAGCATCTAATAAATCTCTGTTTGTTGCCGAAATAATTCTTATATCAAGCTTAACAGGATTAGAATCACCTATTCTGTAAATTTCATTGTATTGAATAGTCCTTAGTAATTTTCCCTGAAGCGCAATTGGTAGTTCACCAACTTCATCAAGAAAAATAGTTCCCCCGCTTGCAGCCTCAAAGTAGCCGACTTTATCTTCAATCGCACCGGTAAATGTTCCCTTCTTATAACCGAATAATTCGCTTTCAAATAAACTTGGAGAAATTGAAGCAAGGTTTACAGCAATAAATGGTTTATCTCTTCTTGGTGAAAGATCATGAATCTTTCTTGCAATCATATCTTTTCCGGTTCCAGTTTCGCCTGAAATAAATACAGTTTCATTTGTCGGCGCAAAAATTTCAACAAGTTCAAAAACCCTGTGCATTATAGGTGAATCAGTAATTATATCTGAAAAGATTCTTCTGCTGGGTTTATGTTCTAATAATGCTTTTCTTAATGAGTCTCGTTCAGATTCAAGAAGTTTTGTATCTAATGCTCTTCTTATTGTTAACAGCAACCTGTCCGTATCCGGTGGTTTGGTTATAAATTCATATGCACCAAGTTTTATTGCCTTTAATGCAATCTGAACTTCATGAACAGCTGTTATCACTACTACCGGTATATTGGGATATACTGCATAAATTTTTTCAAGCAGTTCCAAACCATTCATTTCCGGCATAAATATATCCAGAAGTATAAGATCAATATCCGTTCTATCAAGCAGTGAAATTACATTCAAAGGATTTGATTCTGTAATAATATTGGCGTAGCCTTCCTGGTTAAGGAAGTCCTTCATTAATTCTAAATAAGAAGATTCATCATCTACAATTAGGATTGGATTTTTTTCCACTTTACTGTTTCCCGCGGTTTAGTTCTTATTTCAAAGAGTATTTATTTTTTAATTTCCTCTTTACGTCAATAATCGTGCAGACAATCTATGAATGGCGTAATACAGTAATTTTCTTTGATTTTCAGTATTTTAGCACAGGAAAAATATATTTTTGCATAAAGTAAAGGGCTAAAAATGACTGCAAATTTCGATATGATTAAAACAGTATATAATAATTACCGGGCAAAATTGACCGACATAAGAAAGGTGCTGAATAGACCACTTACTTATACTGAAAAGGTTCTTTATACTCACTTGTGGAATAATCCAACCCAAGAATTTCAAAGAGGAAAGGATTATGTTGAATTATCACCTGACCGGGTTGCAATGCAGGATGCAACTGCACAGATGGCTCTTCTTCAGTTTATGTCTTCAGGAAAAAAGACGACTGCTGTTCCATCCACAGTTCATTGCGATCACTTGATTCAAGCGCAAGTTGGAGCGGCTGATGATTTACTTAGAGCTACTGAAGAAAATAAAGAAGTATATGATTTTCTTGAAAGTATATCTCGCAAATTTGGAATTGGTTTCTGGAAACCCGGCGCCGGAATTATTCATCAGGTTGTTTTAGAAAATTATGCTATCCCGGGCGGAATGATGATTGGAACTGATTCTCACACACCAAACGCTGGCGGACTTGGTATGATTGCAATTGGTGTTGGTGGTGCAGATGCAGTTGATGTTATGGCTGGAATGCCGTGGGAATTGAAATGGCCTAAAGTTATTGGAGTTAAGCTCACTGGTAAAATGAATGGCTGGGCTTCAGCAAAAGATGTAATTCTGAAACTTGCAGGAATATTGACTGTCAAAGGTGGAACCGGTGCAATAGTAGAATATTTTGGTGAAGGAACGTCGTCTATCTCTTGTACTGGAAAAGGAACAATTTGTAATATGGGTGCTGAGATTGGCGCAACAACTTCTGTTTTTCCTTTTGATGAAAAGATGTCTTCCTACCTCAGAATAACAAAGCGAGTTGATGTAGCCGCACTTGCTGAAGGTCTTGCAGATGAATTATGTGCTGATAAAGAAGTTTTTGATAATCCTGAAAAATATTACGACCAGGTAATTGAAATTAATTTAAGTGAACTTGAACCACATTTAAATGGTCCATTCACACCAGATAAAGCATGGCCAATTTCTCAAATGAAAGATGCTGTGAAGAAAGAAAATTATCCGGATAAAATTTCAGTTGCATTGATTGGTAGCTGCACCAATTCAAGTTATGAAGATATCGACCGATCAGCCAGTATTGCAAAGCAAGCTATTACAAAAGGATTAAAAACAAAATCGCAGTTTACAATTACTCCGGGTTCCGAGCAGGTAAGAGCAACTATAGAAAGAGACGGACAATTAAAATCATTAACAGATATCGGCGGATTAATTCTTGCAAATGCCTGTGGACCGTGTATTGGAATGTGGAAAAGGATGGATATGAAAACCGGTGAAAAAAATACAATCGTTACTTCATTCAATAGAAATTTTGCGAAGAGGAATGATGGCAATCCTGAAACACTAGCCTTTGTTGCATCACCCGAACTAACAACTGCACTTGCTCTGGCAGGAAGTCTTTCATTCAATCCTTTAACAGATGAGCTGGTAAATGAAAAAGGAGAAAAAGTGAAATTAAATCCACCAACAGGCGAAGAGCTTCCTCCGAAAGGTTTTGATGAAGGCAAAAGTGGTTTCATTGCTCCGGCAAAGGATAGTTCTTCAGTTGAAGTAAAAGTTGATCCAAAAAGTGAAAGACTTCAACTTCTTACTCCATTTGAGAAATGGGATGGTAATGATTTAACTGATTTGCCAGTGCTTCTTAAAGCAAAAGGAAAGTGTACAACAGATCATATCTCAATGGCTGGTCCGTGGTTACGATTCCGAGGACACCTCGATAATATTTCCAATAATATGTTCATTGGTGCAACAAATGCTTATAGCGGAGATACTGGAAAGGTTAAAAATATTTTTTCTGGTGAGACAAAATCCGTTCCTGAAGTGGCTCGCGAATATAAAGCAAAAGGAATCGGTTGGGTTGTAGTTGGTGATGAGAACTATGGTGAAGGTTCTTCGCGTGAGCATGCTGCAATGGAACCGAGATTTCTTGGCGGTCAGAGCAATAATTGTGAAGAGTTTTGCACGCATTCACGAAACTAATCTTAAAAAGCAGGGAATGCTGCCGCTAACATTTGCTGATCCGAAAGATTATGATAAAATAAAAGAAGATGATAAAGTTGATCTACTGGTAACACAACTTGTACCAGGCAAACAAGTGAAGATGATTCGTAAAGCATAAAGATGGAAGCTAAAGATGAAATAATGCTCAACCATACAATGAATGAAGCTCAAATTGGTTGGTTCAAAGCTGGCAGTGCGTTGAATTTGATCGCAAAGCAGAGTAAAAATTAATATTATTTTTTAATAATCATGAAAAGAGAACCCAACTGGGTTCTCTTTTTTTTAATCTTTTCTTAAAGGTGAAACTGTGGAAAATTCAGCTATCAAAGAATTTCTAAAACGTATTGAATTGTTCAAGGGATTAACTGAAACTCAGCTTGATACAATTTCTGAAAAGATAGAAGTTGAAAAGCACAAAACCGGTACAATGATTTTCAACCAGAACAACATCCGCCAAAACCTTTACATTATTGTAGAAGGTGAAGTTGAGCTATTCATGCTTACACCTTATGGCAGTGAAAAACGTCTTTCTATTTTTGGTAAATATGATTTTCTCGGTGAAGGTGCTTTGATGGATGATTCGCCGCATTCAACTTCCGCAAGAATTACATCTGAAACAACGACTCTCGCACTTTCTCGTGAAAAATTCAAAGATCTTTTGACTGAGAACAGCAGTGTTGCGCTGGATATTCTTTCCAAGATAGCTCGTGTTATATCGCGAAGGATTAGTTCAGCAAATACAAAGGTTGTTAATCTTGCGGCACAGTATCAATCCGGAAGAACAAGATCAGAACACGATTTACTTGGAGACAGGGAAGTTCCGCATGAATTTTATTATGGCATTCAAACTTTGCGTGCAATAGAAAATTTTAGCATCAGCGGAATAACTTTGAATTTTCATCCTGTGATTATTCAGGCATTTGCAATGGTTAAAATGGCGGCAGCAAAAACAAATTGTGAGCTCGGACTTCTTTCAAAAGAAATAAGTGATGCGATTGTTCAAGCATGTACAGAAATTATAAATGGAAAACTTCACACTCACTTTGTTGTTGATATGATTCAGGGTGGTGCAGGAACATCTACAAATATGAATGCCAACGAAGTTATTGCAAACCGTGCTCTTGAAATTCTTGGTTATGAAAAAGGTGAGTACAAATATTGTCATCCGAATAACCACGTTAATCTTTCTCAATCTACAAACGATGCTTATCCAACTTCAGTAAAGATTGCTTTAATTCTAGCTAACGAAAAATTAATTGAAGTGTTGAAAGAATTATCTCAGTCCTTTCGCAACAAAGGCAAAGAATTTTCACAAATAATAAAAATGGGAAGAACCCAGCTTCAGGATGCTGTTCCAATGACTCTCGGACAAGAGTTTGAAGCATACGCAGTTACACTTGCTGAAGAAGTGAGAAGGCTTGAACAGAACGTAAAACTTTTTCTTGAAGTAAATATGGGTGCTACAGCAATCGGAACTGGAATAAATTCTCATCCCGAATACTGTAAAAAAGTAGTAACTCATCTCAGAGATATTACAAAAATGAAGATCGTGCTGGCAGATAATTTAGTTGAAGCAACACAGGATACAGGTGCTTTTGTTATGTATTCATCTGCTGTAAAAAGATTAGCTATTAAGCTTTCCAAAATTTGTAATGATCTTCGTTTGCTTTCATCAGGACCGAGAACCGGAATTAATGAAATCAATCTACCACCGATGCAGCCGGGTTCATCTATTATGCCGGGGAAAATTAATCCTGTTATTCCGGAAGTAGTGAACCAGATTGCATTTAAAGTTATTGGAAATGATTTGACTGTAACGATTGCTGCAGAAGCGGGACAACTTCAGTTAAATGTTTTTGAACCGGTGATTGTTGAAAGTCTTTTTGAATCAATTGAAATGTTGAAGAACGGTATGATGACTCTCAAACAAAAATGTGTTGATGGCATCACTGCAAATGAGGACAGATGCCGAACTCTTGTTGAAAACAGCATCGGACTTGTGACCGCACTTAATCCTGTGCTTGGTTATGAAAAATCAACTCAGCTTGCTAAAGAAGCACTTGAAACTAACAGGGGAGTTTATGAACTTGTGCTTGAGAAAAAGCTTATGTCAAAAGAAGAGCTTGATGAATTACTAAAACCGGAGAATATGATTAAACCGAAATAGACCTTTACACCTAGTTCTTAACTCGACTCGCATACAACTTCTCACAAATGCTCGAAAGCATCTCTTTTTCAGTTTTGCTAAGTGAAGAAGAATATTCTGAAATAAATTTATCCACTTCGGGATTGATCTTTGAAAGATGGTTAATCCCTTTTTTTGTTATCCTTGCTAGCGAAAGTCTTCTGTCTTGTTTGGATTCGTAACGTTCAACAAGATTTTCTTTAATTAATCTATCGATCAGTCGTGTAACATCTGGTGCAGGTTCTACCATTCTTTTGATAATTTCTCCCCTCGGATAGCCATTTGGGTGCGCACCTTTTAAAATTCTCAAAACATTGAATTGAGACAGAGTAATATTAAATTCATTACAAACTGCTTCAAGCTTTGAATTAAGATAGTTCGAAGCAATAAATAAATTCAGTAGTGCTTCTTGTTCAACACTGCTGAATTTCTGCTGCTTTAATCGTTTTTTAAGTATTTCGCCCATTTCCTATTTTAGTTATTTATAACTAGTTGCAATTATATCAATCGATGAATGAAATACAAGTTACTAAATTTGAATCGAGAGCAAAAATCCTGTATGGTTTAACGATTTACATATTGCTATTTTCTACAATAAAAATTTAATCATTAATGAATTCAACTGAATGACATTTCTTAACCCGGCGATTCTATTCGGACTATTAGCTGCTTCAATTCCTATTATAATTCACTTATTGAATTTAAGAAAGCTGAAAAAAATTGAGTTCAGCACGCTTCAATTCCTTAAAGAACTTCAGAAAAATAAAATCAGGAAGATAAAGCTGAAGCAATGGCTTCTTCTTGCTTTACGCGTTTTGATTATTCTCTGTATTGTAACAGCATTTGCAAGACCAACATTAGTCGGAGTTTCTATCGGCGGAACGACTTCCGCTGCAAAAACAACTGCTGTTTTTATTCTTGATGATACATTCAGCATGTCAGTTGTTGATCAGAATGGATCTTATTTCAACCAGGCAAAGGAAGCAATAAAAAATATTCTAACTCAATTTGAAGAGGGAGATGAATTTGCATTAGTGCTTGTGTCTCATCAGCCAGATGAAATTGAAATGACATCGAACCTGAATAAGTTTAAGCAGGAAATTGATGCTTCAACTATTTCATTTGCCTCAAGTAAATTGAATAATGCAATTGTTAAAGCTGCCGGACTAATCGGGGAAGCAGAAAATTTCAACAAAGAAATTTATTTGTTAACAGATTTTCAAAAGGGAAGACTCGCAACGGAAAATGAGTTAACTGATTTGAAAGAACAGCTTGGTGAGCAGGTACGTTTGTATTCTTTAAATTACGAAGGGAAAGAAGTTTTCAATTTTGGAATTGATGAAGTTAAAATAAACACACAGATCTTTGAGAAAGATAAACCAATAAAGTTTGATGCAATAGTTAAAAATTATTCTAACAGAGCAAAAGAAAATCTTGTCGTTTCTCTTTTCATCAATGGAGAAAGACTGGCACAGCAAAGTATTAATCTGAATCCGGGTGAATCAAAAACCGCAAACCTCGAAGCCACAGCTAAAACTTTTGGCTACAATGAAGCACTTGTTGAAATTGAAGAAGATGACATTCTCGAAGACAACAAAAGATTTACTTCTTTCTTTATACCTGAAAAAATTCCCGTATTGATTCTTACTGATAACCTGGCTGACACAAAACTTGTTGAAGCCGCATTGAAATCAGTTTCTGAGCAAGATTATTTTGAGCTGACAATAAAAAAAGTTGAACAAGTATCTGGCACTCAGCTTAATAGTTATGAGGTGATAATATTAGTAAGCAGCAATTTTGATAAAGCAGAAGATAAATTAATTCAGTTTGTAAACTCAGGTAAAGGATTAATAATTTTTCCCTCTTCTGATTTCAACTCAATAAATTTTATAAACTCATTGAACTTAATTAATGTTTCAGCCTCAGGAGGATTTGTAAAAATTAATCAAGGGCTGCCAATTCGTTTTAGCGAAATTGATTTCCAACACCCTGTATTTGAAAATATTTTTATTGAAGAGAAGAAAAAACAAGTCGAGTCACCGGATTTTAATTCTTATTACAAAATTAATTCGGCAGGAAAAGGAAAAACGATTATCAGCCTGGAAGACGAGAGTAGCTTTTTGACTGAGTATTCTGACGGTGAAGGAAAAATTTTATTGTTCAGCAGTTCACCGGTTTTTTCGTGGAGCGATTTTCCTATCAAGAGTATCTTTGCACCTTTAGTCACTAAATCGGTGATGTATCTTTCAACAAAAAATTCTGGTGATAAAAATTATCTGGCAGGTGAAACAATAAATGTTAATGTTTCTGAGCGAACTCTTCCACAAATAAACGTAATCAGACCTGATAACAATCAGGAAGTCATTAGCATTGATGCACAGCAGAGCACTAATTTTCTTTCTTATGGTAATACTTTTACAGCTGGTAACTATAGATTTTTATCAGGCGAGAAATTATTATCGGCTGCAAATGTGAATACTGATCCTGCTGAATCTGTTACTGAGTATTTAACTCGAAAGCGAATTTGAGGAGTATCTTGAGAAAATAAATTTTAATGGCAGATATATTTCAATTGATAAAAACGAAAATCCATCACAGATGATATTGCAGGCAAGATTCGGTTCAGAGTTGTGGAGATATTTTGTGTTGATTGCCATTCTGCTTGCTCTTGTTGAAATGACAATTGCCAGAAATGCAAAGAAAGAGTTGGAGGGCTTCACTACTTAGTGTTTCTAAGTGATTTTAGTGTCTGAGTGGTAAAACTGTTCTTCACCACTGAGACACTAAGGCACAAAGTTACACTCAGAAGAAATTAGTTATGATTGAAATAAAAAATAAAAAAGTTGAACGTGCAATGCTGGTTGCACTCCAAACAAGAAATCAGAACAGGGAATTGGTAGAAGAACATCTTGCCGAACTTGAAGAACTCGCTGATACTGCTGGAGCTGATTCAATATTTAAAATCATTCAAACAAAAAGCAAAATGGATTCTGCATTTTATATTGGCAAAGGGAAAGCAGAAGAACTAGCTCAGCTTGTTGAGTTGAATGATATCGATCTTGCAATATTTGATGATGATCTCACACCAGTTCAGGTTAGAAATCTGGAAAAACTTTTTAACAGGAAGATCATTGACAGAAGCGGATTGATACTTGACATTTTTGCTCTTCGTGCAAAAACTAAAGAAGCAAAAACACAAGTCGAGCTTGCACAGCTTGAATATATGCTGCCGAGATTAACTCGTGCTTGGACTCACCTTTCAAAACAATACGGCGGAATTGGAACAAAAGGTCCCGGTGAAACTCAAATTGAAACCGACAGAAGAATGATTCGAACTCGTATCAGTCATCTTAAAACAAAACTAAAAGAAATTGAATCGCAGAGACAAACTCAAAGCAAGGGAAGAAAAGATTTTGTTAGAATTTCAATTGCTGGTTACACAAATGCAGGTAAATCAACTTTATTTAACCTTTTAACTAAAGCAGATGTTTTCGCAGAAGACAAACTTTTCGCAACTCTTGATTCAACAACGCGCACTGTAAATTTTGATGGGAAAGAAAAATATTTAGTTAGTGATACAGTTGGATTTATCAGAAAACTTCCCCCTCACCTTGTAGCTTCTTTTAAAAGCACACTTAACGAGGTAAGAGATTCAGATATTATTCTCCATATGATTGATCTCTCACATCCGTATTACGAAGATCATCTGAGAGTTGTGGATGAAACATTAAAGGAATTCGGAAGCAAGCATAAAAAAGAAGTTCTGGTGTTCAACAAAGTTGACTCGATTTCAGACAAAAGTATTATTGAATATGTTCGAAATAAGTATCGCGGAAGCGTAATAATTTCTGCTCAGAAAGGAATTAATATTTCTTCACTTGTTAGCTCAATTGAAGGAATTATTAAAGATTCATTTATTGAGGAAGAACTAACTCTTGGAATTGAGCAGACCAAACTTGCATCACAAATTCACGATCTCACAGAAGTAACATCAGTCAAATACAATCACGATACAGTTCTATTTAAGTATAGAGCGAACAAAGAAATTTCTGATAAAATTAAGAAGCTGATTTCGAAATCTTAATCTCCCATAATTTTGCCTCATCTTGTTGCCCTCTCCTTACAAAGAAGAAGGAATAAGCGAGGGATTTTTTATTACTTCATCAAAATCATCTTTTTTGTTTCTACAAAATCACCAGCTTTTATTCTGTATAGATATACTCCTGATGAATATTGTGATGCATTAAATTCGTACTCGTAGTATCCAGTTTTCATCTGACCATTTACTAATGTTGATACTAATTCACCCAATACATTATATATGCTCAAGTTAACATCCGATTCTTTTGCTACTGCAAACTTTATCGTTGTAATTGGATTAAAAGGATTTGGATAATTTTGAGATAATTCAAACCTAATCGGAATCATTTGCTGTTTGCTTATTTTCAGAAATTTTATTTCTGGATCAGAAATAAGAATTTTTTCTCCATCAAATATTGAATGTTCTCCAACCTCCTCACTTCCTATTAGTTCAGTGATCTGATATTCACTTGCTCCTTTATTGGCTAATCTTTCTACTTTAATACTTAACGGATAATTGGATGATTGAATTTGAACTATGACCTCATCTGTTTCAGCAACTCTATAACCTCCTGGTAAGCGTGCATCAAAAGAACCTTCTGGGGGTAACGGAGGTAAACTGAAACTTTCTAAATTAATTTCATCCTCTAAAATTCCATCAAAGTATAGGGTTTGTTCAGAACCAGAATTATCACTTATTTCAATTCTACTAAATGAACTTAAATCAGAAATATTTCCTGCCAGGTTACTTCTACTCTTACTAAGCTCAGTAGTGCAACTTAGATCAATATAACCAGCTGATGATGTCTTGACCCAATATCCGTTACCCTGTTTAATTGAATCTGCTGAATAATAACCTGGTCCATATCCATATAGCGTTCCCGGAATTATTATACTTCCCGGATCACCTATATCGCTAATAGCAATATTACAAGATAGGCCGCTAATCATATTCCAGCCAGCTATTAATTCAACTGATTGTGGAGGGAGTATGGGGGTTCCAAAAATCGGAGTTATCCCGGGGCCAGGGAACTTTAGCCAGTAACCGGTACCAACCTCAAGCGTATCAGGTACTATAGTAACCAATATTATATCCGAATAATGTGCCTGGTATGGAAGTTGGAAATAATATTTGATAATTTGGATTTTCTACCTCCAAAGGTAAACCTACTAAGTTCCATCCAGTAAAAAATTCTTTCTCGAAGATCGAGGCACTCTGATCAAAACTGAATGCACCCATATCTGTTATTGTGCCATCAGGATCAAGTGGACTTGTCGGATCACCAGCATCAATACACGGAGAATTTTCAGTCAAATGGAAATCGCCGTTAGCTGTATCGGCAAATAATGGGTTAAGAAAAATATTGTAATAAACATCACAGGAATCGCCATTAGCATTAACCGAATCAATCAAACCAAATCCTGCTGGTGCATTTCCATATATATTAGAACCATTTCCCAAAAAATCGGAATATTCGATAGCTGAAAATTCTCCTTCGACATAAATTGCGCCATGATTGCTGGCAACAGGATTAAAAGCAAAAATACTGTTTGAAATTATATAATTGATTGTTGAAGGGGGGTGGTGACTCGAATCCACAAATATGCAACTACCTTCGTCAGAGTAATTGCCAAAAAATGTATTATTTCCTATATTAAAACCTCTTGTATCGTTAAAATAGATGCCTCCTCCCTCAAATGCACGGTTTTTTGCAAACATACAATTATTCCAGGATATACCATTACCATAATTAGGTGTAAAATATACACCACCACCTTTGCCCTCCATATCGATTACACGGTTGCCAATAAAATTGCACCGATTAATGAACGTATAATCCGTTTGCAACCATAATCCAGCACCTTTATACGTAGCATTGTTGTTACGAAATATGCAATCTTCCAAATAAAATACCATAGTTCCATTAGTATGAAACCAATATATTCCACCGCCAAAGTCCGAGGTATTTTCTTCAAATTCACAAAATTGGATGTAATTAATAGTTCCAGTACCATGATGACGAACATGTAAACCACCTCCCTCTTGTCCACAGTAATTTCTGATGAACAGGTTATGCCGCAGTTTTAAACTGTCATAAGAATCAATATAGGCACCTCCTCCACGGCCAAATTCACAAATATTGTCTTGAAATATGTTATTTGTTAACTCAGTTAGTAAAAAACCATTAATACTACATAAGCCTCCTCCCATCGATTCAGCGTAGTTATTTCTGAAAGTACAATGCTTGACAGATATATTAGAGTTTTGACAATATACACCACCTCCACGTCGGTCGTATAGGGTGGAATCAGCGGTGGCTTTGCCGTTTTCGAAAATACAGTAGGCTAAATAATTCGTATCGATCGAACTATTCGTAAATCGCAATCCCCTCCAGCCAACTGAAGTATCTGCTGCATAAAAATGAATGGAATCACTTTCAGCACCAACTGCACTTATAATACCTTCCACGTTGAACTTATAGTGGCCATTAAAAATTACCTCTACGCCTGGTTCAATATTTAAAGCGGAGTCAGCATGAATTGTAATATCACCGTTAATAAAATAAGGAGAATTAGCTGCGAACCAGATACCAGAGACATAACCGGGCTGAATATGACTGCCCGGCTGGTGAAAATAAAAAGCTCCCATATCTGAAATAGTATTATCCGGATCGAGTGGAAAATTGGGATCGCCGGCATCGATGCAGGGTGAATTTTCTGTCAGATGAAAATCAAAATTGGTAGTGTCAACAAATAGCGGATCCATTAAAATATTATAATAAACATCACATGAATCACCGTTTAAATTTACAGTTGTGAGTACTCCTGTTCCGACTGGTGGAGAAATGTTAAAAATATCACCGCTATTTCCATAAATATCACAGTGTTCTAAATAAATACCACCAATACTCAGTACATAAGATCCAATGTTTCCAAAGAAAATATTATTATAAATCGTATCTGCGGAAGCAAAATACTGTAAGGCACTATTCTGTGCCTCATTATAACAAAAGGTATTATTATAAATAGTCGATGTAGCACCAGCGATATAAAGACCAGCAACCCATGGACTCCAGTTGGAATGTATAACATTATTGCTTATTTCAATATTCGAATTGCCTGTAATATGAATTCCTCCTCCATACCAGGAAGCACTATCAGCAAAAATGATATTATCGCTAATTATACCGGTTGAATTTCCATCACAATAGATACCTCCGCCATTTTGAGAACTGTTACCACTAATTATATTATTAAAAAGGCGTACCTGTGAATTCAAAAAATAAATTCCACCTCCTTCTACATCTGAAGAATTATTGCTGATTATGTTATTTGCTATAAAAGGACTTGAATCCCTGCTATGGATTCCACCACCAAAACCCTGTGTAGTGGGATAAGTAGCAGTATTATTTAAAATTTGATTAAAAATAATTTTCGGATTGGAGTTAGCTTCCATAAATATTCCGGCACCCCAACAAACGGTTGCACTACTAACGGTGTTGTTCATGATAATATTGTGTGAAATAGTCGGGCTGGTATTAATACATCGTATTCCGGCTCCAAAACCGCCAGAATTTCCTCCGGTAATAGTAAAGCCGGTTAATACGCAGGTGGAATCTCTCCCGCCACCAAACACAATAACCCACCAATTTGATGTCGGAGCGATAATAGTCGAAGATATATAATTGGTATCTCCGGTGGTTAAAAACAATGAACCAACAACAATGTTTTTACCAATACTAATATTTTCATTATAGGTACCGGGTTGTACAAGAACAGTGTCACCTGTTGCAGCAGAATTTACTCCGGCCTGAATAGTGAGTAGTGAATCACCCGGAACATGAATGATGTTGGCTTTTAAAGGAATTACAAATACAAAAAAGATTAAAAAAAGCAAATAGGTTTTCATTATTCACCCCATTTAAAAGTGAAGGAAATATATATAAACGATTTACTCGTAGGGAAATTTTCGGTAAGCAATATTCTGTTAGTACAAATTCGCATTACTCAGGACGCACAACAGTTTTTGAAAAGATGAAATTTCTAAATCAAATTTTGTTAATTTACTTGTTAGAAGCAATTTTGCTTGTCTATTGGTGATAGTTAGTAATTAGCAAGTAAGTCATTAAAGAAATGGAATAATTTTATTCATAAGTAGAAAACTTTACTCCAGGAATTTAAATAATGTAAACTATTGTAGTTTGGGAGGGGCTTTCCTAATCTTTAATTTTGCACTCACAATTCATCATCTTATTTTATCTACTGAAGGATAACAGGAAGATAAATGGCTATTACATTAATGGATCAGGATTAACTGTTGAAAAATTAGTTCGTATTGCAAGAAATAAAGAACAAGTAGAACTCAGCAAAGACGCACTCGAAAGAATAAAAATCTGCCGTGCAATGCTCGAAGAAAAAATCAAAGCACACGAAATTATGTACGGAGTTAATACAGGCATTGGCGAATTTTCAGAAGTTGTATTGAATGATGAGCAGGTAAAAGATTTTCAGAAGTATCTTATTTACAATCACGCTGCTGGAATTGGCGATCCAATGCCGATTGAACATGTTCGCGGAGCAATGGCGGGAAGAATAAATGTTCACGCTCACGGAAATTCAGGATGCAGACCGGAAATAACTTTAACTCTTGTTGAAATGTTAAACAAAGATTGCATTCCTGTTGTATGTGAAAAAGGTTCTGTCGGTGCTTGCGGAGATTTAGCTCCAATGTCGCAAATTGCTTTGTTAATGATGGGAGAAGGAGAAGCGTTTTACAATGGCGAAAGACTTCCCGGAAAAGTTGCATTTGAAAAAGCTGGAATAAAAGTTCCCGGACTTCAGGCAAGAGATGGACTTGCAGTTATTAACGGTTCAAATTTTATAACAGCAATAAGTGCATTGCAATTGTTTGATATAAACCGCTGGTTAAAGCAAGCAGAAATTGCAGCTGCAATGTCTCTCGAAGCTCTTCTTGCAAATATGAAACCTTATGATGTCCGCTTGCATAAAATTAGAGGATTTTCTGGAGCTGTTCGTAGTTCGCAGGCGATTAAAAAATGTGTTGAGGGAAGCGATCTACTTACAGGTAAAATGAAAATAAAAGTTCAGGATGCATATTCAATGCGTTCAACTCCACAGGTAATTGGTGCAGCACACGATGCAGTTGCTTATGCGAAATCACAGATTGAAATTGAACTAAACGGAGTTGGTGATAATCCGATTTTCATTCCTGAAGATAAAATCGCTCTCACAGGTGCAAACTTTCAGGGAACTCCTGTTTCTCTTCCAATGGATATGATTAGTGCTGCAGTAACGATGGTTAGTGTTTTGTCTGAACGAAGAATGAACAGACTGAACAATCCTGCTTTGAGTGTTGGACTTCCTGCGTTCTTAACAAAAGGTGCAGGAATGTTTTCAGGTTTAATGCTGAGTCAATACACAGCCGATACATTAATTGTTGAGCAGAGAATTCTTTCAACTCCGGCATCAATTCAATCAATTCCTGCTGCTGCAGACCAGGAAGATTTTGTTTCGATGGGAATGAATACTGCACTTAAGAATCAGCAAATTTTGGATAATGCTTACGGTATTTTAGGAATAGAATTTATGGCTGCTGCACAGGCGCTTGATTTCCGTGAACATAAAACAGGCAAAGGAGTTACAAAAGCGAAAGAAGTTATTCGCAAGCACGTAGAGTTTCTTGATGTTGACCGTCCGCTTTATAACGATCATAATAAGATGAAGGCACTTGTTAAATCTTGTGAGATACTTGAAGCTGTGGAAAAAGAAGTCGGCAGTTTAGAATAGAATTGTTAGTCATTGCGAGGAGTTTACGACGAAGCAATCTGTTAACTATGTAAGTATTCAGATCACTTCTCCCCTCTAAAGTCGGGATCGTGATGACGGACTTATCTTATTTCTCTTTTGGCTTAGTTCCGTCTTTCCCTTCACCAATATTGTTATAGAACCGAGTAGTTGGATAGGCAAAATCAATATCACTACACTTATGAAACTCTTCGAGAACTTCCTCTAAAATAATTTCTTCTGTGGAACGTCTTCTACGGGGTTCGCAGAGGAAACGCATTGTTAACAGAACACCGCTATCCTTTATTGTTGTATAAACGATAGGAGTAAGCTTTGTATAAAAAATCAAATATTTTTTTGCGGCAGCTTTAATTTGTTTTTCAGCTTCCTGACTAATATGCATTGCATGCTTGTTTACAATATCGGTTAATATTTTTTTGGCTTTCTTCCAGTCACTTTCAAAAGTGATTAGCATTGGTATCTCATGCCAGATATGAACAAAACCCGTAGTATAATTAAACTGAGGTTGTGTGAAGACAACTCCATTTGGTATATGGATTACTCTCCCGGTACTTTGATCAGCATCGACCCAGTTACCAATTTCAATCAGTGAAAACTGGAAGATTCTAATATCAATAACATCACCGGAACTATTCTCCGATTTGTATTCTGTCTCCAACTTTGAATGGCTGCCTTACCAAAATAAAAAACCATGCAACGATGTTTACAAGCGGATCCTTGAGTGCTATTGCGATACCTGCAGAAACCAGCCCGAGAAATGTTCCTACTGAACCAATAAAACCTAGCCAGGTACTTAACAGGAACAGAAGAACAATAAACACTGATATATAGAGGGAAATCTTTCTCCATTGGTAACGTAGATTTAGATCATCGATTTTGGATATGAATATTCTTACAAGAACACTGCGTAAAATCCCAATGATTAGTATTATCAGGAAAGAAGCGAAAAGTTTTAGCTGTACGTCATGTGATATACCAAAGCTGCTTTGAATCCATTCAAGCATTTTTAATCTTCTATAGTGAGATGAATAATAATAGTTGCAAATATAATCTCTTATAATGAATAAATCTCAATTTTTCAGCCAGAAGCAGAAATTCAAATAAGGGTTAATTATATTAGCAACCAGATAAAATCACTTTAGGTAAAAATGGAAATTCTCTTTTTAATATTAGGATTAATTATAG
>CAWDGX010000020.1:0-22094 GCA_963802005.1 uncultured Ignavibacteriaceae bacterium
GGAATGTTTGATTTCCAGACTTATTTCCATTTTAAAGTTTTTTTATATCAGCCGATTCCTAAAACAGTGGCGAGCGCCGTTGCTAAACCTAAAAAGCTTAAAAATCCAAAAACATCTGTAACTGTTGTTAGAACAATTGAAGACGATTGCGCCGGATCCTGTCCAACCGCTTGCAGCATCATTGGAATAATTGCACCAAAGAATCCCGCAATAACCATCGATAAAATCATCGAAATTCCGATTACTAGTGCCAAGCCGGATGAGTCCGCCCAAAAATAAACTATTATTGCAGTTGTTAACGCCACCGCAATTCCATTAAAAAATCCGACACCAACTTCTTTGCGCGCAACTTTAAACCAATCTCTGGGTCTGACTTCTCTAAGGGCTAAACCACGTATGGTTACGGCAAGCGCCTGTGAACCGGTGTTACCAGACTGTCCCGCAACAACAGGCAGGAACACAGCCAATATTGTTATTCGTGCTATTGTCTCTTCAAATAAACCAACAACTGTTGCAGCAAGAAATGCTGTTGCCAGATTTATTTCCAACCACGGTAAACGTTTGCGGATTGCATACGATACTTTTGAAAGAGCACGCTCGTCCCTACCAGCACCAAACATTGCCTGCACATCTTCCGTAACATCTTCTTTTGCAGTCTTAACCAGAGTATCGTAGCGAATCACACCTAACAATTTATTATGAATATCTATAACCGGGAGATTAATTAATTTCTTTTCTTCCATAAGCTTAACGACATCTTCGAGAGGAGCTAAAGAGTTTATTGCAATCGGCAAACCCGGAATAAGATTATTGAGTGTTTCTTTTAGTTCTGAAACAGCAATGTGCTGAAGTGGTATTGATCCAATTAATATGTCTTCAGAGTCAATCACGTATACATTAACTATACGTCTGTCTTTTAATGTCCGAACTCTTTTCAGAACTTCTTCAACCGTATTGTCCGAATAGAAAGTAGTTACTTTCGAATCAATTATATTTCCGGCTGTATCCGGCGGATAAGCCATCAATTCCTGCAATTCTTTTTTTAGATTCTCAGGAAGCAAAGATATTTTTTTCTTGACGTCTTCTTCATCAAGCCGTGACAGCAGCCGTGCAGCAAAATTTGGATCCAAATCTGAAAAAAGTTGAGTGAAGAATTCATCACTCATTATTTCAGTAACTCCCGCTGCAATATCCGGGTTTATATTTTCAAATACCCTGACAGCTACTTCTAATTTTTGTGATTTTAAATAGTTGATGATTTCGTCTTTCTTAAAATCGCTTAGCAGTCTGGCGCTTTCATCCGGATATAAACGAAAATAACCCTTTATTAGTTTTTGTTCTGCGATTAATGTATTTGCCATTTTAATTCCTTTTTTTCTGCTTCACTAAATGTAATTTTATTCGCTGTCTGTTTCTCTTTCTGCTGTACTGTAAATTATTCCCGATAGCCCGATTCTATATAACTCACCAAGTGCATTGCTGGCTAATATTGCATGCCTTGGCATTTTTCTTTTTTTATCGGTATCAATATTTCTAATCATTCCCTGGTCTAATGCGCCAAGAAAAATACCCGAACGATCCGTAACGGGTAATGCATTGTAATCAACCCAGCCAGGATGATCAAGAATTTTTTGAACATCTACCTCAGCAAATAAGTGAGGTATTTCAGTATCCATTATATCGGTGATTAGCTCCTTCGGTTCAGCAGCAATCAGCTCTTCCAGTTTTACAACACCCCTTAGTTTTTGATCCCCATCGATCACATAAACATACGGTGACAACAGCTCCTTGCTTTTTTTTATTTTGTCGAGTGCTTCTTTAACATTTTGATTGTCCCGAACGATAGTAACCTGGACATTCATTAACGCCCCGGCAGTATTATCAAGGTGGTTAAGCATCTGTGCAAGAGATGCTGAAATTCGCGGATCAATTTTCTCTAAAATTCTTTGCCTGCTTTCTGCATTCATTCTTCTTAAAATCGACGATGTGGTAACAGACGGAAGACGCTCAATAATTTTTGCAGATAGATCGATTTCTAAAATTTCAATACAACTGAGAGCTGAATACTCATCCATTTCCTTTAATAGTTTTACTGCGAGTTCAATGGGCAGCTTACTTATAAAGTCTGATATTTGTTCATTCTTTAGTTGTTCTATCAGGCGTACAGCGTCGGTTGTATGATTGGTTATAAATTCTTCCAGTAATATTTGTTCGCTGCTCATTTTTATCCTTTATTAATTAATACAGAAGTTAGCTCGTTAAATTCTTTTGCAGGAATTGAAACTTGTCCTTCTGGTGTATCTAAAATAACTGCGGTGGTGCTGATCTGAATAATTTTTCCTTCGATATTATTTATCTTAATTGTATTTCCCTCGCGATAAGTATTATGTATATAATATGAAGCGATGATGTTGCTCACTGATGTTTTAGCACCCAAACCAAATGATAATGCTGCCCCAAAAAATAGTGCGGCTAAAATTATACTTAATATCGTCGTAACTAATGCAATATCAATTCCAATCTGGTCTATAGCAATAAGTATTGTAATCAGGAGAATGGAGTATTGTACCATTCTGCTTAAAACTCCTCCGTATGTAATACCAGATTTTATGGTAGCCGAAAGTATAATGTCTGCCGTAATTCTACCTCCGATGATGCCGACGAATACAATTATTATCGCCGCAAAAATATTCGGCAAATATAGTACTATTCCACTTAACCATGCAGTTACGACTGGAAGACCCATTATCTCACTGGCAATAGTGATGAACAAAATTATTATTATCCAGTAAAGAGTTTTACTTATAAATGCTGATGATTGCTCTAGATGTTTTTGTTGAAGGTGCTTTTTTATTTTTTGATTGGTTATGAATTTATTCGTTCTCTTAAAAAATCGTTTGACTAAAGATTGAACAAGGCGTGCAATCAGATAACCGATAAGAAAAACTACAATTGCAAAAATAAGTTTTGGTAAAAAAGCTAGTAGCCCATCTTTAAAATCTAAAAGAAGTTTACCCAGGTCTTCCATCCATTGTTCAAAATTCATTCTTTATTCTCCATATTTTTGTAAAACACATAATAACAAAACAAATATACGTTTTCAATTTACAATCAAAATCATTAAATTGTTTCAGATTTTGTTGTAATACACAATGTATTCCAATATAAATGTTTTCAAATTAAAAAAGGAGAAATGTTATGGCTTTTAATATGATTTCTAAAGTTGTAAACGGTGTGAAGGGTGGTGTGGTTGGTTCTCTCAAAGGATCTGCCGATATCGGTAGTGCATCAATTAAAGTAGTTAAAGACCTCACTGTAAATACTGTAAAAGGCGCAAGTGAGCTCGTCGAAGCCGGAATCCATGTTCCTGCTTCAATTATTAGTGGGGCAATTGGTGGTGTTTCAGAGTTAGGAGTTACTGTTGTCAAATCTGTTAAAGGAATTGTAAACGGCGCAATCCAGGGATCGATGGAATCCGGGATAAAAGAAAATGATGCCGTAACGGGTACTGTCACTCAAGCAATATTAAGTGCAAAAGAACTTGGATTGAATGTTGCCGACGTGGCTGTAGAAGCTGTGAAGGGTGCAGTGAATGGTGTTAAGCAGGTAGGTGGCGATACCGTATCTGCAACAAAGAATTCCATAGTTGCAGCAATGGATGCTGCAAAGGGTGTTGGTGACGAAACTCTAACCTCTGTAAAAACAGCACTCCATGGTAGTGTTGACGGAGCTAAAGATATTTTGGATGAAATAAAAAAGTAATCTAAATGTGCTTTTGAAAAACCCCGCTTTAACTTGCGGGGTTTTTTATTTTAAATGGAAGATGTGGTTTTAAAGTTTAGGGAACTCAACCCAACCCTTCTCTTAAATAGAGAAGGGTTTATTTTAGCTCAAACTTAAAATATTTATTGCTGTCTGAACTACAAGGTAATAGTTATATAATGAAAATAATTCTCTCTCTTATTAAGAGAGAGATACAAAGTGAGTTCCTTGAGATGCAGAAGAGGTTTAATCACTAAAAATCAAAACCGGCCAGCTTAATCCCGTCTATCGCCATCCCGTTCCCATTATTGCGAGTATCAAACCCATAATTTTTCCGATAACAGTAATCAAATGGTTGCCAATCTTTTTTAACAATAGATCTCGCTCAAAACAAATGCAAGATAAGTCAATAAAATCATCAATGCGAAAATTATAATTACAACTGCCACGTCGAAGTAGCTACCACTGTAATATTACTCATTGCTGTTACGATTGTGCCCGGACCTGCAAGTATCGGAATAGCCAATGGTGAAATTGCCACCCCGTCATCCGGTTCTATATCCTTTTGATGATGCACATTTGATTGTTTAGACTGAAGCATTTCAAATCCCACATAAAATAAAAGTATTCCACCGGTAATTTTAAATGCAGGAATTGTTATGCCGAATAATTCAAAAAGATATTTTCCCAGAACTACAAAAATGCAACAATAAGAAAGGCGGTTATACAGGCAGTCTTTGCAATCTTTTTTCTTTCGGCTGCATCCCTGTCGCCGACAAGTCCTAAAAACACCGGAGTGTTTGCAATCGGGTTCATTATCGCAAAGAAGCCCATGAAAACAGCTAATGAAAAAGTTAAAAGCTCGCCCGACATACTAGAAAAAATTAAATGATTTTAGTAATGCGCAATATATGAAAAACTGAAGCTAGTTGTCCTCTACTACATTATACAGATTTGTTTCTTTTTCCTTTCCTCTTAATTTTATTGTACTTATTAATTCTCCAATAAACTTTTTACCAATTTCATTTTTAAGGTCCTCGGAAATTAGAAACGACTTTCTATAATTATTGCAAACACCCTGTATTCTTGAAGCTGTATTTATTGTGTCTCCGTGATAAGCTATTTCTCTTTTGAAATCACCGACCTCAGCTACGGTTATAGTTCCAATATTTGCGCCTGCTTTGAATTCGGGAAGGAAGCTGTACTTGTTCAGATAATATTCTTTACGTTCTTGTAATTGTTTCTGAAAAGCAAAAAAGAATCTAATACAATTATCTCTTCTCAAACCTTCTTCGCTTCTCCATGTCAGCACGACTTCATCACCAACATACTGGTATATCTCAGCATTAAAAGGTGGGATAACTTTGTTCACATCGCTGAAGCAATCTTGTATCAGCTCACTGAACTTAAGATTGCCTAATTTTTCTGCGTGAGTTGTGGAATCTTTAAGGTCCATAAAAAGGAAAATTCTTTTCTCAATTCTCGGATTTCTGAACTTGCCTAAAATCATAGGTATTAGAATTCCGGGACCAAACCTTGCATTCATCTGTTTAATGAAACCTATAACAATTATCATTATCGCCGTGTATATTGATGCGGCATAAAAAACATTCGCAGTAAATACTTCTGTATATTTTACCAGTGGACTGTCAACAAACTGAGCCTGTATATGCGACCCTATTGCATAGCCGATAAATACAACCAGATACCATGCCCCCAGGTAAAGCACACCTTTGATGAAAAATTCTACTCCCAGCGATCTTCCGCGAAGTTTTTTGTCAGAAAAATAATCTACTATCCCCAGAATCGAGCCGAAAATTATTCCTACTATTATTGCTACAATAATATTCTCCCCGATATATACCTCAACTTTCTGCGGATATAAACTTGTAACAGCTTTTGTAACAAAGTAAATGATGATAAAATAAAACAGGTAAGCAATAATCCAGAAATTCACTTGTGTCATAATATCTGAAATAAGTCGATACTTGAGGTAATATCTTCGGACAAATGTTGTGTAATCAGTTTTCACTTTGACTATTTCTTTTAAAAATTAAATAATTATTCTCTTTAAAGTTAAAAAAAGAGTTTTTAATTGAAATTAAAACAAACAGTGCATAAGTTTGTTCTGTCTTTATTTGCTTACCCCCGCTATCCAGCATATCCGGAGTGGAATGAGTTAACTATTAGCAATAAAATTAATAGTTAGGGATTTGAAAGATTTAATGAACCATTTTTATAATTTGAATCTGTAAATAATTCGGTTATGTGAGAATGAATTGCATTTGTTTTTAATTAATGGGGCAACAGCTTGAATATTTTGGCAAATCTTATTTCGCAAGCTAAAAGGCCAACCGGAATTTTCGGTTTATTGGTAGTAAGGTTAATGAATCTTGGACACACTAAATTGACAGATTGGGGAATATCTTATTTAACTATCAAAGAAGACGATATAATATTAGACATAGGATGCGGGGGAGGAAAGACAGTATCCAAATTAGCTAAGACAGCGAGAAAAGGAAAAATACATGGAATAGATTTTTCCGATGCCGCTATTAAGTTATCTTCCAGGTTAAACAGAAATCATATTAGTCTCGGTAAAGTCTATATTCAAAAGGCAAGTGTATCATCGCTTCCCTTTCCAGACAATTTTTTTAACATTATTACAGCAATTGAAACCTATTTCTTTTGGCCTGATCTAGAGAATGACATGAAAGAAGTATTAAGAGTAATAAAGCCCGGAGGGAATTTATTAATTGTATCAGAAACATATAAAAACTCTGAAAATGAAAAATCTATTAATAGATGGTCCAATTTTTCTAACACGAAGGACTTTATGAAATATCAGACCAAAGAAGAATTTAAACGGACATTCATAAATGCCGGATATCAAGATGTTAAAATTAATGATAATACTAAGTATGGATGGATTTGTGGAGTGGGAACTAAACCATAATAACACCAGAGGTTTAATTAATAGTTAGGCAAACTTCTGGATTTTTTATTTATAAAGGAGAAGATTATTGATGGCAAATAATAAATCAACAAAAAAAGTGAAACGATCTTAGTATATGGTGCCAGTTTTGGTGCTGCATTCGGAGCCGCCTTGGGAGCTATATTTGATAGTATAAGCATAGCTACTGGAGTTTCCATTGGTGTTGTGGTAGGAGTAACTATAGCTCTGATTTTCGGGAAGAAAATTATACAGTTGTTTGACAATCCGGATAAAACCAATTCATATGAAGAAAAAGAATAACAATCGCTGAGTAAAACTTAATTTTGAAAGTTTTTAATTGAAATTAAATTGAACCGTGCATAATTTTGTTTTGTCTTTATTTGCTTACCCCACATACAGTAATTATCCGGAGGGGAAAATTGTTAACCGCTTAACAGGGAAGGACCGGTTATGTTTGCAATTGAAATCTTGAAGAAATTAATTGGCCGTGTAACTAATAATTATTATTGATCTAGTATTGAAAATAAAATGAGAAGTGTAATGAAACGAAAAATATTTTTTATTCTCTTTATTGCTTTCGAAATACTTACATCAAAAAATACATTTAGTCAAGAAAACGTCATACTCGATTATAATAAAGTGATTAATATTATAAATCTCTTCGCTAAATCTTCATTATATATTACCACACCGAAGGGTTCTGGTTCAGGTACATTGTTCACTGTTCCATTTTCAGATACTGCAAAAAGTGGAAGTGTCTTTTTAGTTACTGCTTCTCATGTACTTGATATAACTGATTCTACTGGAAAAGTGGTAGGTAAGTTTGATACGGTAAGTGTCCATTTTAATCTGATAAAGGGAGGTAAGGAATCAAGGAAATATGCTTTGGTTAAATCTTATGATGAATTAGATATCGCAGTACTACAACCAATAGAATTTATCAGATCATTTTTCATGAGTACGATGTAACAGCACCCTCATTAGATATGTTCATCAATTTCTCTGAGCTTCGAAAAGGTCAAAGTGCATTTATTGCGGGTTATCCGTATAGACTAGGTACAAATGGTGAAAGCTTTAATCCAGTAACGCAAAGTGGAATTATCGCATATGTAGATACGACTGAAAATCTGGTTTTAATTGATATACCAGTAAACCGTGGTAATAGCGGTTGTCCTGTATATGTTCTGTCAGACAAAGGCATAGCTAAATTACTGGGTATAGTTTTCCAGTATGAACCGAGTACGCAAGATTATGTTTTTAATACTTCATTTAAAACAATGGTGCCCTTAAATACTTCTCTTGGTCGCGTTGTATTAATACGTACTATTATACCTGATTTATACAAATTAATAAAATGAAAAATATGTAACCCCTCACCTTTTCTCCTGCATCTCAAAAATCTCCTTCGCTCTTGGCTTATACAATGTGTGATACATTAAATCGAGATAGGAGTTCAGTTCCGTCATTTCAATATTAGAGGTAAACTTCCAGAAGCCGTAAATCTTTGCAAGCGACAGAAGATTTTTTGCGTAAAGTTCCCAGTTAAAAGTAGTATCAACTCTTTTAATTCCTGCTTTGGAGATTTTATCCCAGTAATTTTTATCAGTCTTACAGCGTGAGAAGAAAGCAACTAATTTATTTGCTGTATCTTTATCATCTGCCGGATCAATATGGAATCCGCATCTTTCATCTTCAATTATTTCAAGCGGTCCACCGTACTGTGTTAAAAGTTGTATCAACTCTTTTAATTCCTGCTTTGGAAATTTTATCCCAGTAGTTTTTATCTTCTTTGCATCGTTAAAAGAAAGTCAACTAATTTTTTCTGCTGTATCTTTATCATCTGCCGGATCAATATGGAAACCGGATTTTTCATCTTCAATTATTTCAAGCGGTCCGCCGTATTGCGTTGCAAAAGTCGGCAACCCGGAGCGCATTGCTTCAATAACAGTTAAACCAAATCCCTCAAAAGATGCCGGCTGCACAAAAACACCTTTTGTATCTGCAATTACTCTGTAAAATTCAGGGACTCTTTTTCTGTCCGCATCACCCTGCAGCCATCTGCAGCTATCGTGAAGATTATATTTTTCAAAATGGCTGTGCATTAATTCTATTTGTTCTTTTTCTTCGTTGTCAGAGGAATCCTCAACATTATGCTTGCCTGCAACTATTAAAAGGTTTGCCATTTTTCTCAACTCTTCATTTTCGCCATACCATTTAACAAGAGAAGTTATGTTTTTGATTTTATCAAGTCTTGCCATCGAAAAAATTATTGGCAGGTTTTTGTTTTTTAGTTTGCCAATCCGCGGGAATCAGAGCTGTTCCCATTGAAATATTCTAGTGTTGATATCTTTTGTTACTTCTTTATCTCTTCTGTCTTTTTCTGTATAAGGAAAAAATATTTCGGTGTTAACACCGGGCGGAAGAATATTAAACTTCGGATGAAAAATATTTATTCCTCCTGCAACACGGTAAAGACCCGGCATAGTGAAGTTCACATAAGATTCATACTGCCCGACGCTGTCTTCTCTTCCCGCAATTTCCTGGTAAGTTGAAGTGATTATAAAATCAGCAGCGTTCATTGCTAACAGGTCGGCTGTAAACTGGGTTGAAAAATGATACGGATCTTCCATTTCAGCCCAGTATAATGCGCTGTAAAGATATTTACTTTTTTCGAGTGCATGCGCAACGTTGCATTGGGTAACACCAAACTTTTTTGAGAGGATACTTGCAACAAGATTTCCATCGGAATAGTTGCCGATCACCAGATCAGGTCTCGTTCCAAATTCTTTCAGCAATTCTTTGTGAGAATCTTCAGCAAAATGTTCAAGGTATGGCCAGACTTCAAATCTTGAAATCCAGTTATCAGTATTTTCTTTATGAAGACTTCTGAAAGGAACTCTAAGTATCCAGACATTTTTTGTGTCGTTAACTTTTTCTAATCGCTGGTTGCACTTGGTGTCTTCAGCATTCGGAATTAGTCGGGTAAGAATAATTATCTTCGGCTTTGCATTTATTCCTGCCTCGAATAAAGATTTAGTCATTTCCTTTTCAAGAGCTTTCACTTGGTCGAGGATATAAACAACCTGTCCACCTGTATCAGGTTTGCCGAGCACTCCTTCCTGCCCGAAGTAACCGTGTGGAGAAACTATGAGAATATTAAATATCATCGGGATTTTTGACAGAAACTCTTTGAGTGCAATATGGTCTGGGCTAGCTAAAAGTGAATCAAGATGATTGAGATTGTTCAGGATTTCACCGGCTGAGTTTCCAAGTCCAGCTTCAAAACCTAATTCCTGCAGTTCATTTTTTAACTTCTTTGTAATTTAACATCCTCATCTTTCTTTTTAAGTAAGGCAATTGCCTTATCCATTGCGGTGTTTAGTTTTTCAGGACTATCAATTTTTTCATTCACAATCAACTGATCAGAATTGTGCTTGTGCACAAATAAAAACTCAAACATTGCCTGGTTAAGCTTTTGCGGCTGGGTGAACATCGTGCTGGAGAGATACCTGTTAAGATATTCAACACCTTTTCCGATACTTTTTGATTCTCTGATACTTGGAAATTTATCGTAAAATGTTTTGAAGTTTAGTGTGAGGAGATCGTTTTCAAGAAGCGGATACCTGTATTTCTCTTTTGCTTTCAGATAATCAACGGCAGATATTTTTTTGCTTGTCGATTCACTAACATCAAATCTATAATATTCGCTTCTGCCGATCGTTCCCCTCGTTTCAACGAAGATGCTGCATTCATCAATACAAACTGATTCAGTAAATTTATTAACTGCCTGTTCGATTGCCTCGGCTGTTGAGTTTTTCCCATTTTTTCTTCTTGAGTTGATGAAAAATTTCCAGCAGCTCCCCCTTAACAAGAAGTTTTTTTTCGTTTGAACAGACTTTTTTTAAATAGCTGAAGAATTGCTTTTTATATTTCTGAAGAATTTCTTCCAGTAATTTTACCCAACAGGTTTCTCCTATTTCAGTTTCAGAAAATGATAATGCTCTATTCCGTCCACAATTCCTCCCGCATATTTTCTGTTTGCAAAATAAATTCTATTCTGTCCTTTTAATGATTCAAGTTCGCTGCTGTAGTTAGCAACAACCACGCCAAGCAGATCGCCTTTCAGCATTTCCAGATCATTGCCCGAATCACCAGCAACCAAAATATTTTCGTACGGTATGTTCCATCTGTAGGCAAGATATCTTATTGCCTTCCCTTTTGATGCACGATAGGGAAGAATATCAAGATACTGCCCGTGACTGAAGATTACATTTGCTTTAATTTTATTCTTAATTAGTGTTGATTTCACCTTTTCGAGATTTTTGGGAACATCGGAAGTATAGTAGCTTATTTTAAACTTCCTCTGTGCATCTTCTTCCTGATATTGAAGAAATTTAAACTTCTCAAGAAGTTTTTTAATTTTTTCCCTGTTCCATTGATGCTTTATGTGTGCATCCCAGCCTGTAGAATAAATTAGTCTTCCCTTGTAATCATAGTAAATTTCAGCCCCGACTGATGATATAATTATATCCGGATATGGGACATTGTTTTCTTTTAAAACATTAAATGCTGAATCAACTGTTCTGCCTGTAGCAACAGCAAACCCAACTTTGGAATCTGTGTTATCCAGATGTTGAATAAATTCTTTTAGTGCATCATCATCACCAAGAAGTGTGTGATCAATATCCGACACAATTAATTTTTTAAGATCGAGGAGTTTTCTACCGACCTGTGCAAATACTTTTTCTTCATCTTTTCTTCTTCCTGCAATCTTTCCGATTTCCTTTAAATACTTTTCAGCGTGTGCTTTCCAGGTATAATGTTCTCTCACATTCTTCATTCCGTTTTCAGAAAGCTTTTTCCATAATTTTTTATCGTCAAGAATTTTATTGATCGCTTTGGAAATATTTTTTGTATCGGATACATCTACAAGAATTCCATTTTTACAATTTTTAATTATATCTCTTGGTCCGCCGTCATCAGTTGCAACTACAGGAACACCGCACGATGCGGCTTCAATTAAAGTTAGTCCAAATGGTTCAGTAAGTGCGGCATTAATAAAAACACCGCCGGTATCGGCAGCAATTCTGTAAAGTTCCGGCACTTCGTTTTGTGTGTCGTGTCGTTTGGGAATCGCCATCTTTCCATAAAGATTATATTTATCCATAAGTAAAAGTATATCGGTCAACACTTCTCTTTCATTGTCGGGCATAGTTTGAATGTCTGTTCTAATTCCAGCAAAGATTGCAAGATTAGCTTTTTCCTGAAGTTTTTTATCTTCCCCATATGCAGTGATCAGTCCGGAAATATTTTTTCTTTTATCAGGGCGACATACTGTATATATCAGGGGCTTATCTATCCGCACAAAAAAGTTCAGCAGCTTGTCGCTAATAAGTTTAACTAGTTCGGCAGTTTCTTCTTCGAGAGGTATTCTTGCATTGTATGCGTAGAATCTTTCAATGTCAACCCCCGGTGGTACAACTCTGAATTTTTCCGGGGAACTGTTTTCATAATCGCCATATTGATTTTTTATTTCCTGGTGAGTGCTGGTTATAATCAGGTTTGACAGGTAGATTATTTCTTCTTCAACTTCAATCCGGTGGGAAAGTTTATATCTTTTTTCAATGTCTGCTTTGGACATACCATCGCTTAAAAGTTTTCTCAGCTTATCCCTGCCGAGAGAATGTCCGGTGTGAACAAACGGAATTCCAAAAAACTGTGTCAGCTCTTTACAAACGTAACCTGCATCTGCATAATGGCTATGAATAATATCCGGAAGTCTGCCAACTGATTTAATGTGCTTGATACTTTTATCAACAAACTCTTCAAGATGATTCCAGAGAAGTTCCTTCCTGATATACTTTCCTCCGCCAGCGCGTATTCTTATTATACTGAGCTTATCATTTACTTTTTCTTCTGCTTCAGAGTAATCTGATGAAATTCCTTTGTCTTTTATTTGCCGTGTTACCAGTTCAATTCGTTCAACTCTGTCATCTTCGCTTAAAGTCTTTGCAAGTTCAAGTACATATTTTGTTTGCCCGCCTGTGTCTGCATCCCGTCCAAGTTCAAGGTTGTTACCGCGTATCAGTCCGTGAATACTGTAAAGTTGAATGTATAATCCGCGTTTAGTCTTTTTAGATTTGCTCAATTCTGAAGTTCCTGTTTAAAGCGTGTATAAATGAAATCGTCTTGCGGAAGCGCACCATTAATCATACAGATCTGACCTGCAAATTCGTTGGCTAGTTCATTAATTTTTTTCAGCTCCCAGTGGTTCAAATATCCGAGACATAAAATTGATGCAAACGCATCTCCTGCACCGACAGTATCAACTACCTTGTTTTGAGGTGGTTTGAGTTCATTGATCTCTTCCTTCCTGAACAAAGAAGATCCATCCGTTCCTTTCGTTACCGCAACCATTTCAATTTTGAATTTACTCATCAGCTTTTTTGATGTGGCGTTAACTTCAAACTGTTCATTAATGAATAGGTCATTTACTAATTTCAGTTCGTCGAGGTTCAACTTAACAACATCTGCTGTTGTTAAAGAACTTGAGAGTATTTCCTTTGTGTAAAAGTTCTGCCGGATGTTCACGTCGCAAAAATATTTTATCGGTTTGTTAAAAAGTGATTGCAGAGAATTCCGACTCACATCATACCTTTGTGCCAGCGTACCGAAAGTAAAGACAATCAATTTCTTTTAAGATTTCAACTCCTGCATCTTCATTAATATTAATAAAATCATAAGCGCGGTTCGTTTCGATATTGAAAGTCGGCACTCCTGATTCATTTAAAGAAATAATTGCTTTGCCGGTTTCGTGTTCAGCATCAGTTTGAATTGAATCAGTAAGCAGTCCTTTGGATGTTAGAAAAGTTACAGCCTCATTTCCCAGCTCATCTTTCCCAACCCGACTTATGATTTTGCCGCTTCCGGTTAGCTTATTAATATGGTATATGAAATTTAGCGGTGCACCCCCAAGATTCTTCGAATTTGCGTAAACATCGAATAAAATTTCACCAAAAGCCGCTATTTTTTTCATTCTTTGCTTTTTATCTTATTTGGAAGGATTAACACATTAAATTTGATTTTATAGATAACAAAAAAATCCAAAAGATGAAAGTTAATCTATAAAAAGGTCTCACCATTCTTAACTTATTAGAACGAAAGCGAAACCACGGATAATTACTGACCATTGCACTTTTTAACTGCTTTTTGGAATTATTTTCCTCCCTCCTTTGTTTAAATCTGTATGAAAATATATACGTTAAAAGCAATTCAGAATTTGCCAATCGGATTGGAAGATGAAGGGGATGATACGATCTAATAAATATTTTTCTGTCTATT
Organism: uncultured Ignavibacteriaceae bacterium; assembly: GCA_963802005.1. Lineage (GTDB taxonomy): Bacteria > Bacteroidota > Ignavibacteria > Ignavibacteriales > Ignavibacteriaceae > IGN2. Next base: position 14,060 of record CAWDGX010000020.1, read on the forward strand.
AATTAAAAAGGCGAACCATTCTGGTTCGCCTTTTCTTTATAATTTATATTTCTACTTTACCTGCTTGTCCTGCTGCATTTCCTTATTTCCTTCGGGAGCTCCCATTTGCTTCATCTCTTCCCATGGATTATTATCCGTGTTCCAGGTTTCAGCTATAACCAGCATTGAGCCATCATCCTGCATTTCCCAAATCGTCATATATTTTCCGTTGTCACTCCAGGGTTGATCGCCCATTTGAGGAAGGCTCATTGAAATGTTATACGTCCCGATATCAATTACAAAATCACCCGATACCTTTATCTCCTCATTTACTGATTTGAATGTTATGATTTTCATCCCGGATTCCATCATCTGATTCGATGATTCTTTGCAGGCATCGATACCTTTCATCATTGGCTGATAGCTCGGCATAGAGATTACGTCCTCAGAATAATAACTCCACATCGATTCTTCGTCACCGGACATCATCATTTTTGACATTTCATCATTCATCTTCTGAACTTTTTTCTGAAGATCTGCATTGTCCTGTGCATTCACAAATGATGCAACAAAAAGAAATGATAAAAGAATTAAGAATAGTTTTTTCATTTGTACCTCCTATAATAATTAATATGAAATAGTTTATTAGTTAACAGTGGTAAAATGATAATTTGAATAATGGAAATCAATACCTCTGCCATAAAACTTATCGGGAATATTGAAAAGTTTGTACAACAACTCCATATTTTGTAAGTAAAAATTAGAAGGAAAGGATAGCAATGAGTGATAAAGAAAAGCCGGAAGTTGGTTCAATTACCTGGTTTGATTTAACTGTGCCGGATGCAGAAAAAGTAAAAGATTTTTACAGCAAAGTTGTGGGCTGGAAAGCTACACCCGTTTCGATGGGTGATTATAATGATTTTAATATGAACTCTCCTGAAAGCGGAAAAACAAATGCGGGCATCTGCCACAAACAAGGGGGTAACGCTCACCTTCCATCGAATTGGATGATTTACATAACAGTAAAAAGTGCGGATGAAAGTGCAAAAGTTTGTAAAGAAAACGGTGGTAAAGTTTTATCCGAGCCAAAAGAAATGCCAGGTTACGGAAAATTTTGTGTTATTGAAGATCCAGCCGGTGCAGTGTGTACATTGTTTGAACCAGTATAAATTTTTCCCCTCCTCTATTGATGAGGAGGGGTGTCACAAAGTGACGGGGTGGTGTTACCCCAAATTACTTAATGTTGGTGACCACCAGGGCCGTGAGTGTGTCCGTGAGAGATTTCTTCGGGAGTTGCATCTCGCAAATCAACAAGCTCAACATCAAACTCAAGATTTTTTCCGGCAAGAGGATGATTAAAGTTTGCTGTTATAACATCGTTTTCAATTTCTGTAATTATAAACTGAAGATGCTGCCCTTCAGGTGACTTTGCAAAGTAAGATGTTCCAATTGCCAGCTCGGCATCTTCCGGAAATAAATCGCGTTTGACTTTCTGCACTGCACCTTCATCATACACACCGTAAGCATCTGCTGCAGCGAGCTTTACTTTCTTCTTTCCGCCAATCAGCATTCCATCAAGAGCTTCTTCAAGTTTAGGCAAGATCTGGTTTGAACCGCTTATAAATGACAGTGGTTTTTTATTCGATGTGGAATCAAGTATAGTACCTTCCTCATCTTTCAACGTATAATTAAACGAAATCACTTTGTTCTGTGCTAAAGACATTTTGTTTCCTGGTTAATAATTGAAATTGCATTTGCATTATACAATTTATTTAAAAAACTGCCAATTCAATTACAAATTTTATGGTTGGATTGTGATTTGTATCAGTGCTTTTAGAAGAGTTGATTCAGTATAAAATTCAATCTTGCTGTAGTCCCAGGTTCAAAAACTCTGTTGCCGGATGCAAACGGATCTCTTAAATAAGAAAGGTGCTGATAATAAAGTGTGTTAGTAAGATTTTCAACTTCTAAAGAAATTAAAAATGTTTTGGCGCTATAGACGACACCAATATCTATTCTGTTCCAGGCAGGAGTTGTTGTTTCATTTAACGATGGATCTATTCTCAACTGAGCATCATTGTAGGTGTGCTGAAGAAAAACAAACATATTGTAAAGTTTTGGCGAAGTGAGTTTTGTTGAAATATTAAATGGAAGAATTTCAGCCAGGGGTAAATCGTTTGTTACGTTTTGTGCATAGGTATATCCGGCATTCATCTCAATAAACTTCCATTCGAAATTAAAATTAAATCCCAACATATAAGCGTTTATATTTTCAAATGTGGTATAAGGTTTCATTCCTACTGCTGTGTTCACAATATCAATATAATCCCAAACATATGTTGCATAAGTTTCCAATCTTATTTGACGAAAGTTTACAGAGCCTCTCATTGTTGCTCTAATCGGTTGATCTAAGGTTGGATTGCCCGACCAGTTCGGATTCATCATCGGTCGTTGAACGGCAATAAACAAGTACTCAGTTTCTGGTGCTTCTGTGCCGGTTTCAATAAGGGCACCAAGTCCCCAATCCTCATTCAAAATAGTTGAATAATTAGCGCTTAATCCGAATACGGGGAACCACCTGTTGCTTTCAGAATCCGAATACAAAGGTTTATAAAAATCTACTCTTTCCAACTCATTAATTTTTTGATGGGAAATTCCTGCTTTTCCTGAAAGAGTAAATTTGCCAAAGTTAAATACTTTACTAACAGCTCCATAAAAAATATTTGCATCCGGCATCATATTATTTGTAATGGTCATTGCCGGCATCACCATTGTGTTATCAAGGTTCCAGTTTCTAAAGTACACATCATAAAAATCTCCAACAGCGCCGATGGTTAAATTTTTTCCTATACTTTCCATAAACATGGTTGAATTACGAAGTTGATTATCCATCACGTGTCGTGTGTAATTAAAATAAATTTTATTTTCACTATAACTCAAATAGGCACTTAAAACTTTGTTATCTCTTTCATCCATCCTTAAATAAGGAAACGAAACATTTTCAGTATAAGTAAAAACGGCACCATAATTCCAGAGTGATGATGAACCGTTAAAGGTAGCCTCGGCAAGATTGTAATTAAAGTTTTCTTTATATCCATAAAGCTCTTTAAAGTTTCTTCCATCAGCGTCTTCGTAAGGATAGCCGGTTGAATATCTTACAGAAAGTCTTTGATTATATCCTTCTGCGGCAAGTGAACCATCAAAACTTTGTGATGCACCAGATGAACCCGACAAGCCGGCTTTCAACGAAATTGGTTCTACAGGAGCTGTTCTGTGAAATGAAACTTGCCCACCCAATCCGCTTTGAATGTTACCTGCCGTTTTATTTAACTCAAGCGATTCAAGTTCAAGTGGGTTCACACGGGAAAGCGGTGAGTCCATTCTGTTAGGACAGGCGCAATGATATCGTTCACCATCCACAACAACAGCTATGTCACCTTTCCTAAACCCATCAGCATAAATGTCCTGTGCAAAAAAAACACCTTTGCGGATAAGATTAAAACCGTTTCTGTTTAAGAGGGATGAGAGATTATCTTTTTCAACTGTTGTTTGATAATCTCCAAGACTTAGTTTTTCTGAAGTAACTTCCACCGGTTCCAGCCAGTAAACCTTAATGCTGTCATTCCATTGAGCAAAAAGTCTGCTAGAATAGAAGAACATTAACAATAAAATGAAACTTATGGATTTCATAAAAAAATATCTTTATTGTGATTGTTAAAATAAGCAAAGTTATAATCGGAGAAAATAATCTGATTAGCAAAAATTGCGGAGTAACAATACTCTCTTCCTCGAATAGAAAATTGAAAACAATATTGATTTTCCAATGCCTATCAAAATAGAAATTGGCAAAGAAATTATTAAAGTTGAAATGCGGGAAGGTACCGGTTTAGTAAAAATTCCGGAAGGCGTTGAGCCGGTTATCGATCCGGATAAGTGGATTACGATGGGGGAGAAATAAAGCCCCTCCCATCCTCCCTAGGGGAGAGCTTTAAGCAATTAGAAGTTCTACTTAAGAAGTATCATCTTCTTTGTTTCTACAAAGTTTCCAGCCTGAAGTTGATAAAAATAAATCCCGCTCGTCAAAGCCGAGCCTGGACGGCTTGGAAGATTTGTAATGTTGAACTCAACCTCATACTCACCGACAGGTTTTTGTTCGTTAACGAGTGTTGCTATTTCTCTTCCCAATAGATCGAAGACTTTTAGTGTAACAGTTTTGTCACTCTGAGCCTGTCGAAGAGTGCTCGACGGTATACTGTATTTTATTTTCGTAGTCGGATTAAACGGGTTGGGGTAGTTTTGTTCCAGACTAAATCCTTCTGGTCCGGAATCAATCGCATTTTCATCTACTGATACTATTCCACCATGACCTCCATTTGTTGTCCTATACATATGAGTTAGAAGTCCCACCGCCCCCGGCATAGATCCACCCATAATTTTCATCAGTAAAAACCATATCATAAAGTACCCCATCTCCGTACCCAAAAACAAACTCATTTTCCCAGGTTTTGCCGGTATCGCTACTAAAATTTACTGACTCTAAGCCACTCCATACATTGGAAGGATTTCCGGGGATAAACTCAATGTCCAATGCATAGTTAAAAAAATTATATTGATTGGTTTCCCAGGTTTGTCCTCCATCAAGTGAACTATTTACAGAATTATTATATACAGTTAAGATTATATTTTCATCATAGGCTTTTAAAACCCAACAGTGTATAGTATCGTTAACAACCTGCCAGTTTTGACCACCATTTGTTGTCTTATATGTGGTTGGGGGGAATGCATGAAATGTGTAGAAATAACCCACATCCGTATTTGCGAAGTCAACTCTCCTCCAAGTATCACCAGAATGCAGACCCAAAAGCTCAGTTTGGTTTTGTGATATCCAATCCTGCCCACCATTAGTTGTTTTTAGGAACAAAGCAGGTTTATCAACAGCAGGTGCGTCACCCATTGCCATACCATTCATTTCATCAAACATTTCCAGGTAGTTCATAAATTTTGTCAGTAATGTATCATAGAATTGTAGTTGCCAGTTAAGTCCCCCATCAATGGTGTGATATATTTTCCCATCATCAGTACAAAACCAGATTTTACTCTCTCCTATAATTGAAATATCTACAGGCCCTTTTCCAGGCAAGGGTCTGCCAAGCCAACTGTTACCACCATCTATTGTTAAGTAAAGAGAATCTGTGGTATAAGCTCCAGTTGCTATCAAGCTGTCATATGCATCAATTGCATCGCAACGACCATGCGGGACATTCGCTATATCGTACCACTGTGCAGATACACTAATCGAAAGAATAAAAACCAGGAGAGATATTTTAAGGGTTAGCATAATTTTATCCCATTTGTCGTAAAACTTGTTATAAATAAAAGAAATTATTATGGAAGATTCAAGACGAACCTGTGTTCACTTACTCTGCACTTACCTATTTTTGTAATTAATATGTTTAATTACTCACATTAAGGTGATAAAATGAACAAACTGATTCTGTTTTTTATTTTTGTAATTAGCCCTTCGCTCCTCTCACAAACGGACACAATTCTCGTCCAGAAACTAGATTCACTATTAAACTACAACGAAAACCTTGAGCATAGACTTGATGAGCTTGAAAAAAATATTGATGATGTTTTGTGGTTTCAGAGAGTTGGTGACGTTGCTTTTATTGATAAGGTGTATATGACCGGTCCTCCAAAATGGAAAGAGCTTGATACAACGGATCCGGGTGCTGGAAATCCTGTTAAAATCTGGTCGTATGTTTTCATACCGAAGGACATTGATTACAATAAAAAATACCCTTTGGTTGTTTTGCCTCACGGAGGTGTGCATTCAAACTTTTCAACTTACTACACACATATTGTTAAAGAACTAATCTATCAGCAATACATTGTTGTTGCGGCTGAATACCGCGGCAGTACCGGTTACGGGAAATCACATTACGAAAAAATAGATTACGGTGGTCGTGAAGTTGAAGATGTTGATTCCAGCAGAAAATATATTCTAGATAATTATGACTTTGTTGACCCTGAAAGAGTTGGAATAGTTGGGTGGAGTCACGGTGGATTAATTAGTTTGATGAACATTTTCAGATATCCTGAAAACTATAAAGTTGCTTTTGCAGGAGTCCCTGTTAGTGATTTGATTACCAGATTAAATTATATGGATGATGATTATGATGCTCTATACTCGGCTGACTACCATATCGGCGAGACAGTAGAAGAAAACCCGGATGAATACAAAAGAAGATCTCCGGCGTGGAATGTTGAAAAATTACAGACTCCATTATTAATTCACACAAACACAAACGACGAAGATGTAAGATTTATTGAGGTCGAAGTATTATTGAATGCACTTAAAGAGGCAGATAAAAATTTTCAATATGAAATTTTCCAGGATTTACCAGGTGGTCACTCGTTCGACAGACAGGATACAAAACTTGCGCTATCAATAAGACTGAAGATTTACAACTTCCTTGCAGAATATTTAGCTCCGCCTAAACCTTTTAATAGCATTAAAGAGATTCGAAAAGCAATTTATTATTAATTGACAAAGAAAAAATGTGAACTTTCATTCGGGATATATTTGAATCACAATTAGTGATTGTGTCATCAATTGATTTTAAGAACAAATTCACCTGACATTTTTGTCATGTACCGTCAATTACGGTAAAAAATTTCTTGCAACTACTATCATTATTACTCAATTATCTGAAGAAATTTTAAGGAAAACAACTCGTTTCACTCTTTTTAGCTCAAAAACCAATTTTATCAAGGGAACAATATTTGTTTAATTAGCAGGTGTTTATAATGAATAAAAATAGAATAAAGTGACAAGATTCCTTTCAATATTACTTCTTTTGGCTGCTGTTGGTGGTGGATTATATTATCTATTAACGAGGGAAACAGTAGAAGATGTTAAGGTTACTGGTAAACTTCAAATATCGCAGCAAATTGGTAACTATGTTAAAGCCTCGCAAGCTGATGATGAAGCTTATTTTGCAGTCGTAGAAGGAAAAATAAAAAATAATTTGGGCAAGCCGATAAAGAATGTATTTATTAAATATATGATAGCGGGAAAGGAAACCAGTGCCACTGTTTTTGATGTTGCCCCAGGTCAGGAAATACATTTCAACACCAGGGGCGTTAACACAAGTGCCTCCAATCCCGAATATGATTTTGTGGGAATATATTACGACTGATATAAATCCTTCCTTTCACTCCAACTAACAGAAATCCCAAATCGCAAAATATTTTTAATTGGAATACTTTTCTTCCAACAAAATTATTTTTGATAGAGATAATTTTTCTGTGTTAATACTATGGTTGCGTAGACAAGTGGGACCTAAGAGCAGATCTGAAGTTAAAGCCGAAGTTGAATATCTTTTTCTTACAGACGATAATGTATATTTGCAAAGTGATTAAATCTTTCTTCAAAAACCTGCATCTCGCAAATACAATTATATTTGCATCAATTTTATTCATCTTTACCGCTTCTTCAACTTCCGCACAACTCAAAAGACAGCAATTTGAAATTACTCCTTTTGCCGGTTACCTCTTTACGAGTAATTTGCAAACTCTTGACGGTGAATTAAAAATTGATAATAGTTTTGACTATGGCGCTGCTCTGGATATCAGAATAAGTGATGATCTCTTGATCGAATTATTATATAGCCGTATGGATACTGAAGTTGGTTTACGAAAAGAATATTATAATACCACGGATTACCTTTTCGATATGAGCGTGGAATATTTTCAGGGTGGCGTTCAGGTTGAAACCGAGACGGGGCAATTCCGACCTTTTGCAGCTTTCACAATTGGCGCAACATACTTTAATCCAAAGGACTATAGTTATCAAAGTGATTGGAAGTTTTCATTTACAGCCGGTGGAGGAATCAAATATTACTTTACAGATAATCTAGGGGTCAGATTACAATGGCGGTTTCTTGTGCCAATATATTTCTCCAGTGCAGCAATATTTTGCAATAATGGTTATTGCGGAATTTTTATCAGTGGTGGCACATATTTACTTCAATATGATTTAACAGCAGGTTTA
>CAWDGX010000021.1:0-81975 GCA_963802005.1 uncultured Ignavibacteriaceae bacterium
AGAATTCTCATTCACATTAAGGTTAGCTAACACTGAATTCTCTTTATAAAGTTCATCATCAGCATAAATGTAAAGCAGACTGCCGCCTTTCAGCAAATTAATTATCTCCTTTGATAATTTTTTTGAAACAGCAGGACAACCCCAGCTTCGTCCAATAACACCGTTTCCATTTGCAATCCTCTCATTAACATAATTTGCGCCGTGAATAACAATTCCTCTTGATCTGGCATTATCGTTTATGCCCTTTTTCCAATCCTTCAAGTTGTAACGAATAGCCTCTTTTGCCATAGTATGAATTGCCGGTTCTAAAAAATCCAAGACAGCTTTTATGTGATCCATATTTATTTGAAAATTTAGTTGCGTTCACATAACCTGATTTTTTTCCGTGAGCAACTAAGTGTATTATAAAGCAGCTTACGATTTTCAACATCAATAATAAATAATCTTTTTTCGGTAGATGGTTTTGAATAATCTATTATCGAAAGTAATTTTTTATTTGTGCAGTTCAATAGAGTTGTAGCCATCCATCGCACTCTTAAATACATTATAATCTAATTTATCTGTGAGCTCGCATTCTGTATAAAGACTAGTAAGAAGTAATCGGTGATAATCGGCATCAGAAAGGATATCGTGGCTTGAAGTTATTTTTCTCTCGCCGGGCGCACTGTTAGAAATTGAAATTGATAGAAGTGAAAAAACTCCAATAAAAGCAATTAAAAATGTTCTCATATTTGGTAAAAATGCATCATTTGTTCTTAGATTTTCTATGGATTCAATTTCCATACCGGAGGAAAAGAATTTAATACAGTCTCTTCAGCAGCTTAATTTGTCATAAAAACCTATTACAGCTACAAAAATAGCTGATCACAATAAGCTTTAAATTCCTGGATAATTCTAAGATGTAAGAAGATTACACGAGGAAGGAAAAATCTACTCCTCTAAACTGCTTTTAACCTTTTATTCTCCTGTTTTGCTCAACTGAAACCAAGCTCTGATTTTTATACCCAGTTAGATTAAAATGTAGGATATTGGTTTCAACTTTGCCCAAATAATTTTTTATTACAATCCAATTTTTCGTCGCCAACTAGCAAGCAAAATTTTTGATTGGATATGATATTAGAGTATTGCAGAAGTTTATTAATTTTAAGCAATGATTAACGGCATTACGATTAAGCTGCTGCCCAGATTATTTTCAACTTTAGATCAACATTATATATAATCGTCCTGCCAAAATACTGTATCCAATCTGTCACAAATTATACCCAATCGATTCAGAATCGAGTTAGTGAGAGACAAATCACCCAAATCGTAACGTGAAATAACAATATCAAGCCGGATAATCACATCACCTTTTTTTGTTAGTTGCCCCCTCAAGCTTTGTAGCTCTGATAAAATTGGTTCAATTTTTTCAAATAACCATTCAATATGAACAAGAATCTCGTTTGATTCGATCTCAGGAAAGGAACATAGCTCCCATCGTCCTAAATGGCTAAACAAAGGTGGTGCATCTTTTTTACGTTTAGAATGCGGATGTGCAAAATGTTCCCCTTTAGTGCAGGAAAATGTTGGTGTTATTCCGATCTGTTCTGTAACTCGGTCAGGATTTAGATTTTCATCAACCAAAATAAAACTGATATGGGTTGGAACCTCCTTATTCCGGTATAACTTTTCAATCATTTTTTTGTACAAAATAAGTTTCACCTGACCGAATTTCCTCTATAAATTCCGTTCCGGAAAATTTTTAAACTTTCGGTAACGCTCCGCTTTATCGTTATCCGGGATATCTGTACGATAATAGCCATCTGTAAAAATCGTGTCAATAATCTTCTCAACAAATTTCTCTATTGAGTGTTCCTGTAGATAAATAATAGTTCCGTCTTCTCTTACTTTATGCACTAATCCAGCCTCATCAATTGCCTTGATTAGAGATGATTGGAGTTGGTCATTTGTAAAACGGAATGTCTCCCACTTTTCTTTCAATAAAACCTCCCTTGAATGATGATTTTATGATTGCTGATTTGTCCGCTAACTATTATTTTTACTTCTAAATTCCATCTCACTGGTAATTAACAAACTGAACGGGAAAATCGAGATCAGCTTCTTTTACTTTTTGAATGACTGTTTGCAGCTCGTCCTTTTTTGCACCCTGCACTCTTATCTTTTCATCCATTATTTGCGTGTTAACTTTTAGTCCAAGGTCTTTAATCATCTTTGTAATTTTCTTTGCGTTGTCTTTTGATATTCCACTCTGCAAAGAAATTTTTTGTTTCAGTCTTCCGCTTGCTGCAGGTTCGGGTTCATCCATTTTCATCACTTTTATAGACAAGCCACGTTTAATAAATTTTGTCTGAAGAATATCAATTGACTGCTTGCGTGAGTAATCATCTTTTGTGTTGAGATTAATGATCTTGTCTTTTTTATTCAGCTCAAGTTCAGTTGCTGAATCTTTCAAATCATACCGTTGATGAATTTCTTTACTTGCCTGGTTAAGAGCATTATCCACTTCCTGGAAATCAATTTCAGAAACTATATCGAATGATGAATTCTTTGCCATTTTTCCTCCAATTTTAAATGTAAATATAAAAAATTAGAGAATGTGATTCAGAGTATTAACAACATTGCAAAACTCTAATTTGGTGCTGGAGAGGCGGGATTATTAGTAAATAGTGTTGAAACATTTTTCGAAAATAAAATTAAAAAATCCAACAGTTTTTCAGGACTTTCAAAATTATTTTTTACTATCAGTTTCATTGTTTCGTTTTTCTGCTCAAACTTAACTGAATCTTTATGTTTCTCCAAAATGAATCTCATCAGCTCAACAAACTTATATTTGTAGTAATCTTCCTTCTGCCCTTTTGGTAACAACACTGTCACAATATCTTTTTTCATAATGATTCTTTCAAACAAAGCATACGAAGCATAATATTTTAATGTTGCAATCATCAGAAGTCTTTTTACTAAACCAGGAATTGGTCCAAAGCGGTCTTCCATTTCTTCTCTCAACTCTTCAAGCTCTTCCAGTTTTTTAATTGAGTATAAAGCAGTATAAAAACTCAGCCTGTCCATTTGCTCGGGCATATAAGTTTCTGGAATTCCAATTTCAAAATATGCATCAAGTGTTGGTTCAGTTCTATCTTCCTGTTTTGGAAGAGTTTTAAATATTTCTTTGTATTCCTGATACTTCAGTTCGTCAACTGCTTCATCAATCATTTTGATGTAAAGATCAAAACCTATTTCATTTATAAATCCGGATTGTTCTTTACCGAGAAGATTTCCGGCTCCACGAATTTCCAGATCACGCATCGATAAATTAAAACCGGAACCTATTTCAGTGTATTCTTCAATTGCCTGAAGTCTTCGCATTGCCTTCTTTGTCATTCCGCTTAATGACGGAACAATGAAGTAAGCAAAAGCCTGTCGTGTAGATCTTCCTACCCTTCCGCGTAATTGATGAAGTTCAGCTAATCCAAATCGGTCTGCTCTGTTTACAATTATCGTATTTACATTTGGAATATCAAGACCTGATTCAATAATTTTTGTTGAAAGAAAACATCGTATTTTCTGCTGAGAAAACCGTGAATAACTTCCTCAAGTTGTGATGATTTCATTTGCCCGTGAGCAATTCCAATTTTGATTTCGGGAATGTGTTTGTTTAGATAATCTGCAAGTTTACTGATTGATTCAACTCTGTCGTGAACAAAATAAACCTGACCCCCTCTTTTTATCTCGGTATAAATCCATTCCCTGATTTTAGAAATATCGAATGTTGAAACAGTTGTGTGAATCGGTTGTCTGTTTGGTGGTGGAGTTGCAATGATTGAAAGATCGCGAGCACCAAGCAGAGAAAGATTTAATGTGCGTGGAATTGGAGTTGCGGTGAGAGTTAGAGTATCAACATTAATTTTTATCTCACGAAGTTTTTCTTTTGCAGTTACACCAAACCGATGTTCTTCATCAATCATCAGCAATCCAAGATCTTTAAACTTAATATCCTTTGATAGTAGCCTGTGGGTCCCGATTACAACATCAATATTTCCATCCTCTAGATTTTTAAGTGTTTCGTTTTGCTCTTTCTTTGTTTGAAATCTTGAAAGAGCTGCAACTTTCACTGGAAATTGAGTGAGCCTGTCTTTGAATGTATTAAAGTGCTGTTCGGCAAGAATTGTTGTCGGAACAAGTAAAGCAACCTGCTTACCGTCTTGCACAGCTTTGAACGAAGCACGAACTGCTATTTCTGTTTTGCCAAAGCCGACATCACCGCAAACAAGACGATCCATAGGATTTGTAGCTTCCATATCCTGCATAACTTCGCTGGTTACTTTTTCCTGGTCGGGTGTATCTTCGTAGAAGAAAGATGCTTCTAATTCTTTCTGCCAGATTGAGTCACTGCTAAATTGAAATCCACTTGTTGCCTTCCTTTTTGCATAAAGTTCAATCAGTTCTCTTGCAGCTTCTTTAATTTTCTTTTTTGTTTTGGATTTTCTTCTTTCCCATTCCCCTGTTCCAAGAGTTGACAAAGTTGGTTGAAGATTTTCATTCGAGGAATATCTTTTTACAAGGTTTAGATAATTCAGATTCACATAGACGATCCCGCCTTCATTATAAAGCAGCTTCATTGATTCCTGCTTTGCCTCACCAATAGCTATAGTTTTAAGTCCGGCATACTTCCCTATTCCATAACTTTCGTGAACTACGTAATCACCATGTTTTATTGAAGCGAATGACTTTGATTTTGATTTACTATGTTTTTTTCTTGAAGAAAGTTTGGTGCGGTATGGCTTATTAAAAATCTGGTAATCTGTTAAAAGAAGAATCTTCTCTTTGTTATGAATAAATCCTTCTTTAATAGGCAGAGTTTCTAGTCTAATTTTCCGTGATTCAATTAACTCTGCAAGCTCTTCATTAAATTCTGAAAGCAGTTCTGTTAAGCGTGATGTTTGCAGTTCATTTTCAGAAGTTAAAATAACATCATAATTCTTTACCGAATACTCTTTTAGAACATTAAAGAGAATTTTATAATTTGAATTAATTGTAGGTGCTTGTGAGAAACCAAGTTCAATTCTATCCGATGAAGATGATATTTCTTCTTCGAGTATCCATCGGGTTCCCTTTTTATTTATTAGATCATTGAGGTCTAATTTTAACAAATCATTTTCTTGAGATTTTACTTCTTCGGCTTCCGGGAAATCATCCTTGGATTGTGTCTCCGCTTTCGGATCATCTATCTTCTCAATTGATTTCTCTTCAGAGAAGATTTGCTTTGGTTTGATTAGTCTATTCTGAATTTCAAATGTGGATGCTAGAATTACAGGATTTTCAAGGTAGTCAAATATATCAGAACTTGTTTCTTCCTTTTGATCGAATGCACCTGCAAGTGAAACTGTGTCAATCTTTTCAATTGAACGTTGACTTTCTTGATCAAAGTAGCGAATAGACTCAAGAAAATCTCCATCGAATTCCAGCCTGGCAGGATTTGGTTCGCTGTAAGACCAGAAATCAATTATTGAACCTCTCACGGAAAACTCACCTGGTACTTCAACAAATTTATCTCTTTGGTAGTTGAGTAAGTTTAAATATTCAATCAACTCCTCGTACTTAATTTGTCCACCAGCTTGAATAAGAGTTGTAGTTTTGTCAACGTGTTCTTTTGACGGAAGCTTGAGTGATACTAACTCATATGTGGAAACGAGAATAAACTTTTTTTGCTTTGAAATTTTAGTCAGTTTTTCCTGGACTGCCTCACGAGTGAAATCTTCCAAAATTATTACTTGCTCAGATAATCCGAGTAAGTTAAGTTCGACAAATAGTTCTTCTGCATCCTTCGATTCTGGCAAAAGGAGAACTATCTGGTTTTCTGACTCGTTAAGCTTTAGAACGAGAACTGATTTTGAAACACCATATAGTGGCGAACAAAAAATGAGATTAGACTGATCAACATCAAGTCGTGAGGTTGATACAATCTCATCAAGTGCTTTTATATTCGAAATTCGTTTAAGTATTTCTGATTTCATTAATAATAAAAAAGGGCTCAAAATTATTGAACCCTGATATAGTTTAATATTAAACTGTTTTTAATTTCTTACTTCTGAAGCTCAAGCAGAACTAATTTTTTGCCTTTCTGGTTTCTGATATTTGAGGGTTTATAATGTAAATCATAAACGGTAGATTTTTTAATATAAGATTTGTACTTGAGTTCTGCTTTTGTAAACTCGTCATTTAAATCGCCACCCTTTATTGCAAAAAGAAATGCTTTTTCTTTTATCAAAGGAACTGCATACCGAAAAAGAATTATTAGAGGAACAGTAGCTCTACTCACAATTAAGTCGAATGAGTTTCCATGCCGGCTAATGAACTCTTCACTTTCAACACGATGATTCTCTGCAATGACGTTACTTAGTTTTAACTTGTCAATAAAATTTTTTACAGCCTCAACTTTTTTAGATGTTGAATCGACTAACACACCTCTGATATCCGGTCGCATAATTGCAATTGGAATGCCAGGAAATCCGCCACCAGTTCCAATATCTAAAAATTTTGTTACTTTTTCAGGCAAATACTTAGAAATGTATGCTGAAATAAAAACGTGTTTTTCAACTATTGCATCAATATCACGTTTTGAGATAAGATTGATCTTCTTGTTCTTCTCAACTACTAATTGAGTAAAATAGGCGAGTCGTTCAGTCCTGGTAGGTTCCGGATTGAATCCATTTTCCCAGCAAAATGTATTGAAGTTCTTTAAGGTATTTATCTTGCTTATCGGCCATAAAAAAAGTAAAAAATTATCTTTTTAAATATACCAATAAAACAGAAATATCAGAAGGTGTTACACCTGCAATGCGGGATGCTTGTCCAATCGATCTCGGTTTATACTGCTTTAGCTTTTCTCTGCTTTCAGCAGATAATGCATTGATGTCAGAATAGTTTAATGTTAAAGGAATTAGATTGTTTTCATATTTTTCCATCTTAGCAATCATCTCCTCCTGTCTCTTCAAATAGCCTTCATACTTCAAATCTATTTCTACTTGCCTTAGGGCAACCTCATCTTCGAGCAATTGTTTTATTTCTTCGTTCTCTGAAAAGCCATTAAGATTTAGTAGCTCCTGCAGTGAGAGCTCTGGTCTTCTACAAAGGTTTGCAATAGTCACTGAAGAATCAATCGGTGAAGATCCTTTTGAAATCAAAAATTTATTTATCACCTTCGAATTAAATTTTAACTCCTTGCATGCATTTGAACCAGTAAAAATTTTCTTTTCCCGAGATTCAACTTCATCGGCAAAATCCTTATCAACTAATTTAAATTCTCTAGCATACTTCATTAACCTTCTGTCAGCATTATCCTGTCTTAAAAGTAATCTATGTTCTGCTCGTGAAGTGAACATTCTGTAGGGTTCATCTGTAGACTTTGTAACGAGGTCATCAATCAAGACTCCTATATATGCTTCACTTCTTTTGAGTACAAATTCTTTTCTTTTTTGAATTTTAAGGGCAGCATTAATTCCAGCAATAAGCCCTTGGGCAGCAGCTTCTTCATAACCTGATGTTCCATTCACCTGACCAGCAAAATATAGTCCCTTTACCAATTTGGTTTCCAATGTGGAATCAACTTGATGAGGCGGAAAAAAATCATACTCAACAGCGTAACCCGGCCGAATCATCTCTGCTACTTCAAGACCCTTTATTTTGTGAAGAGCTTCTAATTGTATTTCCTCAGGAAGGGAAGTAGAGAAACCATTTACATAAACCTGATCGCTATCGAGTCCCTCTGGCTCCAGAAATAATTGATGCTTTTCTTTATCAGAGAATCTAACAACTTTATCTTCAATTGATGGGCAATATCTTGGACCAATTCCATTAATCAATCCTGTGAACATTGGTGACCTATCAAAGCCTTTTTCTAAAATTCTATGAACTTCACTGTTTGTATGGGTAATATGACAGCTTACCTGGGGTAGGGCAGGGAAGTCATCCAGATTTGTGAAGTAAGAGAATGGTTGCGGATTTTTATCACCTGGTTGGTCTTCAAGAATAGAAAAGTTAATTGATTCTCCCTTCAACCTAGGGGGAGTGCCAGTTTTTAATCTTCCAGAAACGAATCCTTGTTTTAACAACCCTTCTGTAATACCCGTAGATGGTTTTTCTCCATATCGACCTCCACTAGTACCTGTTAGACCAGTATGCATAATCGCATTCATAAAAGTGCCGGCAGATAAGATCACTACTTTGGAGTTTATTTCTTCACCTATTCCAGTACGAATACCCATTACATTTCCATTTTCAATCAATATTTCAACAACAGAATCTTCAATTATTTCAAGATTCTTCTGACCAAATACATATTTCCCTGCAACTTCAGAGTAAAGTGTTCTATCAGATTGACACCTTGGAGACCATACCGCAGGACCCTTAGATTTATTCAGCATCCTGAATTGAATCCCGGTTTCATCCGCAATTCGTCCCATTAGTCCACCTAGAGCATCTATCTCTCTAACGAGGTGACCTTTTGCTGTACCTCCAATTGCCGGGTTACAGGACATTCTTCCCAGGGCATTTTTATCCATAGTGAGCAGTCCAACAGAACAGCCCATTTTGGCTGGTGCAACTGCAGCCTCGATACCAGCGTGCCCACCACCAATAACTAATATATCATAGCTTCTATTTGTCATAACTTATTATATTACAATAACTTTCACGTGAAACAAGACTCAGCTACTCTACTTGATTTTGTCATATCAATTTTCTTTTCACGTGAAACAAACTACTTTCCAATACAAAATTTTGAAAAAATATTATTCAGAATATCCTCTGGTGTAACAAATCCAATAATTTCAGCCAATGACAATTCTGATGCTCTTAAATCTGAGGCTATGAATTCTCCGCTAAAGTTCTCGCTCGCCGTTTTAACTGCCTTTTCAAGATTTTCCTTTGCTCTTTCAAGACAGTTATATTGTCTTAGATTACTTACAATTGCATCCTTCTCTGTATATGCACTTTCCCCCAGAACTTTTTCCTTTAGCCCATCAATAAATTCATCCATCCCTTGACCAGTTTTTGCTGATATATTGAAATCTCCGGAAGGATTATTCTCTAATCCAAGATCCAGTTTATTGAGAACTTTAATAATTCTAGCTGAAGGATTCAACTTAATCATTTCCTGCTCAACCTGTGCTGAAAATCCAAGTTCAACATCACCTATAAATAAAATTAGATCTGCATTTTTCATGGCAGATCTGGAACGTTCGACACCTTCTCTTTCTACTTCATCTCCGGCCACTCTGAATCCTGCAGTATCATGAACCTTAAATAAAAGGCCATCTATTGAAATCTCTTCTCTTATAGTATCCCTCGTCGTTCCTGGAATACTACTCACTATTGCTCGGGATTCTTTAAGTAAATAGTTCAAAATTGAAGATTTTCCAACATTTGGCTCTCCTACAATTACAACATTTATCCCTTCTCTAATTATCTTTCCGAAGCTGTATGAGCTCAATAAAGTATTTATTTCGACAAGTATGTTCTTTATTCGACTAATTAATTCAGTTTTTTGAATGAGTTCAATTTCTTCCTCAACGAAATCAAGCTCCAATTCAACAAAGGAAGATATATTAACTAATTTGCTTCGTAGGTCATCAACTCTCGAGGACAAGAAACCATCTAACTGATTCCTGGCTCCTCTAAGTGAAATCATTGTTCGCGAGCTAATTAAATCTGCTACTGCCTCAGCTTGAGTAAGATCAATTTTGTTATTCAAGAATGCTCGCTTTGTAAATTCGCCTGGCTCAGCAGCACGAACATTTTTACCCGTCAATAGTAATGATATTATTTTCTGAACTATTAATGGACTCCCATGAGTGCTAATTTCAATGCTGTCTTCTCCGGTGTAAGAATTCGGAGCTTTGAAAACAAAGACTAAAACATCATCGATAGTCTCATTTTCAGCAACAACCTTTCCATAGTGAATGGTATGCGACTTAGCTTGCTCAATCTTAATTCCGCCAGCAAAAATATCATCGATTGCTGTAAATGAAAGTGGACCACTTAGTCTGATAACTGAAATGGCTCCAACTCCCGGTGGAGTAGCTAACGCAACAATTGTATCTTCTTTAATATTATCCAATCGAATATTCCTGAAAAGTGGCTGCAAACGTACTTAATTTTAGAAGAATTAACAATTTAGCAAAATACTGATTTTGTCGATCATTTTTTTCATAAGATTGTCTGCAATTATGACACCTTTATGTGTCTAGTATGTCCACTATTTGTTGATAATGTTTTATAGTGCGCCAGAATGGCAGAGCACGGTAATAATAAGAGAATTTCTCCTAAGTCATTATAATTAAATTAGTTAGAGAGATGTTTGCACTTCGGCACGTACATTGTATTTATGAAATCAAAAATATTATCACACAATAAAAATATAGGAGATGATAAAATGACACTAGTAAAATTTAACCCAATGAGAGACCTTGTTGATTTCGAAAGAGAATTCAGCAAAATGTTTAATTCTTTTGAAAACCGATTTGGAATTTCCAGAAGCAAAGATGAACAGAACGAATACCAAAATGCTGTCTGGATGCCGCTCACAGATATCTACGAAGATAAAGAAAAATACACAATGAAGCTTGATCTTCCTGGAATTAAAAAAGATGATGTGAAAATATCTTTTGTTGATAACAAGCTGAGTATCAGTGGCGAAAGATCTCAGGACACTGAGCACAAAGATTCCAAGTGCCACAGAATAGAAAGATCATTTGGAAGATACTACAGATCATTTAATCTTCCTGAGAATGTTCAATCAGATAAGATTAATGCTGAGTTTAAAGATGGTCAGTTGACCATCTCAGTCCCAAAAGCTGAAGAAGCAAAACCAAAAGAGATTGAGATAAAAGTGAAATAAGTAAGAGTAGATGTGGAATGTTGGGAAGGGTAACTTTTAGGTTACCCTTTTCTTTTGGTTAAATTGATAATAAAAAATTTAAACGACTATGGAATTTAAAGATTACTATAAAATACTTGGTGTTGAAAAATCCGCCACTAAAGAAGAGATCAGCAAAGCTTTCAGAAAGTTAGCTGTGCGGTATCATCCGGATAAAAATCCAAATGATAAAGCTGCCGAAGAAAAATTTAAAGAGATAACAGAAGCTCATGAAGTACTGAGCGATCCTGAAAAAAGAAAAAAATACGACGCACTTGGATCTAATTGGAGACAGTATCAAACAAGCGGTGGTGGGTTCGAAGACTTCTACTCTCAATATGGAGGTGGAAGACGAGGCCGAACAACACATGAATTTTCTGGTGACTTTGGAGACTTGTTTGGTGGTGCCAGTGGTTTTTCAGATTTTTTTGACAATATTTTTGGACAGGGTGGTAGCAGGGGATCTAAATTTTATGGGTCTCAGCAGAGGAAAGAGAAGGGACAAGATTTTGAAGCAACTTTATACGTTTCGCTTGAAGACGCTTATAATGGAATAAGCAAAGACGTATTACTTAATGGTAAAAAACTTAGAATAAAAATTAATCCTGGGACAAGGGATGGCGACAAATTAAGATTGAAAGATCAGGGTGGTGCATCCAGAAGCGGAAACGTGATAGGTGATTTATATTTGACGATCAAAATTGAAAGCCACCCATTTTACGAAATTGATAATGATGATTTATACTACGATTTAACAATAGATTTATATGCCGCTGTTCTGGGTGGAAAGAAAAAAATAAAACTAATAAACGGAAAGACAATTAACCTAGATATTCCAAAGGGTACTGATAACGATACTATTTTCAGAATAGGAAATTTTGGTTTGAAAAAATCTGGCACTGGGTGATGAGAGAGGAAATCTTTTTGTAAGAATAAAAATTGATATCCCTAAAAATTTATCTAAAAAAGAACTGACTTTATTTGAAGAATTATCGAAGTTAAGAGACGAATAAGTTTAGAAAAGGAAATAAAACAATGGCATTTAATTTTAATAAACTAACAGTAAAAGCACAGGAAGCATTTCAGTCGGCGATTGAAATTGCACAAAATTATGGTAATCAGATTATCGAGCCTGAACATTTGCTTGCTTCGTCTGATACAGGAAAGCGGCGGACTTGCAGATACAATTATGAAAAAGACCGGTGGCAACACAAATGCAATCAAGCTTAAGATAAATGAGTCGATGGAATCACTGCCGAAGGTTTCCGGTGCAGGAGTTGGCAACCAGCAAATGTCACAGAATACCGCAAAACTTTTTGATACCGCTGCGGATGAAGCAAAAAAATTGCAGGATGAATACGTTTCAACCGAGCATCTCTTGATTGCTTTAAGTGAAGATAAAGGTAAAGCCGGACAGCTTCTCCGTGATAACGGAGTTTCAAAAAATTCTGTCCTTGCTGCTTTAAAGGAAGTAAGAGGAACGCAAAGAGTGACTTCCCAAAATCCTGAAGACACTTACCAGTCGCTTAAAAAATACGGAAGAGATTTAAATGAAATGGCTCGTGCTGGAAAGCTTGATCCTGTAATTGGAAGAGATGAAGAAATACGAAGAGTTCTGCAGGTTCTTTCAAGAAGAACAAAAAATAATCCCGTGCTAATTGGTGAACCCGGAGTAGGGAAGACTGCAATCGCAGAAGGAATAGCACACAGAATTGTTTCCGGGGATATTCCCGAAACATTAAAGACGAAAAGAATCGTTGCGCTTGATATGGGTGCGCTTGTTGCAGGCACTCAATTCCGCGGACAGTTTGAAGAAAGAATGAAAGCAGTTATAAAAGAGGTTAGTGAATCGAACGGCGAGATAATTCTTTTTATTGATGAGCTTCATCTTGTTGTCGGTGCAGGTTCAACGCAAGGTTCGATGGATGCAGCAAATATTTTAAAGCCTGCTCTTGCACGCGGCGAGCTTCACACAGTTGGTGCAACAACTCTCGATGAATACAGAAAATATATTGAGAAAGATGCTGCGCTGGAAAGAAGATTTCAGCCGGTTCTGGTAAGCGAGCCATCTGAAGAAGATACGATTTCTATTTTAAGAGGATTGAAAGAACGTTATGAAGTTCATCATGGAGTTAGAATAACTGACGCTGCAATTGTAGCAGCCTCACAACTTTCAGAAAGATACATCACTGATCGATTTCTTCCGGATAAAGCAATTGATCTGATTGATGAAGCAGCATCAAAATTAAGAATTGAAATTGATTCGATGCCGGAAGAGCTGGATGCACTTGAAAGAAAAGTTAAGCAGCTTGAGATTGAACGCGAAGCATTGAAGAGAGAAAAAGATGAGGCTTCAGCAAAACGATTGCAAGAACTTAAAAAAGAGTTGAGTGAATTAAATGAACAACGGAATGTGCTGAAAGCACACTGGAATCTTGAGAAGGAAAGAATTCAAAAAATCCGCTCAATGAAAAGTGAAATTGAAAATGCAAAAGTTCTTGCGGATAAAGTACGAAAGGGAAGGGGACCTCGGCAAAGTTGCAGAGATTCGTTACGGAAAAATATCAGAGCTTGAAAAGAATCTTGAAAGTCGAAACTCAGGAGCTTGCAAAAGTTCAGAAAGATAAAAAGATGCTGAAGGAAGAAGTCGATGCAGAAGATATTGCAGAAGTTGTTGCAAAGTGGACAGGCATTCCTGTAAGCAGAATGCTGGAGAGTGAAAGAAGCAAGTTGCTCAGACTGGAAGACGAGCTTCACAAAAGAGTTATTGGGCAGGATGAAGCAGTTTCGGCTGTTGCAAATGCAATCCGCAGAGCACGGACAGGTTTGCAGGATTCCGAAAGACCAATTGGTTCATTTATTTTTCTCGGAACAACCGGTGTTGGTAAAACAGAGCTTGCACGTGCACTTGCAGAATTTTTATTCGATGACGAACACGCAATGATACGAATTGATATGAGCGAGTATATGGAAAAGTTTTCTGTGTCGCGGCTGATTGGTGCACCGCCGGGATATGTTGGTTATGAAGAAGGCGGACAGCTTACTGAATCCGTTCGGAGAAGACCTTACTCGGTTGTGCTTCTTGATGAAATTGAAAAAGCACATCCGGATGTTTTTAATGTTCTGCTGCAGGTTCTGGATGACGGAAGACTAACCGACAACCAGGGAAGAACAGTTAACTTTAAGAATACAATAATTATAATGACTTCAAACATTGGTTCGCATTTGCTGCAGGAAAAATTGTTCAATGTTGATGATGCACAGATTGAAAATGTGATGGGCGAGCTGCGTGAACAGCTTGGCGATCTGCTAAGACAAAGCATCCGTCCTGAATTCCTAAACAGGATTGACGAGATTGTTCTCTTCAAACCGCTGACTCATAAAGAAATTCGGCAGATTGTTGAAATACAATTGAACCGAGTTGCCGCAATGTTGAAGACAAGAGAAATCAAATTAGTTATCAATGATGAAACAAAAGACTGGCTTGTAAACATTGGCTACGATGTAACTTTCGGTGCAAGACCTTTGAAGCGCACAATACAAAAGTATGTTGCAAACCCGCTTGCGCAGGAACTGCTTGCAGGTAACTTTGGCGACGGTGATACAATTAAAATTTCCGTTGGTGAAAAGGGAAAGCTGGAGTTTAGTAAATAATTTTAATGGATAAATTTTCAATTCAGAAATCGGGAACAGATGAATGTTCAAAATTGAACTGGTAGAAAAGCTAATCGAGAATTTAAAAGAAGCCCAAAGATTTCAAATTACAATTGGAGATTTTACTGAGGATTTTTTTACTACTCATTTGACCATTCTATTGGAGATATTGTTAAACATTGGGAGTTTCGTAATGAATTCACTTTATGAGGTTACCAATAAACGGAAATTAATATGATTGATGACCGAGCCAAAAGCAAACTCACTTCTTCAGAAATTAACACAATTAAAAACGCTGTTAGAAAAGCAGCTATAGATCATTTAAATGCACCGGACGCTGACACAGCTTTAAGTCACTATAAGCCAGACGCAACTGTAATAAGCAATGGAATACTTTATGAAGCTTTTGAATTGTTTGAAAAAGACACGCACGATTTTTACCGTTCTCTTAAAGAAGTTAAACTGGCAGTCTGGGATAACATAAGAATCCAGGTTATTAATTCTGAACTGGCGCTTTTTACCGCTTCGGTTCGATGGTCATCGATAGATAAACTGGGTTCCGTTTTAAAGTTAAAAGGAATTTGGTCAGCTGCATATTGTCTTGAAGAAGGGGATTGGAAAATTCTTCTTCGCCATGAATCCTTTGAACCAGGTAATAGTTTTGCTGCTTGATGAAATTGAAAAAGCACATCCTGATGTGTTTAACGTTTTGCTGCAGGTTTTGGATGACGGAAGATTGACTGACAACCAGGGAAGAACCGTTAACTTTAAGAATACAATAATTATTATGACTTCCAACATTGGTTCACATTATATCCAGGAAAAATTAGAGTTCTTTAAAGAAGACAATGTTGAGGAATTGATGGGCGAACTGCGACAGCAAATGCAGAATCTTTTAAGACAAACAATCCGGCCTGAGTTCCTGAACAGGATTGATGAAATTAGTACTCTTCAAACCGCTTTCAAGATACTGAAATAAGAAAGATAGTTGATATACAACTTGGTCACCTCCAAAAGTCACTTAAGCAATCTGATATGACACTGGAAGTTTCTGATGAAGCAAAAGACTGGCTTGCAAACATTGGTTATGATGTAACCTACGGTGCAAGACCTCTGAAAAGAACAATACAAAAATACCTTGTTAATCCTCTTTCGCAGGAGTTGCTTGCGAGCAATTTTGTTAGTGGAGATACTATAAAAGTTAGAGTAGGGGATAGTGCAAAACTGTTGTTCAGTAAATAAAAAATCTAAAAATCGCCTCCCCGGAGGGGATAGCACGCATTTTATGGAGTGTATCGTTTACTAAACATAATTAAGAATTTTACTAAAAGGCTAAACCAACAAAACAAATGAAAGAGTCCCCTCCTTGGAGGGGGTTGGGGGTGGGTTATCGTATATCTTAATTCTTTTGCAGGAATATTTCTGCGGTTTTCTTATTTTAAATTATTCTTTTCGTTGTTTTCTTTGGAAAGAATTATAATTTTTTAGTTTAGAAAATTAAAATAAATGAGTTCCATAAATTACTCACACTAATCAAATAAAGGAGATGAGATGGATAAAGCACTTCAAACAATGATTGACAACATGCCGGAAAAAACCGGGAAATCATTGGATCAATGGAAAGCACTTTTAGCCAAGAAATCTTTTTCAAAACATTCAGAGTCTGTTAATTTCTTAAAGAAAGAATACGGTGTAACACACGGATTTGCAAATACAATTGTTCAATTATCTAAAACTAATAGCGAAAATTCAGAAGATCTACTGACCAATCAATATAAAGGGAAAGAAAACCTTCTGCCAATTTATAAAGAGTTGATATCTGTAGTAAAATCCTTTGGAAAGGATGTAACTATAACTCCAAAGAAAGGGAGCATTAGTATTATTAGAAAAAAACAGTTTACTTTAATAAAACCAGCAACTAAAACAAGAATTGATTTGGGATTAAAGTTAAAAGATAAACCCATAACAAAAAGACTCGAAAATTCTGGTCCGTTTGGAACAATGTGTACACATCGAGTTCAAATATCAAAAGTTCAGGAAATAGATAATGAACTGAAAAAGTGGTTGAAAGAAGCTTATACTAAGGCAGTTTAATTACAATCTGAATACGGTAAAATAATGTTTCTGCAAATTCCTTCCGTTGTTTTCTTTGGAAAGCATTGGGAAGTTTATTGTAGAAAACTAGTTTCTACTTTCTATTTAGTTATTTACAGCACCTATTGGCTTGGGCTGCTTGCCGGAAGACAACCGCAAAACAGGAAATTTAATCTTAAAATCCTTAGGTTTGTAAAAAAACAGGAGACAAAATGACAGCTTTGTCTTCAATCATCAGAGCAATATATTATTTATTCATATCGAAATTACAATTCCCTCCAAATTATAATAACAAAATATACGCGCTGACGACGGAAAAGAATTTAAGATTTTCCGGCATATGCATTTAAAATCAAATAGCCAGCCAGAAGCAAGGTCTATATTTATTGTGCGGTTTAGGTTTAAGAAATTTAGTCACAACACAAACATTAGATTGTCAAGGATCCCAATTCGATTAATTGCCGGATTCCCCGGATTCAGAGATAAATTATGGATGATAGATTGGAAAACTGATTACTGGCAGGGAATATATCAATGGAAAAATGTTGAAGCAATTGAAAAATATAAAAAATCATTTGTATTAGGGATGATGAATAAGAGAGCTATTGATAATTCAATTTCATATGAAATAATAAAGGATAAAAATATTGATGATTACCTTAAGAGTAGAATACTTCAATAATTTTTTACTGTAAACATTCTGTTGTGCACTGCTTGAATACATATAATAACCAATAAAAATGGTTTAATGAGAGGGAATCAATGAAAACATTAATATTTGGTGCAGGTCCACTTGGTAGTCTATATGCTTATTTATTGCATAAAGCAGGAAAAGCTGTGACTATTTTAGCAAGGAATGATCATTATAAATTTCTGATAGAGAACGGAGTTGTTCTTGTTAATGAATTCACTGATGAGAAGTTAATTACAAATGTAACTGTTGTTGACTCACTAAACAGTGAAGATTTCTATGATCTTGTAATTGTTTTAATGAGAAAGAATAGTATAAGAAATGTGCTTCCTGTTCTAAACAGAAATAAAAATGTTAAAAACTACTTGTTTATGGGGAACAATGCACTGGGATTTGATAAATACCTAAAATACCTCCCTGCAGAAAAGGTATTATTTGGATTTCCGGGCGGTGGTGGCTCACGAATCAATCATGTTGCCCATTATGTAGATTCTGAGCAACCTAATGGAAAGCGATTGTCAATAACACTTGGTGAAATAGATGGGATTGTAAAAAACAGAACTGTTCAAATAAAACAATTATTCGAATCATCTGAGGTACCGGTCAAAGTGGTTGATGATATTGACAGTTGGTTAAAGTATCATGTAGCTTTTATCAATCCCATCGCTGGCGCTCTTTTAAAAGCCGGAGATAATTACAAACTGGCTCAGGATAAAGAGATAATAAGAAAATATATTCGTGCAGTAAATGAATGCAGCAAAGTCTTAAAATCATTGGGTTATAAGAAAAGTTACAATCCTAAATTGACATTCTTCAAATGGTTTCCAGAATTCATGCTGATCAAGATCTTACAGCAAGTATTTAATTCAAAATTTGCCGAAGTGGCAATGATGATGCATGTAAATGCAGCTAAAGATGAGATGCTTGAACTGGGTAACGATTTTAAAACCTTAATAAATAAAACTTCTATTAAAACCCCAAATTTTAATGAGTTATTAAGTTGTATTTCATCAAAATAAAGATGCTATAACGCTGGAGAAAAGTCATGAAAGTTGAAGAGTTAGAACGATTTGGTGCAAAAATTCAAATGCCAAAAGAGGAAGTTAGAGAGCAAAAGGGGTATTTATATGAAAAACTATATAAATGAAGAAATTTGTTCTCAATGTAAATTATGCATTGAGGTATGCCCATGTAATTGTATTGAAGCTAATGCCCAAGATGAAATTATTTTTATAGCTGAACGGGAATCTATCTGTCTGAAATGCGGTCAGTGTATGGCTATCTGCCCTTCAAAGGCAGTTCAGATTGATGGAGTATCCTATTCAGAAGATCTGTTTGATCTTCCTGAATATAATGTTAACGAGAAAGAATTCTTAAACTTCTTAAGTGCCCGACGATCAGTAAGAAATTTCAAGGATAAACCTGTGCCCGATGAGCTGATACAAAAAATACTGGAATCTGTCTGGTACGCTCCTTTTGGTTCTCATCCTGAGAAGGTTCAAATAACAGTAATTAACAACAGGAAAAAAATAGAAGAATCTCTGCCATATATTTCTAAATTCATGGATGGTGTAGTTTCAATGATAGAAAATCCTATAGCTTCGTTTTTTGCAAAAAGAATAGCAGGAAAAGAAACATTTAATACTGTTAAAAACCATCTTTATCCTATTTCAAAACTTGGTAATTATAAACTTGAATATGGTGATAGAATTTCCAGAGGTGCACCCGCATTAATTATATTTCATGCTGAAAAAGGCGCAGAAGCTCATACAAATAACTCACTTATTTATAGTACTTATGCAATGCTGGCAGCCCATTCGTTGGGGCTGGGCGCAACGATGATAGAAATTATATCGGCTGCAATCAATAGGGTAAAAGAGGTTAGAAATATTTTCCAGATACCAGAAGAGAATGAAGCAGTAATGTCAGTGATTATTGGTTATCCTAAATATAAATATAAAAGAGCTGTAAAAAGAGCTATGCAGGAAATTGATTGGATAAAATAAACTGTAATTAATAGAATTAAAAATTAATTCATAAAAGACCATCACAATTCACAGACATCTTTTAACTATCGCAAGGGAGGTGTAAAAATGGCAAGGAGCAATACAATGAAAAAAGTATTAGTAGCAGGTGCAACAGGTTATTTGGGTAAATACGTTGTAAAGGAATTCAAAAAACAGGGTTACTGGGTAAAAGTATTAACAAGAAGCTCTGAAAAACTTGCCGGTATACGTGAGTTAATTGATGAAATATTTATAGGTGAAGTAACAAAACCTGATTCTCTTCTTGGGATATGCAAAGACATAGACATAGTTTTTTCATCAATAGGAATAACAAAACAAAAAGATGGACTTACTTATAAGGATGTGGATTATCAAGCAAACAAAAATTTACTTAATGTCGCAATAAAAGAAGATGTAAAGAGATTTATCTACGTTTCAGTGTTCAATGCACGCAAACTTCGCCATTTAAAAATAGTTGAGGCTAAAGAACTCTTTGTTGATGAATTGAAAAAATCTAACATTGAATCTACGGTAATACGTCCCAACGGATTCTTTTCTGATATGTCTGAGTTTTTTAATATGGCGAGAAAAGGTCGTGTTTATGTATTCGGGGATGGTAATTATAGGGGGAATCCAATTCATGGAGTTGATCTTGCAAAAGTTTGTGTACATTCCTTAACATCTGACAAACAGGATGTCGATGTAGGCGGTCCCGCTATTCTCACCCAGAATGAAATTGCTCAAATGGCTTTTAATGTTTTAAATAAGAAGCCCAAAATAACTCATATACCTGATTGGTTACGAAAATTAAGTTTGTTTTTAATAAGAACTTTAACTCCCGAAAAAACTTACGGTCCTCTTGAGTTTTTTATGACGGTGCTGGCTACTGATATGATCGCACCGATTTATGGGGAACATCATCTACGTGACTTTTTTATGGAAATCAAAAAATAAGGAATAGAAAAAATGGCAGATGAAATAAAAGAAAAATATTGGAGCAGATTTAGCGCAACTTATGACGAGAATCAGGAATACGTCGTTGGAAAAACCTTTCTCAATGAAGTAAAAAGAAATATAAATAATTTGACCGATCTGGGAGAAGTTTTAGAATTAGGATGTGGTACTGGCTATTTCACCGAGTCAATTGTAAAAAATGCTAAACATGTTTTTGCAACTGATTTATCTGAGGAATTATTAGAGAAAGCAAGAGAACGACTGGGTGACAATGATAAAATCACTTTCCAAAAAGAAAATGGTATGGCTATTACTTTTACGTCAAATAAATTTGATACTGTCTTTATGGCTAACGTTATACATGTTATAGAAAATCCGCAAAGAGTACTTCAAGAATGTTATAGGGTTTTAAAAGATAATGGTTTACTTGTTATAACGAGTTTTACAAATCACGGAATGAAACTGTTAGAAATAATCAAATTAGGTTTCAGGTTTATTAAGGTTTGGGGTAAACCTCCCAGACACACGCATTTTTCTCCTGACAGTCTTTGTTCTTTAATAGAATCTACAGGATTTTCGATTGAAGAATCAAGGGTTCTTGGAGACAAAACTAGAAGTGTGTTTATAATTGGAAAGAAGAAATATCATTAAATAATTCCTTCACGTTGTTTTCTTTGGAAAGAATTGGGAAGTTTAGAATAGTAAGTTAATTTCAATAAGTAAGGAATTGCTATAAAATAGTAATAGCTAACCGCAAGAGGTATAACAATGAAAATAAAATATTTTAATATATTGTTACAAGTATTAGCATTCTTGCTTCCGGTTTATTTTATTTTTTATCCACCGCTAAATGAAAATCCTAAAGATCCATTTATAAAATCACTATGGTGGTTTATTGCTGCCGGTTTTTGTTTTTACGGGATATTAGCGTTGATAATATTCGTGATTTAATGTTAAAAAGTGATTAAAGAAACTATTAAAAACAGTAATCGTGAATGTAACCGGCGCCTTATAGCTCACGTCAATCCATCTTCATCACCCAAAGGCTTGGACAAGTGGTGTAATGGACTTATACATTTTTTAATTACTAATAGTGTGCAGTGTAGAAAATAGTTATACTTTTAAAAAAGATTGAGGAATTGTAATGAGCAATAAAAATATTCCATTTCAAACTATAGATTGGTCACAGATTCCCAAAACTGAGCATAAAGGGGAAACTGGTGTTGCATATTGGCAGACTGTAGAATTTCCAGGGTTAAGAGTTAGAATTGTTGAATATAGTCCGGGTTATCTTGCAGATCATTGGTGTGAAAAGGGGCATTTAGTTTATTGCATAGAAGGTAATGTCGTAAATGAACTTAAAGAAGGCACAGAATCATTATTAAAGCCGGGAATGTCATACATTGTTTCAGATCAATTGAGTTCTCATAGATCTGTAACAAAAAGAAGGTGCTAAATTACTCATTGTTGATGGAGACTTTTTAAAATTAAAAGATAGTAAATAAGCTCAAAAACAAAAGTAGAACCAGCAAATCAACCCTTCGCTTTGCCAGCTTTATCATCCAAAGGCTTGGGCGGCGTGGTTAGGTGCATTGGGATTATAAGTTTTTTAGTTAACAATATTGTGTGGTATAAGTAATAGTTTTATGGCGAATAATTATTAAGTGAATCATAATATGAATCAATATGGTTACAAAGAGAATGCAAGTCAATACGATGAGCAAGTAAAAGAATATGATAGTTACGGGCACGACGTACTGTTTGGAATGAGTTATGAATATGTTAAACCTCACGAGAAAATACTCGATCTTGGAATCGGAACTGGTCTAGCTTCAATTAATTTTTCTAAGATTGGATTAAAAGTATACGGGCTTGATATTTCCGAGGAAATGTTAAACATATGTAGAATCAAATCATTTGCAGAGGAGTTGAAGCTTCATAATTTATCGGACAATAGAATACCGTATAATGATGGTTATTTTAATCATATCATTTGTAGTGGAGTCTTTCATTTCCTTAGTGATTTAGGAAATATATTTTCAGAAGTGGCAAGGATAATAAGAGAAGGTGGAATATTTGCTTTCACGATTGCACCCGACAATAAAGTAGCAGAATACACTAACCAAATGACATCTTGGGGAGTTCCGATATTTAAACACTCTCCAAATTATATTAATAGATTATTAGCTTCGAATGGGATGAGCCTATTGAAAGAGCAGAGGTTGTTAATGAAAGGAGCTGATAAGGTAAATTACGAAATTTTGTTTTCAGTAATGATAGCTAAATATAAATAGTATTATCTAGTAAGAAAAATACCATATAACCAGCTTTTCCAAACGTATGCCCTACTAAATTTATCAGCCATTGGCTTGGGCGTGTGGTTGGTTGCAACCAGGTAACAAGTTTTAAAAAAAAGATAGAATATGTTAAGTAAGTTGAAAAAACATTTAGGGAAATCATTCCTAAATAAATATAAGTTGCGCGTTCAGAAAAATTCTAATACATCACTCGATCATTGTCTTAAAGTTGCAAAAGAAATGATAAATAAATCAAAGTATTGCTTTTTAATTACTAATGGTGAAAATAATTGGCCAAGTGCCAGAATGGTTCAACCAATAGTAGAACCGGAAACATTCATAATTTGGTTGGGAACAAATCCCACGCTTAGAAAAATCAAGGAAATAAATAAAAACCCTTACGTTACTATTGCTTTTGGAAAGGAAAGAGAAAACGCTAATTTAATTATTTATGGCAAAGTATCTATAGAAAACAATATTAGAGAAAGAGTAAAGCACTGGATTGGATCCTGGATACTCTTCTTTACGGGTGGACCAAGAGGAGAAGATTTTATTTCGGTACGTGTTGAGCCATTAGAAATGGAGATTATGAATTTTAAGAAATATATTGTTACAGAACCTTTTGGTCTAAAACCTATAAAATTGAAAATTGATAATGGTTTGTGGGAAATTACAAATATGGCATAAACAGTAAATCAACCTGACCGAATGACCTAAGGCTTTAGCGGGTGGTAAAACAAAACCATAAAAAACGGAGATGTTAAAAAAATTATATTGATTAGTATTATGAAGAAAAAAATATTCTTCCATTTATTAATATTACTGTCTTTTCAAATATACGCGCAAACATTAACGGCTGTTGATAAGGCAGATATCCTTACAAACCTGATACAGAAAATCGAAAAAATTTATCCCTTCCCGGAAATATCTGAAAAAATAATTGCAGGATTAAAGACGCAAATATCAAATGGATATTATGATGGCGTTGCTTCTCCGGTGGAATTTGCAACACAGGTAACAAATAGTCTTGAAGAATTTAGTAAAGACAAACATCTTGATCTAATTTACAACCCGGAGCTGGCGAAAGCATTGCTGGAAGGGACAACTAACAGTTCAGACTACACAGATGAAGAAGCTAAAATAGAGATTTGGAATAATTATGGATTTAAGGAACTGAAAATACTTGAAGGTAATGTTGGATATCTTAATCTAAGTGTGTTCTTTTCTACGGATTATGCCGGCAAAATAGCGGACATTTCAATTTCTTATTTTTCTAATTGCAATGCTTTGATTATTGATTTAAGGCAAAATGGCGGTGGATGGGGTGATATGGTTGTCTATTTGCTGGGATATCTAATTGATAATAAGGAACCATTACTTTTAAATATAACAGAATCCACGATGGATAGTACCATTTATTCCGAAATGGTACCGACTTATGTGCCGGGTAAAAAGCTAACGAATATTCCAATTTATATTTTAACATCACCAGCAACTGCATCAGCCGCTGAATCGTTCACTTCTCATTTAAAATACTTCAATGCAAACGTTAAAATAGTTGGTAAAAAAACGAAAGGCGCTGAAAACCCGGTTGAACATATTGCCATTGACGAGAATTTTGTTTTACAAATCCCTGCCTGGAAAAAGATTTATGCAAAGAATCCAATTGTTTGGGAGGGAGTAGGAATAAATCCTGATATTGAAGTTGATCCGGGAGAAGCTATGGTAACTGCTTATAAAAATGCCTTACAGAAATTATTGAAAACTTCGAATGAACAAACAGCAATTGATAAATATCAATGGGCTTTGGACGGTTTATCTGCAAGTTATGATAATGCCGATATAAACAAAATTAAAGTATATGCAGGCAGCTATGGTAATATCCTTATCAAGTATATGGATAAAAAATTGTTTTACCAGCCTGAAAATGGCTCAACCAATAAACTGATTCCAATTTCAGAAGATTACTTCATCGTTGAGGGATTAGATTTTTTTAGGATTAAGTTTATTGTTAATGATAAAAGCATAATTATGAAAAAGATATTTACTTATGGTAATGAAAGAGAATACCCTAAGAGCGAATAACAGATTTAAGCATAATATATCTTGGACGTCACGCCTGTCCCGTTGTTTTCTTTGGAAAGAATTGGGAAGTTTGAAGTGAAAATAATGTGGAAACGGAGGAAAAAATGATTAAAAAAAATATTGGCTTTAGGATTTTAATTGGTTTTGGAATTTTATTGTCATTACTACTATTATGTGGTCAGACACTTGCATTGGTTGATTATGATTTGACAGTTGAATTGGGCTTGCAAGAGTCAGTAAATGAGGTTGGTGAAGTTGGGATTGCATTTGCCAAAGGATTTGGTTTTGGTGATACGTTGATTTATATACCATTGTTAGTTGCAGGTATCATCGGTTTATTGAAAAACAAAAATTGGGGATTCTTTTTAATGTTTGGTGCTTTAGCCATTACCTCTTACTGGCCGATGGTCTGTTTGTATGCGTTTTTATCAGATAGAGTTGCCATCACTTTAACACCTGATAAATATATATCTTACTCTTTATTGTTACCTTTGATAACGATCTATGGTCTCTGGGGTATGTGGTATCTTATAAATTGGAAAAAGAAATTAGCAAGTGTTTAAATAAGTATTATTAATTAAAATAAAATTGATAAAATATTTAATAAGGGCCGGATGGTAATGAACCACACCCCGTTATTTTCTTTGGGAAGAATTATGAAGTTTAATTGAAAAAATCGCAATGGCTTACTTATGAATAAAATCACATATTTATTTGGTGCTGGTGCTAGTTGTAATGCCTTACCAATAGTCAAAGAGATTCCTGAGGGGATCAAAAGTCTGATGCGGGTTCTAAAATCAAGAGATTTAATGTTGGACGATAAATCGACATTTGGAGGGCAGGGATTTCAATCACAAGATAGTAAAAGAGTATTTCAACTTAAATTAATTGATGAGCTAAATTGGTTATTGAATGAGTCTGGGAGTCATTCTAGTGTTGATACGCTTGCAAAAAAATTAACCATAAGGAAAAAGTTTGATGAATTAGAAAGACTTAAAAGAGTTCTGTCTGTTTTCTTTATTTTTGAACAAGCTCAGAAACCACCAGATAGAAGATACGACACATTCTATGCATCAATAATTTCAAGGTCCGGGAAATTACCGGAAAAAATTAGAATTGTATCTTGGAACTATGACCATCAGTTCGAATTATCCTATTCCGATTACTCTGGTGAGATTAAAATTTTAAAAAACCAGGATCTATTAAATGTAATTCAAAAGAAAGGTATCAATAACTATTATGACCAGAGTTTTCGGATTTATAAATTGAATGGAACAACAGATGTTATTGATAATGAAGCATTTAGACAATACTCTTATATTGATGAGATCAAATTTTCTATCAATAAAGAATTCGTTGAGAAAATTGTCAAACAATTTGCTATAATCATTAACTCTAAAAACTTGAAGTCAACGATTTCATTTGCTTGGGAACCAGAAGAGAGCGCCGATGGAGGAAAGGGATTTATAGACACTTTGGTGAATGACGTAAAAGATAGCATTGCTTTAGTTGTGATCGGATACTCATTTCCATTCTTCAACAGAGAAATTGATCGAAAAATAATTAACGGTATGACCCAATTACGAAAAGTTTATTTCCAATCACCTGAGGCAGATTCATTAATCGATAGATTTAAGGCTATTAGAAGCGATATGAATAATAATGATTTGATTAGAGTGGGTGATGTAAAACAGTTTTTATTACCGAATGAGTTATAAGTGGCCCATTTGTATAAACCACATTAGTTCTGGTTTGATCAGCCTTCAGTTTTAGCGACCTAAAATGTAAAGTAATCAACTGCTAAAAATTATATGAACGAAATTGAAAAACTCGGATTTGATAATTGGTTTAAGGATAAAGTAGATTTATCCTCAAATCCTGATTTAAAATTGCAAGAGTAATAAGCGTAAACAAAAACAGCTTTGTTGTTTCCAACGGCGTAAAAGATATTTATGCAGAGCTTACAGGAAAGTTTTTATTTAATTCAGAGGACTCGCTTGATCTGCCTGCTGTCGGCGATTGGGTTTATGCACAGTTGTTTGATGATGATCGCTTGCAATCATTCACGATATACTTCCGCGTAAATCATTACTAAAAAGAAAAGCATCCGGCAAAAAAGTTGAATTCCAGCTTATTGCTGCGAATATTGATACTGCAATAATTATGCAGTCGCTGGATTCCAATTTTAATTTAAGAAGACTCGAGCGTTACCTGGTAATGATAAACGAAGGCAAAATAACTCCGGCAATATTCTTAAGTAAAAGCGATCTTATCAGCAAAGATGAAATTGAAAAGAAGAAAAATGATATCCGTAAAATTCTGCCTGATGTTACTATTGCAGCTTTCAGCAACAACAACCAAAGCGATATTGAAAATATTAAAACTTTCTTCACTCCTTTTAAAACTTACTGCCTGCTTGGTTCATCCGGTGTTGGTAAAACAACTTTGCTGAATAATTTAATTCATCAGGAACTTTACAAAACACAGCCAATAAGAGAAAAAGACGGAAGAGGAAAACACACCACCACTCGCCGCGAGCTTATTGTTCTGGAAAATGGAGCGATAATAATTGATAACCCGGGAATGCGCGAACTGGGAGTGATTTCAAATGAGTCCGGTCTCGGTGATACATTCAATGAAATTGATGAGCTGTCAGATCAGTGTAAATACAAAGACTGCACTCATACTGTCGAAGCAGGCTGTGCAGTTCTGGAAGCTGTGGAAAGAGGAGAGATTTCGGAAGAGCGATATAACAACTACATAAAAATTTATAAAGAGTCGTTATACAATGAAATGTCCTACGTTGAAAAGAGACAGAAGGATAAAAAGTTTGGTAAGTTTTTTCATTCCACTATGAAAGATGTAAAAAAAATAAAGGGAAGAGAGTAAATGCATCGAAACTGCTCGTCCTTTCAAATTTTTCAGCCATTGGCCTGCACAAAAGTTGAAATATGTTTGTGAATATAATTGTTGGATATTTTAAGAGTAACTATTCGATAAAGGAAAATAAATGCTTAAAGAGCTGGAGAACTGGTATTTATTAAACTGCAATGAGGAGTGGGAACATAAATACGGAATTACAATTGAATCATTAGACAATCCCGGTTGGAGGATTACAATAGATTTGGTAGATACAAAGTTAGAACGGGTAAAATTTCAAGAAGTAGAGAATATTAAAAATGAACTTGAATGGATTGTATGTAAGGTTGAAAATAAAATATTTATTGGGGCTGGTGGTCCTAAAGAATTAGAGAATATTATAAAAAATTTTATGAATTGGGTTAAAACAAACAACGCTGTATAACAATTACATTAATCATTCAATCTGAGGAAATTATCAGCCTTTAGCTTGAAGGGAAGAAAGTATATACAATTAAATTATTCCAATGGAATCAACATTAGAATATAAATTGCTAAACTCCTACAAAGATGAAATGATTTATTAAATGAAGATTAAAAATTTTATACGGGATTTAAAAACTTCCTTTGTTCTGGGAATTAAGATTGGAATTTTAGGAGCAGTTTTAGGATTAATATTTCACTCTCTTTGGGGCAACTTAGATGAAATAAAATATACTGCAGTTAATGGCTTTGTCATTGGATTTTTAATAGGTTTTATTGAACCAATATTCTCCCAATCAAGAATTGGAAGACTGTCTTACTCTTTACTACTGTTTTTAAGAGTCATTCTATATTTTATAATAACCTTAACAAGCATCTATACATTATTAATAGTCTATTTAAAATCTCACAACTTAGAATCAAGTTCATTAAGTAATCCCAAAATATTTGATGAAATAAGCAAGGTCTATTTTCTTGCAAATATTAATGTTCTGTATGTATTGTTGATCATTCTTGTAGTCTCATTTCTTTGGCAATTAAAAGCATTCTTTGGGAAGGGAGTTATCTTTAACTATTTGCTTGGCAGATATCACAAACCCTTATCTGAGGAACGTATATTTATGTTTTTGGATTTAGACAATGCTACTACTCTCGCCGAAAATTTAGGCAGCGAAAAATATAGTTTGCTCCTTAGTGATTTCTTTAATGATTTAGATTCAGCTTTCGCAAAAACCAGGGGTTATGTTCATCAATATGTAGGAGACGAAGTTGTCATAATCTGGAAATTAAAAAACGGGTTAAAAAATAATAATTGTCTTAGATCATATTTTATGGCAATGGAGATATTAGAAAACAAAAGAGAATATTATTTAAATAAATACAAAGTATTGCCTTCCTTTAAAGCATCACTTCATTTGGGAGAGGTAACCATCACTGAAATCGGTGCGTCAAAAAAAGAAATTGCATATCACGGCGATACAATAAATACTGCTTCTAGAATTTGTGCTTCTGCACGTACACTTGGAAATAATATTTTAATTTCAAAAGAAGTGTATGATAGACTAAATAAAGACGACAATATTATTTATGAAGATGTAGGTGAGCATTATTTTAAAGGTAAAAATGAGAAGATTCATATATATAGCGTTAAGATTTAGAAGCCGTTGGCTTGCGGGAGTGTTTTTTGCCATTCTAAATTCTTTCAATAATAATCTACTTAACCCAAACGTTTAGAAAGAGTTTATCCTAGGACTTCCTTAACACGCCCAACTTCACCACTCTCAAGTCTTACTTTTATTCCGTGTGGATGCTTTTCGGATTTTGTTAAAATATCTTTAACAATACCTTCGGTAAGTTCACCGGTTCGTTGATCTTCTTTTATTACAATTTTTACAAGCATTCCTATTTTCACATCAATGCGTTTAATTGCATTCATAAATCATTATCCTTATGGTTCAAAGATGCCGTAGTAAGTTATTTATAAGACAAACTATTATAAAGTCGTAAAAGAGCGCTTCCGAAGTTTTTATTGCTAACAACAAACTCATTCTTTAATTTTGAAACACAGACAAAGGATTTATCACCAATGGCTTGGGTGTAAAGGGATTATTAGGTTTATAGTACCCACAGTGTGTGAAAAAGATAATAGATATACCGCAAAAAAATAGGAGTTCGGAATTATATGAAATACTTCATATGCAAAATAATATTACTTCTTTTTTTACTAAATGGCGTCTCAAATAGTCAGAATGATGAGCATAAGTTAAGTCTTAATTTAAAAGATTTTGTAATTTCATTTCAATCAATAGTTATTGAAAGCTATTATGATTATTCATTTAATAATAAGGGTGATGATACAACACTTGTCTATTTAGAACTTGGTGACAGTCCTGAAAATAATTTGTTAACCATTGATTCAGGAGAAGCAGAAATTGTTAACGTATATCAAAGATATGAAACGAGTGCAACAATTATGAATGAAGGACAGCATTTAGACTTATTAGATTGGCTTCATTATACTTCAGGCTGGGTTGAAATAGAAAAAAACAACAATCATTCTTTTAAATCAATTTCTTATAGTGAAGAAGAGGCAGCTAAATTTCCCGAAGTTGATATTGAAAAACTGAAAGTAATGGCTAAAAATATTGGTGGTGAAAAATGGGCTGAGTTAGTGAAAGATGTAAAATCTGTAAATGATTATCCTATCGGAGTTGGTATCAGCAAAATTGAATTTAAGCTAGAATATATATTAAAAGGTATTAAAAAGACGAAGTATATTGTTTTTCAAATGCCATTGGGTTGTTAAAAAGAGTAAGCTATGCTCTGCCAATCGAGCGGCCGCCTTCCTGATTTCTCTGCTATTGGTTTGGGCGTAATGAGGTTAAAAAAAATGAAAAATAAATTTTTACACTATTTCATATTAACTGTAGTACTTTATCTTTACGGATGTGATGCGGTGGATCGTTATCATTCCGAAGGTCTAAAGGATTATTTTCTCCACTTTGTGGATTCTTCAAAAATAAAAATTGTTGAAGTGGAAGATGGAATGTTTCCCTCATCCAGGCAAGGGTATTTCTTATTTAAAGTCTCTTCAGAAGAATTTATTAAGCTAACACAGGATCTATCTTTAAAGCAGCTTAAATCAAAGGATGATATTATAGCAGTTTATAAATCTTATGAACAAGAATTGAATTTTATTAACTGGAACATCAAAAATCCCAACTGGGATCCTGATGACAGGGAAACCTGGATAGATAATTTTCCATTATTACAAGAAGTTGCAATATATTATGCTGATCCATCGTTACCGCCAATGGAAGGTAATTCCCGAAGTTCATTGATGCATCTAATTTATAATTCAACTTCAGAAGCATGTTGTGTTTTGTTAGAATATCCCTCTGGATAATACAGTTAGAATAACAGATTAAAGAATCCTGGAGATGGGTTGGTAAAATGGGGTAATAAGTTTTTTAGTTAACAATAGTGTGCAGTAAAAGTAATAGTTAGCCACACATTTTAAATAACGTAATTTCAGGAAAAATCAAAAATGGCTTTTGATCTCCAACCAACCTTGAAAGGTGATCTCCTTGAACTCAGACCACTTCAAGCAACAGATTTCAATGATCTTTTCGCCGTAGCTGCAGATCCTCTAATTTGGGAACAAGATCCAGTCAAAGATCGCTACCAGAAGGAGATTTTTGAGGATTTCTTTCGTGAGTCATTAGAATCCGGTGGAGCACTGATTGCTATTGACTCTATGAAAGGTAAAGCTATCGGGTCGTCCAGATTTCACGGATATGATCACAATAAGAGCGAAGTCGAAATTGGCTGGACCTTTTTGGCCAGGTCGCATTGGGGCGGCATTTACAACAAAGAAATGAAAAGACTTATGCTTGAGCACGCATTTAATTATGTAAATAGTGTCATCTTCCTGGTAGGTATCCAAAACATCCGTTCTCAACGGGCTGTCGAAAAAATTGGTGGTATCCGAATTGGTATGAGACCTGATAATGGTGGTAATGAAAGTTTCGCCTACCAAATCGCAAAATCAAATTATTTTAAATGGGATAATTTAAAGTGAATTTTTATTACAACCATCAAGCAGAAATTGGAACTTAACAAATAAATCAATACTGCCTCCACCAGCTTTATCAGGCATTGGCTTGGGTAGCCCGTTCCGGCAAAGCAAAAGCGAGTCAGGATAGAGGTTAGGAGTTAGATAATTTATGAAAAAATTTAACTTTCTATTAGGAAATTGGGAAATGGAATATAATATTCCAAAAAGTTCATTTAGTGAAGCAACCACAGGAACCGGGCAAGGTATATTTAAAAGAGCTCTTGATGATAAATATGTTTATTTTGATTACTCAACATTGATAGATGGTAAAAAGGGACAAGCACATGGAATTTTTGCCTGGGATGAAAAATCAAAAACATATAGATATTGGTGGTTTGAAAGTTCGGGAAATTTTTCAACAGCAACTTGCAATTTTATTAATGATGAAACGCTGTTCATGAATTGGCATGATACTTTATTAATACAAACTTTTAAAAAGGTTAGTTCTGATAAAGTGATATTGAGTATGGAAAATCCTAACTCTGAAGGAGAATATGAATTAATATTAGAAGTGATATTTACAAGAAAATAGTTGGTTTATTATATCGAACAAAATCAGCGCACATTAGTATGTATGTTGGACTAACCAGCTTTCCCACCCAACTGCCACGCTATCTTTATCACTCTTTGGCTTGGGTGGTTCTAAATAATTTCTTAAGTTAACAATTGTGCACATCTTAAGTAACAACTATACTTTCTTGTCGTCCGGTATTTTTTTAATTTCAAGAAAGGAGAAGTTTATGCCTCAATACGTTATTACTTATCTAGGCGGCAATCAACCATCCAGCCCGGAAGAAGGTAAAAAACATCGTTCGAAATATATGGACTGGTTATCCACATTAGGTAACTCAGCAGTTAGTCCTATGAACCCGTTTAAGAATACGAGCACAGTAAACCCCGATGGCACTGTTACCACTGGAAGCAAAACATCAATGTCTGGCTACACAATAATCAATGCGAATTCTATAGAGGAAGCCGTGTCGGTTGCAAAGACTTGCCCTTTTCTTGAGATTGGCGGCTCGCTTGAGGTGTCAGAGCTGATGCAGATGCCTGGAATGTAAATGATTTGATATTAAATAAAGACTTTCATTTTTCACTAAACATTGCGATGAAAAAATTAATCAACTGGTTCATTAATCATTTAAAGAGAGTGGTATGGCAAAATCAATTAAACAAATCGTAAAGTTCGATGCACCAACTGAAGTAGTCTATTCTCTACTTATGGATTCTAAAAAACACAGTGCCTTTTCAGAAGCACCTGCGAAAGTAAGCAATAAAATTGGAGGGAAAGTCAGCTGTTACGGCGGTTATATCGATGCAATTAACGTTGAACTAAACCCTGGTAAGAAAATAATTCAGGCATGGAGAGGTAGTGACTGGAAAGCAGGTGACTGGTCACTGGTTATATATAGTCTAAAGAATAAAGGTAAAAAAACTGAGTTAACATTTGAACAACACGGAATTCCTGATGAACATGTTAAACACATTAATAAAGGTTGGCATGAGCACTATTGGGTCAAAATGAATGATTATATAAACGATAACAAATAATAAAAGGAAAATACAATGATCATTATTTATATAATACTTGCAATAATCGCAGTAGTTTTAATAGCTGCACTGCTTGTTTCAAAAGATATGAATTATGA
This sequence comes from uncultured Ignavibacteriaceae bacterium, assembly GCA_963802005.1. GTDB lineage: Bacteria > Bacteroidota > Ignavibacteria > Ignavibacteriales > Ignavibacteriaceae > IGN2. The sequence continues at coordinate 33,301 of CAWDGX010000021.1, forward strand.
AAAATCCATTGTAATTAATTCCAACATCGAAAAAGTTTGGAATAATGTAAGCAGCTTAGGAGCAATGGATAAATGGAGTCCGTGGAGGGATAAGGATCCGAATATGAAACAAACCCTTACGGGAACTGATGGAACCGTTGGAGCCACACAGGCGTGGGAAAGTAAAGTAAAAAATGTTGGTGCCGGAAGTCAGACAATGATTAATTTGGTTGAACCTACCTTGCTTGAAACAAAATTAAATTTCTTGAAGCCATTTAAGAGTACCGCAGATGCTTATGTCAAACTAAGTGATCAGGGTGAAAATACGAAAGCAACCTGGGGATTTAAAAGTAAAATGCCCTATCCGATGAACTTGATGAAACTTTTTATGAATTTTGAAAAGGAAATGGATAAAGAGTTTGGAACCGGACTTGGTAGACTAAAAGTTATTTCTGAAAAAAATAGTTAAACCAAGAATATTATTGGGCAGAGAGTAAAAACAAAAACTCTTGTAGTTATCACATTAATAACCTGGATATTAAAAAACAATGAGCAATGAAAATTACATGAAGACAAGTGATGAGCCCATAATTGTTGAGCAATCGTTTAACCAATCTACTGAGATAGTTTGGAATTCGATTACAGAAATTGGACAAATGCGTCAGTGGTATTTTGAAAACATTCCGGCATTTAAACCCGTTGTCGGATTCGAGACGCAATTTAATGTACGAAGTGAGGAGAGAAATTTTTTGCATATGTGGAAGGTGACAGAAGTTCAGCCCATGAAAATGATAAAATATAGCTGGGAATTTGAAGAATACCCGGGTAAATCAACCGCTGCATTTGAAATACTAAAAGAAAATAATCAAACAAAGCTCAGACTTACTGTTGAAATCCTGGAAGATTTTCCGGATGATATTCCCGAGTTCAAAAGGGAGAGCTGCATTGCCGGCTGGGAATATTTTATTAATAACAGACTTAAAGAATTTTTAGAAAAATAATTTTATGAATTAAATTGAGGGAATTATGACAACTGTAAATGTTTATTTAACCTTTAATGGTAATTGTGAAGAAGCTTTCAACTTCTATAAAACCATCTTTGGCGGAGAATTTACTTACATAGGAAGATTCAAAGATATGCCTCCGCATGAAGGATCGAAGCCCGTCCCCGAGGCTCTCGGTGAAAAAATTATGCATATTTCTCTACCAATTAGTAAAGAAACTTCACTGATGGGAAGTGATGTTGGAGGCGAATGGTCATCAAACTATAAGATGGGAAATAATTTCACCATTTCAGTAAACACTGACAACACAGATGAAGCTACACGTGTATTTAATGCTCTGGCTGACGGAGGAAAAATTACTATGCCATTGGACAAAACATTTTGGGAATCATATTTTGGTATGCTAACTGACAAGTTTGGAATTAACTGGATGGTAAATTGTGAATTGAAAGAGCACAAAGATTTTGAAAAAAAGAATAGGGCGGATGGCAAAACTGAATAATAATTATCAGAGTTAATGCGGATACCCGGGCAAAAATAAAAAGAATGTAGCTAGCATCTAGACCTTCTACCACTAGCAGATATATTACTTTAAAGTAGTGGAAATCAATGCATAACTGTATAAAACATCCCCGCTAAAAACACTAATTTTCCACCTATCCTTTATTGCCAGCTTTTAATAGTTTCTTTTCAAAAATTAGTGTCAAGTATCAAGGGTTTCTTCGTCAGCTAAATTTTCATAAACAAAACTAAGGAGCTATATAATGTTAAATGCTAAAACTTTTTACAGTAAAATACTTTTACTATTCGCGGCAGCGATACTGTTTTTAACCTCGAATGCTTTTTGCCAAACAACTGAAATCTATGTGAGCGACGCAGGTAACTTTTCAAGTCCTCCCTGGAAAATTATAAAATTTGATGAAAACGGAGAGAGCCCAGAGACTTTTATAAATACGAATCTTGCCTGGCCGCAGGATATTGTTTTTCTGGAAGAACAACAGGTTGTTTTGATATCAAATTTAAACACGGGTCGGATAACAAAGTACAATTCAACTACGGGAGTATATATTGAAGACTTTGCAACAGGAATCGGTGGACCAACTAGAATGAAGATCGGTGCTGATAGTTTACTTTATGTGTTGCAATGGGGGGGAAACGGAAAAGTCAAACGTTATGAATTAGACGGTACCTTTGTTGATGATTTTACAAGTGTTGGTGTTTCTCAAAGTATCGGGATCGATTGGGATAGCAATGGAAATTTGTACGTCTCTTCTTATTCCGAAGATAATGTAAGAAAGTTTGATCAAGATGGAAATGATATGGGGCTTTTTGTAACTACAAATCTTTTAGGTCCAACAAATATCTGGTTTGATGAGAATGGTGAACTATTAGTGATTGATTACAACGGAACAGCAGTAAAAAGATATAATACGAGCGGTACCTTTATCAACAACTTTATAACCGGATTGGGTAATGCTGAAGGAGTTGATTTTTTTCCCAACGGAAATATTCTGATTGGTAATGGCGCAACAAGTTCAGTTAAGATGTTTGACAGTAATGGTAATTACATTGAGGATTTAATTCCCAGTGGTTCTGGTGGTCTGATGACTCCGAATGCAGTTGTTATAAGAGAAACTAATGTGCTTTCTGTTGATGACAATACTCTAAAAAGCAACAGCTTTATATTGGAACAGAACTATCCAAATCCATTCAATCCAACAACAAATATCAGGTTCCGAATTGCGGATCGTGGGTTTGCAACTTTGACAGTCTTTAATGTTTTGGGGAATGAAATCGAAACCTTATTTAATAAAGAGCTTGAAAAAGGTGAATATCAATTCGCTTTCGATGCTTCTGGAATTCCAAGTGGAGTTTATTTTTACCAGCTAAAGGTCGGCTCGATTATTCAAACAAATAAGATGGTCCTCCTTCGTTAAAACTATGGAAGACAATTATTATTGAAATAAATAAGTAGCAATATATTAATAATAAAAACCGCAGAAAGAATATTCTGCGGTTTTTTTATTATGCTTCTTTAAGACTGATTGACATTTGATTTATTACTAAAAATCTCAAACCAATTTATTTTTCTTGTAAAGAACATAATTGCTGCAAGAATTATAAACAGCGCTATGTTTCCTATCAGTAATGAATAATCCTGAAGCTGCAGGATTACATACATAAATCCATAAAACATCATTAGCATTCCTGTAATTATGAAAGAAATTTGTTTGCTTTGATAAATGCTCTTAGCGTAAAACCCAATCAGCGCAATGATAAGCAGACTTGAAATTAAATATGAATACTGGAACAGAATGTATTCTGAAATTGCCAGCAGAATTGAATAAAATATTATCAGCGCTAAACCAACAAGTAAATATTGAATAGGATGAATAACTTTTTTGCTGAAGAGTTCAATCATAAAAAAGCTAAGGAAAGTAAGTACGATTATCATCAACCCGTATTTGGATGTACGCATTGTTTTCTGGTATTCATCAACCGGTACTAAGAGCTTAACACCGAATGCACTCGGAAAAGGATCGTATGTTTTGCTTTCCCATTCCTGCGGATAAGATCTGTTGAAGTAATTCACTTTCCACTGAGCAGTAAATCCATCTTCTGTTATTTCTCTTGATGAAGGCAGAAAAGCACCTGCAAAGCTTGGGTTGTTCCAGGAAGATTTCATATTTACTTCTGTAAATTTTCCTAAAGGTATAAACTCAAGATTCTCCATTCCGTTTAGCTCAAGTTCAATATCAAAATTTTGCGTTAAGTCCTGTGTGTTTAATTTCAAATCAGAATAAAAACCGTTTTTGAAAATTTTATCTTTTAATCCGGGTATCAGCTTATATTTTTTGCCATTTAAATTTAACTCAGCATCTTTTTGTATCCCTCTTAAATCACTTATGTTGAAAGAGATGTAACTTTCATCAAACTTTTCATCCGGGAATTTCTCCTTTAGCTTTGAAAGATTTATTGTCCCGCTCATTTTTACCTTAGATTTATAAAGCATTACTTCATAAATGCCCTTGTATCTTTTTTCAGGTACGACTTCAACATCAATTTTTAAATTCTCCGGAAGGTAGCGATAATATTTTGTGGTGATGTGTTTGTTTCCCTTACTATTAATTTTTTCAGTCTTTTGTGAAACTGTGATCATTGGACCGGCAATAGTCTGCACACCTGCCCAGCCTTTACTTATTTCATTTACAGCTTCCTGCCGGTAACTTTGCCTGTCAGTAATTAATGACTGAACCATAAGCATGGGAATGATAAGCAGAATTATTATGGATGCAATCAGGATGATGCGGAGGGCTACGGATTCTTTTTTCATTTTATACCCCAAAGTGGTTGATGATGTTTAGTCTTTAGAGGAAAGGCTTGAAGGAATTGTTCACTAATACTGGGGTCAAATAAAAATGCACCACAAATTTGACGTTTACCAAAAGGGGAAATTTGATTTGATTCAATAACTCTGAGTATTTTTACTAAAGTGGTATTTATCTGTATCACATCTGCCGCAATACTAAATTTTATTTTAAAGGTATCATATGTTCATAGGTCATTTTGGTGCTGGTTTTGCCGGAAAGAAATTCAGTAAGTCTGCATCTCTTGGAACTTATTTTATGGCAGCTCAATGGGTTGATCTCATATGGCCAATACTTGTTTTACTTGGAATAGAAAAAGTAGCGATTGAACCCGGAATATCTTCGGTTACACCGCTCGATTTTACTTACTATCCATTTACTCATAGTTTGTTTGGTGTTTTGATCTGGGCTTTATTATTTGGATTTGTTTACTTCTTGATTAAAAAAAATTCCAGAGCCGCAATAATTCTCGGACTGCTTGTTTTAAGTCACTGGGTGCTTGATCTTTTTGTTCATGTTCCTGATTTACCAATCTTTCCAGGGTTGGAAATAAAGGTTGGTTTGGGTTTGTGGAATAGTTTTGCTGCAACATTAATTCTTGAAGGATTGGTTTTTGCAGTTGGATTATTTCTTTATTTAAAATCCACAAAAGCAAAAAACAAAACAGGAACTTTTGCTCTTTGGGGACTGGTAGTTTTTTTAGTGGCAATTTATATCAGTAACCTTTTTGGTCCGCCACCACAGTCAACTGAAGCAATAGGAATTGTTGGCAACGCTCAGTGGTTAATTGTTCTGTGGGGATACTGGATAGACAAAAACAGGGAATAATATGATTGATAAAAGACAAGCAATTAAAGACTATAAATTACTCCTCACCTAGTAGGATCCAGAAGTCCATCTTCAACTAACTGATTTTTAACCGAAACTGCTAACTCAGAAATTGTCTGTTGAATACTCTCCGGGTTTACCGATGTGCTTTCTCCGTACCAAACAAGCTGATCATTTTTTAGTGAATAAATTAAAATTTCCAGATCTACATAAACATTCGTGCTTGAGTATCCATACGGATCATACATATAATTCCATGCATAATTATAATATCCGCCAAAATTATAATAGGCTGAAGGATACATCCCGGAGGAATAGTAAGTTGTTTTTTGATCAACATTTCTTACCGATAAGACAAGAGCGCCTTCCATTCCTCTTTCACTAAGTTTTTTCTTCACGGCATCTATATCTGCAAGCTCTTCGTTGCTGATCATTTTATAAACAGGAACGGCTACTGTATTCGGCATTTGGCTCGCGAGGGCTTCTTCAACGTCCTGTCTCATTTGTTGATCTTTTACCATCGCAAAAACCGCAACAGTCTGAAATTTTACTGATTCGGCATTTACTTCAGGATTCGTCCAGCTGTTTGATATCTTATTCGATGAACTGCAGCTAGCTAGAATTATTGCTAATGATATTACGAAAAAATAGATTCGCATGGTATAATACTTCCTTTTATTTTAATGTTGAACTTACAGAAAATAGATTAAACATTGATAATTATTGATTGAACTTTTTTAATTGTTCCTTTATGTTAAACAATATTAGATTAAAGATTTACGGGAGAGTCCTTTGAAAAAAATATTACCGCCAACTCACTTCTACATTTATCTGGTTATCTCAATTCTTCTGCATTATGCCATACCCATAATTCAGGTTTTCAACTACCCCTATTATCTGATCGGATTTTTATTTTTTATTATTGGAACAGGATTAAATATTTGGGCAGATATATTATTAAAGAAACAAAAAACGACCGTTAAGCCAAATGAAAAACCAACAGCGTTGATCGAAACCGGGGCTTTCAAAATCTCTCGCAACCCTATGTATCTTGGTCTGGCAGTAATACTATTTGGTGCAGGATTTATTCTCGGCTCCGTCACTTCATTTGTGGGTGTAATCTTATTTGTTGCAGCAATGGAAATAGCATTCATACCAACGGAAGAAAAAAATCTGAACGAGCAATTCGGTAAAAAGTTTGAAGACTATAAAAAGAAAGTAAGACGGTGGATTTGATAAGAATAAGTCTGAGAACAATTCCGCTCATCACTAAGTTTTTCAACAATGCATACTTTTTTTTAAGTTGGTTATACACTAATTGTTTTAATCTGTACTGTCTCTTTCATCTACGCCGAATAAATGTTTTTAACAAGAAATTATAAATTTAAAAACGTTCTCATTTATACCGTAATCGGAACTATTGCCGGTGCTGTTATCGGTTTTCTTCTTCATTACATTGATAAGATTGATATTCTGGAACCAACCCTCAGAGGTTTTTTTATAGGATTTCTTGTCGGAACTTCAATCGGGCTTTGTGAGGAGTTTCTGTTTCTTGAAAAATTCCGAAAAAAATCTTACCTGTTTCTTCTAATATTCAGAACTGTTGTTTATTCTGTTGTTATTGCTTTTAATGAGCTATTAATTAATTCTGCAAGCAACTTTTTCACACAAAATTTAACTGTTGGTCAATCAGTATATTCAGCAGTTTTCCGGGAAAACTTCCCACGAGATCTTGCCATAATAGCTATGATTTCTACCCTACTCATAGCATTGCTGCAGATAAGAAGGCTTCACAGACCGGGAGATTTAATCAAGTATGTTACCGGAAGGTATCATCTTCCTGAAGAAGTAAATAAGATTTTTCTTTTTATCGATTTGAAATCATCAACCGCGATTGCAGAAAGAATTGGTAACACAAGATACAGTTCATTTCTAATCGATTACTTCCATGATATGACGGATGCAATACTGATGTCAAAAGCAGAGATCTATCAATATATCGGCGATGAAATAATATTAACCTGGTCTTTGGAGAATGGTATTAAAGATTCCCGGTGTATCAACTGTTTTTTTGATATACTAACCTCAATAGAAATGAAACAGGAAACATACCTTAAAAAGTATGGTGTTCATCCTGAGTTCAAAGCTGCGCTGCATGCCGGGAAAGTTTCTGTAACCTGGATAGGCACAATTAAAAAGGAAATAGTTTACCACGGTGATGTGGTTAATACCACGGCGAGAATTCAGGATGAATGTAACAAACACAATCAAAAATTTTTAATAAGCGAACATATCCTGAAAAATACTGAATTGCCCGAGTACCTACGGTCTGAATTTGTTGGCGAGCTTCAATTGAAGGGCAAAGAAAAGAAAGTAAAAATATTCGGGCTTAAGAGTATTGCAGAGGTTTAAAAACATTAGATTATTTTAATGCCCAATTCTCTTCCAATAAAAAATCGATTTAAAGATTTCTTTGGCATAAATAAAAATGTAACAGCTATGATAATCATGGTTGTATTGATTATGCTCGGTGAAAGAATGGGTGAACGGTTCCTTCCTTTATACATACTCGCTATTGGAGGCACTAACCTGGCTGTTGGATTTCTTAATGCAATGGATAACCTGCTCAGTGCACTCTATTCTTTTCCGGGTGGTTATTTAAGTGATAAGATTGGTTACAAAAAAGCATTGATGCTGTTTACTTCAGTTGCAATGATTGGTTATTTGGTCGTAATAATTTTTCAATCCTGGCAAGCAGTTTTTATTGGTGCAGTTCTTTTTATTTCCTGGAGTGCGGTTTCTCTTCCTGCAATAATGAGCTTAATCTCAAAAGCTGTTCCTTCAAATAGAAGAACCATGGGTATAACCGTTCATTCAATTGTTAAAAGAATCCCAATGTCCCTTGGACCATTGCTCGGAGGAACATTCATTTCTATTTATGGAACAACAACAGGAATAAGGATTTCATTTATTACTGCATTTGTATTTGGCATAGTCGCGTTGTTTGCAATTCACTTTTTGATGGAAGACGAAGTGGTCGCACCAAAAAGCAGCAGGATAAAAGATCTGTTACGATTAAAAAATTTCAATCCGGCTTTAAAAAATTTACTTGTCTCTGATATACTTATAAGATTCGCCGAGCAAATTCCTTATGCGTTTGTTGTTATCTGGGTTGTGAACGATCTTGGTTTTTCGGCAATTGAGTTTGGAGTTTTAACAGCAGTGGAAATGGTTACAGCAGTATTGGTTTATATTCCCGTGGCTTACTATGCGGACAGATATTTCAAGAAACCGTTTATATTAATAACATTCGCTTTCTTTACAGTTTTTCCTCTTGTAGTTTATTTGTCGAGATCATTTACTGCGCTTGTCTTTGCATTTATTATAAGAGGATTGAAAGAGTTCGGTGAGCCAACCAGGAAATCTTTAATAATGGATTTAGCTCCTGATGGTGCGAAAGCTGAAACATTCGGTACTTATTATCTCTTCCGCGATGTTGTTGTTTCAATAGCCGCATTAAGCAGTGCATTCCTGTGGAATATTTCTCCGTTTACAAATTTTTTAACTGCTTTTATCTTCGGAGTAATCGGTACTGTTTGGTTTGCCATTTACGGAAAAGAATTTAAACTTAATAATTGAGATTGATTTAAGCAGGATTAATGCTTTTCAGTTTTTAAAACTTATTTAATTAATGAATAACAGAAATATAAAGCCTTAATAATATGACTATAGAAATAGACAAGAGTGTTTTTAAAGCATTCCCTGAATTTGAGAGTGAAAGACTTCAGTTTCGTAATATTTTGCTTAGTGATGCAAAAAATTTATTTCACATCCGTTCAAATGACGATGTTATGAGATTTATGGATGTAGACAGGTTTGAATCAATCAGTGACGCAGAAAAGTTAATTAACTCTGTTGAGGAAGCATATAGAAAACAAGAGGGTATTACCTGGGCGATTATTGAAAGGCATTCAAATAGTTTTATTGGCTACTTCGGATTCTGGCGAATGATTCCCGAACATTGCCGGGCTGAAATCGGATACGCACTTAAACGCGAGTACTGGGGAAAAGGATATATGTTTGAAACAATCAACATAATGGCAAGGTTTGGTTTTGAGAAAATGAAACTCCACAGCATTGAAGCAAATGTAAATCCTGCAAACCAAAGATCTAAAAAAGTGCTGGAGAAGATCGGCTTTAAAAAAGAAGCGTATTTCAGAGAGAACTATTTATTCGACAACAAGTTTCTTGATAGCATAATCTATTCTCTGCTTGAAAAAGATTTAACAGAAACAATCAGATAATAATAATTCCCAAAGCATGGATTCCTTTGAACACATAAATTCAATGACACGGCAGTCATACAATCTCGCTGCACAAAAATACCACGACCTTTTCCACAACGAAATGAATGAAAAAGAATACGACCGGAAACTCCTCGATTCTTTTGCTGCTAGATTCAATAAAGATTCACTAATATGCGATGCGGGCTGTGGACCTTCGGGGCATATTGGCAGGTATTTGTTTGATAAGGAGATAAAAGTTGTTGGTGTGGACATCTCAGAAAAATGTGTTGAACTTGCACGGCTTAATAATCCGGATATGAAATTTGAATGTGCGGATATCAGCAGTTTGCCATTTGATCATAACTCATTTAACGGACTCGTATCTTACTATTCAATAATAAACACACCTAAAATTTATGTGAACAGAATATTCGCTGAGTTCCACAGAGTGCTTAAGCAAGATGGTTACCTGCTGGTAGCCGTTAAGTCTGGTACAAATGAAGGATACGTTGACGATCTTCTGGGAATAAAAACCAAAATTTACTCTGCATTATTTACACAGAAAGAAATCGTTAGTTACTTTAGCAAAGCAGGATTTCTCCTCGAATTCTTTGACAAGCGTAACCCTTACGATTTTGAAATAAACAATGAGCGAATATTTGCTATTGGGAAAAAGGCATGAGGTGGATTTAAGTTGATTGCGTTTGAAGAGTTGATGTTTTTTTATTTTTGAATTAAGTTGCAAATGAATACATAAAGTATTCAAGCAAAACGACAAAGTGAAAGGAGTAAAAAATGTTACGGCGATTAATATTTATTTTATTCTCACTCTCAATTTTGCTTGCTTGTTCAGAGAATGAACAGCCCAAACTTGAATTCCGCATTGCCGAAGATCATCCAGCTCCGGATTTAACAGAAATGGTTTTCGAACCAACCGGGAAAACCTTCTATCTTCACAAAGAAGTTATGGTAAACCAGTTTGATGTAGAATTTGCTGCAGTTGTGATGCAGCAAGGGCGACCAGCCGTAGAATTAATTTTAACATCCGAAGGAGCCAAAAAATTCGAAGAGCTAACAGTGCAAAATGTTGGTAAAAGATGTGGAATGGTATTGAACGGAAAGGTTCTATCTGCACCCATTATCAGGGATACAAACTCAGTTGGTCGCGCAATTATCACAGGCATTTTTACTGAGACTGAAGCAGAAGCCATTGCAAAAGGTTTGACACAACATTGATAAATTATGCAAAAGATTAAAGAACTATTAAAATCTCCGCACATACAAATTGCACTTGCAACGGGTGTAAGCATAATTGCATTAGCTTATTTCTCTAAACGGGTTTTGCCTGAACCGATGGGATATTTGCCCCTGGCTATTCCTCCGTTTATTGCAACTATTTATGAAGCTGTTGCGGCAAAACATAAAAACAAAAAAATAGCTACAACTTGGTATTGGGTTGCTACAATTCTTGGTGCAACTACTTTAGTCATTGTGCTTAATGCGATTTAATATGTTTGTTGCTTTTCTGTTTTTGAGTTAAGTTGCGTCAAGTAAACATGAACTTTTAAAAAGGAGGAGAATCATGGATACCGAAAAACACAAAGATCGATTTCTAAGAACTTTGTCGTCCCTTCTAATAATTTTTTCCGTCTCCACATTACTTTATCCCCAAATAACAGTGTCCCAATCTGAATTGCTGGAAATATTTACACCCGGCATACCTCTTTTCGCTTTTGAAGGAGAAGCTGATTTAATCAATATCGGAAACACCGCTGGTCCAAATATTTATGATTTCAGCTTTGCAGACATACAGGATTTGTTGGATATTAATAATTATGAAGTAAGCGAAATACCAATACTTGCAGCACGATATCCGTTGAATGCACATACAATGGGTGAAGGGTTACAAAACATCGTGGAGAACCCTATAATCTATTCCAGTAATGATTCAACTTACTTTTTAGGGTATACAACTATTGAAAATGAATACAGGTTTACTCATTATTCACCGGCAGAATTGTTTAACAGGTTTCCTATAACTTATGGTTCTAATTTCAGTCAATTCATAGAAATCCGCGATACAACTTATGATTTGAACTGGCAGATTCAACAAGCAAGCTTTTACACAAGTCAGCAGGAAATGACCGTAGATGGTTATGGTATATTAAAACTTCCAGGAATGGATTTGGAGTGCTTAAGACAAAAAAGAGATTACGCTGACTATGGATACAAGGAGTTTTTCTACTATACAAGAGAAGGGATTCTTTTAGTGGTCGGAGATGTAGATATAAATGAACCGGATACGGGCTTTGTAGATTCTGATTATGAGATTATGTTTTCGTCAAACTCTGTTGGTGTAAAAGATGAAAAACATATTCCGGTAGAATTTAGTTTGGAGCAAAATTATCCGAACCCGTTTAACCCGAACACGATAATTTCATTTTCAATACCTGAAAGAGCTAACGTAAATTTAAAGGTGTATGATATACTGGGGAATGAACTTGTTACATTAATTAATGAAGAGACAGAAGCTGGCAGCTACAATATAAACTTTAACGCCAACGGATTGCCCACAGGTGTATACTTTTATCAGCTTATTAGCAATGAATATGTTGAAACAAAAAAGATGCTGCTTATTAAGTAATAGTTATCTGATGCTTTTTTGTTTTTGAGGTAAGTTACTTTTGTAGCTGAGTAATGTATTTAAAATAATTATCTTAAGTTCAGACGGCATTCAGGTTAGGTATAAGTAATAGTTATGTACTACTGAGAATAAGGGGAAAATATGAAGAAGATTTGTATTGTTGGGGCATCTGGGAAACTTGGACAGTATATGGTTCAACATGCGCTTAATCGTGGATATGAGGTGATTGGTGTTTGTCGTGAGAAAAGTGTGAATAAACTTGATAGTTTCAAAGATCGAATGACAATTGTACCTGGTGCTACGAACAACCGTGAAGTAATCGAAAGAGCAGTAAGAGAATGTGATGCAGTCCTAACGGTGCTTGTCCCTTGGGGCGTTCATAATTACTCTTCTGGGACTGCTCAAGCAGTATTAGATTTTGCACCCTTAGATGCACGCCTTATTTTCTCTTGCGGATGGCATATAACTCAAGATGGTCAAGATAAGTATTCTCATATGTTCAAAATACTTGTGAAAATTGCAAGTTGGATTGGTAAATTTTTTCGGCTAGTTGACATTAACGATCAAGTGGAAGCTTGTCATCAAATATTTTCTAGTGACAGTCGTTGGACGGTTGTTCGTGGTAGCGGTCTCGAGGAAGGTGAGAGCCAAGGTTTACCAATGTGGAGTAAACATGTTGGAGATCCCATTCTTAAAAGTAATTTAACTCGTCGTGTAGATTTTGCTCTATTTATGGTTGAAGCTATCAACAATGACGAACTCATCCATGAAGCTCCGGCAATTGTTGGATGTCAAGCACCATCAGTTTTAGCTATTAAGAATGAAAGTTTAAAGATATGAGAATGATTTCAATAATTGCACATAACCCCGTCAGTCGTCATCTATTCGAGAGGTATTTTATGAAAACAATAATAAGAATCATTTTATTTACATTTCTTTTATCCATAATAATTTCTGCACAACAAACATCATTTCAGGACTCCTTGTTGGATAGGATGACAGGTAATTGGATTTTAAAGGGGTCAATTGCCGGGCAGGAGGTTACACATGATATTGAAGTATCATGGATTCTCGAGCATCAGTATTTACAGATATCTGAAATATCCCGTGAAAAAGATGTAGATGGCACAGCAGCCTACGAGGCTTTGGTGCTTATCGGCTGGGATTCTGATTTGAGCAAGTATGCTTGTCTTTGGTTAGATGTTACCGGCGGTGGAGGTCTTTTAGCTAAGGCTATTACTGGTTATGCAGAACGGAATGGAGATGAAATCCCTTTCTTATTTAAAACTAATGAAGAAAGTGTTTGGCATACAACATTTGTTTATGATAGAAATACTGACACATGGCAATGGAATATGGACGGAGAAGATAACGGAATATTTAGACCCTTTGCACGTGTAAAACTGACAAAAAATATATTAGAGTAATCCAACTATTAAAAAAACAAGCTGCTGTTTTGATTATTTAATATCTTTTAGTTTTGAATGAAATAAAAATGAAAAAGATTTTAATATTTACAATCCTTGGGTGTTTAATTTTAGTTGGCTGTAACGACCAATCTCAATTAAATGAAATAAAAAGCGAATTTGTTAGTATTGATATTTCTACTCCTTCGGGATGGAGATTAGCTATTAAACAGGATGGTTCGGGGCAAGTTGGCTTTGGCTCGCATGCTGTTGACTTTGCTGCTTTTGAAAAAAATACTTTTAATTTTTTTGATGTTATACAAAAACTTGAAACAAAATTAGAGCCGCAAGGTTCAATATCAACACAGATAGGTGTTAGTTTATGGAAAAAGAGAGAATCATCTATAAACGCTCAATATATTTCCGATAAAACTTTGGTAAGTAAGTTATTTGAAAAAGCACTTTCTGCAATAACTTATAATAAGGAAAGAATAGAAAAAATTTATAAAGAAAAAAAGCCTGTATCTTTTTAGTTGTAAATCAATACAGCTAACCAGTCTCTAAACCTTACAACCGAATTTTCCGTGGCACAGTTTTGTAACCTGAATTCGGTAGGTAGGTTAATTCCTATAACTATTAAATTGTAAGTTCATCCGATGAAAGAACAACAGCACCTGCTTCTTTCATATCTTCAAATGCTTTTTCAAAATCACCTTCATCCTGTCTGATTCCCTCAACAGCGTCTTTTATAACATAAGTTTTAAACCCGTTTTTAAGAGCATCAAGCACAGTGGATTTTACACAATATTCGGCTGTTAAACCAGTTACGTAAAGTTCATCTATTTTTTTATCTTTAAGATATTCAGCAAGATTTTCGTTTGTTGCTTCGAAAGCAGAATAGCCGTCATCTATCGTACCGGTACCTTTCACAAAAATTTTATCTAGTTTATCAGCGTCCAGTTCACCATGAAAATCTGCACCGTAAGTTTCCCGGACACAATGAGTAGGCCAAATTTTGAAATGATTTGAATTTTCAGGATGCCAGTCCCGGGAAGCAATAACCAGGGAGAATTTATCCATTAATTTATTAGTTACAGGTACAACATTATCACCCTGCGGTGTAGGTAATGCTCCACCTGGGCAAAAATCATTCTGCACGTCCACTATTAAAAGAGCAGAACTCATTTTGTACCCTTACCTATCTTTGATGAAATTCTTCAATTAATTTAATTCTAAGTTCGAATAGTTTTGTACTTATTCCAATTTTATACAAATGCGGATTTTCAAAACGTTTATGCTCTTCGGGCAATAAAATTAATCTGTGTTTAACATATTCCGAAATTTCTTTAACACTTTTATTCTCAATTTTTATCTCTCCTTTTTCCATCACTTTTTCCATTAGTTCCTCTTTTTTCAGCCCATCAACTTCGGTGTTTTTATTGGATTGAAGCGGATGACATATTTTCCTAATATTTTTTTCGTCATCCAGGAGAATACCGTCGGCATAAAATTTACCATCGCCGTTATAGTACCGGAAAATCTTTTTTACTCCAGGTAAAGAAATCTTATCAATATTTTCTGTGAGTTTAAGAGTAGGTTTATTGTCGATCATGCTTAATTTATAAACCCCATCAAGCGCTGCATCACACTGTCCCGTTATCAAATTCGTTCCTACCCCGAAAGCATCAATTGGTGCACCTTGCTCAATAAGACTTTTAATCAGGTGCTCATTGAGTTGATTTGAAGCAATTATTTTAACATAATTCAAATTTGCTTCATCCAGAATATTACGGGCTTTTTTACTCAGGTAAGCTAAATCACCGCTGTCCAATCGTATTGCATAAAGTTTTTTGCCCCGTTCTTCCATCTCCTTTGCAACAATAATTGCATTTGGAACCCCGCTGTTCAATGTGTTATTAGTATCAACAAGAAGAACACACTTCTGTGGAAAAGCTTTTGCAAATTTTCTGAATGCAGTTAGTTCGTCAGGATAACTTTGTATCCATGAATGTGCCTGTGTGCCTGATGAAGTGAGTCCAAACCTGTATGCACTATAAACATTTGA
This sequence comes from uncultured Ignavibacteriaceae bacterium, assembly GCA_963802005.1. Taxonomy (GTDB): domain Bacteria; phylum Bacteroidota; class Ignavibacteria; order Ignavibacteriales; family Ignavibacteriaceae; genus IGN2. Next base: position 48,881 of record CAWDGX010000021.1, read on the forward strand.
TGTACTGTTAACACCGCCAATAATTGCAGCTTTACTTGCGTGAATAGCAGATAAACCCTGCGCTCTCCTTAATCCGAAATCTACTAAGTCTCTATGACCTGCAGAATGCCGTAACCTGGATGCTTTAGTTGCAATAAGTGATTGGAAATTCAGCATATTCAATAATAGCGATTCTATCAATTGTGTTTCGATTATATTTCCTTCAACATGTACAATCGGCTCGTTACAGAAAACTATTTCACCCTCTTTCGGTGCAACTATATTTCCATTAAAACTAAACTTTTTTAGATAATCCAGGAACTCATCGTTAAACCCTGTTTTTTTTAGATGATCAATGGAATCATCATTGAATTTAAATTGAGTTATCATCTCTAGCAGATCGTAAAGACCGGCGAATACTGTATATCCTGAATCAAACGGATTTTTTCTGAAGAAGTAATCGAAACCGGCGGGACAGCTTTCTCTTCCATCCAGGAAATATCCCTGTGCCATAGTAAATTCATAATGATCCGCAAACAGACCGATGTAGTCGTTAAAAATTTTCATCATTTTATTTGTCTATTAATACTCAATGTAAAATGATACCTATAATTTCTTAAGCAGGAAGTAGAAAATTCGATATAAATTACGATACAAAGTTAAACATTGAAATGTATAAAAGTGTTCCGAATATAAATGCAGCATTTTGTGCTGCCGGGATCCGCAGCGTAGTTTTGTAACTTCCCTTCTGAAGGCGGGCCTGCCCTGCGTAATCCGGAACAGCCGGATGAAGACGGGTTGTTGCTTTTCTGTTTTTGAATTAAGTTGAAGTTGTGATTAAATGATAAATTAACCAAAACAATTCTTGATAAGGAGACATTATAAATGCAGCTTACTTTATCAAACATTATTAAGCACTCTTTGGTATCTGTATTCATAATATTGGGAATTACTTTTGCTAGTTGCTCTTCATCTGAATATGTCTGTGTAAAAGTAAAAAAATCAGACCTGATTCCTGATTCTTATGAATTTAATAGAGATTCTTTAGTCGTTGGCGGGCTTAGGATTTGTAATATGGCACAAAGATTTTATAACAAATCCACTTCATTGGGCGGTGGTGGGCAATCATTTGTCGGTTTCTCAATTCCAGCCCACCTTGCAAAAACAGAATATGGGGGATATACAGCAATGGTACAGAGCAGTAAGATGAGGGTTTATTGTACAGGTTGGCTAACCGGTGTTGATGAAATTAATCCAATGAAATTGGAGTTTGTTGTTACTTCAAGTAGTATAACAACTACAGTTTTAAACTAAAGTTTAATAAGCACCCCAACCAGGTCGCGGTTTTGCATTAGAGTATTTGATGTTTTTTTGTGTTTAATTTATGCACAGAAAATAAAAATACTATAAATACAAAAGCCAGAAATAATATAATATCATTCCTGGCTTTGTTGCTCTCTTAAAAAGAATAGTTTGCCACCTGCTTTGTTTGACTCTATTTTGCGTAAGCAAGACCGAACGGGTTTAACTCCACTGTAATTTCTTTAATGAATTCAGGAACTGGGTTTCGGTTTGATATTCTGTACACCGTTACTTTATCTGATGTGCCCCCTGAATGAGTCAGATACAAGTTTTTTAGAGTTTGGCGTTAACGCAACATTATGCGGTACAGGGTAAGGCGTGTTTGTTGATCCGAGTACATTATTTGTTCTCGTTTTAATCGCATAAATTCCATTTGTCCCACCACCTGGAAGATTAGTAGTATAAAAAACTTTTCCGTTCGTTGTCATTATTGCACCGTGTGCACCGGGAACAGATATTGTTTCAACCAGATTCATATTAAATCTGTTAAGCACATAAACTGCATCTGAGTTTTGACAGGGAACATATAAATAACGACTTACTAGTGGAATTGAAAGATGAGGATCTTTACCAACTGCGGCCCGTCCTATTTCCTCGAAAGTTCTTGTGTTAAATTGAACAACATAATCCGAAGCACCCGCAACACCAACAATTGAAACATAAGCGAGTCTTCCCAATGGTCCTAAAAATACATCGTGAGGTTTCCCGCCCATACTAACTAAGTCAGCAGGTGTTGGAACAGTAGCGATAACCTGCAGTGTCCGCAAATTTATCACCGAAGTGCTATTATCGATATCATTATTCACCCAGAGCTGTTTGCCAAGTCTATCAGCCCACATATGAAACACGCCTTGACCTACAGCGATAGTTGTTTCAACATGAATAGTTGTTCGAATTGAAAACAACAACCTGGTTATTTGCACGATCACCAACAAATACACGGTGTCTTCTTTTATCATAAACAACATACATTGGTTCCGGTGAATTTGGGGATGAAGGAAGTTGATATGTACCGCTTAATTCGTCCGTTCTAGTATTTATTACAGATATGCTTCCCGAGTTGCGGTTTGCAACTACGATATCTCCATGATTTCCGTAATGTTTTCCTTCTTTTTCAAGTTGCTGATCATTCAGATTTGTGTCTTCAATTGGTGTCGTCGGTTCATTACATCCATTGAAAAATAGCATTAACGGAATGGTTAGAATGAGCAGGGCAAAAAACTTTTTCATTTTATGCTTCCTTATTTTATATGAGAAAATTGAATTAATAGTTGTTATCAATTTAATTTTCAGTTGTAACAAATCTATCACGGAAGTATAAACGTTTAATGTTAGTGAAGAAGTTGAAATATAAGGCGTTTAGAAATTCTGATGCTGTTTTGTTTTTTAGTCAGGAACAGCTTTAAGTTGCAAACGTCTTAAATTAAAAATTGGGCACATTAATGAAAAAATATATTGTTTTCTTTCTATTACTATTTGTTACTAACTCCTGCCAGGTTATAACCGATAATTCAGATAAAGCTGCATTAGAAAAACATTTTGAAATTCCGGACGATGCTGAAATGATTGCCTATGATGGGTTTCCTGCAATGGTTGGTTTTGGGCAGAGAGAAGGCTTAAATATTTCTGCAAAATACTTGTTAAGTGAAAAAGATATGAATAAATGGATAAAACATATGCAGACGAAAGGGCTGAAAAAACTTCCTTTAGAATCTGAATGTAAAAGTAAGTTGTGGTTTGATGATAAACTTATCCCCATAGAAACAGCTACGGGTTATTACTATTGTAGAACCGCTGGCAATGATGTGCTTAACGCAACAGAAAAAAAACCATGCGATGAGGTTGAAAATTTAAACGATATAATATTCGCAATACTTGATACAGGGAAAAAAGAGCTATCTGTTATTATAACATCCGGTTATTAGCAAATATAATGATTGATGCTTTATAGTTTTTAAGTTAATTTTTAAATGGAGTTAAATCATGAACAAGCTATATGTTCTTTTACTTGGTGCTGCAATTATTCTGGGTAGTTGTAAAACAACAGTAAACGAAGATTCTGATCTGCCTATTAATGGTAAGTGGGTTTTAGTAAATGTATCCGGTGGAATTGCTGGTGATATTGTAGATGTTGACACTCAAGCCGAAAGACACCTGGTTGTTTTTGATAAAAATAATTCAGTCTCGTTTATATATAACGACAGCTTATTAAGTACAAATAATTTTCATATCGAAAAAAAGAGTTCCATTTACTCAACAGATAAATTAGATTTTATTATTTACAAAAGCGGTTTAGAGCCCGAAGTGATTACCTATCTTTCTAACGACACACTTAGTATTGCTGATAATAATTATGATGGCTTCACAAGAGTTTATATCAAACAATTAGATTGAACTGGTTCTATTCCTTCCACCCGAACGAAATTAAGATGAAGTTGATGCTTTTCTGTATTTGAGTTAAGTTACATTTGTAATTCAGTGATGATTCAGTTGCAACAGTTTCATTATTTATAGTTAATAACTAAGTCCGCTAAAAAATATATGAGGCATAGAAAAATAATATATCAACCAATCGGAATAATACATTCTTCTCATAAAGAAGTTAAAGGTGTTCCAATTCAACCCAGCAGTGCAAAGGGCATACAAGGTGAGATAGAATTATTTGAAGAATACCAGGATGGATTAAAAGACCTGGATGGTTTTTCGCATATAATAATTTTATATGATTTCCATAAATCGAAGGATTATTCATTACAAATAAAACCATTTCTCGATGATCAACTACACGGCGTGTTTGCAACAAGAACTCCCAAAAGACCAAATCCAATTGGTTTATCAGTATTGAAGCTAAACGGAATAAAAGGGAATAAACTTTATGTGGAGAATGTCGATGTGTTAGATGGGACTCCTCTATTAGATATAAAACCATATGTAAGCAGATTTGATGCAATTGAAGAGGAAAGAATCGGCTGGTTGTCGAAGAATATTAAGGAATCAGATGTGAAAAAATCAGATGAGAGATTTAAGTAATCGTAATATATTAAGTGGGTATCGTTATTTTTCTGATATCTGCAACTTATTTAGGGCAAGCTTGCTTGTTGAAATATTGGACAAGTGTGCTTGATGCTTTTTTTTGAAGGAAATTAAATTGTTGCAAGGATCGGCAAAATCTTTTCTTTCTTACATTCCCTTTTAGTATTCCTGCATTCCTTCAAAATTACTTGATAGTGTGAGTTTTTCTCTTGTTAAATTAAAGCTCGTCATTCAAATATTTTTGCAGGAAAATAACGACTGTTTGTAAATTAAGTGACTATCAGCATTAAGTAACACTCTATCTATCTTGCTTTTTTCAGATTACTTTTTATATTGGGTGTAGACTAATTTAAACAAAAAAGGAGATCTGAAATGGCAAATAATGATAGAATAAGTGCATTTTTAATTGGTGTAATGATGGGCGGATTAATAGGTGGGACAACTGCTCTTCTTCTTGCACCAACAAGTGGTAAGAAATTAAGGAAAAAAATATCCAACAAAGCAGAAGACATTTATGAGGATGCTCAGGAATATATTGAAACAGGAAAAGATAAAGCTGAAGGAATTTACCGTGATGGGAAGAAGAAGGTTACCGACATAGTTGAAGACGCTAAAAAACTTGTAAAATCCTAATACAACCGGGTGTCACGATCTTAACCGTGACACCTCTTTGAATACAAATAAATTATTCTTTTACTTCTTAACTGTATCATCAGGTTTAGGAATTTCCGGTGTCATTTTAATATTTCCGGAATCACCCATCTTACAGTTACCATTAAAAACAGCTCCAGATTCCATTGATACAGTTTTAGAAAAAACATCTCCTTGAAGATTTCCTTTGGCATCAAGAATCAATTTTTCTTTTGCTCTTACCGTGCCTGTTACTTTTCCTCCAATAGTTATATTTTCGGCGTTAATTTGTCCGTTCACACTTCCATTTTCTCCAATAATGACTTTGCTCTGTGATGAAATATCTCCTTTTACTTCTCCATCTAATCTTATACTACCGCTGCAGCTCAACTTTCCTTCTATCTTAACACCTTTGCTGATTACAGTAGCTTCCTCTGAGTTTGCACCATCATATGATGAACTTTTTAGCATTATATGTTTCTCCTTATACGGTTAATATTCTTGGCAAATTACTAAATAATATCTTCGCCAATTAAAAGTATAAAAGTAATATATCCTTATTCCAACCACAATTGCCACCCAATTCAATAATCCATCCAGTCATTAATGCTTTTTAGATTTGTGACATGGAGTGCAGTACGGTAAAACATCTGAAAGTAAAAGATCCGTTGCGGTATTGATTGATAAGAAATAAAAAGTAAGGGCGAGTTGGTATCTCGCCCCTTATCAAATAGATTCTCCGCGGAGTTTCTCCCGCTGAAAGCGGGGCTCAGAATGATATTAAATTATTTCATCAAAACCTGTCCGCCGAAGTTCTTAACGAAGGAGGATCATCTTCTTGGTTTCAGTTAAGTTACCAACTTGCAGCTTGTAAAAATATATTCCACTGGTTAAACCTTCAGCACTAAAATTAATTTCATAATTTCCTGCCGGTTTTTCTTCGTTAACAAGCGTTGCTATTTCATCCCCCAAGACATTATAAACTTTAAGTGCAACAAAAGATAATTCAGGAATTGAATAGCTTATCTTCGTGCTTGGGTTAAAAGGATTTGGGAAGTTCTGCAAAACCTTGAATTCTGCAAGTATTTTACCTGTTTCATCACCCTCAATAAATGTAACTCCCCCATTGCTAGTATGTAAAATATTACCAGCACCTCCAACTGCCCAGCCATAATTGGCATTCACAATTGAAATTGAGTTAAGATGATAAGTAGCCCCACTATTTTGCACAATCCAGTTAGACCCACCATCAGTTGTGTGCAAAATCAATGCTGAACCTCCAGACAACCAACCGGTATTAGTATCTAAAAACTTTATAGAATAAATATTTTCTATTGAGTTAATTGTTTGTTGGTCCCAGCTTGTTCCGCCATCAGTTGTTTTAAAGATTGTTCCATTGTTTCCACCTACCCAACCTGTTGTTTCGGAAATAAAAAACACCGCACGTAAATAATTTGTTGTTGATGCAGTTTGTTCTATCCAATTTGCTCCACTGTCCGTTGTTTTAATAATCGTACTAAAATTATTAGAGGAACTGCCACCCACAGCCCAGCCGATGTTTGCATTAACAAAAAATATTCCTCTGTAATCTGAAACCTCGGCAGTTTGGGGCAACCAATTTAATCCACCATCGGTAGTCTTAAGTATCTGGCTTGATTGTCCGGCTGCCCAACCTGTTGTAGATGAAATAAAGAATATTGAATTTAATTGATTGGGGAGGGTGTCAGTTTGAACAGTCCAATTAGCACCCCCATCAGTTGTATGGTGAACCATACCAACATTGCTAGGTGTGTAATTTCCACCGACTGCCCAACCTTCAGACGCTGAAATGAAAAAAACTGAGGTGAAATAATTAGTCGTTCCACTTACTTGTTCAGACCAATTATTTCCACCGTCGGTTGTATTAATTATTACACCGTTGTCACCAACAGCCCAACCGTTAAGCCCATCAATAAAAAACACGGAGTATAGTGACGATGTAACTCCGCTTGATTGGGGTACCCACTGAGCAAAGCATATTGGTGTTACCAGCAAGAAGAAAAAAAGAAATCGTAGAAAAGTTTTCATTGAGAGCCTCCTTTTAGAAGTTGAAAGAGTTATTTTCAAATCTTCTGCTTCGGGAGAGTGTTGGTTTGTTTTTCCCGATAAATTAGCTGAAATAATTTATCAGCGATTTTACTCTAAAACCCTAACACTCTCGGAGTAGAAAATATTTGCAGTTAAAATTGGTAAATTTATTTTAGAATGTCAACCATGCCTGATCATTCGGAACTGTTGGTGATTGGCAAGTAAATGTACTTTTCTTTACTGAATATTATAGCAAATGCAGTACTGAGTATAAAAATTCGTTGAGGTGTTGATGAATTCTACCAATAAAAAAGGGAGCCGAAGCTCCCTTTTTAACATTATCCCCTACCTGAAAAATAACTCTATCTAATTAACAATAGTTATACCTATACCTGCCGAGGTAACTACTGCGATCATTTCAATCGGTGTTGAACCGTCTTCACCCATTTCCCTACCAAGAGCAGTAATTGTTGCATTCAAGTCTGTAGTGGCCAGACTATACATACCGTTTGAGGTTGTTTCAAGTTGCTCAGGAATTGTCCAGGATTTGAATGATAAACCCCCTCCACCATATGGAGGTGTTTTTCTATAGTATTGAATTGCTAAAGTACCCAGGTTATTAAGTTCTGAAACTATACTGTCCCTGTTGGAGGATTGAGCATTTGTAGTAAACATTTGGATTCCAATAGTAATTGCTATTACTACAACAATTGCTGCCACTACCAATAAAAGTATTTGCTGCTGTCCCATTTTTTAATTTAGATTTGTAACTTCATTTAGCACAGGAATTCTTTCCTGCAGTTCAGTTTGAAAAGCAGCTAACGCCTCATCTGTACTATCATAACATTTCAAAATTTTTGTAATTCCAATAATACGAAACGAATCGACTATTGAGAGTTGCGGAAATATAAGTTTTAACTGACCGTTCTTCTCATTTAACTTTTTAAATATTTTCACCATCATCCCGATGAAAGTGGAATCAATGTGAGAGCAGCTGGTAAGATCAATGATTATTTTGCTGCCATCGAACAACAAGTATCTTTCAAATACTTCCAGCAAAGTTTTCGCTTCTTTGTCTGTAGCATTAATGAGATCGACTTTTATTACTACTATGCCGTCTATTTGATTTACCTGGAAGTGTTCCATTGCCTTTCAGATTAACTTTTTCATTTATTTCTTAACGAATTTCTATTACCCATGTTCTATAATAATGCCAATACAAATTGATAATACAAGCACTTTTTTAATCTTATCAGATTAAGAATGAGATTAATGTTTATTTTGAAACAGAAATAGGCTTATGATGAATAGAGAAAGGTATATTGAACCACAGAAGAGAAAATGCAACACCCCAGTAATCATATCTGCCATAGACAAGTCTTGCTGACGTTAATATTTACAAGAAAGCCTGAATACGTTAATTATTTCAACATTTTATTTGTCGGTTGGCAAATAAATACTTAGCTTTGCTCACTCTCCCTCAACTCGGGCAGCATCAATAATTTTTTATCCCATTTTCCATTTAAGGAGGCTTACTTAATGTCATATCTATTTGTTCATCACGAAGTTGAGGATTATAAGAAATGGAAAACTGTATTTGACGCTCACTCATTTGCTCGTTCTGAAACCGGTTCAAAGGGTGGAAAAGTTTTCCGAAGTGCAAACAACCCTAACGAAATTTTTGTTTTGTTGGAGTGGGATAGCATAGAAAATGCTCAAAAATTTGGTCAGTCAGAAAATATAAAAGAGATAATGAAAAATGCCGGCATTATGGGAACACCTGCAATTCATTTTTTAGAAGAAGCTGCTAAGACATCCACATAACTATTTTCTTCGTTCAAAGTAAGATACCAACAATAATAATTCTATTAATAACAAAAGGACTGTAAATGAAAACTCTAAAATGTGATCTCTGCGAGGCCGAAATTGAAGGTGAAGACTTTGATTCTTGGTTTAAGGCAGCCCATGCTCATTGGACTTCCAATCACGCCGATGCAATGAAGGCTATGGAAGGAAGACCTAAAGAAGAGGGTGAAAAATGGATGGTAGAAGCCAAAAAGAAGTTTGATGCTGCTTAAGTATTTTTTTCACCGATTCTAATTCTACCCGTGTATACATTAAAATGAACGATAAATGGAAACTCGTTCACGCAAATTTTGTGTTGGACCTAAATAACGAGTAATTAAATTTTATTAACTAAAAGAAAGGTTAAACAATGAAATATTTCAAATTGGTCGCAGTAATTTTTCTGTTTGCTTCGTTCGCAAGAAGCACCTTCGCAGGTGATAAAGAAGATGTACAGGCCTTTATAGACAAAACTGCAGAGGCTTTTAATAAACATGATTTCAAAACATACTTCTCATATTTTGTTGATGACAACACCGAGTTCCCATACGTTGTGTCTCCATTACGCCACGATGCAACAATGTGGAAAGCTTTTATTGAAGGAACTGGATCACTTGCCTACGTAAATTATCATGGACAGGATTTTCAGATTCAAATTTATAACGGCAATTCCGCTGTTGTAACAAGCTACTATACTTTTACCTGGATGGAAAAAGGTGGGCAAATGAATTATCAGAGCGGCAGAGCAAGTATGGTTTTAGTTAAACAAGATGGAAAATGGATGACAGCTCATATGCATTTTTCAAAAATGTTTTAAAATCATAACTAAAATTAATTCTCATAAAAAAGGAGGCAATATGAATGCATTAATCAAAAACGTGTTTCTATTAAATGCTTTTGTTCTTATAATAACAGTTATAATCATCTCTGGCTGCCAGCAAATGCAGGATAATTCTGACTTGCATACTACTATAACTGAAACCCCTGAATATTTCAGCCTGCGCCCTGAAACTGAAAAAGCGTATGGATATACACATGCTGTAAAAATTGGAAACGATATTAAAATTTCCGGTGCAGTTAGCATGGATGATGCCGGTAATCCAACTGCAGTTGGTGATCTAGCACAACAAATGAAGAATTGTTATTCCGATCTGGGCAAAGTGTTGAAGCACTATGATTGTACTTTCGACGACGTTGTTGTTGAAGATATTTTTACAACAAATATGCCTGAGTTTCTTAAGCAGTCTGGCTATCGCAATACAATTTACACCAAGCAATTTCCAACCGGCTCCTGGCTCGGAGTTAAAGAATTAGCCTTGCCGGAATTCATGATAGAGATAGAATTGGAAGTGCATAAGACTATGTAATATACTTTAAATAATATTTATCTATTTCAATAAATCAAAAAGGAGCTAGCGCTATGAAAAAATTAAATTTATTCTTCACTACATTATTTGCAGTGATACTGTTGACCAGAGTTGGCTTTGCGCAGGATGCAACCAAAGTGGATCCCAAACATTACAAAGTTGAATTTGAGAACGACGAAGTTCGCGTCTTGAGAATTACTTATGGGCCGGGTGAAAAATCTGTTATGCACTCGCATCCTGAAGGTGTGGCTGTATTCTTAACTGATGGGAATGTAAAATTCACTTTACCCGATGGAAAATCGCAGGATGTGACAGTCGAAGCTGGTCAGGTTATTTGGTCACCCGAATCAGCACATCAACCTGAAAATAAGGGTGATACACCGTTCGAAGTAATTCAAATTGAAATGAAAACCAAATCAAATTCTCAAGAAAGTATTTCTAAATAATATCTTCAACAAACAAAAAGGAGCTAAAATGAAACTAATCTCTCAATTCTTCGCAATAATTATTGTTACATTTCTTTTACTTGGTGAGAGCAATTTCGCGCAAAGTGATGAGCAGCCATTGCTTATAGTTAGCTTTAATATGGTACCAATGGCTGACGTAGGAAAAGTAAACCAAATGGGTGATTCAATATTCGTTCCCATATTGAAGGAACTAGTAGATGAAGGGATGTTATACAGTTTTGGTAGTTTCAATCACAATTGGGGCGATGAATGGAATGTTAACTACTGGTACACTGCGAAAGATATGGCCTCGTTCGATAAGTTCTGGGAAGAGTATGTCAGCCGCGTGAGAGAGAGACATCCCGGCGCATTTGGATCAATTGTAAAATATTTCCAGGCACATAAGGATAATATCTATACCATTCGTGATCAGTATCCTGCTCCACCAAAAAAATAACATTATGTAATAAAGATGTCATCTTTCATTTAAGATGACATCCGTTTTAATTCCAAACTAAAATTGAATTCAAAGAACAACTTACATAATCGAAGTGGTGAATGTTTAAAAATTTCGAAAAATCTATTTAAAACACCGAACATTCTATTCAGCCTCTTGGTAGTATTTGTATTATTCCCATCCCGCACAAAGAATAATCAAATAAGAAATTAGACTATGATAAGATTTTTCAGAAATATCAGACAAAAACTCACTGCTGGAAATAATCTCTAGAATTGTAGAAGCAGATTATAAAATAATGCTGGATGATATTAACAAATTAATCAAACTTATCGATCAGGATCTGAAAACCGTCGACTAATTAATTTTAATAACAAAAAGGTTGTATGAAGGCAAAATCAATAAAGGGAAATTCTCCTGAAGAAATTAAAAATGAATTAACACAAAGTATGTCCGATGGATTCAAGCCAACATTGGCGATTGTGTTTATATCCATCAAACAGGATAGAAAAGCAGTTTGTGAACTTCTGCATTATGAAGGAATAGATATTTTAGGAGCTACTTCCTGTGGAGAATTTATTAATGGATATCAAAGTGAAGGTGCGACAGTAATTTTACTGCTGGATTTAAAACGTGACTCTTATACTATTTTGTATGAAGACTTTAAGGACAGAACTGTTGGTGAAGCTGCAACTCAAATAGCGAAATCAGCATTGCAAAAATTCAAAAGACCTGCCTTCATTCTTAGCAGTACCGGTTTATCTGCTGAAAGCGGATTAGTTGATGGTGAAGATTTAATGAGCAGTTTGGAAAAGGTAGTTGGACCAAATGTAAATATTTATGGCGGCATGGCTGGAGATGATCTCACTTATGCCGGGACTTATGCTTTCACTTATGAAAAAGAAAGTGAGAAAGGAATTGCAGCGCTGGTACTGGACGAAGATAAAATCAGTTTGCATGGAATGGCTGTTTCAGGCTGGGAACCTCTAGGTATTTTAAGAACTGTAACTAAAAGTGAAGGTGGCTGGATTTATACAATTGATGACCAGCCTGCATTAGAAATGTATTTGAGATATCTTGGTAAGGAATCGGTTTCGGGAGAAGATAAGTATAAAGTCTTTGAAGATATTGGTTTTTATTATCCGTTTCAGGTTGAAGGAATTGGTGACCCTGTCATTCGGACTCCAATGCTGATCGATAGGGATAAAGATGCGCTTAAGCTTGATTTTGATGTGCCGCAAGGAACAAAACTCAGGTTTTCTGTGCCCCCGGATTTTGATATAGTTGAAAATGTTTTAGAAAAAGCAAAAGAATTAAAAAATGCCAGTCATGCTGACGCAGAAGCTCTTCTTGTTTTTTCCTGCGCAGGAAGACTCAGTGCACTTGGCCCTTTAACCAATTTAGAAAACGATGGATTAAGTGAAATATGGAAAACTCCAATGGCAGGATTTTTTACCTATGGAGAATATGGTACAAATTTAAACGGTAGGCAGGAATTTCATTCTACCACCTGCTGCTGGATAGCATTAAAAGAAAAATAAAACTTTAATGAACCAAAAACTTCAAAATATATTAGACATTATTCAGCAATCTGAAAAACTCGATGCTGAGCAAAAGAATAATTTAACAAAAGCTGTAAAGGATGCTGATAAAGAATTAGAGATAACATCTTTAAACTTGAAAGAACGGAGAAAGTAAAAAAGACCACGGCAATTCTTCTTGAAGAGACTATCAAGGAACTTGAACAAAAGCGAAAAGCGGTAGAAGCTCAAAACCGCGAACTTGAAATTGAAGCATCGCTTGAAAGAGTTCGGGCTATTGCAATGAGTATGATGAAGTCTGAAGATTTACTAAGCATCTGCGAAATATTCTTCAAAGAGTTTAATAAACTGGGTTTTAATAATCTTAGAAATAGTCTAATTAATATCTTCAATGACGAAGAAGAATCCTTTGTGAATTATGATTACTCTGACTATATGGGTGGTAGCATTTCAAACGTTTCTTATAACAGCAACCCGGCAAATGATGAGTTTTTGATTAAAATTAGAAAAGCTAATGATGCATTTGTGGAAACGGTAATAGACAGAAATAAATTAGATGAATGGAAAGAATTCAGAAGAAGTCATGGAGAACAGGATGATCCAAGATTAGATAATGTCAACGCTCTCTACTACTATAACTATTCCATTGGTTCCGGGTCAATCGGTATTTCAAATTTTAATCCAATCAGTGAAGAGCAACAACTAATTCTTAAACGCTTTCGAAATGTTTTTAATCTTTCCTATCAGCGTTATGCAGACATTGCTCAGGCAGAAGCACAGGCAAGAGAAGCAAAAATAGAAGCTGCATTAGAAAAAGTAAGAGCTGTTGCAATGAGTATGCAGAAAGCTGAGGGCTTACTGGGGGTAGTTGAAATTCTTAATATAGAACTTAGAACGTTAGGGTTTACAGATATTCGGAATACAATTATTAATATCTTTAATGACACTAAAGAAAATTTCATAAATTATGATTACTCAGATTATGGCGTGGGAGGTATTAGCGAAGTTGATTACAACAGCCATCCAGCCAATAAAAAATTCGTTAATAAAATGCGTGAAGCTAGTACAGATTTTATGATCACCGAGTTCACCGGTAATGAATTGGATGAATGGAAGAAATGGAGAAGTGACCAAGGGCAAATGCCTGATTCTAAGCTTGATCAAACCGAAAGTCTTTACTACTATGAATATTCAATTGGTGTTGGCTCAATTGGGATTTCAACCTTTAGTCCTATCTCTGAAGATCAACTTGAAGTTCTAAAACGATTCAGAAATGTTTTTAAACTATCCTACCAGCGTTATGTTGATATTACCCTTGCAGAAGCACAGGCAAGAGAAGCACAAATTGAATTGGCACTTGAGAGAGTCCGTGCCAGAACAATGGGTATGCAAAGAAGCGAAGAACTCAAAGAAGTAATTCAGGTTGTATATGAACAATTCGTTCATTTAAATATCCATATTGAACATACCGGGTTTATTATGGATTATAAAGCAAGGGATGAAATGCATATTTGGCTGGCTGACCGGCACGATGTTCCCTTCGAGGTAACAATCCCTTATTTCGACTGTGCGCATTGGAACAGTTTTATTGAAGCAAAAGAAAAAGGAATTGATTTCTTTGCCAACCATCTGACTTTTGAAGAAAAAAACAAATTTTACCAAGACCTTTTTAAGTTAATCCCCGGCGTGCCGAAGGAAACGCTGGAATATTATTTTAGTTGCCCCGGCCTTGCAATATCAACCGTATTGTTAGAGAATGTTGGCCTGTACATCGAGAATTTTTCAGGTATACCTTATACAGATGAAGAGAATAACACGCTCATGCGTTTTGGAAAGGTATTCCAACAAACTTACACCCGTTTTAATGATTTAATACAGGCAGAAGCACAGGCAAGAGAAGCACAGATTGAAGCTGCTTTGGAAAAAGTACGATCAAGAACTATGGCAATGCAAAAATCTGATGAACTCGCTGAAACCGCTTATGTACTTTATGAGCAGTTCGGTTTATTAGGTGAAAACCCTGAACAGCTTACTATTGGGATTATAGATGAGACACATAAGATGTGGGAATTTTGGTTAACGCTTGGCGGAAATCAAATAAACCACGTGTTCAAGGCTTCCATCGACGAGCCAATGGTATTAAACAAATCATATATTGCATGGAAAGAACGAAAAAAATCAATAGTAATTGATATCTCTGGCGATGAATTAAAAGCCTACTATAATTTTTTCAAAAACCTACCCGGTTATAAAAATTTTAATGATTTTAAGAACAATCAGAAACCAGAGCAAAGGCGAGTTATTAACATAGCTTTTTTTTCAAACGGTTCCCTCTCACTTTCCAGCCCCGAGCCAAAACCAACTGAAACTATCCAGCTACTTGAAAGATTTGCAAGCGTATTAGAGCAAACATATACTCGCTTTCTCGATCTGCAAAAAGCTGAAGCACAGGCAAGAGAAGCACAAATCGAAAATGCGTTAGAAAAAGTACGGAGCCGTACGATGGCCATGCAAAAAAGTGAAGAGCTTTCTGAAACTGCCAAAGTATTTTTTGAACAGATGCACGCACTTGGAAAATTACCCGACCGAATTGGTATAAATATTATTAAAGAGGATGAAAAACTTTTCGAAATATGGGCAACTAATCAAGATGGAAGTAATTTAGATCATAGATTTAGAGCCACTATAGAAGAACCCACTAGTTATTCAAAATTATATGCTGCTTGGAAAGCAAAAAAGGATTATATCGTTATTGATCTTAAAGGGCAGGAACTAAGAAAGTGGATAAAATTCGTGCGCGAGAAAATCAAAATGACCGTCGATGATAAGAATATAAAAGGACGACGAATACATAATGCTACCTTCTTTTCAAATGGCGTTTTGCTTTGTACCTACACATGAACCAGTTAAGGACGAGGTCATCAAATTATTAGTACGCTTTGCCAAAGTTTTTGATCAAACCTATAGGCGATTTCTCGATTTGCAAAAAGCAGAAGCACAGGCAAGGGAATCGCAGATTGAAGCTGCGTTGGAAAGAGTACGATCTAAAACTATGGCTATGCACAATAGCCAGGATGTCGGAGCTACGGTAGTTACTTTATTTGACGAAGTGTTAAAGTTGGGTCTTGATAAATCCATTCGTGTTGGTATAGGAATCCTTGAAGGAAATGAAGGTATGGAAACATGGTCGGCAACTTCAACTCCGAAGGGTAAAGTTGATTTAAAGATGGGTATGTTGGATATGACGATACATCCAATGCTGATAGGACTTAAAAAAGCTTGGGAAAGTGGGAAAACGGGTTATAGTTATAATTATATAGGTGATGATGTAGTTCGATATTACAAAGCTCTTAACAATGAACCAGAGTACCCATTTCAAGCAGACCTGGATTCATTACCCGAAAATGAGTATCACAAAAGTTTCTTTTACAAGGAAGGGATTCTTTTTTCTTTTGCACCCAACCCAATTTCAGATGAAGCAGCTAAGGTTTTAGATCGGTTTGCCGGTGTTTTCGGACAAACATACAGAAGATACCTCGACCTCCAAAAAGCCGAAGCACAGGCAAGAGAAGCACAAATTGAAACAGCATTAGAGAGAGTCCGTGCACGAACAATGGCTATGCACAAGAGTGAAGAACTGGCGGAAACAGCAGCAGTCCTCTTTCAGCAAATGATGGAACTAGGTGTTACACCTGAACGGATAACTATCGGTTTGATAAAAGAAGAAACTAAAGTGTTCGAAGTCTGGTCTACGGATCAGGAAGGTATAAAGATAAATCACCATTTTAATGTTAGTTTGGATGAACCAACCTCTGGAAAAAGAATATACGAAGCATGGAAAGAAAAAAAGAAATCGCTTATTATTGACTTAAGTGGACCGGAATTGAATGACTGGATACATTATGTGCGAGAAGTAATGGGTATGACTATAAAAGAAGAGCTAGTTCGGGAACATAGGATACATAGTGTGGCTTTCTTCTCTCATGGAATGATATTAACAACTACTCCTGAACCATTGCCAGAAGAATCAATGAATTTACAGGAACGTTTTGCAGATGTATTCAATTTAACTTATCGTCGTTTTCTTGATCTTAAACAAGCGGAAGGACAAGTAAGAGAAGCCCAAATTGAAGCTTCGCTTGAAAGAGTACGTTCAAAAGCAATGTCAATGCATAGCTCTGAAGATTTGGCTTTAACTATTGATCATTTTTTTCATGAACTGAAGAGTCTGAACATTAAACCAATACGCTGCGGAGTCGGTATTAAAGATGGAGACTCACGAACTGTTGATGTAACAGTTACATCAGCCACTGAGAAAGGTGAAGATATAAAACTCACCGGAAAGCTGACTCTTGGAGGTCATCCTATATTGAATAAAGTATATGAAGCATTGCAACTTCAAGCAGAATATTTTCCTGTATTACGCGGGGAAGAAATAAGTGAGTATTACCAGGCAATGAATCCGGATATTGAATTCCCAAATTTTACTGAAGATGATGTTCAATATGGTTATTATTTTCACTATGAAGAGGGAGGGGTATTTGCCTGGACTGAGAAGGAATTATTGGAAGAAGAAATTAACATTTTCCGCAAATTTAAGTCGGTCCTTAGTTTAACTTATCGTCGCTACATTGATTTAAAAGAAGCTGAGGCCCGTTCTGTAGAAGCAGTAAGGCAAGCATCTCTTGATCGTGTGCGTGCTGAAATTGCTTCGATGAGAACTTCTGAAGATCTTAATCACATCACACCAATTATCTGGCGCGAGCTTAAAAATCTTGAAGTGCCTTTTTTTCGCTGCGGAGTTTTTATAGTTGATGAAAAAAATGAAAAAGTCCAGGTTTATTTAACTACACCGGATGGTAAATCACTTGGAGTTTTAAACTTGCCGTTTGATTCGAATGAACTAACAAGCAACACTGTTGACAATTGGAGAAAGAAAGCAGTCTACAAGGAACATTGGAATAAGGAAGAGTTTATCAGCTGGACTCACTCAATGATGGAAATAGGACAGGTTCAAAACGAAGAAACTTACCAGGGTTCTGCCAACCCACCTGAATCTCTCGACTTGCATTTTGTTCCTTTTGCTCAGGGAATGCTTTACGTTGGAAATACTTCTCCCTTATCTGAAGAAAAAATAGCATCAGTAAAATCATTAGCTGAAGCTTTTTCGATTGCCTACGGTCGTTACGAAGATTTTGATCGCTTGGAAACAGCTAAGAAGGAAGTTGAATCTGCTTTCGGTGAACTTGATCTACTTTCTAAGGAACTAAAAATAAAAAATGAAGAATTGGAAACTGAGAATCAGCGAAAAGCACTTGAGTTGGAAGAAGCCCGTCAGCTCCAGTTATCAATGCTACCGAAAGAACTCCCAAAACTTCCAAACCTTGATATTGCTGTTTATATGAAAACTGCAACAGAGGTCGGTGGCGATTACTATGATTTTAAAGTTGATACTAGTGGAACTCTTACTGTTGCTGTTGGTGATGCGACTGGTCACGGAATGAAGGCTGGGACAATTGTATCAATGATAAAAGCTCTCTTTGCATCAGGTGGGTCAAGAACGGATATGAAATCCTTTTTCAATCAAAGTAGTGATGCATTGAAAAAAATTGAGCTTGGAAGATTAATGATGGCCTTTATAATGCTTAAGATAAAATCAAATAAGCTTGAGTTTGCCAATGCAGGAATGCCCCCGTTATTTATTTACAGAAAACATTCAGGTTCGGTTGAAGAAATAATGATAAATGGAATGCCACTAGGGGCAATTAAGGATTTTCCTTATAAAATTAGAGAAATGGAAATATCATCCGGCGATACAATTTTATTACTAAGTGATGGACTTCCTGAATTAAAAAACGGTAAAGATGAACATTATGGTTACAATAGAGTGAAAGATGAATTTAAATCAGTGGCAGAAAAAAGCTCGGATGATATAGTTAGTTATTTTAAAAACTCGGCAGCTGATTGGATTAACGGAGTAGAGCCTGATGATGATGTAACATTTGTTATAATAAAAATTAGATAACTAAAAATAAAGTAGGCACAAATGAAGTTAAGTAGATAGTGATTTTATCTGTATCTATTTATTTTCAATTATAGGGTGAAAAAAATCAATGCTATTTACTAAAACTAATCCGCAGAAGATAAAGTCATTTCCCGCATTATCTGAAAATACATTTCTAAGGTATTTCACTTTTGCTGCTCTTTATGTTGCTCAAGGAATTCCTGAAGGATTGTTATGGTACGCAATTCCTGCCTGGCTGGCAATGAATGGAAAAAGTCCTGCAGAAATAGGTTCTTATGTTGCAGTAGTTGGTATTCCCTGGAGCTTAAAAATTATTAACGCTCCAATTATGGATAGATTCACCTATCTGGCAATGGGAAGAAGAAGACCGTGGGTCTTATTTGGTCAATTGGGTTTGATTCTAAGTTTCTTTTCTATGTCGTTGATAGTGAATCCGCTGGATAATTTGCATTTATTAATGATCCTTGGTTTTATAGTTAGTTTTTTTGAAGTATCACAGGATATCGCTGTCGATGGAATGGCAATTGACATTTTACCCGTTGATCAGCAGGCAAGAGCAAATGGTTTAATGTGGGGCTCAAAAACTTTGGGAATATCAGCTTCCGTAGCAACTGGTAGCTGGATAATGAGCGAATACGGGTATTTCTATGCTTTCGCTTCTTTTTCAGTAATTGTTTCTTTAATTATACTTATTCCCCTGTTACTACGGGAAAGACCCGGTGAAAAATTACTGCCGTGGACAAAAGGAGAAGCTTCAAAAGCTGCAGCAAAAATTCAGTTACACAGCTGGAAAACAATTTTTAAAAGTCTGTTTAAAGTATTTTTTCTGCCGGTTAGTTTTATGATGGGAATGGCTGCTTTCAGTTTTTCCTTGGGCAGGGGATTGATTGATACATTGCTACCTGTCTTTACTGTTCAGGAACTGGGCTGGGCGGATACTCATTATTCACAAATTTTTGCTACTGCAAATTTGATTTCCGGGGTTCTTGGAATGATTATCGGTGGGTTTCTTATTGATTATTTTGGGAAGATTAAAATGATATCTATCTATCTGGGCTTATTAATTATACTGGTTGTTGCTATGTCCTTTTTAAAAAACTTTTGGCAGGATGATTTTTTTGTGATGGGATTTATTATTGGTTTTTATACCCTGTTGACGTTTACAACAATTGCCATTTTTGCATCTGCAATGCAGCTTTGCTGGAAAAGAGTTGCTGCAACTCAGTTTACACTTTACATGGCAATTTCTAATTTAGGTCTTGCTGCGGGTGCCGCCTTGATCGGACCATTAAAAGATATTCTTTCCTGGGAATATGTTATCCTTACTTACATTGTTTTTGCAATTACAATGCTTATTCTTATTCGATTTATAAACTTTGAAAAGCATGGCAAGAGAGTAGATGAATTAGAAGATCAGTATTTGGAAGAGTAATGAAAATAAAAAAGGGCGAGGTAGACTCGCCCCCAAGATTTTAATAAACTAAATGACTAATCATCGTTCTTGATTTCGCCACCATGATCACCGACGAGCATCCACTTGTCACCTTTCTTCATAAGAATATCAGTCCAGCGACCTTTTTCTGTATTAGGTTTACCATCGGCACTTTCAGTAACCTGTGTGTAATAGTAATGAACATAGGCAAAGTTACCGTTTACCCAAATTTTTGACGGTGTGATTATATAATAAGCGACCTTACCTTTTTTTGTCCAGTAACCTAACGATTTCTGCGCATCTGCCTTTGTACTCGGAGCTTCATTGTCATAAGACCATCCTAAGTAAGAATCGTCAAAGTATGACAGAAAATCCATTGGTTTATCAGTCATACTTATTTTCCAGTAAGCATCAACACCGGTCCAAACAGCTTTCTGCTCATCGGTCCATTGTTGAGCTGAAGCATTCGCGACAAAAAGAAAGAGTAAAAGAATAGGCAAAGAAATGCCAATTAATTTTTTCATAACAGCCTCCATAAAAATTGTGAGTAATTAAGAATTGAATTAAGAGCAAGGTAAAATGGGTATAAAAATTTTAATAAACAAACAGCAATTGCTATTATTCTTAAGCTTAATAGATGCGTTTATTTAGCTTTAATTTTACACTTTGGCAGATTGATAGTCCTCCCGGAGTTTTTCCAAAATAATTTGATGGCGAGCTTGTTCCCCCGATAATTCTTTCAATTCTTCCTGTGCAATTATTCTCAATTGTCCCCGATCTGTTTCACCACTTTTAAGTTTGGGTATCGTAGGAAGAAATATCAGCTCATCCGGTTTTGCAATTGAGCTAATTTTATCTGTAATAAAATTTCTAAGTTCTTCTTTAAGCAGAGGAGTAGCCTCAACATTATTGAGAGCAATAAAAGCAACAATAGCATTTTCAACAATTTCGTCAGCTCTTTTTACAACTGCAGCTTCCTTCACGGATGGATGCATCTGCAGTGTTTTCTCAATTTCTGATCCGCCAACTCTGTTGCCAGCTGTTTTTATAACATCATCAACCCTTCCCAGAATTTTAATATAACCACCTGCTTCTCTAATTGCCGCATCTCCAGCAAAATAACTCCCCTTGAATTGTTTCCAGCAATTAAGAATTGTTTCTTCTTTTTCGTCTTTGTTGATATTAAACATTGATGGCCAGCTGTCCTTGACAATTAAATAACCTCCTTCACCCTCTTCAACTGAATTACCTTCAATATCAACGATATCAATTTCAACTCCGGGGAAGGGACAGGAGGTATAGCCCGGTTTAAGCTCCGAAGCTCCCGGCAGTGGAGAAATTAATGCTACGCCTGTTTCAGTTTGTTGCCAAGTATATATTATCGGACACTTTCTTTTACCAATATTTTCGTAAAGCCATAACCAGGTGTCCTTTTTTATTGTTTCGCCTTTAATCCCCAGTAATCTCAGGCTCGATATATCATGTTTAAATACCCAATCGGTGCCAAGTTTTAAAAGTGCACGGATAGTTGTTGGATTAATTGAAAGAATATTTATTCTGTACTTAGAAATTAATTGCCAGTACTTGTCAGGTTCAGGAAAAATAGGAACACCTTCATAAAGAAATGTAGTTACACCATTCAGCAGCGGACCATAGATACTATAAGTGTGTCCTGATATCCAGCCAATATCAGAAACTGACCAAATAATATCGTTTCCCTTAAGATCAAATATCCATTTTGCCGTCAGATAGGACTGAACCATATAGCCACCGGTTGAATGAAGTATGTTTACTAAATTTCCCTTGGGACCATTTGTGAACAAGCTGAAAAGAGAATGCTGAGATTGAAGCGGAACTGCTTCACAATCATCCGAGATATTTTCCACTTCATTTTGCCAGATAATTTCCCTTTCAGAATTTGCTTTTACCTCTTCAGCTGATCTTCTGTAAACAATAATCTTTTCAACGGATGTTGAATTTTGCAACGCCTCGTCAACTTTGCTTTTTAGATTTATTTGGTTTCCCTTTTTTAAAACATAATCCTGTGTGATTAAATATTTACAGGAGAGATGATTTATTCTTTCTGCAAGAGCAAAACTGCTTAACTCGTTATAAACCACCGAGTGAATTGCACCAATCCTGCTACAAGCAAGCATAGCAATAACCGCTTCGGGAATTATTCCCATATAGATGATTACATAATCTCCTTTTTTAACTCCGTACTTTTTTAAAACATTAGCAAACTTGCACACCTGTGTAAACAGAAGCTGGTAGGTTAAAATATTACTTTCACCTGATTCGCTCTCCCAAATTATTGCAGCTTTGTTTCTTTTCTCAGTTGGTAAATGCCTGTCGAGACAATTAAAGCTGATGTTGGTTTTCCCCCCAACAAACCACTTCGAGTTGTATGCCTTACCCTGCCTTACTTCTTTCCACATGTTAAACCAATACATTTCCCTTGCTTCACCGCTCCAGAATCGTTCTTTATCTGCAACTGAAAAATCGTAAACGTTTTTATATTGGTTGAAAGAAGAAAAATGTGCGTCTTCTTTAAATTCAAGAGGTGCACTGAATATTATTTCTTTACTCATAGTGTATTAGAGATTTTCCCCATTTTTGTGTGGTTAGTATCAACATGAAAATTGGATTCTGATAGTCACGACCTTAAATTAGATATTGTAGTCTGTAAAATCAAACAATGATAAAGGAAATATGGTTGTGAGCTTGTTTAAGCGATTATACACAAAAAGTTTTATAATCTCTTTTTATTTATTCTTCATAGCATTCTCTATTATTTCTGGTTGCTCTGATGATAAACGTGAATACTCGGGCGTTATCTCTGCAGGATCCCCTGAAGCAGTCTCAGCAGGATTGGAAATTCTTGAGCAAGGTGGAAATGCTGTTGATGCTTCCATAGCTGTAGCTTTTGCTCTTGCAGTAACGGAACCTGCACAAAGCGGATTGGGTGGACAGGCACAATTTCTTATTTATAAACCAAGTGAGGATCCGGTAATAATAAACGGAACTTCATTTTCACCTTTAACTTTAACCGAAAATATTTCAAAAGAAGGGTTGGTTAAACACAGAGCAACTACAACACCATCATTAGTAAAGCTGTTAGGACACCTGTGGAAGAATTATTCCGCCGGAATAAGCTGGGGTGATCTGTTAACGCCTGCCATCCAATTTGCAGAAGAAGGTTTTCCTCTTACTGAATTCAGATATAAAGTTCTTGAATATAAATCAGATGAGTTGAGAGCTGATCCGGTAACCAAAGAATTGTTTTTGAACACAGACGGTTCGGTTATTGGAAAAGAAATTTACTGGAAGCAGCCTATTCTTGCGAAAACAATTAAACTTTTGTCAGAAAACGGCGCTGAAGATTTTTACTCTGGCAACATTGCGCGTATGATGGCCGAAGATATGAAGAATAACAAGGGGTGGATTACAATTGATGATTTGAGAAATTTTCCTGACCCAATTAAACAAAAACCGTTGAGAGGAACTTACCGTGGATATGAAATCTACACTATGCCGCCGCCGGGAGGTGGCTGGGTAATTATTCAAGCATTAAATATACTGGAACAATTTCCTTCAGATGATTTAAAGCTTGATAGTGGTAACAGGCTAAAACTTATTTCAATAGCTCTTCAAATTGCTCATCAATCAAGAAGTGAAGAACCGATAGAAAACTTGATTAATTATCAGGATGATGTTAATCTAAAGACAAGCAAAGAAGAGGCAAAAAAATTATTAAACAATTCTTCCGGGGGAGAAACAACTCACTTTTCTGTAGTCGATAAAGAGGGAATGGTTGTAAGTGCAACGTTGAGTATCAATAATTATTTTGGTTCGAAATCTGCGTCTCCAGAACTAGGTTTTCTTTACAACGATTACATGAATGAATTTAAAATAAACGAACCGGACCATCCATTTAATCTTATACCGAATGCAATGCCTTATTCCTCAATGACTCCAACTATTTTGATGAAAGATGGAAAACCTGTCATGGCAATCGGAAGCCCCGGAAGTGAAAGAATAATTTCTGCTGTGGTGCAGGTAATAAGCATGTGGATTGACGCTGGTTTAAATATAGAGGATGCTATTGCTTTTCCAAGAATTCATGTTACACCTGATAGTATTTTTTATTTGGAATCCTCTTCTTTTTCAAATAAAGAAATTTCTATCCTCAGGGAAGCAGGATTTGAATTTGACACTCCGCCATCAGATATACTTATCAATAATCTCAACCCTTATTTTGGGGGTATACACGCAGTTGCATTTGAAGATGATAGGTGGAAGGGCGCTGCCGATCCGCGAAGAGATGGAGCGGTTGGTTATGAAATAAAATAAACTCATAAGATTTTAATTATAAAACATAAAGGAGAATAAAGTGAAAGAATTTCTTAACCAAACATACTTCGGCAATACAGTAGAGGCATATTTAATCGCGCTGGGAATATTTATCGGTGGAATGATTCTTGTCAAAATCGCTGAAAAGATTGTCTTATTCAGATTGAAGAAATGGGCCGAAAAAACCGAAACAACCCTGGACGATTTTCTAATAAAACGTGTTGAAAAATCTATTGTTCCACTGCTTTATTTTGGTGTGTTTTACGCTGCTATAACTAGTCTTACTCTCACTGATAAGGCAAGAAACATAATTGAAATAGCCTCACTAGTAGTTTTAACATATTTTATAGTGCGTTTCATTAGCTCAATAATAATGTTTGGTCTAACTTATTTTATCAAAAAGCAGGAGAGAGGAGAAGAGAAAGCAAAACAGCTTATGGGTATGACAGTACTTATAAATATTATTATCTGGGCAATTGGTGTAGTATTTTTAATGGGTAACCTCGGTTTTGATATTTCTGCTGTAATTGCTGGACTTGGAATCGGTGGAATAGCAATTGCACTTGCTGCACAGGCAATTCTCGGTGATTTATTCAGCTACTTTGTGATTTTCTTTGATCGACCATTTGAAGTTGGGGATTTCATCACTGTGCAGGATAAAGTCGGAACTGTAGAATATACAGGAATAAAAACAACCCGGATTCGAGCCTTAACCGGAGAGCAGTTGGTTTTTTCTAACACAGATCTTACTAACTCCCGAGTACACAACTTTAAAAAGATGGAGGAGAGAAGAGTGGTCTTTAGACTTGGTGTTGTGTATCAAACTTCTGCAGCACAGCTTGAAGAAATTCCAAAAATTGTGAAAGAGATAATTGAAAAGCATAACAATGTCAGGTTTGATCGTGGTCATTTTGCCACATATGGGGATTTTAGTCTTAATTTTGAATTCGTTTACTTTGTAATTGGTTCCGAGTATGTAAAGTATATGGATACACAGCAGAGTATAAATATGAAAATCTATAGAGAATTTGAAAATAGAGGAATTGAGTTTGCATATCCGACACAAACGTTATTTTTAAATAAAGAAGAAAAGGCAGTAAATAATTAATATTCTAAGGAATCCAAATTGAGCAAGATTAAATCATTTATTAAAACAACTTTAATGGGGGGAGCACTTGTGGTTCTTCCGATTGTAGTTCTGCTTTTGGTCTTTAACTGGTTATATGAGTTTGTTGCTGATAAGATAAAACCCATTACATATATATTATCAGAAACTGCTCGTATTCAAGAGTTCTATGCCTCAATTGCAGCTCTAGTCCTGATTATTCTGATATTTTTTATTGTGGGAATTTTTTTAAAAACCAATTTTGGGCGATTTACATTTGATTATTTTGACAGAAAAGTATTGGTAAAACTTCCTTTATATAAAATAATTAGGGATACTACAAAGCAATTATTCGGTAGTGACAAAATGTTGTTTAAGCATGTTGCCCTGGTTAACATTTGGGGAAATGATACACGAATGACCGCTTTTATTACCGAAGAACATAATGATGGTTCCTTTACAGTTTTTGTACCTTCGGGTCCGGCTCCTACTGCTGGATTTATATTTCATCTATCGGCTGACAAAGTACAAAAAGTAAACTATCCGGTTGATAAAACAATGAAAACAATTTTAAGTTTTGGTGCTGGTTCAAAAGAACTGTTAAATAACATAAGTGCATCTTAGTAAATTGCTACTTTATGTTTCCAGAATATTATACATTAAATTTTGTAAAGTATACTGAACAATTAAATGGATAAATAATGGTTAAAATTCTTACCGCAAGAGGAAAGGTTTTAATTATATAGATAATTTCCATAATAACTTTTTGAATTCAATATTAAAGCCACTTTTTTCGTTTAAAAAATATGAGTAGAGCAACTGCTACGACAACCATTACTCCCCAAAAAATGTAATAGCTGTATTTAAAGTGAAGTTCGGGTAGATATTCAAAATTAGTTCCATAAATACCTGCAATAAAAGTAAGCGGAATAAAAATAGCTGCAAAGATTGTGAGTATTTTCATTACGTCATTCATCTTATTAGATAAGGCTGAATTATATAAGTTCATTTGATCGGATAGCATTTCTCTGTAGGTTTCGATTGCCTCAAAGGCTTGTGTAATCAAATCTTCAAGGTCTTTTAAAAACGGAATTGTTTTCTGATTAATTAAATCGGTATCTAACTTTGACAAATGCGTAATTGCTTCTTTGGCTGGTCGTATACTTTTTCTTAAATAATTCATCTCTTTTCTGTAATTACTTAGCTGTTCCATAACATCAGGTTCAGGATTACCCAGGACAGCCTCTTCCATATCTTCTATTTTTTCACCGAATCTTTCAATTATATATATATAATTATCTACTACTGTATCAATTAATGCATAAGCTAAGTAATCTATGCTTGTAGCTCTTATTCTTCCTTTTTGTTTTCTTATTCGCTCTCTCACAGGCTCAAATACATCACCGGGTTGCTCTTGAAAGGTTAATAGAAATGTTTTTCCTATAACCAAACTTAATTGTTCGGCAATAATAGTCTGTTTTGTTTCATCGTATCGAAGCATCTTTAATACTACAAACAAGTTGTTATCAGATTCCTGTAATTTTGGTCTTTGATCTGTATTCATTATATCTTCAATAAGAAGTGGATGCAGATCAAAAGTTTCACCAATTTCTTTCATTAAATTGGTATCATGAAGACCATCAATATTAATCCAGGTAACCGTATTTTTTTCTTTAAATTCTGTCCCATCCGAAATTTTTTTTAACTCATCTTCGTGCAGATTTGATTTATCATAATCAATAATCCTGATTCTAATTTCATCAACTTTTTTATTACCAATAAAAACCGGGGTGCCCGGGACGAGTCCTTTTGTGCCATTTCTTTTCTTTAGAAATCTAGCCATTATTAATTCTCCATTTTTACTTTAATTGACGGCATAGCTACAATTTCATAAGTACCTGAAGCTAATTGTACTTTTCCATCGGTAGCAAGAATGTCATCATGTATTTTCGTAAATAATTTATTTGTAGTGATTCTACGAGATTGGAAATCAACAACATATCGTAGCGAAAACTCAAGCCAGTTATCATTTACAATCAGAAACACCATTGGAGCAACATTTGCATTTTCGATTCGATATTTTTCAAGCATTTTATCCCATGTTTGTTGGGCTTGAGAAATATATGAACCAACCACCTCCTCCGCTGCAGACTCTATTATTTTTCTGGCAAGATTAACATCACTTCCATATCTAATTGGTAATTTAATCTCATCCCAAAGAAAAGGAAAATCAGCGGAATAATTGAAGACAGAGTCTTTAAACACAAAGCTATTAGCAACCCTGACAATTCTACCAGTATATTGGTCTCCTGCCACCCATTCTCTGCATTCCATTAGTGTGGTTCTTAGTATTCCAATATCTATAACATCACCCACACTTCCACCTAGCTGAACTCTATCTCCCACCTTATAAAAATTTGACAGTGATATAGCCATCCATCCGGCTACACTTGCAATTACTTCCTGAAGCGCAAAGGCGATACCGGCACCTGCTACACCTAATGCAACAGTAAGACCGCTTAGTTTATCACTAAATACAATAGATATTATTAAAATAATTATTATGTAACTGATTAATGATATAATTTTTCGAAGACGGTATCTTTTGTCAACATCTTTAATCTTTTTGACAGATCTTGCCCGAAAAAACCTCGACAATGCAATAACTATAAGTACAAGTATTATTGCAGTAATAATCTTACCGATTGTCGGATCAAAGAGAATTTTGGTTAATGATTCTTCCATAAACTATTCCTTGTTTTCATTGTGATTACCAATTTAATGCTTTACGGACTATAGGTTCTAATACATCAGCTATATTTTTATGTCCGGATTCATTCGGATGGTCCTGACAACCATAATCTTTTTGTCTGTCCAACGTAACATCTAATTCATCATACCAGATTTTTGTATCACTCAATTCAGCAACTATACTTTTTATGTAATCACAATGTGGATCTATCCTAACCGGTTCACATAATACAAGAATACTTGCATGAGGATACAAATTCGAATTTCTTTTAAGAAATCAGTATATGCGGACTGAAATACTTTTGTTTCCGGGTAAGGCTTTTCCCAGTAATCATTATTACCTAATCTTACTACAACTAATTCCGGTTGCCATTTACTAAAATTCCATTTTCGAGTTTCATTCATACAAGCTCTTTCATAATAGTATGGCAGCGGTCTCTTTGAGGTGAATGTTGAATCTCCATGATTTCGAACTATTCCAATTCCTGAAATTGCAATAATAGAATAATCAGCATTTAATTTTCTTGCAAGCACCGGTCCAAAAGCAATATAGTTGTTATCTGTGTCTCTGCTAAATAAACAATCAGGAGTTTTGCCTTCGCTTCCTAATCCGGCTACAAAGGAATCTCCTATAAATTCTATTTTCCTCTTCTTTTCTTTAATAACATAAAATAAACTATCACCAGGATTAAGTATAAACCCTCCGAAAGAAGAAATACCATTGGCACCTTCTGTCCGTTTTGTGATTAGTAATGAATGCTTATTTCCTGTAAGATTGCTGGCAACTGTATAAATTGTATCGGAACTTGTGCGGAGAACTTTAGACAACTGTCCATCAATAAAAATATTATAATCATTATTGCCGTCCTTAAGCTTAATAGCGCAGTAAGTTCCGCTAAAATGCGTTTTAATCTGAACGCCAGGCCAATCAAATCTTACCACTCCTGGTCTTGAGAAATCAAACCTGCCTATGTATTCAATATTTGGGTTATCTACACTAATAAGATTTTCTGGCTCATACATTTTACCAGACAAACCTAATACTCCAATAAGAATAAATGACAAAATGAAAAAGCATTTTTTTAAAACTAATCTGAAGAATAGAAGCGATATTGACTTTTTTTCAGTTTTTAGCATATTGAATATTAGGTGGAATTTGGACGTATTTAAGATGTAATTACAAACATCACCCTATTCCTAAAACAGTGGCGAGCGCCGTTGCTAAACCTAAAAAGCTTAAAAATCCAAAAACATCTGTAACTGTTGTTAGAACAATTGAAGACGATTGCGCCGGATCCTGTCCAACCGCTTGCAGCATCATTGGAATAATTGCACCAAAGAATCCCGCAATAACCATCGATAAAATCATCGAAATTCCGATTACTAATGCTAAGCCGGATGAATCCGCCCAAAAATAAACTATTATTGCAGTTGTTAACGCCACCGCAATTCCATTAAAAAATCCGACACCAACTTCTTTGCGCGCAACTTTAAACCAATCTCTTGGTCTGACTTCTCTAAGGGCTAAACCACGTATGGTTACGGCAAGCGCCTGTGAACCGGTGTTACCAGACTGTCCCGCAACAACAGGCAGGAACACAGCCAATATTGTTATTCGTGCGATTGTCTCTTCAAATAAACCAACAACTGTTGCAGCAAGAAATGCTGTTGCCAGATTTATTTCCAACCACGGTAAACGTTTGCGGATTGCATACGATACTTTTGAAAGAGCACGCTCGTCCCTGCCAGCACCAAACATTGCCTGCACATCTTCCGTAACATCTTCTTTTGCAGTCTTAACCAGAGTATCGTAGCGAATCACACCTAACAATTTATTATGAATATCTATAACCGGGAGATTAATTAATTTTTTTTCTTCCATAAGCTTAACGACATCTTCGAGAGGAGCTAAAGAGTTTATTGCAATCGGCAAACCCGGAATAAGATTATTGAGTGTTTCTTTTAGTTCTGAAACAGCAATGTGCTGGAGTGGTATTGATCCAATTAATATGTCTTCAGAGTCAATCACGTATACATTTACTATACGTCTGTCTTTTAATGTCCGAACTCTTTTCAGAACTTCTTCAACCGTATTGTCCGAATAGAAAGTAGTTACTTTCGAATCAATTATATTTCCGGCTGTATCCGGCGGATAAGCCATCAATTCCTGCAATTCTTTTTTTAGATTCTCAGGAAGTAAAGATATTTTTTTCTTGACGTCTTCTTCATCAAGCCGTGACAGCAGCCGTGCAGCAAAATTTGGATCCAAATCTGAAAAAAGTTGAGTGAAGAATTCATCACTCATTATTTCGGTAACTCCCGCTGCTATATCCGGGTTTATATTTTCAAATACCCTGACAGCTACTTCTAATTTTTGTGATTTTAAATAGTTGATGATTTCGTCTTTCTTAAAATCGCTTAGCAGCCTGGCGCTTTCATCCGGATACAAACGAAAATAACCCTTTATTAATTTTTGTTCTGCGATTAATGTATTTGCCATTTTAATTCCTTTTTTTCTGCTTCACTAAATGTAATTTTATTCGCTGTCTGTTTCTCTTTCTGCTGTGCTGTAAATTAATCCCGATAGTCCAATTCTATATAACTCACCAAGTGCATTGCTGGCTAATATTGCATGCCTTGGCATTTTTCTTTTTTTATCGGTCTCAATATTTCTAATCACTCCCTGGTCTAATGCGCCAAGAAAAATACCCGAACGATCCGTAACGGGTAATGCATTGTAATCAACCCAACCAGGATGATCAAGAATTTTTTGAACATCTACCTCAGCAAATAAGTGAGGTATTTCAGTATCCATTATATTGGTGATTAGCTCCTTCGGTTCAGCAGCAATCAGCTCTTCCAGTTTTACAACACCCCTTAGTTTTTGATCCCCATCGATCACATAAACATACGGTGACAACAGCTCCTTGCTTTTTTTTATTTTGTCGAGTGCTTCTTTAACATTTTGATTGTCCCGAACGATAGTAACCTGGACATTCATTAACGCCCCGGCAGTATTATCAAGGTGGTTAAGCATCTGTGCAAGAGATGCTGAAATTCGTGGATCAATTTTCTCTAAAATTCTTTGCCTGCTTTCTGCATTCATTCTTCTTAAAATCGACGATGTGGTAACAGACGGAAGATGCTCAATAATTTTTGCAGATAAGTCCATTTCTAAATCTTCAATACAACTGAGAGCTGAATACTCATCCATTTCCTTCAATAGTTTTACTGCGAGTTCAATGGGCAGCTTACTTATAAAGTCCGATATTTGTTCATTCTTTAGTTGTTCTATCAAACGTACGGCATCGGTGGTATGATTTGTTATAAATTCTTCCAGTAATATTTGGTCACTGCTCATTTTTATCCTTTATTAATTAATACAGAAGTTAGCTCGTTAAATTCTTTTGCAGGAATTGAAACTTGTCCTTCGGGTGTATCTAAAATAACTGCGGTGCTGCTGATCTGAATAATTTTTCCTTCGATATTATTTATCTTAATAGTGTTTCCTTCGCGATAAGTATTATGTATATAATATGAAGCGATGATATTGCTCACTGATGTTTTAGCACCCAAACCAAACGATAATGCTGCACCAAATAAAAGTGCTGCTAAAATTATACTAATATTCGATTGTAACTAATGCGATATCAATTCCTATTTGGTCAATAGCAATAAGTATTGTAATCAGAAGAATGGTGTATTGAACTATTCTGCTTAAAACTCCTCCGTATGTAATACCAGATTTTATGGTAGCCGAAAGTATAATGTCTGCCGTAATTCTACCTCCGATGATGCCGACGAATACAATTATTATCGCCGCAAAAATATTTGGCAGATACTGAACTATTCCACTTAACCATGCAGTTACAACAGGAATGACCCATTATCTCACTGGCAATAGTGATGAACAAAATTATATATTATCCAGTAAAGAGTTTTACTTATAAATGCTGATGATTGCTCTAGATGTTTTTGTTGAAGGTGCTTTTTTATTTTTTGATTGGTTATGAATTTATTCGTTCTCTTAAAAAATCGTTTGACTAAAGATTGAACAAGGCGTGCAATCAAATAACCGATAAGAAAAACTACAATTGCAAAAATAAGTTTTGGCAGAAATGCAAGTAGCCCAATCTTTAAAATCTAAAAGAAGTTTACCCAGGTCTTCCAACCATTGTTCAAAATTCATTCTTTATTCTCCATATTTTTGTAAAACACATAATAACAAAACAAATATACGTTTTCAATTTACAATCAAAATCATTAAATTGTTTTAAATTTTGTTGTATATGCACAATGTATTCCAATATAAATGTTTTCAAATTAAAAAAGGAGAAATGTTATGGCTTTTAATATGATTTCTAAAGTTGTAAACGGTGTGAAGGGTGGAGTGGTTGGTTCTCTCAAAGGATCTGCCGATATCGGTAGTGCATCAATCAAGGTGGTAAAAGACCTTACTGTAAATACAGTAAAAGGTGTCAGTGAGCTGGTTGAAGCCGGAATCCATGTTCCTGCTTCAATTATTAGTGGTGCAATTGGTGGTGTTTCAGAGTTAGGAGTTACAGTTGTCAAATCTGTTAAAGGAATTGTAAACGGTGCTATCCAGGGGTCGATGGAATCAGGGATAAAAGAAAATGATGCAGTAAATGGTCACTGTAACTCAAGCGATATTAAGTGCAAAAGAACTTGGATTGAATGTTGC
>CAWDGX010000022.1:0-18830 GCA_963802005.1 uncultured Ignavibacteriaceae bacterium
CCAATGAACTTAGTAACTAAATTTTCCTGAAGTAGTTGTTGGTTTGTTTTATACTTTATTAAATATTTAATTATGCGAATTAAAAAATTGCAAAATAATATTGTTAATGACACCGATGTAAATAAACTTACCTCTTCTCACAAACTGTTTTCAAAGATTAAAGACAAATACGGTATTCCTCCAAACTGGCAAAGACCAGAAGGTTTTGTCTCCTTATCAAGAATAATATTGGAACAGCAGGTTAGTCTTGCCTCTGCAGAAGCACACTTTAATAAGCTTAATAATTATTTGTCGAAGTTTTCACCATGTGGAAATTCTGAAACTTACTGACGAAGAAATGAGAGCCTGCCAGATAAGCAGACAAAAAGCAAAATATCTTCGGGCGTTATCGCAGGTAGTTTTAAACAAAGAATTGGATTTTAATAAACTTAAAAAACTAACTCCTGATGAAATAAGAAAAAAACTTACAGACATAAACGGAATAGGCGACTGGACAACAGACATTTATTTAATGTTTTGCTTGCAAAATAAGGATATTTTCCCCTGGGGGATGTTGCATTGATTACAACGATAAAGGAACTTACAAGAATAAAATCTGAAAAGGGGATTGTACGATTCACAAAAAAGTTAAAACCATTGCGTTCCCTGGCTGCATATTTTTTATGGTATTATTATCTTAAGAAAAGAAATAGAATTTAATTTTGAAGGAGATAGATATGAAATCTACATAACCGTTGTTCTACTTGTATTAATATTACTGACAGCATGTCAACAGCAGATAGATAAGGAGAAAGTTAAAGCAGGAAGTCTTTACAAACCGAAAAGGCATTTGAGAAAATGTGTGCTGATCAAGGGATGCAAGAAGCATTTTATTTCTTTGCCTCGGACAGTGCAGTGATAAAAAGACAGAACGATACTTTAATTGTTGGGAAAGAAAACATTAAAAATTATTACAGCAATCCCTCATTTAAAATGGCTAATGTAACCTGGACTCCGGATTTTATCGATGTATCTGATTGTGGAGACATGGCATACTCTTATGGTGAATATCTTTGGAAAATCTGGAGTGATGCCGGTGATACTGCAGAATTTATTGGTGTATTTCAAACAATATGGAAAAAACAATCAGATGGAAGCTGGAAATACGTTTGGGATTAAATCAAAGTTACAATTTGGACAATTCGGCGGGGTAAAAAGTTAGTATAGTTTTATTTATCAAGATACTTATTCAGTTTGCTGACGGAAGCAGTAAACAGCAAACTTGGGATTTTCTCTCTTTCGAAGTGTCGTTGTTCATATATGTTGTAATCTTTACATAATTTAGTTGTGTAGTAACATTCAGCAGCAACAATAATTATTTGTCCAGTCGAGTGGAGATAATAGCGTAGGTATTACACTACCAACTTCTACACTATTCAAATTCACAAAAACGCTTATTTTTCAATCTTTTTATAAATACTTTCTTTTTAACCCCAACTAACTTATTTTAGTATATATATTATAAACATATAATATTTGAAATTCAACCATATATATTAATTAGTAATATATAAGCTGATTAGTAATGTATAATTAAAAAAGAAAGTATTGGAGAAAATATGCCAGAAATTAACTTCAAAGGAAAAACGTTTAATAGCCCAGTTGAACTTTCTCTTTCTATTATTGGAGGCAAGTGGAAAATGCTTATTCTATGGAGATTAAGAGAGGCTTCTATGAGATACGGTGAATTAAGAAAATCTCTTCCAAAAGTCACACATAAAATGCTCACTCAACAACTGAGGGAACTTGAATCCGATGAAATAATAATCAGAAAGGTGTATCCTGAAGTCCCGCCTAAGGTAGAGTATAGCCTGACATTATTGGGAAAATCAGTTATTCCGGTCATTGATCTGTTAAATGAATGGGGTGAAGAGTACAGGAGTGTATTCACTAAATAATGCATTGCAGCCAGTCTGGAGTGAACTAATTTATCACCAAATCGTCTATACTTTGAAATCAGTTTTATCCGAATTACGGATTGGTTATTTTTCAA
Organism: uncultured Ignavibacteriaceae bacterium; assembly: GCA_963802005.1. Classification (GTDB taxonomy): domain Bacteria; phylum Bacteroidota; class Ignavibacteria; order Ignavibacteriales; family Ignavibacteriaceae; genus IGN2. The sequence goes on from CAWDGX010000022.1 coordinate 2,033, forward strand.
TTCTGATAAATTAAATTTATTTGGGTTCAACAATGTCTTCTTACAGAGATCAGAAAAAATATCTCGAAGCATTAAAAAAATATGAGAGAAATTTCACTCGTCAGGAATATGATGAATTCAAAATGTTCATTAAGCGGGATAAAGATGATGATGAGTTTGATACAGTTTCAATGAGAAGATTGAAAGATTTGCACGATAAGTATCACAAACCTGTTGATGCTTCAAAGTATGATAAATTTTTTAAGAAAAGTTCTGATGATGAACCCGGCAATTGAATTTTATTCTTCAGATTACATTGTAAACAAATCGAATAGTAGCTAATTTTGGCCTTCTTTTTCAAACGAGGAAATAATGAATTTTAAACTTATGCATAGATTTTTTGCAGCAGTAGTATTTCTTTTTACACTTGTTGTTTATTGGATGACTGTTCAACCTTCAGTATCCTTTTGGGATTGTGGTGAATTCATTTCTGCCGGTTATTATCTGCAGGTGCCGCATCCTCCAGGAGCGCCATTCTTTCTTTTACTTGGCAACATTTTTTCCAAAATACCGTTTTTTGAAAATATTGGATTTAAGGTAAATTTAATTTCAGTTTTCTCAAGTGCATTAACAGCTTTCTTTCTTTATCTGGTTGCTGTTAAGCTGATTAACATTTTCAAAGGTAATAAACCGGAAACACTTTTTGATGCAATAGCAACTTATACTGCAGCAGCAATTGGTGCACTCTCACTTGCCTTTAGCGATACATTTTGGTTTAATGCTGTTGAAGCTGAAGTTTATGCGTTTAGCACTCTTCTGGTAGCAATTATTACATATTTGATTTTAAGATGGCATGAGCGTGCTGATAACAAAGACAGTGAAAAGTATATTCTCGCAATCGCTTACCTTGTTGGCTTATCAACAGGTGTTCACTTGATGAGCGTTCTAACAATAGTTCCAGTTGTTATGGTAATTTTCTTTAGAAAATATCTGCAGGATGAAGAAGCCTTGAAGAAGACAGGTTATATTTTACTTGCTCATGCGGGAATAATTTTACTTCTTGCTGTGGTATGGTGGGCAGGAGAAACGGGCACTAATCCTCCAACTGGTGATCAGTATCAATGACTTTGATTCTAAATTCAAATTGATGGCTTTTGGTATCAGTGCTGTGATTATGGGAATTTTCTGGCGTAAACTTTTCAATAAAAATTCATTTTATCTTCCAATTATTATTGGTGGTATCGCACTTTTTGCAACATACCCCGGGGTCGTTAAATATCTCACAGCCTTTATGACTGCAATTGGTAAAGAGAGTATTACTACTGAAATCATAGTTTTTGTTGCTATACTTGCTGCCTTGGGCTATGCCGTTTACTATTCTGTAAAAAACAACAAGCCAACATTACATACAATTTTTATGTCTGCCATTTTTATTCTTATGGGCTTTACAACTTTTTCGATGGTCATTATCCGTGCTAATCAAAATCCCCCGATGAATGAAAACGAGCCTGATACTTTTCCAAAACTAGAACAGTATCTGAACAGGGAACAGTATGGTGATTTCCCAATATTTAAAAGAAGATTTTCAAGTGAGCCACATCAGCAGGGAGTGTTTACAAACTACTCAAGTGATCTAGACTTCTTTTACAAATACCAGATGAATCATATGATGACAAGATACTGGCTTTGGAATTATGCTGGTCGCGAAGGCTGGGTTCAGGATGATGGAGCGAATATTGCACCATTTAATTTCATTGGAAATATCTTTGGCAAAATTATTTCAGTTCGATTTCGAAGGAAAATTTAGTGATTCATTAATGGGAATTCCGTTTCTCTTCGGTTTGTTTGGAATATTCTATCATTTCAAACGCGATTGGAAAATGGCTTCTATCTTTATGGTGATGTTCATTTTACTTGGATACTTGACGGCATTTTATCAAAATCAGCAGCAGCCCCAACCCAGAGAAAGAGATTATTTTTATGTGGGGGCGTTTTTTGTCTTCTCGATTTGGATTGCAATTGGGGTACGTGGTTTAGTTGATCTGGTTCAGAAGCACATCAAAAAGAAGTCTTACGGAACTGCAGCCGTTTTCGGAGTTTTGATATTTACTTTTATTCTTATTCCCGTAAAAATGCTTCAGGCAAATTACTTCACACACGATCGTTCAAGAAATTGGGTTCCGTGGGATTATTCATATAATATTTTACAAAGCACTCCTCCAAACGGCATATTATTTACAAATGGTGATAACGATACTTTTCCACTCTGGTATTTACAGGATGTGGAAGGAGTAAGAAGAGATGTTAAAATTGTTAATCTCAGTCTATTAAATACAGATTGGTATGTCAGACAGTTGAAGAATAACGATCCGTATGGTGTTGGCACAGTCAAAATTAGGATTCCGGATGCGAGAATAAATCCAACAGATTTAAGACCCACACAATGGGCACCAACAGACATAACTATTGCCACTCCCAAATTTACAGGTGCCGAGGGACGACAAGAAATTATTGATGAATATGCAATCAAAGATACATCCTTACTTAGTTCAGGAAAGTTAACATGGAAAATGCCAAACACATTAACCTTCGGTGATATTAAAGCAATTCGTGTTCAGGATATTATTGTCAGGGAAATAGTGGAAGCAAACAACTGGGAGAGACCAATCTCTTTTGCAGTAACTTGTTCCGATGACAGTAAGATTGGTTTGCAGGATTATTTGAAGATGGAAGGAATGACTTTCAGACTTGTTCCCGAGAAACGAAAACCCGGCAGCGAATTCATCAATGAAGGAGTAGTAAATGCACAGTTAAAAGGAAACACTGTAGCCAGTAAAAATTATCTGCCAGGATTCCGGTTTACTGGTTTGGATGACCCGACAATTTTCTTTGATGATAATCATACACGAATGGTTCAAAATTACAGAAATGCTTTTATGAGGTTGGCTGTGTATTACAGAAGTGTTGGAGACAACCAAAGTCTTATCACCACCTTAAATGATATGAACGAAAAGCTTCCTTATAATGTTTTAGGTATGGATAATGGTCTGTTGTTCGAGGTTGCTAATCTTTACCTATATGCTGGTGATACAGAAAAATTCTCTGAGATTTCTGCCGATGTGGAAGCAAGAGCCTGGGCAGATCTTGAACTTAATCCGGATGATGTTCAGTCTTACTACAATCCTTATAGGTTACTTATCGAGATATATGAGGGCTCAGAACAATATGATAAACTTCTTGATTTGTGGCAAAGGCTTGAAAACATGTTCCCGAATGACCCGACAGTTAAATCGAATATTGAAAAATACCAGCAGATGACTCAGCCCAAAGATACTTCGAGAAATTAAAAAATAAATTTATCAATTGATTGGTCCGGCAAATGCCGGACTTTTTTTTGTAAATTTTCAATATGAAAATATTAGTAATTGCACTCTCCGGTATTGGAGATGCTTTGATGTTTACTCCCGCACTCAAACTTCTTAGAAAAAATCTGCCCAACACGGAAATTGATGCACTGGTAATGTATAAAGGGGCTCAGGAAATTTATTCTTCCAATCCTAATATTAGTAAAATCATTCATTTTAATTTTATTGAAGAAGGAGCGATTAAATCCTTTAAATTCCTTCTGCAGTTGAGAAAGAAGTATGATGCTTCTATAAACGTATATCCTTCAAACAGAAAAGAATATAACCTTATCAGCTTTATCATTGGTGCCAAACAAAGAGTGGGAGCTGTTTACTTGCGAAAAGATAAAAGTTGTTTTGGTTTTCTGAATAATGTTAGAGTTCTGGAAAATGATAAAGTTCATAATGTTCAAACCAATATAAAATTATGTGAAGCACTGATTGGTAAAAAGCTTAATGAAGAACCGCCGCTTGAATTCACAATCTCTGAACAAGAAAAAAAGTCAGCTTCAAATTATTTGAAAGAAATTGGGATTGAAGAGAATGAACTTGTGATTGGTTTTCATCCCGGCTGTGCAACTTTAAAGAATCATATTAAGCGAAGATGGGAACCTGAAAAATTTGCTGAGCTTGGTAAAAAATTAATTAAAGATCACAAAGCAAGAATATTAATGTTTGGCGGACCCGAAGAGAAGGAACTCAAGGAACAAATTAGTTCGCTAATCAATTCAGATAAAGTGAATGTTGTTAATGCGGAAAGTCTTAACAAGAAGTGCAGCCATAATGAATCGTTGTAATGTGTTTGTAACAAATGATTCAAGCCAGATGCATATTGCCGCAGCTCTTGGTTTAAAGGTTGTTGCGATAATTGGTCCCACAAATCAAAACTATATCTATCCCTGGAAAACTGAGCATCAAATCGTTTCACTTAATCTTGATTGCTCGCCCTGTTTTTTCTATTCACCAAAACCTCTCATATGTAACAGAACTGATATGAAGTTCAAGTGCATTAAAGAGCTGACGGTCGATATGGTTTACTCCTCAATAATGAAATTTCTCTAATTCCATTTCTTTCTTTGTCTTAGTCTTCTATAAGTTTTAAGTTGGGGCTTAAGAATTTCAATCATTTTGCTATCATGAAAACTAGAAAGAAAGAATATAATATATATATTGTTTCTGATGGTACCGGAAGAACTGCTGAACAAGCTCTCCACGCAGCACTAATTCAATTCCCCGAAGTAAAAGTTAATCTGATTAGGAAACCTAAAGTGAGAAGTGAGCAAAAAGTGGCTCACGTTATTCGGGAAGCGAAACAAACAGGTGGATTTATTGTTCACACTTTAGTTACTGATAAACTAAGAGAAGTTATGCTGCGGGGAGGTAGAAAACAAAATGTTGATACTATTGATTTAATGGGTGGACTTTTAGGACAACTCTCTGAAGAATTTTCAGTCTCACCTGCTGAAAAACCAGGATTATTCGGACAGCTTAACAAAGCTTATTTCAGAAGAATTGAAACAATGGAGTTTGCATTTCATCACGATGACGGGCAACGTGTTAACGAATTAAAAAAAGCAGAGATTGTTTTACTTGGTGTTTCAAGGACTTTCAAAACACCATTGAGCATTTATCTTGCTTTCAAAGGATGGTTTGTTGCCAATGTTCCAATAGTAATTGGTCAGGAAGTTCCGCCGATAGTTCATAAGTTACTTGCTTCAAATGTTTTTTGTCTCGATACAAACGCACGTGCCCTTACTGAGTTGCGCCGTGCAAGGCAAAATTATCTTGGTGGTGCTGTCGGTGATTATGATGATATTGAATACGTTAGAATGGAGCTGATGAATGCCAGGAAAATTTACAGCAACCAACCTGGTTGGGCAATTGTAAATGTAACCAACAAACCAATTGAAGAAATAGCTTCGGAGATTTTAACACTCAAAGGTAAAAGAGGAAAGGGGGACAAGTTTCCCGGATAAATGAATTGTAATTTAAGATAAACACTTAAAGGAGTGTCACAAGTGAATTCTAAAAAAGTTGTTGAAGATTTTTTAGCACAGAAAAAGATTGCAGTGGTCGGGGTTTCCCGCAAGAAAACAAAATTTGGCAATGCCATTTATAAAGAGTTGAAACAAAAAGGCTATCAGGTCTTCCCCATTAATCCACACGTTACTGTTTTTGAAGGGGACACCTGCTATCCCGATTTATTATCACTTCCGGAAAAAGTTGATGCGGTTGTTATAAATGTTCCACCAGTACAAACAGAAAAAGTTGTGAGAGAAGCTAAAGAAGCAGGAATAAATAAGGTATGGTTACAGCAGGGTTCGCAGTCAGAAGATGCTGTTAAATTCTGCGAAGAGAATGGAATTGATTGTGTCTCAAATGAATGTATTTTAATGTTTGCGCAACCATCAGCCTTTATTCATCGTGCACATAAGTGGGTGTGGGGTGTTTTAGGCAAACTTCCTGCTTGATTATTTATGCTATCTGTCACACTAAAAAAATCTGCAGACTCATTCATTAAAAGAAAACATCCCTGGATCTTTTCCGGAGCGATAGAAAAAGTTGAAGGGAATCCTTCAAACGGTCAGACGGTTCAGATATTCACATCGAATAAAATCCCAATTGGTTTTGGAAGCTTCTCGCCATCATCTCAAATCAGAGTAAGAGTCTGGTCGTTCAATCCTGATGAAAAAATTGATTCGGATTTTTTCAAAAGGAAAATTCTCGCTGCATTTCAACTTAGAAAACAGATCATCGATACATCACAAACAAATATGTATAGAATTGTTAATGCTGAAAGTGATGGACTACCCGGGCTAATAGTTGATCGCTATTCTGATTATTTAGTTTGCCAATTCCTGTCTGCAGGAACTGAATTTAATAAAGAAATAATAGTTGAAATTCTTGATGAAGTTTTTCGCCCCGTTGGAATTTTTGAAAGATCTGATGTTGAAGTCAGAACAAAGGAAGGGCTTCAACCAGCAAAAGGTTTGCTAAAAGGAAATGTTCCCGATGATCTGATTGAAGTGAAGGAAAATGGATTTAAGTTTTTGGTTGATATAAAGCACGGACACAAAACAGGTTTCTATCTTGACCAGAGAGATAACCGTGCACTTGTTTCAAAATTCTCAAAAGGGAAGAGTATTCTGAATTGTTTTTCATATACCGGTGGATTTTCTGTTTATTCTCTTGCTTCGGGTGCTGAAAAAATTATCCAGATTGAATCTTCATCTTCTGCAATAGAGCTGTCTGCTAAAAACTTTGAAATAAATAATCTTGATTCATCTTTAATTGAAAACATCAACGGAGATGTTTTTGAAATTCTTCGAAAATTCCGGGATGAACGAAAAACATTTGATCTGATTATTCTTGACCCTCCGAAGTTTACCGAGTCTGTCTCGCAAATTCAAAAAGCAAGTCGTGGTTATAAAGATATTAATTTGCTTGCTCTCAAGCTGCTTAACCCGGGAGGGATATTATTTACTTTTTCCTGTTCAGGACACATATCATCAGAATTGTTTCAAAAGATTGTTGCAGGTGCTGCACTTGATTCAGAAAGAGAAGTTAAGATCATCAAACAACTTACTCAGTCTTCAGACCATTCTGTTTCTCTCAATTTTCCCGAAGGGCTATACCTGAAAGGATTGGTTTGTATAGTTAATTAGGATTGAGTTTTCCCGAGCATTACAAAATTATCAGTTATTTACCGGTTTTAAATCATATTTGTGATATAACCCTTATGATTTTGTAGAGAATACTGGTTATTTTAAAGCAAGGTTTTTGATTCCTTTTTAAAATGGCAACTGAAACAGGTTGTAAAAAATTAATAATCTGTGCTTTAGAATCTTGAAAAAAATAACCTCCATATTGATCCTATCTCTTTTCATTTATAACATTTTCGGATTTTTAGCTGTTCACCCGATTCTTTCAATCTATTATAAATATCTTGGAATGGAACAGGCCAACAAACCATCAAAAGAAGAAATGATAGAGCTATTAATTTTTAATAAAAAGGATATTCAGGAAGGAAAAATCAATTTCAGGTGGATACATTCCCGCGAGTTTAAATACAACGGAGATATGTACGATATTGTTAAGAAGGAAGAGACTGATAGGCAATTATTTTTTTATTGTATCAATGATACAAAAGAGAAAAAGCTGGAAGAGGAATTTGAAAAAAGAGTCCATAAAAACTCTTCAGAGGACAAACAACGTCCGCTTCAAATAAAAACATTTTAATATTTTATTATCAGAACCATTCAATACAGAACAAATCAGCAATGCTTTAGTTTATGAACTATCATTCAACAACTGGCGTGCTGATTTTTACCAATCCCTCAATTTAGATATACCTTCACCACCTCCCCGATTAGCTTAGTTTTTCTTTATTATAACTAATTAATCGAGTAATTAATAAGGTGAAATATGTTCAAACTAAAAACGATTTCTTCTTTAATTATTTTTTTCTTCGTTTTGTCAGGCTGGCATTCACTGGAAGCACAAGTGCTGGTAGTAGGTGATTCTTCAATGGCGAGAGTTGATTCACTCAGCTACGAAACTGATGATGTTGTTGTTACAGCAACAAGAGTAGAAAAGAAAATAATTGATATACCATATCCGGTAATTCGACTTAAGAATACCCAGTATAAGTTTGCGAAAAGAGTTTCTGTTGATGATGTGTTTGAGAATGTCCCGGTTTATTTCTACAATCCCGTTATGGAAACCATGATGTGAGGATTTCAATAAGAGGATTTGGAAGCAGATCAAATACTGGAATAAGAGGAGTGAGAATTCTACTTGACGGAATTCCGGAATCAGAACCCGATGGCCAAACAAGAATTGAAGCAATTGATTTTAATTCTGTAGGCAGTATTGAGGTAGTCAAAGGAAATTCTTCATCTCTTTACACAAATGCACCTGGTGGTGTAATAAACTTCATAAATGATATTTATTTCCCTTATTCTTTGTGATCAGTTTAACGAGTTCGGCTCATTCGATTTGCGGCAAAACGGGATTGAAGTTTGGAGTAAGAACTGATAAATATGGATTGCTGGGAACATACAGCTACCACAATTATAAAGGTTCAGACCTCACAGCCAGGACTACTGGAATATATTCAACACTGTTGTGGATCTTATTCCCGGTGATGGAACTAACCTTCAGATACTTGGATATTTTGTTGATGGTTTGATTAAGCTTCCAGGTTCATTGACCAAAGAGGAATTTGAAGAAGATCCTTACCAGGCAGCATCAGAGAGAAGTCGATAGAGATACAAAAAGGATTACTACAAAAGGACGACTTGGTCTAAAGTTCAACACCGAATTTGGGAAGAATAATAATCAGGAGATAGAAATTCTTCCTTATGGCACAATTAAATATTTCCACCGTACTTCTTCCAATTATAGAATTATGAATCGTTATGGTTTGGGAAGTTCGCTGAGATACATTAACAGACACACAATTGCGTAATCTGGATAATGAGTTTTCTGTTGGTGGTGATTTTCTCTATCAAACAGGACCAATTGAAGGCTATGATAACATCGGTGGACAAAAAGGAGATCAGCTTCTTGCTCTTACAGATGAAACAATCGGAAACAATGGATTTTATTTTTCCGATATCTCGAATTGTATGGTCAAAAATTTTATCTGTTGCTAACAGGACAGATATGATTACTATGAAGTTAATAGCAAGATATGCTCCTCGGTAGCAGAAGTGCATTCAGAAGATTTGAAGCATTTACTCCAAAGGCAGCTTGAATTTTAAGCTTACACCAAGTGTTGCCATATATACTTCCTATGGATTTAGCTTCGATTCTCCGGCTGGAAATGAAATGGATAATTATCCAGACAAGCTCAGACCATGTAGTCTTAGTTAAATCCCGATTTAAATCCTCAGAAATCAAAAAACTTTGAAATAGGAATTAAGGGAAATATAAGAAACTTCGAAGAGCGAATGTTCAGAAATATAAGTTTTGAAGCAACATTTTTTAACATTATATTGAAGATGAAATAATTCCGTTCGAAGTTTACGGAGATGTATTTTTCAGAAATGCGGCAAAAACAAATCGTACACGGTGTAGAAGTTGGTGCAAGTGTAGATGTAATTGAGCGGATTAAATCTTACAGGCATCATATACTTATTCTAACTTTGCATATGATGAATATAATGCATTGACTATAGATGAAAACCTTGACACAACTTCAAGAAAATTTTGCTGGTAATATATGCACCAAGTGTACCAGAGCATAACATTTTATTCTGCAGCGTCATACAATAATAATTTAACTCGTCAAATTACCGGTTTTATTCGTGGAAGTGTGAGATATGTAAGTGGGATGTATGTAGATGATGCAAACTCAGATAAGACAGATGACTACACAATTTTGAATGCTGGCATTGGGTTGGATATGGTCTTTGGAAAATTTAATCATTCTTAATTATCAGGTGGAGTTGAATAATATTCTGACCAAGTGTATGTTGGATTTGTCAATATCAACTCATCAAATGGAAGATTTTATGAAGCAGGCGAACCACGCAATTGTTATGCTGGTATAAATTTTGGTTATACATTTTAACTAAAATTTACTTAGAGCGGCTGGTAATATCTATGCCGGCCGCTTCTTTTTTCTTTCGGATATTAATTATACTTTTCTTAAAACAAAACAGTTCAATTTATCATTATTAACCTTGCTGATGAATTTTCTCAGAACCATTTCTATTTCTGCTTTTTCAATTATTCTATTTATGCAATTTATCCTTTTCACAAAGCTCATCAGATGAACCATTTAATGTAGACACAGATAAAGAAGTGATAATTTCAGCAACCGGTGCTGCAATAGGAGTTTCGGCAATTATTGTAATGATGAATAACGATCCGCTTACTCTTAATGAGATTAGTTTACTCAATCCGCAGGACGTTAACGCCTTTGACAGAATTGCAATTGGACCATATCAAAGTGATGTTCTCGGCGATGTTCTACTTTATAGTTCTTTTATTTTCCCCCTTACTTTTCTAACATATGATAATACAAAAGAAGACTTTGGAACCGTAGCATTGATGTATGGCGAAGCGGTGCTTCTCAACACGAGCATTAATGCATTAGTTAAAGCATTAACATTAAGGAGCAGACCTTATGTTTATGATAAAAATAGTTTGCTTGAACCAAAGCTTGATGTTGATGCACAGGTATTCATTTTATTCGGGTCATACCTCAATGACTGCTGTAAACACTTTTTATACAGCGAAAGTTTATTCCGCATATATATCCAACGAAACCACAAAAACTTTGATGTGGACGGCCGCTGCATTGATTCCCGCAATAACAGGATTCTCCCGTGTGAACACACATAATCATTTTCCAACCGATGTAATTGTTGGATATATTGTTGGTGCAGCAATAGGATATCTGATTCCTGAAATTCATAAATCTGAAAATAGTAATGAAAGTAGCAGCTCATCTGTTCCCGAAGAATTTATTCACAGTCCAATATTTGGTTTTCAAATCACTTTTTAGAAGTAATTAATGGAGCTGATATGCAGACATTAATACAGGCAGGATGTTAGTTGCTATCTCCTTCTCACATCCAAGAAAATCGCTATAAGCACTTTCCATTAATTGAAAACAATTATTTGAAAACAGTCCGATTTTGCCTGTTTCATTCCATTAATAAGTTGCTCTTTATGGAATATTATTTGCCCCCCATAGCCAAAACCATAAACCCGAAGGAACTATGTTAGAGCTTAAACTTTCCGAAGAGCAGCAAATGCTGCGTGAAATGGTGAAAGATTTCACCAACAACGAGATAAAACCAATAGCCGCAAAGATAGATCAGGAAGCAAAAATTCCTGAAGACCTGATTAAGAAAATGGCCGAGCTTGGTTTTCTTGGAATATCCTTTCCGGAAGAATACGGCGGAGGGGGAATGGGTGAAGTTGGTTACTGCCTGATGCAGGAAGAAATTGCTCGAGGCTGTATGTCCACTGCAACTTTCATCGGTGCGCATCAGTCAATCGGTTCAAATGCTATTTACCTTGGTGGAACTGAAGAACAAAAGAAAAAATATTTGACTCAGCTTGCAGCCGGAGAAAAGATCGGTGCTTTTTGTTTAACAGAAGCTCAGGCTGGTTCTGATTCATTTCATCTAAAAACAAAAGCTGATCTCGAAGGCGATGAATGGGTAATTAACGGAGAAAAACTCTGGATAACTAACGGCGGCATAGCAGGAATACTTTCTGTTTTTGCAAGAACTGAAAAAGGAATTAGCGCATTTATAGTAGAAACCGATACACCGGGTTTCAAAGTTGGTCCTGCCGAAAAGAAAATGGGAATTAAAGGAAGCGTAACCAATGCACTTAGTTTTGAGAATGTCCGCATTCCCAAAGAAAATTTATTAGGAGTTGATGGCAGAGGATTTTTAATTGCAATGAAAACTCTCGATGCAGGAAGACTCGGACTTGGTGCTGCATGCCTTGGTGTGGCAAAAGAACTTCTTGAGCTTTCAACAAATTATGCGAAAGAAAGAAAACAGTTTGATCATCCTATAAGCTTTTTCCAGGCAGTTCAGTTTATGCTGGCAGAAATGGCAACTATGATTTTTAATATGGAATCAATTGTGTATAGAACAGCAACCGATTACGATCTGAAGAAAAATATTTCAACAAAGTCTGCAATGGTTAAGCTTTATTGTTCTGATGCACTTGATGAAATTGCTGACCGTGCTGTGCAGGTACATGGTGGAATGGGCTATTCGCAGGAGCTTCCAATTGAACGCTATTACCGGGATTCAAGAATAAACAGAATATTTGAAGGAACAAACGAAATACAAAAAGGTATTATTGCACGAGATATTCTCAAAAAAGGCGGAAAAATTTTCTAACTTTGTAGTGAGGTTATTTTATGACTTTAACCGATGAATCATTATCAGGAGTATCTGAAAAAATTCTGGAAAAAAGAAATATGAATAAAAAAAAATTATACTACTACCGGATTTTTGATGACAAAGAAAAACTAAATTATTTGAAGAGTTCTTTATCGCATGAAGAAGTTGAGCATTGGCTGAGAAAATATGAAAGCACTCATCAGAAATATTTTAATCCGGAATTTATAAGCTATCTGCACGAGCACGATCCAGAAGCAGAAATTATAGAAATAAGCGATATATCATATTAATCCCACCCAATATTTTATGTCGTTTGCTTGTTCCCGGCATCCTGTACGGTTAATTGCTGTCCTCTGCCGGGAATATTTTTTTGTGGACAGCTGAACAGAAAAGATTTTATGAAAGAATTTGTTTTTAAGCCTTTCGGAGAAATGACCGAAGCTGACTACGCAACGGTTGGTTTCAAATCCGGCCTCGAAATTCATCAACAACTATTTACAGAAAAAAAATTATTTTGCCGTTGTCCTGCTGGTATATACAGCGATAATTATGATGCTGAAATACTAAGACATATGAGACCTACTCTCTCTGAGTTAGGTGTTTATGACGGCACTGCTTTGATGGAGTTCAAAACAAAAAAAGAAATAATTTATAGAATTAACAGGGACACAGTCTGCACTTATGAAATGGATGACACTCCTCCTTTTCTGATTAACGAAGATGCTCTTGATATTGCTCTCGGAATAGGAATGCTCTACAACTGCAAACTTGTTGATGAACTTCACATCGCCCGTAAACAATATTTGGATGGAAGCATTCCAACTGGTTTTCAGAGAACAGCAATTTATGCGGTTGATGGCTGGATACCTTACAAAGACAGAAAAGTAAAAATTGTTCAAATGTCAATTGAAGAAGATTCCTGCAGAGAAGTTTCTGATTATTCTCACAACAGAATTTATCTAACCGATCGCCTCGGAATGCCGCTGATTGAAACAGTAACCGGACCCGATATGCGAACACCACAGGAAGCTGCGGAAGTTGGATGGATTTGTGCAAAACTTGTAAGAAGCACTCATAAAGTTAGAAGAGGAATTGGTGCAGCAAGACAGGATGTAAACGTTAGTGTTGAAGGTGGAACTCGTGTTGAAATTAAAGGCGTTCCAAAGATTACAATGATACCGCTGCTCACTCACAACGAAGCGATGCGTCAGTGGAATCTTTTAAGATTAAGAGAAGAGTTGAAGAAAAGGGGAATCACTCCTGAAACATTTCAGGCAAAAGATTATGATATTACTTCTGTAATAAAAAAACCTCACTACATTCCTCTGAAAAATGCTGTTGAAAGTAAATTAAAAATAAGTTGCGTTGTTTTGAAAGGATTTAAAGACTTACTTCGATGGGAGACTCAACCAGATACTTATTTCTCCAAAGAAATTTCTGATCGTGTGAGAGTGATTGCCTGTTTAACAACTATTCCAAACCTGATTCACTCCGACAGCAGAACAGATACACTCACTTCATCAGATTGGCAAAAAGTAAAAAAGCATACTGAAGCAACAGATGACGATACTCTGATAATTGTATGGGCAAGTGATGACGACATTCAAACTGCCGTTAATGAAATTATTATTCGTGCAAAAGAAGCCACAATGGGAATTCCTTCTGAAACCAGGCAAGCTCTCAGTGATGGCACAAATGGATTTGAGAGAATTCTTCCCGGTGCAGACAGAATGTATCCCGATACAGATCTTCCACCGAAAAGAATTGCAGAGGATAGAATGAAATGAAATAAAATCCTGGCTGCCGGAACAATTCTGGAAAAGACAGACGTGGTACAAAGAACTAAACATTCCGCCAGATACAATTGATGAATTGTCAATTTCAAAATATGCTGAACTTTTTAAGAAAGCGGTAAATGAGTGGAAGATAAATCCAACAATTGCAGCAGTTGTTCTGATTCAATATCCCAAAAGATTAAAGAAAAGCTATCTCAAGATAGATTTGATTAACGATGAGATGCTATCATCAATTTTGAAATCGTATGCTGATGGAAAACTTACTTCAGATTTTATTCTGAATGCTCTCAAGATGAGTATTGAACTTGGAATGTTTGTTGAGGAAATTATTCCGCAGCCAATTAGTGACACAGATCTTGAAAAAGAAATTTTACTTGCCGAACAACAAATGCAAAAGATGAAGTTTGTTAAAAAAGAAAGTGCTGATAGTATAATGATGGGGATATTAATGAAGAAGCTTCGCGGAAGAATAAGTGCAAGAAAAGTTTCGCAGAAAATTAGTCGTCTTAAGAAGGATTTAAAGAATGTCAAATAATAACGATTACAAAGGTTACAAAGGGCAAGCTTTAGAAACTTTAAAAAGATTCAATGCACTTGTTTGGAGTGATGTTGAAATAAGCACAGCAGATGGAGATTTTAAAGGTCTCATTCTTCCAAGATCAGAAACGGCTGATGAATTTCATATTGTTTTAAAAATTCCTGTCGGTTACAACATTGGAATTGCGGCAAAGAGAATTCAGTCAATTAAAATTCTTCGGAAGAAAAGAAGCTCACTACAAAATTCCCGAAAAAGAATTTCCATACGATCCTAAAAAACCGAGAGTAAAACTACTTGGTACCGGCGGAACAATTGCAAGCAGACTTGATTACAGAACAGGTGCAGTTATTCCTGCTTTCTCTCCGGGTGAACTTTATGGCTCAGTTCCCGAACTTGCAGATTACTGCAATCTTGAAACAGAAAAATTATATGGTGAGTTTAGCGAGAACATCGGTCCGTATCACTGGAAAGGAGTAGCCGAAGCAATTGGAAAAGAAATTGAAAAAGGTGTTCAGGGAATTGTGATTGGTCATGGCACAGATATTATGCATCATACTGCGGCAGCATTATCTTTTATGGTTCAGAATTCTCCCGTACCGATTGTGATGGTTGGTTCGCAGCGTTCCAGCGACAGACCATCATCTGATGCAGCACTGAATTTAATTCATTCAGTAAAAACAGCTTCCGAAAGTGATATTGCTGAAGTAATGGTTTGTATGTTTGGTCCAACATCTGATATGTATGCCTTACTTCATCGCGGAACTCGTGTAAGAAAAATGCATTCGAGTTATCGCTCAACTTTCAGAACTATCGGTGATATTCCAATTGCAACAGTAAGCAGAGAAAAAATCACTCCGATCCGTAATGATTACAAGCGAAGAAGAAGAGACAAAGATGTAATTATCAATCCTGTGTTTGAAGAAAAAGTCAGTATCGTTTATTACTATCCGAATATGCAACCGGATATAATTGATTCGCTAGTTGATAATGGTTACAGAGGAATTGTAATTGCCGGAACCGGACTTGGACACGTAAACAAACCAATGTATCCCGCACTCAAACGTGCAAAGGAAAAGAATGTTGCTGTTTATATGACTGTGCAAACACTTTGGGGTTATGTGCAAATGTATGTTTACGATACCGGAAGAGATATGATGGAACTCGGAGTTATTCCCGCTGCAAATATGCTTCCCGAAGTTGCGTATGTAAAACTTGGCTGGGCATTTGGGACAAACAGATGATCTTGAAAAAGTAAAAGAAATAATGCTTACACCAATTGCCGGCGAAATTACGGAAAGAGAACCAAGCAATGGTTATCTTATTTACCAGGGTGGCTTACCGGAAGTTGAAGAGTTTATAAAGAAGTTCAGGAAGTAGAGCAGAAAATTCGTCTTTAAATTTTTTTTAAAGGATTAGTCCTGCTTTTTTTATTCCCCAAAATTAGCTGTAATTTTTGATGTAAGATTGAACACATTTTCGTTGTTCTGAGAAGATCATTCCTTTTGATTTTATGTTTCAATCGCCTTCATTATCCTTACAAACATTCGAAAAGCTGGAGTTTTTAATGCCGGAAAAAGATATACATCAACTTTCAATAAACACAATCCGTTTCCTTGCAATTGATGCAATTCAGAAAGCAAACTCCGGTCATCCCGGAATGCCAATGGGCTGTGCACCGATTGCTTATCGTCTTTACACAAAATATATGAAGCACAATCCTGCAGATCCGAGTTGGAAAAATCGAGATAGGTTTATTCTCTCCGCTGGTCACGGAAGCATGCTTTTATATTCGGTTCTTCATTTATGTGGATATAAAATTTCACTTTATGATTTAAAACAATTCCGACAATGGAATAGTATAACTCCGGGTCATCCTGAATTTGGACTAGCACCCGGTGTTGAAACGACAACCGGTCCGCTCGGGCAAGGTTTTTCCAACGCTGTCGGGATGGCAATTGCACAGGAATATCTTGGATCACTTTTTAACAAGGAGGATGTAAATATTCTCGATCACTTCATTTATGGAATTTGCAGTGATGGTGATCTGATGGAGGGAATTTCTCATGAGTCCGCATCACTGGCAGGCCATCTAAAACTTGGCAAGTTGATTTTCTTTTACGATGATAACGGAATTACTATTGACGGAAGTACCAAGCTTGCTTTTTCAGAGGACATTGGAAAAAGATTTGATGCTTATGG
>CAWDGX010000023.1:0-514241 GCA_963802005.1 uncultured Ignavibacteriaceae bacterium
GTTCGAATCCGTTCACCAGCTCTTTAATATAAAGCCTTGAAACTATTATGGTTATGAGGCTTTTTAATTTTTCCCATCCAATAAATACTCATAATAAAAAAAATTGTAGACATTTTTTGGAACGACTTTACATTTAATCCATTTTAAGCTAACCATTCATTTTAATGCCCTTTAAATAATTTTTGAATAAATTACGTCTCAGATTAACACTTGTTTATAAAATGCTTGAAGAAGTTACCTTAATACTAAATAGTGACTTAGTTTCGACTAAGACTGATCCTGCTATCGTGCTTCTGGATTTTATCCGGAAGCAAAGGTATTTAACCGGAACAAAAGAAGGATGTAAAGAAGGTGATTGCGGCGCTTGTACGGTTTTAAAGGGTAATCTGAAAAATGATAAACTTGAATATCAAACCGTTAATTCCTGCCTGCTTCCTTTAGGAAATGTTAACAGTACGCACATTGTTACAATTGAAGGATTAAATTCAAGCAATCTCACTCAAATTCAAACAGGGTTCATAAAAGAGGGTGCTTCTCAGTGTGGCTTCTGCACTCCCGGTTTTATAGTGTCGCTTACCGGTTACCTTATAAATAATAAGATTTATGAAATTGATAAAGCTTTGAATTCAATCGCGGGAAATATCTGTCGCTGTACTGGCTATACTTCAATAAAGAGATCAGTTAATAATGTACTGAACAGGTTTAATTCGACTGATGACAACGAACAGGATAAAATTTCATTACTGATAAAAAATAATATTCTTCCGGATTATTTCTCAAGAATCACTGAACGATTAAAGAAAATACAAACAGGCAAATCTAATGACCACGACAAAAGTGCAAAATATTTTGTTGCTGGCGGAACGGACTTATATGTTCAAAAACCTGATGAGCTTTTGGATCAGCAAATAATTTTTATAAAAAATAAAAATCTTTCTTACATACAAGTTGAAGAGGATATTTGTCGTGTCGGAGCAGCTACTACTTTTGAAGAAATAAATAATTCTCCGGTATTTCAAACTCACTTTCCACGACTTAAAAAAATATTTTGATTTAATTGCTTCTTTGCCAATCAGGAATAGTGCTACTGTTGGTGGAAACATTATTAATGCTTCACCAATTGGTGATATGACAATTTTCTTCCTTGCGTTAAATGCTTCAGTAGTATTGAGCAATGGAAATAAGCAGAGAAAGATTTTATTAAAAAATCTTTACAAAGGTTACAAGCAGTTAGATAAAACTGATGATGAATATCTGGATCACATTGAATTTAAACTGCCTTCGAAAAATTCTCATTTTAATTTTGAAAAAGTATCAAAGCGTACACATCTTGATATAGCAAGTGTAAATTCAGCAATGTATGTTGAGACAGATAATAATATTATTACAGAAATTCACATTTCTGCTGGTGGTGTTTCTCCAATTCCGCTTTACCTGGAAAAAACATCCCAATTTTTGCTTGGTAAAAAAGTAACTATAGATACTATACTTGATGCACATCCAATCATTCAATCGGAGATCTTTCCAATTAGTGATGTAAGAGGTAGTGAAGAATATAAACGGCTATTACTGAACCAATTATTCAAAGCTCATTTTATTGAACTTTTTCCAGAACTCATTAATGTTGAAGCATTGATATGAGAAAAATTGATATCGAAAAACATGTTCGAGGTGAGTCACAATTTATTGATGATATTGTTGTTCCAGAAGGAACACTTTATGCTGCTGTTTTTGATTCGAAGATTGCTCATGGAAAAATTATAAACTTCAACATTGAAGAGGCAAAATTAATTCCCGGCGTTAAGGCAATTTTCACTTCAAAGGATATTCCGGGTATTAATCAGGTTGGTGGAATAATTCCTGACGAAACTCTTTTTGCCGAAGATGAAGTTCATTTTGTTGGTGAACCAATTGGAATTGTTGTGGCAGATTCATTGGAGATTGCAAAAAAAGCAGCTACCAAAATTAAAATCGAATACAAAGAACTACCTGCTATTTTTGATCCTCGTGAAGCATATGAAAAAGCAAGTTGATAATGCCTCCAAGGATATTTTCTTTTGGAAATGTGGATGAAGCCTGGGATAAATGTGATGTTGTTGTTGAAGGAAAAGTTGAAAGTGGTGGTCAGGAACATCTTTATCTTGAGACCCAGGGTTCTGTTGCAATTCCCGAAGAAGGTGGAAAGATAAAACTAATTTCTTCAACTCAAAGTCCAACAGCAGTGCAAAGAAGTAGCTGCAAGAGTTCTTGGTGTGGAAATGAATAACATTGAAGTTGATGTTTTAAGATTAGGCGGTGCATTTGGTGGTAAAGAAGATCAGGCAACGCACTGGGCTGTAATGTCTGCACTTGCTGCACATAAATTAGATAAACCTGTAAAACTTGTACTCAATCGGATGGACGATATCAGAATGACAGGCAAGCGACATCCTTATTCATCAGACTATAAAATCGGTTTAACATCTGAAGGAAAAATTTTAGCTTTCGAAGCAACTTATTTTCAAAATGCCGGTGCATTTGCTGACCTTTCCCCTGCAATACTTGACAGAACTTTATTTCATGCAACCAATAGCTATTACATTCCAAATGTAAAAACAACTGGAATTAGCTGTAAAACTAATTTGCCTCCAAATACAGCTTTCAGAGGCTTTGGTGGACCGCAAGGGAAATTTGTTATAGAAGCTGCTATTTATAAAGCTGCTGAAAAAATGGGAATTGATGCTTCTGAAATTCAGAGAAAGAACTTGCTTAAAAACGGAGACTCTTTTTATTATGGTCAGCCGGTAGAAAATAGTCACGCTGAAAGATGCTGGATCAAAGCGGAAGAGAAATATGATGTTAAACAATTAAAACGTGATGTAGAATACTTCAACAGAAACAATTATCAATTCAAAAAAGGTATTGCGTTAATGCCAATTTGTTTTGGGATATCTTTCACAAATACATTTCTCAATCAGGCAAGTGCGTTAGTTCATGTTTACACTGATGGCAGCATCGGAGTTAGTACAGCAGCAGTTGAAATGGGACAAGGTGTAAATGAGAAAATTAAAATTGCTGTTTCGAAAACATTCTCTGTTTCCAAAGATAGAATTAGAATTGAAACAACAAACACAACACGAGTAGCAAATACATCAGCAACTGCAGCAAGCAGCGGTGCTGATCTTAATGGAAATGCAGCAATCCTTGCAAGTAAAAATATTCTTGATAGATTATTAAAAGTTGCAGCAGAAGAACTGAAGTCTTCCGACAAAAGTGATTTGGAATTAAAAGATGAAACTATCTTTAACAAAGGAAAAAAGACAAACTTAGTTTGGAATGATTTAATCAAATTAGCTTATAAAAAAAGAGTAAGTCTTTCATCACACGCTTCATACGCAACTCCTGACATTCATTTTGATAGAGAAACGAACAAGGGCAGACCCTTTGCTTATCACGTATATGGAACTGGAATTACAACTGTTACTCTGGATTGTTTACGTGGAATTTATACAATTGATTCTGTAAAAGTTGTTCACGATTTTGGCAAAAGCCTGGATCCCGTTATTGATCTTGGTCAGGCTGAAGGAGGAATAGCACAGGGAATTGGCTGGCTAACCATTGAAGAAGTGATTCATTCTAACAAAGGAAAATTATTATCAAATAGTTTGTCAACTTATAAAATTCCGGATATTTATGCTGCTCCAAAAGAAATTGAAGTTACACTTTTTAGAAGACTCTGAAAATCAATATGGACCATTTAACTCAAAAGCTATTGGTGAGCCTCCATTGATGTACGGTATAGGTGCTTACTTTGCAATCTTGAATGCAATGAAAGCATTCAGACCTGAAAAGGAATTTGAGATTAATGCTCCTATAACTCCTGAAAAAGTACTACTGAATCTTTACAGCAAAATTGATGTCCCGGTAATTTCTTGATTTTAGTATAGTCCTTCAAATAAATTATGAATGAAGTAGCTCTCTGGAAATTTATTTTAAAGGCAATCCCTCAGATAAAAAAAGTGTCTTGCTTATTGTTGCAGAATCCTCAAATTCTTCTCCCGGAAGACAGGGATTTAAGATGGTTATTACTGAAGATGCGGAACAGTTTGGTACAATTGGCGGTGGAATAATGGAAAAAGATATGATCGAGTATTCACTTGATCTTCTTTTCGGGAATGAACCTAGATTTGATTAAAAAACTTCATCATACAGATAAAACTAAATTCGAAAAATCCGGATTGATCTGCGGCGGATATCAGACAATTATTTTTAGTGTTTTTGATAAATCACATATTCCAATAATTGAGAACATACTTTCATCATTAAATAAAAAAGAAAACGGTAAGCTTTCAGTTACTCCCGGAAAAATTGAATATCTGCAAAGGAAGAAAACCTGCCTATTACTTTTAACTATAACTCAGATGAGGATTGGCAATACAATGAAACATATTGGTCTACCATTAATTGCTTACATTGCCGGCGGCGGTCATGTTGGTTTAGCAGTTTCGCGGATAATGAAATCTCTTGGATTTTATGTTGTTGTTTTCGATCATCGTGAAGAGATGTTTACAATTGAACAAAATAAGTTTGCTGATGAAATAGTGATATGCAAATATGAAGAAATCGGAAGTAAGATAGTTGAAAGCGAAAGATCATACATAATAATTGTTACACCAATGCATTCGGGTGATAAGGATACATTAAAATCAGTTATACACAAAAATGTTAAATACATTGGAATGATGGGAAGCAAAAGAAAGATTAAAACTATATTTGAAATTTACGTAAAGAAGGAATAGATAATAAACTTTTTAAGAAAGTACACACACCAATAGGTTTAGAAATTGAAGCGGAAAGTCCCGAAGAAATAGCGGTAAGCATTGCAGCAGAAATTATTAAAGTAAAGAACAATTAATGAGTGATAAATTTTATAGAATTCCGATTGAACGACTCTACAAATGGATTACAGATGAAGAAAAGCAGGAAGAATTTTCGGACTATATAAAGAAAATCTTTTCACTCCTGGTAAAACTGATCCTTTCCGGTTGCGTAGATACGGACAACTTCTCGAAACCCCAATTGGAGTTGCAGCAGGACCACATACCCAGCTTGCGCATAATATAATTGCTTCATGGCTTTGTGGTGCAAGGTATATTGAACTAAAAACTGTTCAGACTCTGGATGAAATTGATGTAACAAAACCTTGCATCGATATGGAGGATGAAGGATACAATTGTGAATGGTCTCAGGAATTAAAAATTAAAGATTCTTATGATGAATATTTAAATGCATGGATCTAATTCATGTGCTAAAACATAAATTTGGCTGGGATATGAGTGAGGCCGGATTTATTTTTAATTTAAGTGTTGGTTACGATCTTAAAGGCATATTGAATGAAAATGTGCAATGGTTTTTTGATAAGATGAATAATTGTTCTCAGGAACTTGAAGAAAAAATAAAAACATTAAAGCCGCTTTATCCTGCTATAGATGAAATTAAAATTCCTTCGCGTCTTTCTGATAATATTACCTTATCAACAATGCACGGCTGTCCTCCGGATGAAATTGAAAGAATTGGAAAATATTTAATTGAAGAAAGACATTTACATACTGCAATCAAACTTAATCCTACTCTTTTAGGATCGGAAGAACTTCGTTATTTACTAAATGAAAAACTGGGTTACGAAATCAAAATTCCGGATGAAGCATTTGAACATGATTTAAAATATCATGAAGCTTTAAGTATGATAAATTCGCTTTCAAAACTTGCTGATGAAAACAATGTTGAATTTGGATTAAAACTTACAAACACACTTGAATCTTTGAATTCAACTAATTGGCTTCCAGGAAAAGAAAAAATGGTTTACACTAGCGGAAGAGCACTTCATCCCATAACAATAAATCTTGCAGAAAAACTTCAGAAAGATTTTAATGGTGAACTTGATATTTCATTTTCTGCAGGTGTTGATGCATTTAATGTTTGCGGATACACTCGCCTGCAATCTAAAACCGATTACAGTTTGTTCTGATCTTTTAAAACCAGGTGGTTATTTACGGTTGACTTCAATACTTAGATGAACTAAAGAAACATTTTGCGAAAGTGAATGCGAACAGTATTGATGAGTTTATCTCTAACAGAAGTAATGGAATTAAAAAATATTAAGTAAAGCAGGACTTAACAATTAAATGAATATGCAAACCTTGTAATTGAAAATAAATATTATCATAAAAGTAATTTCCCATATGAAAATATTAAAACTACTCGCGAATTAACTGAGTACGATTGTATTCATGCTCCTTGTATTGAAGCATGCGCAGTTGATCAAAATGTTCCGGAATATATGTATTACGTATCAAATGGTGATTTTAAAAAAGCTTATGAAGTTGTAACTGAAGATAATCCGCAGCCAAACATTACCGGAAATGTTTGCGATCATTTATGCCAACCAAAATGTACAAAAATAAATTATGATAATCCATTATTGATAAGAGGAATAAAAAGATACATTGCTGAAAATGTTGATGTAAAAACTAGATCTAATGGCAAAGAAAAAAATGATTATAAAGTTGCAGTAATAGGTGGAGGACCTTCCGGTTTATCTTGTGCATATTTTCTAGCACTAGAAGGTTTTGAGGTTAATGTTTATGAAAGCAAATCGTTTGCAGGCGGAATGGCTTCAGGAACAATTCCCACTTTCAGATTAAGTGATGATCAAGTTAAAAATGATATTGATTTAATTGAATCAGTTGGAGTTAAAATTACATTACAATCAAAATGTGGATGAAGAAATATTTAATCAGTTAAAAGCAAATAATGATTTTGTTTACATAGCGGTTGGTGCAAAGAATAGTAAGAAACTTAAAATTACCAGGTGAAGAACTTCAATGGTGTATTATGATCAGCTATAGTTTTTATTTAAAGTAAGAAATGGTGAAGATATTTAATCTTGGGAACAAGTTGCAATTATTGGAGGTGGTCTTTCTGCGGTTGATGCTGCAAGAACTGCAAAAAGAATTATTCCGGATAATGGAAATGTAACGATGATCTATCGTAGAACTAAAAAAGAAATGCCGGTTGGATCAGATGAAATTAAAGCATTACTTGACGAAGGGGTAAAACTAATTGAATTAACTTCACCTGTTTCAATTACTAAGAATTCTGATAATGTTCTTGCTCTTGAATGCATTAAAATGGAATTAGGAGAAGAAGATGAAAGTGGAAGAAGAAGACCAGTTCCAGTAAAAGAATCAGAATTTGAAATGAAATTTGATTCGATAATTACTGCAATTGGACAGGATATTGTTCTGGATTTTCTTCCTGGAGGAAAATTACAGGTAAATACTAATACTTATGAAACACAATTTGAAAATGTTTTTGCTGGTGGTGATGTTTTGAGAGGAGCTGATTCACTTATAAATGCAATTGGTGATGGGAGAAATGCTGCTAAAAGAATTATTGAAAAATCTAAAAATATATCGCATAAAAAAATAGAGGTAACTAACAAATTGTCACTTGCAGAATTTCAAAAGAAACAAGCAAATCGAGAATTTGGAATTAAACTGCCGGAAATTGATTTAAGTGAAAGAAATAGTTTTGAACTGGTAAATCCAGTGCTTACATGATGAACAGGCAATTAAAGAAGCAGAGCGCTGTCTTTATTGTGATGATATTTGCAACATTTGCATTGGGGTTTGTCCTAATTTTGCAAACGTTGCATTTGAATCAGATAAAATGAATATACCTGTTTATAAAGTATACAACAATGGCAATGATACAAAATTCGAAGTGATCAATTACTTTAAGATCAAACAAACAATCAAATATTAAATATTGCTGATTTTTGTAATGAGTGCGGCAACTGTGTTACTTTCTGTCCGACTAATGGTTCGCCCTTCCAGACAAAACCTAGATTTTATTTAACCGAGGAGAGCTTTAACAAAGAAGAATATGGTTATTTTATTTCTAGTGATCAGATAAAGTATAAAAGTAATTCGGGAATTGAATCTTTATAATTAAAAAATGATTTAATGATTTATGAAAGTAATAATGTTATTGTAAATTTCGATAAAAATAATTTTGATTTGCTTGAATTAAATTTTAAAAATAATACTTTAAGTGAAATTGTCTTAAACCATGCTTCTGAAATGTATTATTTATTTATTAATTTAAATAATCACACACTCTTAGTTTAATTAAAATTGAACTTTACATTAAATGGAAATACAAAAACTTACAATGGTGATCCGGAATTACTTCTTCTAAATTATCTTCGTGAAATTGAAGGAATAATTTCTCCTAAAGATGGCTGCTCACCTCAAGCTTCATGCGGATGTTGCACTGTTGAGTTAAATGGTAAAGCAGTTCTCTCCTGTGCTATCCCGATGAAAAAAGTTGATGGTGGAATTGTGCTGACTACTGAAGGATTAGATGAATATAAAAAGAGAGTGATTGCAAATGCATTTGTTGAAAAAGGTGGAGTGCAATGTGGATTTTGTATTCCTGGAATTGTTATGCAGGCAAAAGTTCTGATTGATAACAATCCATCTCCTAACCGTGAAGAAATTGCGAAAGCGTTAACTCCAAACCTATGCCGATGTACAGGTTACAAAAAAATTATTGATGCAATTGAATATGCAGCTGATGCAATTAGAGAAAAAAAAGAAATTCCCAAACCAAAAAGTGATGGAAAAATTGGAAAGAAACATCCAAAGTATGATGCTGATAAACTGGTGCTCGGGCAAAGTCCTTATGTAGCTGATATGAAATTCAAGGTATGCTTTACGGTGCATTAAAATTCAGTGATCATCCAAGAGCGAAAGTTTTATCAATTAATATTACAAAAGTGCAGAAAATCATCCGGGAGTGATAAAAGTATTTACTGCCAAAGATATTCCCGGTAGTAGAAATACTGGTTTGATAATTCCTGATTGGCCATTGATGATTGATGTTGGTGAAGAAACAAGATATGTAGGAGATGTGTTGGCAGGTGTAGTTGCAGAAAGTGAGATAATAGCAAGAGAAGCTGTTAAACTTATTAAAGTTGAATATGAATTCTTGATCCACTAACGGATCCTGAGAAAGCATTGGATAAAGATAGTCCACAAATTCATTCCAAAGGAAATCTACTTTCAGAAACAAAAATTAATCGAGGAAATGTAGAACAAGCAATTAAGGAATCAGCATTACATTTCCTCCGGAGTGTATCACACGCAAAGAATTGAACATGGTTATATGGAACCGGAATGTTCAATCGCTCACACAAATGATGATGGGATAGAAGTATTTTCACAAGGGCAAGGTATTTATGAAGATAGAAAACAAATTGCAAAAATTTTAAATCTGCCTGAAGAAAAAGTAAGAGTAATTCTTGTTCCAAATGGCGGTGGTTTTGGGGGAAAAGAAGATTTATCAGTTCAGGGACACGCTGCACTTTATTCATTTATATTACAAAAACCCGTTAAGGTAACACTAAATAGAGATGAATCAATTTTAATGCATCCAAAGCGTCATCCGATGAGAATGAAATATACTTTGGGATGCAATAAAGAAGGAAACTAACTGTTCTAAAAGCTGACATACTTGGTGATACCGGTGCTTATGCTTCAGTTGGAATGAAAGTTCTTGAGAGAGCTGCTGGTCATGCAACCGGTCCTTATTATGTTCCAAATGTTGATATTGTTAGTAAAGCTGTTTACACAAATAATCTACCTTGCGGTGCAATGCGAGGATTTGGTGTTAATCAGGTTACGTTTGCAATTGAAAGTTGTATTGATGATCTATGTGAAAAGGGAGGATTTGATCGCTGGCAGTTTAGATATGATAATGCGATTACAGAAGGAGATATGACTTCAACGGGACAAATAATTAATAGAGGCAGTGGAGTAAGAGAAACTTTAGTTGCGGTTAAGGATATTTTTAAGAATGCAAAATTCGCCGGAATTGCATGCGGAATAAAAAATACCGGAATTGGAAATGGAATGACTGATGAAGGAAGAGTAAAAATTGAAATTGTTTCAGAAGAAAAAATTATTCTACATCATGGCTGGACAGAAATGGGACAGGGTGTAAACACAATGGCAGTTCAGTTTCTTGCACATGAAACAGGGATTGATCCCGAAATAATTGAAGTTAAAGTTGATACAACAGAAGAAGCAACAGCTGGAATGACAACAGCTTCAAGAGCTACATCAATTATAGGAAATTCAATTGCAAACGCGTCACTAGAATTAAAAGAAGATTTAAAAACAAAATCATTTAACGAACTATCTGGCAATATTTATACAGGCGAATGGGTTTGTGACTGGACAACAAAACCGGAAGATGATGTAAAAGAAATTATTACTCATTATTCATATAGTTATGCAACTCAAGTTGTGGTATTAAATGACGATGGAGAAATTGATACAGTTTATGCTGCACACGATGCCGGAAAAATAATTAATCCTGGTTTATTTGAAGGACAAATTGAAGGTTCGATTCATATGGGATTGGGTTATGCTTTATCAGAAGATTTAGAGATGGAAAATGGCGTCCCAAAAAGTACAAAACTAAGAAAGTGCGGTATCCTGCGTGCAAAAGAAACTCCCAAAATGGAAGTGATTGGTGTTGAAGTCCCAGATCCTCATGGACCGTATGGTGTAAAAGGTGTTGGTGAAATTGGTTTAGTTCCAACTGCACCTGCTGTTGCAAATGCTTTTTACCAATTTGATGGAACACGATATTATCAATTGCCAATAAAGAAAAGAACGAAAAAGAAATAGAACGCAGATCTTTCATGATTAATTATGATCTGCGCTGATCATGATCAATCTTAATCAATCAGTGTTCCATTATAAATCAGCATAGTCCTCTTCAGTATCAATATCCTGAAAAATTTCTTCAAAATCACATTCCCAAAATTTCTTTTTCACAACATGAGTTTTTTGAAATATCCCTCAAACTACTTTCTGCAGATGCATTTATAATTAAATCAAATAAAGTTTTATGAATTAAAATCGGATGACCATTTTGTTTTTTAAATGAGGCTGAATCCAGTTATGTTCATCATCAATTTGTTTAATAAATTCCTGGTAAAACTTATTTGGCAATCCGGGTTGATCCACAAAATGATATAAAATCCAATCTGAATTTATTGCTGCGGTTAATCCTGTTTGCAATGAAGTAAACATTCCCTTTTCAAATTTCGAATTAAATACAAATTCAATTTTAGAATTTAGATTTAAACTGCTTTAACATTATTCCTCAACTTCAACTTTATTAAAACCAGTAACAATTATGATTTTATCACAAACTGAATTTAGCTTTAAAATGATATTCTGAATAAAAGATTTGCCTTTGTAGGTAAGCAAAGGTTTAAACTTCCCCATCCGTCCCGAGAGACCAGCAGATATTACTATACCATAAATTCTTTTTTTACTCAAAATATTACACTAAGAAGATTATATTTGATTGAAATATATAAAGTATTTACAAAGCTAAAAATGAGTTCACGAAAAAAAATAATATTATATAATCCGAAAACTGTTTTCTTTGATATGCCACTTGCATTATTGGCTATCGGTTCTGCTATTGATCAAAATAAATATGAAGTGATTATTATTGATGCACGAATTGAAGAGAATGTGATTGGTGTGATAAAGCAACACATCAAGGACGCAATATGTTTTGGTGTAACTGTAATAACAGGTGCTCCAATTAAGGATGCCTTAAATATTTCTCAGAAAGTAAAGGAACTCTCTCCTGATGTAGCTGTAATCTGGGGAGGATGGCACACTTCTCTTTTTCCAACACAACCCATTAATGATAATTCTTTTATTGATATTACCGTGCAGGGACAGGGCGAAGAAACATTTAAGGAACTAGTTGAAAAGTTAGCAGAAGGAAATTCGATAGATGATGTAAAAGGTATTTCATATCGTAAGGATGATAACAGTATTATACAAAATCCACCACGCCCATTGGCAGCGATGGAAAGTTTTGGAAGAGTAAATTATGAGTTGATAAATGTTGAAAAGTATTTTGAGAAAAAAGGGAATAAACAATTCGATTATATATCTTCAACTGGTTGCTATTTCAGATGTGCATTCTGTGCTGATCCTTTTGTCTTCGAAAGAATATATACTGCGGTTCCTGCTATAAGAATGGTTGATGATTTAGAATACTATTATCAAAAATACGGATTCAAAGATTTAAACTTTCAGGATGAAACTTTTTTTACTTACCCTGAGCGGATTGGAGAATTTGCAAGTGAATTAATTTCCAGAAAGATTAAAATTTCGTGGGCAGCTACTATGAGAGCTGATCAGGGAGAGAGAATGTCTGATGAAATATGGAAACTTTGCAAACAATCTGGATTAAGAAGACTACTGATTGGTGTTGAATCAGGTTCACAGGAAATGATAGATTGGATGAAAAAAGATATAAAGCTATCACAGGTTTTCTTTTGCGCTGAAAAATGTAAGGAATTGGATATCTCAGTTATTTTTCCATTTATTATTGGTTTTCCAACTGAAACAGATAGAAAGTGTTGCAGAGACAGTTAAAGTAATTAAGCAGCTAAGAAGTCAGAGTCCAAAATTTGAAACTCCGATTTTTTATTTCAAACCATATCCCGGTTCAGCTATTACACAGGAAGTTGTGAACAATGGGTATAAACTTCCTGCTACTACTGAAGAATGGGGAGACTTTGATTATATCGGTTCATCAGGTCCCTGGGTAAGCAAGGAGAAAGAAAAATATTTTGAAGCATTCAAATTTTACTTGAAGTTGGGTTATGGAAGAAACCGGGGAGCACTTACTTATCCACTTAAAAAAATCGGACAATGGAGATGCAAGAATGATAACTTATAAATTTCCGGTAGAAAAATTTATAATTGAAAAAATAAGACCTCAGCAGCGATTGTCCTGAAAGAGAACATAAGCACTCTAATTTCTTAATCCATTGACATTTTTCAATCCATTTCCCGTAATCAGTATAAGAGTTTTTTCTTATGGACTGATTTTATCTTCTGCAACTAATTTTTTATAAGCAGCATAAACTGAGGCAGAAGAAGGTTCGCAAAAAATTCCTGTTTGTTTTTTAAATTCTTTTTGTGCTGATAATATTTCTTCATCAGTAACTGAAATTGCAAAACCATTGCTTTCTTTAATGGCATTAGCAGCCATATAAAGATTACGCGGCGCACCTGCAGAAATACTGTCGGCAATTGTGTTAGCAGGTTTATATTCAAACTTACCTGTGATTAAATATCTGACATAAAGCATCACTCCCTGCTGATTGAACAGCAATTAATTTTGGAAGTTTATCAATCCAGCAAGTGCAAGTAATTCTTTAAATCCTTTATAAATACCTGAGATGATTACTCCATCTCCGACAGGAATAAAAATAATATCCGGAATATTTCCCTTTGATGAAATAAAAATATCATAAGCTGCAGATTTTTTTCCTTCAATAGTTAGAGGATTGTAGGCAGTATTTCTGTTGTACCAATTATTTTTTTTAGATTCTTCAAGACAAACATCGAATGCTTTATCGTAATCGCCATCAACAATTTCTAATTTTGCACCGTAAGCTTCAATCTGTATTCGTTTTGCATCCGGAATATTTTTGGGCACATAAATTCTGGCTTTTAATCCTAAGTCGTGCACATATTCCTGCAACGATGATCCTGCATTACCTGTGGATGCTGCGGCAATTTCATTAATTCCCATTTCCAATGCTTTTAGTACAACAACTGAAGAAGCTCTGTCTTTATAGGAAAGAGTTGGATTGCGAGTATCATCCATAATCCATAATTCTCTTCCGTCAATTTGATACTTCTTTAAAGTTGATCTTCAGGTAAAGCAAGTTTGACTAATTGATCTTCACTGAAGTTTTGAAAATTGATAGGCCACAAATCAGGATACAGCCAGAATTTTCCGGGAGTGAGTTTTAAGAAATTTATCTCTTGATAATTTCTTTTTTAATTCTTCATAATCATATTCAATAGTTAAAACACCTTCGAGAGGTTTATTCTTTTCAGCTTTTCCGCAGTATGGACAGAGATAAATAAAATTTGATTCAATTTCTTCGGCCTTGAATTTTTTGTGGCAACTCGAACATTTATAAATGTAATTCGACATTCTTGTTTATTCAGCTTTTACATTGTTAAAGCCATAATGGCTTTTGCTGTGTGAAGTCTGTTTTCTGCTTCATCAAAAACAATTGAAATATTTTCATTATCTAAAATCTCATCAGTTACTTCGTGACCTCTATCAGCAGGAAGAGCATGCATAAGCTTTAACATTTTTATCAGCAAGTTTTATTTTTTGTTCGTCGCAAATCCAGGATTTATATTTTTCCAAATTCGATTTCATTTCTTTTTTACATTCATCTTCATTATCTAAATAATCCTGCACACTGTAAGCACCAAATCCGCCCCAGTTTTTTGGAATTACAACATGAGCACCTTCAAATGCTTCATCCATATCATTTGTAAATTTAATTGAACTTCCACCCTCTTGCAGCATTTTGCTTTGCTTTATCAACAATGTTTTTACTCAATGGAAATTCTTTTGGATGTGCAACTGTTACATCAATTCCATAACGAGGAAAAAGTAATATTTGTGTTTGCGGAACAGAGAGAGGTTTGGAATGAGTATCAGCATAAGCCCAGGATATTGTAACTTTTAATCCTTTGGGATTTTTATCAAAGTGTTCAAAGATTGTCATCAGATCAGCCAGACCCTGAAATGGATGATAAACATCATCCTGTAAAGACATAACAGGTCTTTTGGAATATTTAGACATTTCTTTAAGATAATCTTTTCCAATTCCATAAAAACAATTTCTTGAAGCAATTCCATGTCCCATTCGTGATAGAATAATTGCAGTATCCTTTGCAGATTCTCCATGTGATAACTGCATTTTATCAGCAGTTAAATCGTGTGCATGACCGCCAAGCTGTGTCATTCCAGCTTCCATTGAATTTCTGGTACGGGTTGACTGCTCAAAGAAAATCATAAATAAAGTTTTATGAGGAAGATGCAGATGCGGTTCTTCATTTAGAAATTGTTTTTTTAATTCGAATGATGTTTTGAAAACAGTATCGAGTTCTTCTTTTGTCCAGTCTTCACAGGTTAAAAAATGTTTACCTTTAAATTTTGATTCCATATATTGAGCTTTCTAAAAATCTAGTATTATTAAATTGTTATTAAAAATTGTGACAGAAATATGCATAAAATGCAGATGCTTTTACCAAATGATCAATCGGAACTTTTTCATTTGGTGCATGTGCAAGTTCTTCGTTACCCGGACCAAATCCAATCACAGGAATTTTATGAATACCATTTATGGTTACTCCATTTGTAGAAAATGTCCACTTATCAACTTTTGGTTTTTCATTAAAAAGATCTGAAAAAGTTTTTACTCCGCTTTTAATAACAGGATGATCTTCTTCAATTTTCCAGGTAGGATAATATTTTTCCATTCCATACTCTAAACCAGTATAACGAGTTTTATCATAATTAAGAAATTCTACTTTTGCATTCATTCCTTTAACAATTTCTTTTACCTGGTTAAGAGCAAGTTCTTTATCTTCACCCCAGGTTAATCTTCTATCAAGATGAATTTTAGCAAAATCAGAAACAGCACAAATGAAGGACTTGATGAAACAAATTCAGAAATCGTAACTGATCCCTTTACCAAGAAATGAATCAACATGCTAAGTTTTTCATTTAATTTTTCAATTTCAAGAGCAGCTTTTGAAGCCATATAAATTGCATTTTTTCCTCTTTCAGGAGCAGAACCATGTGAAGACAAACCATAAAATGAAACCTCAATTTCCATTCTTCCACGATGTCCTCGATAAATATTTAAGTTTGTTGGCTCTGTTACAATTACACAATCCGGTTTTATTTTATCTTCTTCAATAATGTAATTCCAGCAAAGACCATCACAATCTTCTTCCATTACTGTTCCGGTAAAATAAACAGTCACATCATCAGGCAAACCAATTTCTTTTAAAATTCTTCCTGCAGTAACTAAAGCTGCAGGTCCACCGGACTGATCAACAGAACCTCTACCAAGAACAAAACCATCTTTTATTTCTCCGCTCAAAGGAGGAAATTCCCAGTCTTCTGCGTTACCCAAATCAACAGTATCGATATGACCATCAATAGCAATAATTTTTTTTCCGTTTCCAATTCTGCCAATGACATTTCCAAGTCCATCTATTTTTACTTCATCAAAGCCGGCTTCTTCCATCATTTGTTTAAGAGCTTTGGCAACTTCTTCTTCTTCTCCACTCAAAGATTTTATTTTTATCAACTTTGAAAGATTGTTTGCCGTGTAGCCGCTGTATTCTTCTGCTTTTTGTAATATAGTTTTAGCAAGATCCATTTCGTTAGTCCTTTGTTAATCCGAATTTAGTTCTGACATTTTTTTATAGAGTCGGTTTCCTTGAGCAACAATATTTTTTTGATATTCTGAATCGTCGAAAGAAATTCTAAAGTTATTCATTAATACATTTCCATTTTGAATAACACTGTGAATTGGACGATCCAAAACCCGTAAATAAAATGTCCCCAGAAATTTTCTTTCATAATAGGAGTTGGAGGAATGTAATCCCAGATAATTAGATCAGCTCTATCTTTAATGTTGAGAGTTGGAAAATCAGAAAAATATTTTTTTATAAAATTTTGTTGATCAAAATAAATTTTCTTAATCCAGTTGAATGATTGTTCAAAAGTCATTCCCTGATGTCTGGCAAAAAGGAAAAGCTGTTTGAAAGTTCTTGCAGGATTCGAATTCATTCCATCTGTTCCGGTAAGAATTGGAATATTAAGTGGAGTGCGTGAAAATTCAGGCAGACCAACTGCGTTATTAAGATTTGAATCCACGTTATAGACTATAGCACTTCCACTATTTTCTATTGATTGATAGTCCTCATCTGTTAAATGAATTCCGTGTGCTAAAATACTTTTATCATTCAGTAAGCCAAACTGAATCAATCTATCAACCGGATATTTATTATAGTGTTTAAGACTATCTTACGATCAACTTTATCTTCACATAAATGAATATGAATTCCAAGTCCAAGTTCTTTTACTAATTCAGAAGCCTTTTTAAGCGTTTCATCATCCAATGTAAAGGATGCATGAAGTCCAAGCATAGCTTTCAAATCAGCGTTGGTTGAGTTTCTGAAAAAAATTACATTTTCTGAGATACCATTTTCAGAAAGAGATTTTCCATTACGATCAGTTGTTTCGAAGCACAGAACACCACGGAGTCCGAATTCTCTGAAGAACATCAGCAATTATTTCCAAACTTCCATTTGCAGATTTTGGAGATGAATGATGATCAAAAATATAAGTAACACCATTTCTAATTGATTCAAGTGCAGCCATTTGAGCGGATGCGCGTATCATTTCCTCATCAAGAGCAAGATCAAGTTTCCACCAGAGATTTTGAAGAATTTCTTCAAAATTTTCCATCGATCCTTTTAAAGGAAGTCCCTTTGCCAAACGGGAATAAAAGTGATCATGAAAATTTATCATTGGAATAGTTACAACTCTTCCGCCAGCATTAATTATCTGCATCAGGATTTTGCTTTGGATTTGAAATGAAATCTTTAAAATCTTTTTTAATAATTTCAGAAATTTGCCCTTCGGAAATTATTATATCTCCAAACACAGGAATAATTTTCTGCTCCTGATATCTGGCATATCCAGGCATTTGCGATTGTTAGATTTTTATTTGTGCTCATAATATATTTTTATGAAATATTCACTAAGATCCAGCTTTAATAAATTTCCCGTATCCAATTGCTTGTTCCACTTCTCCAGAACGATTCATAATTATTTCTCCGCGTAAAAAAGTTTTCTTTACAACAGCGTTAAAAGTAATTCCTTCAAAAGGGGTGTACTTGCCTTTGCTGTGCATATCTTTCGAATTAATTATTTGCTTATCCCAAAGATTTATAAATGTAAAGTCAGCATCAAATCCTTTTTTAATATATCCTTTGTTTTAAGATTGAAATAATCAGCAACGTTGGACGATAATAATTTTATTGTTTGAGATAATGTCAGTCTATTCTTTAAAAATCCTTCACTGAATAGAAAAGGAACACGATGCTCAACTCCAGGAATTCCTCCATAAACTTCCCAGAAGTTTTCTGAAGTTTTTTCTTTTTTAGGATCACATCCGGCATGATCTGTTACGACAAAAGATAAAGTTCCATCTTTCAATCCTTCCCACAGCGCATCACGATCAATTTTGTTTTTGACGGGTGGAGCGGTTTTTAGATAAGCAGATATTTTAGGGTTATTGAAATCTTCCTGTGTAAAAAACAAATATTGAGGACAAGTTTCTGAGGTTACTTTTAATCCATTGCTTTGAGCTTCCCGGATTAGATCCAGTCCCAACCTGGAACTTAAATGAACAATGTGTATCCGGCATTCCGTTTTCTCTGCAATATCAATGAGCAGTTTAATTGCTTTGGCTTCAGCTTTATCATCTCTGGCTGCACAGTAAGCCCGCCAATCATTTCTTCCTGCACTTTTGCAATTGAGTTCTTCTTTCGACAATCATTTTTTTATCTTCAGCATGAACAGCCATAGGCTTGCTAGTTTTTTTTATCCACTTTGCTGTTTGCAGAATTCTATCTTCATCAAGATCAGTAAATGTGTTCATTCCGGAAATCAGGTAAGTTTTAAATGCTGCAACACCTTTTTCAGAAAGATCATTTATTTGTTCTTCAATATTTTGATTGTTATCGAAATCATTTCCGCAAACGCCACCATAAAAAGAATAATCAACAAGACTTCTGTTTTTAATTTCGTTAAGCTTCACCTCAAAATTATTTTTATTTGTAACAGGTGGAAGTGAAGTGCAAGGCATATCAATTACAGTAGTAACTCCACCAAAAGCAGCTGCAGTAGATCCGTGTTCAAAATCATCTCTATCTTCAAATCCGGGAGTATCAAAATGAACGTGCGAATCTATTCCACCCGGAATCAGAACAAGAAATTCTCCATCATAAATTTTTGCATTTGGAGGATAATCGCATATGTGATAATTGCTTGATATATATTATTTCGTTTTTCAATCGAGTCAATTTCTTTCCAATCAATTTCTTTGGAAGTTCTATCAACTATTTTATTCGATTCGATCTGAAAAATGAATATCAACAACTTTTAAATTGGTTTTCATTTGTAGATATAAAAACATTTTTAAGAATTTTTAATGGTTTATCTGACATAGTTAAAATCTTTGTAGCTAAATATTCTAAACCTTCAATCCAACCTGGCTATTAAAATCTTTAATCATCTCATCCCATTTGGGAACGATAGAAAATCTTTCCTTCCAATAATTTTCATCGTACCACTGAGCATTTAATTCCTCAACACTTTTACCTTGTTGTTCTACCCAGGTAAAATATTTTAAATTATGAATGGCTTTCTTTTCATTGTAAGATAATTCTTTAAAATTATCTGTTCCCTGATATTTAAATATGCTTGTCCAATCCACCTCAGCCTGTCTTTCAGAATATTTCCCCCAGCTACTATTCATTTCATTCAGTCTCGAATTATAAAGGTCAACTGAGTCAGTGAAAACTGTAAAGATGACGTCATCCTCGTTGTACTCAAAATATTTAGATAATTTAATTGCACTTAACAAATTGCAAATAGATGAAATACCCAAGTAAGATAATTTATTTATTTCTTCCTTTGTCACACCTAATTTAGTTAACCATTTGTGGCCTTCGGGATCATTGAACAATCTTAGTATTCTCAAAGTTTGCTCATCATCAATGGCTGCAACAGCATCAGTGTTTTTTACATTATGAATCCACGGAACATGCTTATCTCCAATTCCTTCAATTCTATGTCCACCAAAGCCATTTAGTAATAAAGTTGGGCATTGAAGAGCTTCTGAAGCCAACACTTTTAGAGAAGGAAATTTTTCACGAAGATAATCACCAGCAGCTAAAGTTCCTGCAGAACCGGTTGCACTTATATAAGCACTTAATCTTTGATTCCCATTTTTAATTTGTTTAAATAAAGTTTCAATTGTATATCCGGTAACTTCATAGTGCCAAACTGCATTGCCAAACTGATCAAACTGATTTAAGATAAGATACTCATCGCTCTCTGCTTCGAGTTCATGGCATTTATCATAAATTTCTTTTACGTTGCTTTCACATCCGGGAGTTGCATAAACTTCCGCACCAATTTCCTTAAGCCAATCAAATCGTTCCTTGCTCATTTCTTCAGGAAGGATTGCAACAGCGTGCACAGATAACAATGCTGAATTAAATGAACCGCCGCGGCAATAATTTCCAGTGGAAGGCCAGACAGCTTTATGATATTCAGGATTCATTTTACCACTTACAAGATATGGAGCCAAACAACCGTAAGTTGCCCCAACTTTATGAGCACCTGTTGGAAAAAACTTTCCAACGAGTCCGATTATTCGAGGTTTAACCCCAGTAATTTCATGTGGAATTTCAAAATAATTGATTCCGCCAATAC
This sequence comes from uncultured Ignavibacteriaceae bacterium, assembly GCA_963802005.1. Classification (GTDB taxonomy): domain Bacteria; phylum Bacteroidota; class Ignavibacteria; order Ignavibacteriales; family Ignavibacteriaceae; genus IGN2. The sequence goes on from CAWDGX010000023.1 coordinate 20,491, forward strand.
GTCCGTTTACCGGATCATTACGCCAATTTATTCTGAATAAGTTTAAAGGATTTAGTTCTTGTAGATCAATCTTCTCAAGTTTCTTTTGAATGGATTCTGGTATATTATCTGGTTGCCTTAATTCATTGAAGGTTGGTAAGAGTAATTTCCTGCCGTCTGCATCTTTCGATTGTTTTTTGTAAGTAATTTTGGTTTTCAATTTTCCAATCCCAATCAAACATTTTTACTCCACAATAATTAGATTAAAATCTAGAACAGTAAATCATCAGTAAACTGCTTTGCAAATATACAATTCAGCCTTTATAGTTAACATTGTTTTTATTCCTAATATTCTCAGAAAGTATTATTGTTTTGTCTATGGAGATAGTATCAGAGAAAAGAAAAATCATAAAATATGGTTATTGTTAGTGTGAAGTGAAATATTTTGATAGGAAGAAATCGCTCATTGTATTTATTAAAAATATCATTAGTTGGATACTGATCTGATAGTCTATTATTCTTAATGAATCTTTTCTCCGGTTAACTTTATTCTCAATTCAGTACGTGCTATATTTAGAGCAGGAATCATAAATGAGATGAAGCTATGAAAAATATACAACCATTATTTATAATAACCCTTTTAGTTTTGTCCTTAAGCATAAATGTATTTGCTCAAACTGGAATGCCTCAATATAACATGATGTGTGAAAGAGAGGGTGCTTATATAGGGGATATTAAAGTTGAACTGTTTAGAATAATTACACCTCTACATGTTCATAATTTTGATAGTCTTGTATCAATTCAATTTTATGATACAACAGCATTTCACAGGGTAGTCCCTGGATTTGTTATTCAGGGAGGTGACCCTAATTCTCGGCATGGTGATCCTTCAACATGGGGTTTTGGTGATCCAACACAGACTACTGTCCCAGCCGAGTTTACAAATATAAATCACGAACGTGGGATCCTGGGAGCTGCAAGGGATTCAGATATTAATAGTGCAACCTCACAGTTTTTTATAAATGTTGCTAATAATTCAAGTTTGAATGGGCAGTACACAGCATATGGAAGAGTTTACGAGGGGATGACGGTGGTAGATGATATTGTTAACTCACCTGTAGTACCCTGGTACAGAACGACCTGTACAAAAAATTGAAATGTTTGTTACATATCTTGGTGTTAATGACAGTGTTCCTGATGCACCAGATCTTATCTCTCCCGAAGATGGTATTGAAGGTGTAATGCTTACACAAAGCTTTCAATGGGCTCCGGTTTCTTCTGCAGTACTATATAGATTCCAATTATCAACTGATTCTAACTTTACAACAATAGAGTATGATGATGTAGTGGGAACACTTAATTATTGGGTGGGTGGTTTGCAGCTTGGTTTTATAAAATATTATTGGCGGGTACAAGCTAACAATGGTGGAAATATCAGCAGCTTTTCCGAGGTTAGAAGTTTTACAACAGGAATTGATGTTCCTATTCTAATTTCACCACCGGATAGTGCTGTGAATGTTTCAACCAGTCCTACATTTGAATGGACCCCTCTAAACGGTGCAGTTTCTTACACACTACAAATATCGGCTTTTGGTTCTTTTTTAAACTTTGTTGTTAACCAATCAGGCATTAATTCTACTTCATATTCGGTAAACGGCCTTGAGGAAAATAAAAAATTATATTGGCGAGTAAGAGGGGCAACAGCAAATTATGAAGGATTGTTTTCGCAGGTATACAGATTTACGACCGGATCAACCAGTTCTGTAAATGAATACGACAATTTATATACATATAATCTGGGACAAAATTATCCTAATCCCTTTAATCCAACAACTGTTATTAAATATCAATTAGCGAAACCAGGTTTTGTTACAATTTCTATCTACAATATGTTGGGAATAGAAGTTGCCAAATTGGTAAACGAAGAAAAACCTGCGGGAAGTTATGAAGTGGAGTATGATGCAACACATCTACCGGCAAGGATTTCCGCAAGAGGCGGATACGCCTCCGGCGTATATTTCTATAGATTACAAGCAGGGGAATTTGTTGAGACGAAGAAAATGGTATTGATGAAATAGAAGATCAAAACAAGTTCTTGTTTTCAAGCCCCTATCAAATTATTGGGTGAGAGTGTTAAAATTCAATAGGTTGACAGAATTGAACACTCTATATCACAAAATAACTGCCACACAAAAATTCTTCTTACTTATGATAATATCTTAAATTAGTAATCAGCCGGTCGGCAGTACGAATCGATGCAGCAATTCTTAAAACCATCACAATAGATGAGGTTATTTTACATTTTATTATGTAAAAACTTCTTCAGTATTACTCTAAGCAGAATTGATATTGATTGAAATGTTCTGAATTATATCCCAGGTTAATCCATACTTTGAAAGAAACTTCTTTAGTCTGTCACTGTCATTTGATGATGCTTTTGAAAGTCTTGAAATAGCGAAAAGTTTTCTACCTGCATCAGAAAGTGATTTGCTTTTGCTGCAAACCTCCAATACACCTTCCAATTGTATCCGTTCAAACAAATCAATTTTATCAATATCAATGATCTGTCTGAAGTTTTCGATCATATAATTTTGCTTCTCATAAGTATCTGTGTCCCAAAGAGATTTTAACCTATTTATTTCTTCGTCAAGAATATCCAATGTTATTCTCCCACCTAGAGCAAGTGTACACAATCTGATGATGGCACCATTTAGATCTCTAAAATTTGCAAGCCACTTTGATTCAGAGGATGTGGCGAATTTAAGAAATGCTTCACGTGTTTCTTTATTAAATCGTACAACATCACCAGTTCTTTCTGCATATCGGTTTAATTCGTATTCCAGATTCGGTTCGATGTCCTCCGGACGATCTTTTAATCCCGGAAGATTGAAAGTCCAAAGATTAATTCTTGCTAGTAAATCTTCCCGAAATAATCCTTCCTTAACTCTTTTTTGGAGATTTCTGTTCGTACCACAAATCAATTGAAAATCGCTTCCGATTTCCTTATCAGCGCCCACACTAAAGAATTTTTTATCTTCAATTGCCCGAAGCAGCATAACTTGTTCATCAAGTCCTAACTCACCGATTTCATCTAAAAAAACAATTCCTTTGTCTGCCGTTCTGAGCAATCCGGGTCTATCACTTACAGCTCCTGTAAACGCACCTTTTTTATGACCAAATAAAGCAGACATTGCAGCATCACCACGAATAGTACCGCAGTCTATCTCAACGAACTGTCCTTTGACAGAAGCTTTTTGCTTTTTGAGTTCAAAAATTCTTCTTGCTAAAAATGATTTACCAGCACCAGTCGGACCTGTAAGTAATATCGGATCTTTTGTTCGAAGTGCAACGAGTTCTATCCGATCAATTAACTCATTAAAATTTTTATTTTGTGTTTCGATTCCAGATTTTAAAAAAGTAATATCATCCTTTAGTTCCTTAGCAAATCTTGCTGCAATTTTATCATACTTAGATAAATCTAAATTAATTATTGAATAATTTCCTGTAGCATTGCGATGTGTTGGAGAAGTTTGTATGATATTGCCGGGAAATCTTCTGGATTCCGTTAGCAGGTAAATACAGATTTGAGCAACGTGTGTTCCGGTAGTAATATTAAAAAGATATTGATCTTCTTCTTTATGGAAATCGAAATGTTCCAGAAAATCAAGGAGTCCAGTGTACACTTCCTCAAAATCCCAGGGATCTTTAAAATCAATTTGATGAAGTATAACCTCAGTTTCAGGCGAAACAATTTGTATGTCCCTTGTAACTCTTTCAGCAAGACGATTATGATTTGAAGGGTAAAGTAGGTGATATTTATCAATTATCAGATCTTCGTGCTGGCAGATTGCCACTGATGGTCTCCATCTTTCCCACCTGTTCTCCTTGAAGCTTTTATCCAGAGTTGTACCGAGTAAGCTGAATAAAATATTTTTCATAATATTTTATCTTTAATTATAGAATTTTATAATCAATTATAGTAAATAATGATGAGGTCAGCAAGACTTTAAGTCCAATAATTCTGTAAATAATTAGGATACAATAAGTTAACACATATTAGTAAATATTGGCACATTCATTGGAAAGTTAATAGTGCAGTTTTGATGTTTGACCGGCCGGCATTATTTGATTTGAGTTTTCAATTATTATTTAATGTTCCGGTTACGGGATCTGAGGAGAATATTCATACTGCGCCAAATGATAGCTCAGTTGGTAGAGCAATAGACTAGTAATCTATGTGTCGCGGGTTCGATTCCCGCTCAAACACCCTGTAAAGGTGACCTGTTCATTGGCTTTTTGAGGAAGGATGATTTATTCAGTAGTGAGAAGATGAAGGGGAGTAAATCGGATTACAGCATTATCATTCTGCCATGTAGCGTGCGGATACCGCTCTTTAAAAGTTGTATTGTTAAAGTCGGTTTTTATTCAACACAGTACTACTTTGATTTGCTTAAGTGACGCTCCGCAGAAGAAATGTGCTGAGTTAGTTGTCTTTCTTCAACTAGCCTTATTAATTAACTAAATTAAACTGGAGGTAAGCCATGTTAAAAAGAAAAAGAATTCTCGCTCACGAAAAAGGATTGTATTTCATGGATAAACAATTTGTCGATATTCTGAGCGAAGGTGTATACTGGTTTTCAAATCCTTTTGAGGATGAGAATCTTGATATTGTTTCAGTTAAAAATCCATGGCTTGTCCACAAAGAACTTGAAGCAATAATCAAGTCTGAGAAAATCAATAAGGATGAATTAGAAGTAATCGACTTAAAAGATAATCAACGTGCAATCGTTTGGATTGACGGAAGATTTGACAGAATTCTTAACCCTGGTATTTATGCTCTTTGGAAAATTGGTCGTGAAGTTTTGGTAGAGGTGATCGATGTTAAAAGTCCACAATTTGTTCATGAAAAACTTGACATAATTCTGGATTTTGAGACAATGAAAGCTCTATTAAATGAATTCATTGTAGAAGACAACCAAATAGGTTTGTACTTTGAAAATGGAGACTTCAAAGGTAATCTTAAACCTGGCAGATATGCATTCTGGAAGGGTGTTTCCAAAGTCAAACTTTATCAGGTCGATTTAAGAGTTAAGTCAAGCGATATTTCCGGACAGGAAATTATGACTGCTGATAAGGTTTCTTTAAGATTGAATACTCTTGTAAACTACAGAATTGTAGATGCATACAAATCTGTATCAACGGTTGAAGATTCCGCTCAGGCACTTTACAGAGAAGCTCAGCTTGTACCTAGAGAAGTCATCGGAACAAGAGAGCTTGAGGCCATCCTGGCTGAAAAAGACTCTGTAGCAAATGAGCTTGAGGAAAGACTAGCTGCAAGAATGCTTAAGTATGGTATCGAGGTTCTAAGTCATGGAATCAGGGACATTATTCTTCCTGGTGACATGAAGGAAATCTTGAACAAAGTTATCCTTGCTAAGAAAGAAGCAGAGGCAAATCTTATCTCAAGAAGAGAAGAGACTGCTGCAATGAGAAACCAGGCAAATACTGCCAAAATGCTCGAGAGCAATCCTACTCTTATGAAGCTTAAAGAGCTTGAAGTTCTTGAAAAGATAACAGCGAGAACTAATCTGAAGATTATGCTTGGTGAAAAGGGGTTAACTGATAAAATTGTTAACTTACTTTAAAAAATGAAAAAGCTCATTGAAATAGATGGTTCATTCGGAGAAGGGGGCGGCCAGATTCTAAGGTCGTCTCTTTCCTTATCAATGTACTTACAACAGCCTGTATTAATTAAAAATATCAGAGCTGGAAGAAAAAAACCTGGTCTGATGCGTCAACATTTGACCGCAGTTAAAGCGGCTGCAGAAATTTGTGATGCTGCTGTAAGAGGAGCAGAAATTAGTTCTTTGAAATTGGAGTTTTATCCGGCCAAAGTTAAATCCGGCAATTACAAATTTGATATAGGGACAGCAGGAAGCACTACTCTTGTGCTACAAACTTTGCTGCCTGTTCTGATGCTTGCAGTCGGTGAGTCAAACATTGTTCTTTGCGGTGGTACACACAATCAATTTTCTCCACCACTTGATTTTCTTTTGCTTTCGTTCTTTAAGCAAATTAGAAAAATGGAACCTGAAATTAGCATAAGTACTGAAAGATATGGGTTCTTTCCCGTAGGAGGTGGAAGGATATCCGTTAATATAAAACCAGCTAGTAAGTTGAATCAAATTGAAATTCTTGGGAAAGGAATTCATCTTAGCAAAAAAGCGATAGCATATTCATCGCTCATTCCAGAAAATATTGGTAAAAGTGAAATGAAGATCATTCAAAATAAACTTGATTGGAATGAAGATAACTGTTTTGCAGAGCTGGTTGATTCGCCGGGACCAGGAAATGTGGTTATGCTGATCGATGAGAATGAAAATTCAACTGAAGTCTTCACTGGATTTGGGAAGAAAAATTATCCACTGAAAAGAGTTTGCCACGATGCTATTAATGATTACTCAGAATATATTAATTGTGATATTCCGGTATATAAGTACTTAGCTGATCAATTAGTAATTCCAATGGCTCTATCCGGAGGTGCAAGATTCATTACTTGTGAACCGAGTATGCACACATTAACTAACATCGAAATCGTGAGAAAGTTTTTAGGAATTAATATTAATGTTCACAAGCTTAACGAGAAGCAGTGGAGGATTAGCATTGGAGACTAAGAATGCAAGTTAAGATTTTATTGAACAGTAGCTCAATGGTGGAGCTGCCGGCTGTTAACCGGACGGATGTAGGTTCGAATCCTACCTGTTCAGCAATATATAAACCGTAGGTTAGGGTAACCAAGTGAATTCCAAACTCATAGGACAGGGTTCGATTCCTTGACGGTTTGCTATGTCGGTGTAGTGTTTAATGGAGTTAGCACATAAGTCTTCCAAACTTAAAGTAAGGGTTCAAATCCCTTTACCGACTCAATAGTCTTGTGGTGTAATGGTTAACACATTGGGCTTTGAACCCGAAGATGTAGGTTCAAATCCTACCTAGACTTCAATTACGGAAAGGTAGCTCAGCAGGTAGAGCAAGCGGTTGAAGTCCGTTGTTTGCGTGGGTTCGAATCCTACCCTTTCCACAAAATATTTGGCGGGTTAGGGCAGTGGCAGCCCGTTAGTATCATAAGCTAAAGATCATTGGTTCGAATCCAATACCCGCTACTCTACGGAAGCATAAATAGTATGTGCACCCGGCTTATATCCGGGAGATAGTGGGTGCAATTCCTACCCGTAGAACTAAATGGCATGAACGGCTAAGTGGAAGGTCACCTGTCTGTAAAACAGGCTTCGAAAGATGTTCCTGGTTCGAACCCAGGTCATGCCACTTTAAATGGTGTTTGTGTTGTAATGGCAGCATGATTGGCTGTGACCCAATCGGACTAAGTTCGAATCTTAGCTTACACCCGACATGCAAGTATGGTGGAATTGGCATACACGGTAGTTTTAGAAACTACTGCCCTAAAGGGCTTGAAGGTTCGAATCCTTCTACTTGTACTATTGCCTTCGAAGCATTAAAGGTGATGCATCGGTCTTGTAAACCGAAGAACAGGGTTCGAATCCTTGCGTTGGCTCAATATCGTTATGGTCTAACGGATAAGACGTCCGGCTACGACCCGGGAGATTAAGGTTCGAATCCTTTTAACGATTCCAACGCTCTCTTAGCATAAAGGATAATGCAACTGTCTTCTAAGCAGTTTGATGTAGGTTCGATTCCTACAGAGAGTTCTTATGGGAGTGTAGCCCAAATGGCAGAGGCATACGGTTTAAGACCGTGAAAGTATAGGTTCGAATCCTATGACTCCTACGACGAGAGTGTAACCCAATTGGCAGAGGTGGCTGTTTCAAAAATAGCTTACGTGCGGGTTCGAATCCTGTGGCTCTCACTAATCCACCGTAGCATAACAGAGCAATGCTTTCGGTTTTTACCCGAAATGATATAGGTTCAAATCCTATCGGTGGGACAAATATTCTACGGAAGCTTAACAGGTCTAAGCGTTCGTCTGATACACGAAAGATAGTTGGTTCGAGTCCAATCCGTAGGACCATGGAAAGATAATCCGAAAGATTCCGGGTAGCGGAGACTGTTTTGAAAACAGTTTGTCCTCAAGGGCGTGTGGGTTCGAATCCTACTCTTTCCGCAAATACCGCGGTTATTTAGTTGGCTAAACACCTGGTAACATCCAGGAGCAGAAGGTTCAAATCCTTTATATGGTACAAACGGGCTTGTAGCTTAATTGGGAAAGCATTCGGTTTGCATCCGAAAGTCAAGGGTTCGATTCCCTTCATGTCCACTAATGGAAGATAGCCCAATGTTGGTTTGTGGGGGTTGTCTGCTAAACAACTTAACCTCTTCCGGGTTACGAAGGTTCGATTCCTTTGTCTTCCGCAATGTGATGTGTAGTGTAAAGGTAACACACCTGACTGTCTATCAGGAATAGGGGTTCAAATCCCACACGTCACGCAAATGCCGTTATCTTCTAAATGGAATAGGAAGCCAGACTTTCAATCTGGTCAACATGGGTTCGATTCCCATTGACGGTACGAATAATAATTAATATATAATTTTATTGTAACTTATATCTGTGTGTGACGGGAACTGGTTATCCGTGCCGGTTAGGAGCCGGGAAAATGTAGGTTCGAGTCCTACCACACAGACTGAATAAGAAAATTAATGGAGATTTATTATGAAATGGATTAAAGAAGATAGCTCAATTAAAATACCTATAAAATCCTGGTGTAAAGATATTGAAATAGGTGCTCTCGAACAGGCAAAAAATTTAGCTAACCACCCGGTCACGCTAAATCACATAGCCTTAATGCCTGATGCACACGTTGGTTACGGAATGCCGATTGGCGGAGTTATTGCAACAGAAAATGCAATCATACCAAATGCTGTTGGAGTTGATATTGGATGTGGTATGGGTGCAATAAAAACTAATTTTATTGCGAATAATATAAATGATAAATCCATAATCAGAAATATTCTGGATGATATAAAAACGCACGTGCCTGTTGGGGAAGGAAACGCACACAAAGCTCCAAAGAGTTGGGATGGATTCCCAACCTACTTGAAAAGCATTGGAGTCGGAGAAGAGATAGATGACTATGATAATCCAAAACTACCTGATTGGATTGATAAACCAACCTGGACTTTAGCATTTAGAAATCTTGGTACACTTGGGGGAGGAAATCATTTCATTGAAATGCAAGAGTCCCAAGACGGGTATCTTTGGTTAATGCTTCATTCTGGTTCAAGAAATCTTGGAAACAGAATAGCAACTTACTATCATCAACTGGCTCAACAAGAAAACGATAATTACAATGTTCAACTCCCAGATAAGGATCTTGCATTTTTCAGAACTGACTCAGTTGATGGAAACAATTATATAAGAGATATGAATTTGGCGATGGAATATGCAAAGGAAAATAGGAGATTAATGATGAAAGCATTTAAGGAAGCAATTATCAATACAATAGGTGAAGTAAAGTTTCTAGAAGAAACTAATATTCACCATAACTATGCTGCCTTAGAAAATCATTTCAATAAATCAGTTTGGATTCACCGAAAAGGTGCTACTTCAGCTAAGTTAGGTGAGAAAGGGATTATTCCAGGTTCAATGGGAACTTCATCTTATATTGTTGAAGGTCTAGGGAACGAAGAATCTTTTAAATCGTGCTCGCACGGAGCAGGAAGAAAAATGGGAAGAATGGACGCTTGCAGAAGTTTGACAAAAGAAGAATGTGATGAAGCGATGGGTGATGTTGTTTATGATAGATGGGGTAAACTTAAAAAGTTCGGAAGGAAGAGAAAGGGAGGTGAACTGTTTGACCTTGGGGAATCACCACTTGCTTATAAAAACATTGATGATGTAATTCAATCAGAATTAGATTTAATTAAACCAATTGTTAAGCTAAGACCACTTGGAGTTGTTAAAGGATAGGAAATTCATCAAGCTTTGAAAGACTCTTAAAATATTGAATATCTTCAGAAAATCTTACAATCCTCTCTTTCTGAGAGGGTTTTTTATTACATTCCGTGCAAAAGACTACTACAATCTACAATTCTTATGGTAATTTTTTTCTCAAATTGAATCAAAAAGCACAAAAAACCCACATTTTCGCTGGCACTTTAATTGTTTTCAAGCAGTGATCTTCTTTTTGAATAAAAACTTTATTCCAAATAATTTTTTACAACATATGGTGGTTAAAATGAATAGTAAGTTAACAGTTAAATTCTCTTTCGTTCTCCTTCTGCTTTTATTTCTCGTTCAGCCCAGTTCATTTGCACAATTTAATGATTACACCTTAAAGCTCGGCATTCAAGCAAATGGAATACTAACTGATACAGAATTTGATAAAGAAAATCAAGCTTCTGATCCTCAATACAAATTTTCTGGTCTTGGTCGTCTCTTTTTACGATTTGAATTTTTTACAGAAGTCATTGAAATGGAAGCTGGTGGTGGATTTGGTAGACTTGCTGGTATAGATACAGCTTATAATAATTGGTGGACGTATATAATTCCTTTAGATGCGCGGGTGATATTAAGTCCCTTCACAATGGATGTATGGAATCCTTATTTCTTTGGTGGAGTTGGTGCGATGTACTTTAACAATGATGATCCTCCAAGCGAGTCATTCAACAATGGTAAAGATGAAGGATGGACAACTATTTTTCCTGTGGGTGCAGGATTTGAAGTTGCTTTATCTGATGCACTTCTGCTTGATTTTAATGGCGGATATACTTTTACACTATCTGATGATTTAAATAAATACAATAACCTGAATGATCCAAATTCCGAACAAAGCTACGATGGATATTATATGATTGGTATAGGTTTAATTTTTGTAAATGGCAGTGGGGCGAGTGATAAAGATGGTGATGGTCTGACAAAGTCTACGGAGAAAGAAATTGGAACTGACCCAAATAATCCTGATACAGATGGCGATAAACTTAGTGATGGTGAAGAATTTAAAACATATTTTACAGCTCCACTCAATCCTGATACTGATGGAGACGGACTAAAAGATGGTGAAGAAGTACGATCTTATAAAACTGATCCTGTTAAAGCCGATACAGATAGCGATGAGCTTTCTGATGGTGATGAAATTTCTAAATACAATACAGATCCTTTAAATAGAGACACGGATCAGGATAAGCTTACTGACGGAGTAGAAGTAAATCAGGTTAATACAGATCCGTTAAATGAAGATACAGATGCTGACAAATTAACCGATGGTGATGAATTCAATCTATATAAAACCGATCCTTTGAATTCTGATTCAGATGGTGAGGGACTCAATGACGGCGATGAAATAAATATGTATAGAACTGATCCGCTTAATCCTGATACGGATCTTGGTAGTGTTAGCGACCTAATTGAAGTTAACAGAGGTACTAATCCGCTTGATCCTGATGATGATGTTATCTTGATAGATGTTCCAATTGTACTTGAAGGTATTACATTTGCAACAGGTAAATACGAAATAACTCCGGAATCTGCAGTTGTACTGCAGGGAGCCCTCGAAACGATGCAGACATATTCTGAAATAATTGTTGAGATAGCCGGCTACACAGATGATGTTGGAAGTGCTTCTTCGAACCAGACACTTTCTCAGAAGAGGGCTGATTCAGTGAGGTTCTGGTTAATAAGTAATGGAATAGAACCCGACAGAATAATAGCTATAGGTTACGGTGAAGAATTCCCGAGAGTACCAAATAATACTCCTGATAACAGAAGAATGAATAGAAGGATTGAATTTAAACGAATAAGATAGATGACATAGTTAATTGAGTAACAGCCCCTTCAAATTATGAGGGGGCTTTTTTTTAACTAATCATCATTCAGAAATATTTTTTGGGAGTTGCGATAAAGTTAACACCTGCCAGAACATTTTTAAGATTCTAGATTCTCCGCTTCGCAGTTATAATCTAATTCTTTTAGAACTTGTAAAGCTTCAAGTGAAGATTTTTGGTGATCTCCACCCAACTCAATGTAGATTGTTGGCTTATCTCTCATGATAAGTTCTTTTGCACCTCTTAATACCTGTGGCTCATATCCTTCAGTATCAATCTTAATAAATGAAACTTTTGCTAGAAAAATTTGTAGAAAACTTATCAAGAGTAGTTATTTTAATTTCCTCAGATGTAGAGTTACTATCCAAATCTGTTACAATAGAACTTAAACCTGACTGTTTTGGATTGTAATGCAAGAGTTGTACTTCCTTCAGATTCACCAAGAGCAAAGTTTACTAGGATAACATTTTGGAGATTATTGATTTTAATAGTAGAAGCTAATTTTTGATTCAGTCTTTTTGACGGCTCGAACGAATATATTTTTCCCTGAATCGCCAACAAGTTCATTAAAAATCAGAACAAAAAAACCAAGATTACCACCCACATCAAGAACTGTATCACCTTTCTTGACAAAATCTTTAATTTTATTTAACTCCTCCAAAAACATTTTATCCCAGAAAGCGTGATATAATATTTCGCCTCTGTCACCGCCACCGTAGAAGTTAAATTTATATTTCCCATGATTGATAACAAGTGAACTTTTGGCAAAACTTCTGTCTGAATCCAAGATTTATTGCTGTTATTTTGCATCTGGATTCGAATTGTAATTTATCATTTATTTTTTTAGCTGTGTCTGCTGAGACCTTTACTCTTAATACTTGAAACAATTTTTTTGAAATCGACTGATCATCTTTATTAGAAATAAATTTTATACTGCGCACTGATTAGAAATAATTGAAATTATGTCGTTTAAACTTACTGAATATTCAGTTAGAGAAATTAGTAGTTGATGAAAATTAGAAAGGAAATTCTTCCTTGTAATCTACTTCCTGTTCAAATCTTTCCTCAGGAGCTTCTTTCGCTATCTAAATGAATTGGATTCCCTTCAACATATATCGCTTTGTAAGGTTTCGTGGGACAGGCATATTCGCAGGCACCACAGCCAACACAATATTCATTCCTGACTTCAGGAATTTTTAAATTATTTTTATATGGTATCATTATGACTGCTTTGGTTGGACAGTGTTCCGAACATGCACCGCAAGCTGTCCCTTCAGTTTCAACAACACAATTTTCTTTTACAAAATTCGTTTTACCAATTTGAAGTTTTTTCTTTTTGTCAATGGTTAATGGAAGTATTGCTCCTGTTGGACAAACTTCCGTGCATCGAATACATTCAAAAGTACAGTAAGCTGCTGAGTTATCCAGATACGGCTGAAGAATATTGAAAACTCCGTGCTCAAGAAACGATGGCTGTAAAACGTGTGTCGGACAAGCAGTGACACATAAATGACACGCAGTGCAATTGGTGTAAAAATGTTCAACATTTACTGAACCGGGTGGTGATGGATAAACATTTTTGATCACAGGTATAGTGCTGTCTTTTTTTGGAATGACTTTAACCTGTGCTCTTAAAAATTCAGATAGACCAACTACTCCAAATAAAAGTCTTGTGAAAAATTTTCTTTTATCACCATCAAGTTGCTTAGTTATACTATCACTGGAATAAATTCTTGATCTTTGATAAACTATTCCGTTTGATGGGCAAACAGTAAAACAATTGAAGCAGCTAACACATCTTTCAAAATCAATTTTCTTATTCTCGTTATCAATGCAACCTGCTTTACAAACAGTTTCACACATACTGCAGGCATGACATTCATTTTGATCAATCGTTATTTTGTAAAGAGAAAACCTGGAAGTCAATCCGAGAAAAGTTCCAACAGGACAAATTGTGTTGCAGAATAATCTCCCTTTGCTGAATGACATTATTCCAATGATCAATAAAACTGAACCCGAAAAAAGTATTGCCAGCCAGCTTAATGCTTTTACTTCAATCGGATAGATTTTATAAATATTAAATTGCTCAAGTGTAAGTGCTGCAATATTATTTACGGGTATTAATAAAAGTCTGAAGATATTCGAAAAAATTTTACCTGACAGGCTAAATGGATCAAGAAGATTTAATAAAACCAAGCTTCCGCTGAAAAGTGAAACAAGTGTTACCGTAAGAATGCTGTATTTCAAAAACTTAAAATCATTCAACATTCTGAAATACTTATTCTTATTCAAAAAAATAGCGATTCTGGAAATAATATCCTGAAGTGTTCCCAAGGGACAAACACTGGAACAATATATTCTTCCAAAAAGAATAGTTATATATAAGAACTACAATGAAGCCTGTAGCTAAAAGTGAAAATTGATTAAAATATTTAACCGCCGAAGGAACGAACTGAAAGTAAAGCAGATAGGGAGTAATCTTTGCAGGGATTAAATGAATTATGTCGAGAAATACGATTAGTGTGATTAAAAAGAAAAACAGAGCAACATAAACTCTGATCTTCTTTAACTTCACCAGATTCATTTTTTACAATATTATTCTATTAATATTAAGATTCGACAGATCCATTTTACCCAGATTCATTTCAGCCGCAAGCTTGATGTAAGAAATTTCCTCAGGCTCTGTTCCGAATAATTTTGCAGCCGCAGCATCTGCAGCAACAATATCAGATGAAATAATTTGTGACTTCATTAAAACAACATCGCCTTTTGACACACCTCGCGGACCATTTCTTTTCATAACATAATAAGCATCAACAATATTCAAATCGGGTTTTCTGAAAGAAGTAAAATCGGCAATACACTGATGAAGATCATTCCTGTGCCAATAGCCTCTATCCCACACATTTCCCATCAGGTTTTTCATTGAGATGGTTAGCTCTGCTGAGGAATGGTGTTTTAGGATTGGTACATTGATGAAAACATCCGATTCAAGAATCAATTCGTGAACTTTTGTGTCTTTAAGTTTTTTCCCTTTATTAACTTCAACTTCCTGATAATATCTTTCACTGTCTCCTGAAACCATTTTACCACCGGCATCCTTAACAGCTCTTTCAATTCCGCTGTTAGAATAACATCTCTTCCAGTCATCGCAAGTGTTGTCAAAAACATAAACCTCTTTTGCACCGGCTTCATAACAATGCTGAACAATTCGCTTAACCAAAACGGGGTTTGTATTTCCAGCTCGCTCCGGAGTTACATCCCATCCGATATTCGGTTTCACAACAACCTTCTGTCCTTTTTTCACGAATGATTTCATACCACCAAGTGACTCAATTGCTTTATCAAACATAGCATCGGGTTCACCGCCTTTGATTGCAACGAGGTCATAATTATTTAAGGGAAGTGAAGTTGTGTGAGGCAAACAGATTAGAATATTTTCCAAACGAACTGGCAGACCCGATTAATATTCCTGCCTGGATACTTTTTTTAATAAAATCTCTGCGATCCATATAAGTCTCAGCTTAATGAGAAAATTATTTTTAATCCAAATAAAAATAACTAATTCCATAAATAATATTACAGGTAAAATTGAAGGGGTGTAATCTTTAAGTTAATATAATTAGTTTTAGCAGGTAGAAAATTTTAAATAGGGAAGAATAATGGAAAATACAGCAGTACATCCGCTCTCAACATCGAAAATTAAAAGTGTTGTTTTTGATTTGATCGCTTTGATGTGCAATCTATTTGGTTCCCTCTGTCTCACACTTGCTTGGTTTTCCGGTTTATTATCTAGAACCAATGAGAATAATGCTGATTCTTGCAATTGTTCACACAAGCAGGAAAAACGCTTACCTAATTGCTTTAACTCTTCCTCTGTTCTCTATGCTTATTTCTGCTCATCCATCATTTGATGAAGACTTCATTAATTACTGGTGAACTGTTACTTAATGTTTGGTTATTCTTCTTTCTTTCTGAAAAATTATCGAACAAAACTCTAGGTATCTTTTTGAGCATCATTGCAAGCAAGATATTCTATTATCTGGTAAAGTTTTTATTGATAACTTCAGTATTGATGAGTGGGGAATTAATATCAACTCCAATGTATATTCAAATAATAATGCTATTTGTATTTAGTGGCTACATTTATTTGATGAGTTTTGAGAGAAGAAAATAGGAACGTGAGGTTCATTCAACAATTATCATTGATTCGCATCTAAAATTAGTTGTATTACCTTGCCTCTCTGATGCAATACCTTTAATTTTTCATACCAATAAATACATTTTTAGTAACGAAATCATTGAAAAGAGAAAATAATGTCAGACAAACTAATAGAATGTGTCCCGAATTTTTCTGAAGGACAGAATAAAGAAATCATTAAACAAATTACCGACGAAATTGAAAAAGTAGAAGGAGCAAAACTTCTTGACGTTGATCCTGGTTTTGATATGAATCGAACAGTTGTGACTTTCATCGGATCACCGGAAGCGGTAAAAACAGCTGCATTTAACTCAATAAAAAAAGCTTCAGAATTAATTGATATGAGCAAGCACAAAGGATCGCATCCCAGAATGGGCGCAACGGATGTTTGTCCTTTTGTTCCTGTTAGCGGAGTTACAACTGAAGAATGTATTGAGCTTTCAAAAGAAGTTGCAAAAAAAGTTGGAGATGAATTAGGCATTCCGGTTTATCTTTATGAAAAATCTGCAACTAAACCTGAAAGAGAAAATCTTGCAATAGTTCGTCAGGGTGAATATGAAGCCCTCGAAGAAAAATTAAAAAAACCAGAATGGAAACCAGATTTCGGTCCACAAAAATTTAATGCAAAAGCTGGAGCAACAGTAATTGGTGTGAGAGAATTTCTTATTGCTTACAACATTAGTTTAAATACTCGTGAAGCATTACATGCAACGGATATCGCATTTGAGCTAAGAGAAAAGGGAAGATCTGCAAGAGCTTTAACTGATACTCCATTCTATTATAAATCCACTGAGATACTGAAATATGAAAAAGGAAATTATCCTTGCGGAAATGAAGATCAGTTTGTTGGAAAAAGTATTGATGAAACAATTAAGCATTGCAAAGAAGTACATAAATATGACCTCGTCGAATTGCTTGAGTTAAATGGAATTGATTCCTAAAAAACCTGAGGGACAATCAGTAAAAGTTCCGGGAAAATTTAAACATTGTAAAGCGATTGGCTGGATGGTCCCAAATTATGATCGGGCACAAATTTCTATTAATCTCACTAATTATAAAGTTACTTCAATGCATCATGTTTTGGAAGAAACCAGAAGACTTGCAATGGAAAGAGGTTTGGTTGTAACAGGAAGTGAGATTGTTGGAATGGTTCCGTATCCTGCTTTACTTGAAACAGGAAAATTTTATTTAAAGAATGCAGCATCGTTCAGTTGGCATCCCGATAAAAGATATTTTAAATACAGCAGTTCAATCACTTGGACTTAATGATGTATCAGAATTTAAAATTGAAGAACGTGTTCTCGGCTTACCAAAAAATGTTGATACTGCATTAGTTGAAATGAAGTTAACTGATTTTATTGATGAAGTTTCCCGAGAATCTCCGGCACCGGGCGGCGGTTCAATTGCTGCTTTGGCTGGAGCTTTGGGTGTTTCACTTTCTTCAATGGTGAGCAATCTAACTGCAAATAAAAGAGGCAGTGAAGCGGTTGATGACATTCTGAATAAAGCTGCGGAAGAATGTCAGGAAATTAAAAATTGCACTTGTTAAAGCTATTGATGATGATACAAATGCATTCAATGCTTATATGGATGCTCGAAGACTTCCGAATAAAAGCTGCAGAAGAACAGAAAGCAAGAGAAGAAGCAATGCAGGCTGGATTGAAGCAGGCAGTAATGGTTCCTTTGAATACTGCTAAGCAAAGTTTCCGTGCAATTGAAATTGCTGAAGCAGTTGCAAAAAATGGTAATCCAAATTCAATTACAGATGTAGGAGTCGGAGCGCAGAGTGCTTACACGGGTGTTCTTGGCGGAATTTACAATGTTCTCATAAATCTTAAAGATATAAAAGATGAAAAGTTTAATGCTGAAATGAGAAAAACCTGTGCTGATTTAAAAGTAAAAGCTCAAAAGAAATTAGATCAGATCTTAAATTTTGTAGAAAGTAAACTTTAATCATTTAACGATATTTCCTTTAGTACAAGAATCTATCCAATCAAGTGATTTCTTTTCAAGCACTTATTCAAATTATTAATATTTGTAATAAGAAAATTATATTGTAACCAATCGGAGTTCTAATGAGATATTTAACCACGATTTTTCTTGCTATTATTTTTTCAATTAATATGTTTTAGTCAGGATGACGGATTAACCAGACTTCTACGTTTTCCCGATATCAGCAAAGATAAAATTGCTTTTGTTTATGCTGGCGATATCTGGATTGTTGATGCAAATGGTGGAACAGCAAGACAATTAACCTCACACAAAGGAATAGAACTTTTTCCAAAATTTTCTCCCGATGGTAAATGGATTGCATTCTCAGGTGAATATTCAGGCAACAGGCAGGTTTATATCATTCCGGTTGAAGGCGGAACACCAACCCAGCTTACTTATTACAATGATGTTGGTGTAATGCCACCACGAGGTGGATTTGATAATCGGGTTCTTGGCTGGACTCCGGATGGTAAAAAGGTTTTGTTCAGAGGAAATCGTCTTCCGTGGGGAGAACGAATGGGAAAATATTTTCTTGTTTCAATTGATGGTGGACTGGAAACTCCATTGCAAATTCCTGAAGGCGGTGGTGGAATGTTGTCACCTGATGGAACTAAAATGGTTTACACACCAATTGATCGTGAATGGAGAACATGGAAAAGATACCGTGGCGGTCGTGCACAGGATATATGGATTTACGATTTAATAAATAATACAACAGAAAAAATCACGGATTATATCGGAACAGATAACCAGCCAATGTGGGTTGGTGATAAAATTTATTTTACTTCTGATAGAACCGGAACTCTTAATCTCTACTCCTATGATCTCTCGTCAAAACAAACCAAAACTAATACAACATTTGATAATTATGATGTACTCTGGCCAAGTGCTGGTGAAGATAATATTGTTTATGAAAATGGTGGATTCATTTATAAGTATGATATATCAACAAATAAAAATGAAAAAGTACCAATAAAAGTTTTTGGGGATTTTCCCGGAACGGTTCCCTACATAAAAAACATTAGCCACCAGGTCAATTGGTTTGAGATTTCTCCCACCGGTAAGAGAGCATTGCTTGAAGCACGCGGTGATGTATTTACAGTTCCTGCTGAGAATGGAGAAATCGTAAACATAACACAAACTCAGGGAATTAGAGAGATCGATCCCGTTTGGTCTCCGGATGGAAAATGGATTGCATATCTTTCAGATCAGTACAGGTGAATACGAACTTTTTATGAAATCAAGTGACGGTAAAGGGGAAGAAAAACAAATTACAGATAACGGAACTATCTGGAGGTTTGCTCCGGTCTGGTCACCTGATAGTAAAAAGCTTGTGTTCTCAGATAAGAATGAGAAGCTATGGTATGTTGATGTAAATAATGGTAATACAATTGAAGTTGATCATAGCAATTATAGTGATATAACTGATTACCAATGGTCACCCGATAGTAAGTGGCTGACATATACAAAAATTGGTGAATCGAGAATGAGTTCTGTGTGGGTTTATTCACTTGATAAAAAAGAGACTTCTCAACTTACAAGTGATTTTACAAGTGAGTTTAATCCGGTATTCAGCAGAGATGGAAAATATCTTTACTTCTTTTCAAATCGTGATTTTAATTTGAAGTTCAGCAGCTGGGAGTTTAATTATATTTATACAAATCCAACCAGAGTTTATGTTGCAGCACTCAATAACACAATCCCAGCTTTGTTCCAACCTAAAAGTGATGATGAAAAAATAAATGATGAATCAATCAATGGTGAGAAAGAAAATAATGATAACGATGAAGTAATTGTAAATATTGATCCCAAAAATTTTGATAACAGAATCGCGGTTCTGCCTGGTGGATCTGGTAATTATAATTCTTTACAGCCAACAGAAAATGGTGTGC
The DNA here is from genome assembly GCA_963802005.1 of uncultured Ignavibacteriaceae bacterium. GTDB lineage: Bacteria > Bacteroidota > Ignavibacteria > Ignavibacteriales > Ignavibacteriaceae > IGN2. The sequence continues at coordinate 40,351 of CAWDGX010000023.1, forward strand.
TATACATTTTCAGGGATGATGCCGGATCAAAGTTGAAATATTTTAATGCTAAAGATGAAAAAGAAGTTACTGTTCTTGATGGAGTTGGAAATTATGTTGTTTCAGCAGATGGAAAGAAAATAATTTATGCAATGCGTGGTGAATACGGAATTGTAGACATAAAAGAAAATCAAAAAAATACCGATGGCAGACTTGACTTAAGTAAACTGGATATGAAAATATTTCCGAAGGAAGAGTGGCCGGAAATTTATGTTGATGCTTGGCGGATATTACGTGATTGGTTCTATGATGCTAATATGCACGGAGTTGATTGGAATAAAATGAAAGAAAAATACGGGCAGTTAATTCCTTTTGTTTCCACACGGATGGATCTTGATTATGTTTTAGGTGAGCTTGGCGGCGAATTGAATGCAGGTCACGTCTACGTTAATTGGGGCGATTTTGAGCGAGTCGAAAGAAAAGAAGGAGGTCTGCTTGGTTGTGAACTTGAAGCCGATCCATCAGGTTATTATAAAATCACAAAAATATTCCCGGGAGAAAACTGGCATTCCGATTTTCGTTCTCCTTTAACTGAATACAGTGTAAATGTTAATGTTGGTGACTACATCATTGCTATTGATGGGCAGGAAGTTAAAACTGATGAAAACCCGTACAAATATCTTGAGAACAAAGCCGATGTTATCGTTACACTCCTCGTAAATAATAAGCCTTCCAACGAAGGAGCCCGTGAAGAAAAAGTAAAACCGGTAAAAAGTGAAACAAACCTTCGCTACCTGGATTGGGTTGAATCAAGAATGAAAATGGTGGATGAACTTTCCGGTGGAAGAATAGGTTACATCCACATTCCCAATACCGCTTTTGAAGGCAACAGGGAACTCTTCAAATATTTTTATCCGCAAACAAACAAAGATGCAATTATTATTGATGACCGTTATAACGGCGGTGGACTTGTTCCGGATAGAATGATTGAACTTCTCGACAGGAAAATTTTGAATTATTGGGTGAGACGCAACATCGAACCTGTTCCTGTACCTGGTTATGTACTTGAAGGTCCAAAAGCTTGTCTAATTAATGGCTATTCAAGTTCCGGCGGTGATGCATTCCCTTATTACTTCAGAGAGAGGAATCTCGGAAAGTTAATTGGAACAAGAACCTGGGGTGGATTGATCGGTTACTCTGGCAATCCGGGATTGATGGATGGTGGTTTAATTAATATACCGGTGTTTAGATTTTTGGATACAGATGGAAACTGGGCGGTTGAGAATGAAGGTGTTTATCCTGATATCGAAGTTCTTGATCGTGCAGATTTGGTTGCTAAAGGAGAAGATCCTTCACTCGAAAAAGCAGTTGAAGTTTTATTGGAGGAATTGAAAAATAATCCACCTAAAAAGAATAGTTGTTCCACCAACACCGGATGAATCGAAGAAATAATTCATACTAATGTTTGTCATTGCTGAACGAAGTGAAGCAATCTATATTTAGATGTCCACTTCGCATCGCTCGTGATGACAGTGAATGTGTTATTCCTCACTCTCAACTTCAAACTTTACTATCTCGTATCCTTTGTAAGTTTCGTAGGAAGCGAATATAACTCCAGCAAAACAGAAACCATTCCCAACAAGAAAAGAATTGTTATGAAACTATTCAACCTGGTGATATCCAACAAATACCCAAAGCCAATCAATAAGGAAGTAAGAACAAACAAAGCAACAGCAATTGTGTAGGATAGACTGCATTTCTTACAAGTCTAACTCTGAATGTAAGTCTTTCAAGCTGCTTGCTTATGCTTTCAAATCGCACATTTTCCTGCAGACTAAATTCCTTATCATCAAGTTTCCGAAGTGAGCGTCTTCTTTCTTCATTAAACAGTCGGATTCTGTTTACAACCAATGAATATTTGTTATTCATTCCGAGAAGAAGAAGTCCGCAGGCGGAAATCATCAATCCCGGTGCAAGCATTAAGTTGAATTATTTGAACGATGGAAGATATGTCTGGCATAATTTTAAAATTATTTTAAGTAAATATAATGAAAAGGGGAGAGATGATATTTGATTAATGTCATCACGATTTAGTATCCGCGGGAGAAGTGATTCAAAATAATTTTCAAGATTGCTTCTTAATCACTCGCAATACTAGCATTTAAAAAATACTGGATTTAGGGAGGGTATTCCGGATGAATCAAATGAACTTTTAAATTTCCCTAACTTCATCTTTTATCTATAAACCCCTATAATCCTTAACCCATTCTTCTATCAAATGAAAATTTTAAGGGTGTCATTAGAAGATTTCTATTAATTAAAAAATTGAATTTTATTCATAAATTTCATAAAAAGTATTATCATAATAAAATCTAACATTTTGCCCAAGTGCAAGAAACTGTGAAGTTTCTGGTTTATCATTCAGCAACTTGAAATACTCATCAGAATTAAACTGAATACGTTTTTGATTTTTAGCTTTTTGATTTTGTAATTCTGAATCAACCCAGAACTTACCGCTCTGGTAGACAGCTCTCCTTGAATATTTTTTACCTGCTGAGTAAGGTTCATTTCGTTCCCTTGGCTATCCTTGTAATTCATTCTTCCTGAACCTTGTTTAGTTTCTGGAACATTACCGGCATTGTTAAGTCCTTGGACTTCTTCGCTTGCAGTAATACTTCTGTCACCGCTTTTTTGTTTCATTGCATCAAAATCACCTTCAACTTCTCTTCTCAATTCAGGTGTAGGTGGAAGTGTCTGGAAATCGTCCACAAGTTCATTTCTTCTCAATCTAATTTCTTCATCTTCCATAATTAAGTAACTTGTATAAGGAGTTACAATACCGTGTTCCCGTGCGAGCTGAGTTATTTCATCAACAAGCTCTTTGTCTTCACCATTCAATCGAATCTGGTCAAGTAAAAATCCAATTCTCCTTGAAGCCCACAAAGGGGGAATGAAATCATATTCATCATTATCATTTGAAAAATCTGCATTAAGTGCGAATGACTTTCTTTCATCCTTTAAAGTTCCATTCAGGGTGATTAGCGAACTTCCACTTCCAGAATATCTTCCAAAAATTGTTATGCCTGATCCTTTGAACAGATCCGGCAAGTTTTTAGGATAAGTCTGAATTGTTTTTATTCCACCGCCAAATGAAAGAGAAAGATTTGTTAAAATAGGTGACTGCACTTTATCGTAAAAGCTTGATACCTTAACTTCAATATCTTCGTTTTCAGAGATGTAAGTTCGGAATGCCTTAGTCTGCTCAGTGATTTTATCGAGAAGGTGAGTGTTAATTTCATTGCCAATTCCAAAAGTGAAAATCCTGATATTTTCATTATTCAACTTTTCTATTTTCTTCAGAAGATTTTCATCTGTAGTTTCCCCGATTGTGGGTTTGCCATCGGTGATAAAGACGATTAAATCGTGTGCGGTTACTGTTTCCCTTTTCTTTCAAAGCAAGTTTAAAGCTTCCTCAATGTTTGTACCTCCAACAGGTTTAAAATCATTTATAAACTTCTCTGCCTTTTTAATATTGTTTTCACTTGCCGATTCAATCTGACCAAACAGTGAATAAGCTTCTGTTGAAAACCTGATGATATCAAAACTGTCTCCGCGATTCAGATTATCAACACAATATAACAAGGCTTTCTTTGCTTGCTTGAGTTTATCGCCAGCCATACTTCCTGAAACATCCAGCACAAAAGTTATATCTTTATCGTCTATCTGATTTTCATTAATTTCAAATGAGGAGCAGCAGTCAGTAGGAAATAGCCATCGTCTTTTCCTGATTTATAGGTAAGAAGCGATAAGCCGACATCATCATTATCTGTGCTATAATAAAGCTTAAAGTCAATATCCGGTTTGGTATTTTCTTCTTCAAATGAAATTACAGCGCTGTGATTATCTTTATTGACAACTTCAACCGAATGAGTAGGGGAGTAGATGTTCTTAATTTCTTTATTTGTTTTAAGTTCGACTTTAACACTAATACTTTTTACTGGTTTTGCCGAAAACTTTTCTGTGTTCAGTGGGTAGACATATTCATACATTCCATTGTCTGAGCTAAGAACTTCGCGGTAGCTGATGCTGACTTTCTTTTTGCTTCTTGGTTCAATAGGAAAGATTCTTACCTTAAAAATTCCCTGACCTGTGTATCAAGTAACGCAGGATCCTTGATTTGCCGCACAATATCTTCATAAATTTGTCGAGCTTTTGTTGCATCAAGTAATTCTGCATTAACCATCTTTCCATTTATTTCCATATGCAAATTCGTTAATGACTGCATCTTTTGGAATTGGGAAAATGTAATATCCTTCGAGCATATTGTTAGATGGATTAAAAAATTCCTGATCGATAAAAGTTTCTGCTATATTACCATTTATCTTTATATCAACGTGATGGTAAACAACTTCAAGCGGATAGGGAGATTGAAGCGGTTGCGGTCTGGGAATGATTATTAAGCCATCTGCAAAGAGGGAATATGCTGAAAGAAGTATTAAAAGGCTGATTCTGTAAGAATTATTTTAATTTTTTCATTTTTAATCTTTCGTTGTTTCGATTAAGTATCTTTGCGATCTCTGCGAAGAATCTTTGCGTTCTCTGCGTGAACTGCTCTCCTTGTTTCCCGCAAAGCTCGCAGAGTTTAAACCGCGCAGAGTGCGCGGTGAGTGTCCTTTATTCAAACTTATAATTTTTATCTGATGCCTGTTCTCTAATGATTTTTAACATCGCTGCATCGAGAGTATTTTCTTCAGGATTTTCAGCTAACTTTTGTGTTATGTAATCTCTTCTTTGTTTATCAAGTTCACTTATTTGATTCTGATACTCTTCCCGTTCTTTAGCTTTTTTATCAACGTACGCTTTTTGTTCTTCAGTGGTCATATTCTGCATTTCTTTGGGTAACTGGTCTTTTGGGATATCTGCAATTTCAACTCCTTCTTTTTCTGCATCAACAAGATCCCAGGATTCATTCTTATAATGTTTACCAGATTTTGTTACAGTCCTTTCGACCAGGACAGATGGCGCAACGCTTCCTGCATTTGCATCCTGTTCTGCCTGCCGCTTCTTCAATTCATCGCCTGCGTAACCATAAGCGATGTAAGTTTCATTTAATTTTTGCCCAAGCTGAACAAGTTCATCATCAAACGGAGTAGCTATATGAACAACTTCCTGGTTCTGATCAATATTTATATATGAACCATCAGCAAGGTCAGCGCCATCTTTCCAGTTTGTTTGCACGCCTTCATCGTAGCTGCCGCAGTAGATTGTATTTATTATTATTCCTTTGCTGATAGCCGCTTTGCACGCATCTTTATAATCTATACTTCCTTGATGTGAAAGGTTCATTTCCCGCAATGAAAATAACTTTGTATTCATCTGTGTTTTTAGTCCATTTAAGATCTTTTATTGCTTCGGAGATTACAGTCCCGCAGTACTCACTGCCGCCATTTGTTTTGAGCTTGAATAATTCCTCCGAAATTTTATCGAGATCATTAGTCAAAGGAGTGATTAACCTTACGTATCCTTCGTCTGCAGATAAACCATCATTTCCATATTCATACAAAGCCACATACAGACTGATGGCCATGCTTTCTCTTTTAGAGCGAGCCATTTCGTTTACAATTTTCCATAACTGGGTTTTGGTCTGCTCGATTAAGCCATCCATACTGTTGCTGGTATCTAACAGGATTGCAAGCTGAACGGTGTTGGTATTTGGTTTTTCGCTGGATATGGTTTTGTCCCCAAACAGGATAAAAGAGGTAAAAAAACTGATGAGGAAAATAATAGATTGTTTCATCTTGTGATTCTCCTAAATTGATGATGAAAATTAGGTAAAATTTGAGGCTTTCACTCTGCTTGGTTGGTAAAAGTTCCCGGAAGTTGGGCTTTGAAGAGGGGAAATATTTTTACTTAAAATTTTTGGGAACTTAAGTGGATTGAGATAGTATTAGAAGGCTTCGAAAAATTTAATATGTCTAAAGTATATGGGAAGGAATTTTAGGAGTAGTAGTCTAGGATAGGTATAACATTTTGTTAACTAGCAAAAATGTACTTTTTGTCAAGTTGAAGCAGTTGTTAGCTGAAATTTTCTCTATTGAATTTGTAATTGTCATCCCATTCTTTTACGAATTCAACTGTTGTAGTATTTTTATTTTCCATCATAAATATAGAATTTTGATTTGAAAACAAAGGGAAACATTTTCCATCTTCAAATTCGATCAAAAATCCACACATCAAATTATTACTTGGAATTTCTTCTGACAAATTGTATTTATCAGCATTAAGGCAATACGAGCTGTAACCAGACTGAGTTTTTGAGAATAATGTTGAATATAATTTCCAAGATATTTTTGATTTTAGTCCAATGAATAAATCTACAATTCTTTGTCTAACATGAAATGTGCTTTAATTTAGAAAATGTAAGAATTGTAGTAACGTTATAAATAGCTTTGACTATTCCTTTTCTTATTTCTGTATAATTTGCATTATTTTGTTTCTTATATTCCTTCGATGTTAAAATGATTGCCTCGTCGATTCCGTTTATGCTTTCAGCTAGTTCATCCGTATTATAAAAAGTAACAAAATTTCCATTGATAGAAATTATATAACCGAAACCATCAAAGAAAACTATTATTTCTTTTCCGATTAGATTATTTATACGTTCTATTGTTTCTGCTTTAACACTGATATTTTTCACATAAATCCCCTTTGCCTTAAAGGGTCCAGTTAACTATTACTTATACCGAATTGTAATATAATTTTAACCTTCAGTCTCTTTCTGTTTTGTCGATTTATTTCTATTTCTTGTATAAACAACAGATATAATAACCAGTGCTGAACCAAGCACAAGGAATGATAATATCTTAAAGATTGTCTCATCACTCGTAATTCCTAAAACAAAAACGTAAACAACTGTCAGTAAAAATGTTGCAAGAGACATATACCTGTATTTTACATTCTTTAGCATCAGACTAAATATATAGTAAAGGATAGCTACAGCAATCCAGCTAAATGCTACAAAACCGCTCGGCAACAACTGGTACAGAGAATATGGAATAATTAAAAGGGCAGTGAGCAGATATGCATTTCGCATTTGTTCGGTTTTAAGCTCAAGCTTGTCTTTCTTCCAGTTAAGAATTCGTGCACTTAACAACGCTACAATTCCGCAGCTAATACTAATGCCGCTTGTGGTTCCTGACAGAACTAAGGAAAGAAAGAAAGATTAATAATAAAAATGATAAAATTAGCTACGATAATAAATTTGGATCTAAACCAAACTGCAGTGGAAACTACAAGTAAACTTTGAAAGCATAGCCACATAAAGAAATCGGGCATATCGAACTGAAGAATAATTGCAATACTTAATGCGGCATACCCGGTCATTGCATAATAGAACGTAGCTACCTTGCTTGACTTTTTTGTGAAAAACAGAATTGCAAATCCAAGGAAAATAATCGATGCTAAAAGATGATAAACCTGACCGAGTGACGGAGCAGACAAAATAGTTATCAACAGAAACAGACCATAACCCATTGAAGTATTTACTAAAAAGCTCATTGCTGTTGGTAAAGATTCATCATACTCTTTAGTTTGCGAAATAAGCTATTGTAAATATTATTACATAAAGGAGAATAAAAATTAAATTCAGTGGTTGATCAATTTGTAGCTCTAATTGATTTCCAACCAAAGGATTATTTATGAACCAGATCAGGTGGACCAGGTAAGCGGTTACAATTGTAAAATTAAAAAGTCCGTTCCAGTTAAGTTTTGTTTTAAGATAGGATGACTGAATTGCAAGTAAAGTGATAGTTAAAAATATCAATATCGAATAATCACCAATTAAAGCAGACGAATAACCCAGAGCGAAACCGAATGCAGTTATATAAGTTGAGCCCCATTTTATTCCTGATAAAATCAGTGCAAAAGAAACGATGTAAACTATTACCAGGATCGGAATGATATCAGTAACTAACGGCGTAGGACTGAAGTAATGCATCCGAAGAGCAGCTATATAAATTATAGCAAATCCGCTTCCCAGGATCCAGCCGGAAATATGAGGGAATTTATCTTTAAAGAATATGCCGGCGAAAATAGTAACCAATCCGGTAATGAACCCAATTACAACAATTAATGTCTGGTTGACTTCTTCAAACGGAAGTGTGTTACCAATCAACCAGCCTGCAAGAAAAACAAAGATTCCTAATTTAGCAAACCAAAACTGTCCGATCCGTAATTCAAGTTCTTCATCTGTTTCAGATTTTTTCTTTCGGATGATTGGTTCTTCTTCAATGTCTTCTTCTGTTTTAGCAGCAGGAAGATCAAGATAAGTTTCAAGTTTTGAAATTCTTGATTCAATTGATTTTAGATGCTGCAGGATTTCTTTTCCGGTTACATCATTCTGGGATGAGTCCATCTTTTAATTCTCTTTATTATTTCTTTAAGATTTCTTTTCTACTTTTTTAAGTTTAATGTACAAACCAATAACCAATAATGTTACAAGAATAGTCGAAATACCAAGACCGATTCTTCTAAAATAAAATTCATCTATAGCTTCTTCGCCGCTTATCTTAGCTTTGTTTACAATCGTGAATCCTTCACCAATCTGCTCTTTAAATTTGTCCAGGTTAAAAGCGTGAATTGTTGTTCGTGATTGAATAAGCACCTGCCTTACGTCTTTAAGTGAAAAATCTGCATCCGATACATCCATTCCTTTTTGACCGGCTTCATCAAGAATTATTTTTGTTTCTGAGTCTTTGGTCTTTAAGCTGTCGATTAATTGTTTCATTTCGCCTGCAACTATAAAACCTTTGTTGTCATCTTCTGCACTATGGCATTCAACACATACCGCTGGTTTTTGCGTGCCTACCATTGCATCTGTAGCATGTTTTACAAGATGGTTACCGTGACAGCTTTCGCATTCAGGAAAATCGTTTTCATCAAATGCTTTTTTGTGAGGACTTTGTTCAAACAATTCCATATTCAAAACATGACAGGTTCCGCAAACTTTTGAAATTGATTCAACTCCTGGCGGAACTGCGCCATGGTTGCCATGACAGTCATTACAAGAAGGAGAACTTAAATCTCCTTTTTCGAGTAGAGCAATTCCGTGAACACTAGAAACGTAATTTTCGTACTGATCAGTTGGTATTTTATACTTTGACATTAATTTTACATCACTATGACAGTTAGCACAGACTGAAGGAATATTTGTTGCATACACAAGTGAACGGGAATCTTTTACAGGTTGAATTTCATGTGAACCGTGACAACTCGCACACTCAGCAGCGTTTGGATCACCTTTTGCATTTAAACCACCATGAACACTTGTTCTATATTTTGCTACCTGGTCTATTGGTAAAGCTGGATTATATAGTTTCATGAATTCAGCACTGCTATGGCAACTGCCGCACAATGAAGTGATTTTTGTTGGGTATACTTTTGAAGCTGGATCCTTCACACTTTTAATATTATGAACACTGTGACAGGTTATACAATCTGCCATCGGTCCTTTGTTATCGTAGCTTGGTTGAAAGTGAACAGAAATTTTTAGTTTTTCAAATTGATCTATGGGAAGGTTAGAGCCAAATCTTTTCATTTTATCTGCATCAGAATGACAATTCGAACATACTTGGTATCTGTTTTCTTTTGATGGAACACCAATAAATCCTTTTTCCTTGCTCATTGCTACATCCATATCATCAGTAGATGCATCACCGCCGTGGCAACTTGCACAGCTAATTCCTTTTAAATAATGGATATCTGTTTTATATAAATTTGCCTTTGCATCATCCAGATCGATGTGACATTTGAAGCACTCATCAACAGATTGTCCCTTAACATAGTTTGTGATCAGGATTAGAAACAGAACCGAGGTCAAGAAATATTTTATTTTGTTTTTCATATCTGTCTCCTAATCCAATATATAACCAAGAATGGTAAAAACAATGATGAATATTATCACAAAAATTCCGAAGTAGGTCAGTAAAGTGTTCTTTTCTCCTTTAGAAGTTTTTCTATCCCAGACAGGGACTATTGCCCAAAGAAGTATTCCAATACCAAATAACAAAATCCCTACAAGTTCACCAGGTAAAAATAGAATTTCACCTGGAAGGAATTTGAAAACCTGGAACATGAAAAGGAAATACCATTCAGGCCGGATTCCTATTGGTGCCGATGAAAACGGATCCGCTTTAGTTCCTAATTCCCAGGGAAAGAATACAGCAAGAATGGCAAGAATGTTAATAACAATTAACCAAATCAGAAGTTCACGCATTGCGAAGTTTGGAAAAAAAGGAATTGTTTTCTTTTCGTTTGCGGGAAGATTTTTATAGTCCTCTGGTTCTGCAATTCCCTGACGTTGGATCATAAGCAGATGAAGTGTTAGAAGAACTACGAATATTCCGGGGAAAATTGCAACGTGAAAACCAAAAAATCTTGAAAGAGTGGCACCTGTTACATCTTCACCACCTCTTAAGAGAATCAAAAGTGGTTCACCAATCAGTGGTACTTCTCCGACGATATCAGTTCCAACTTTAGTTGCAAAAAAAGCAAGTTCATTCCAGGGCAGTAAGTAACCGCTGAAACCAAACGCCATTGAAATTGCCAACAAACCAAAACCTGTATACCATGTAAGCTCGCGCGGATTTCTAAATCCTTTAAGAAAATAAACAGAAAACATATGAATGAACACAGAAAGCACCATTAAGTTTGCAGACCAGCTATGTACGGAACGGATAAGCCATCCGAAGCTGACTTTTGTTGAAATGAAATGAACACTCTCAAAGGCAAGATCTTCAGTTCCTTTGTAATACATCAGCAGCAATATTCCGGAAATAACCTGGACAACGAAAAGAAGCAGGGCTATTCCACCGAAGTAGTACCAAATGGTTTCGCGGAATTTTGGAACAGACTTCTTCTTTGCAAATTCAATTAAGCCGGATAGATTATATCTTTCATCAAGCCAATTAAAAATCTTACTACCCTTTTTTTTCTCATTTGGTGCCATCAGGTTTCCTCCTGAAAAACTATTACTTCATTGTCTTTTATCGTTACACCAAACTTTGTCAGAGGAGCAGGGGGGGGGCCACTTGCAACTCGTCCGTTTAAATCATATCTACCATTATGACAAGCGCAATAAATTTGTCCATAATCCTTTCTATATTGAACTATACAATCTAAATGCGTGCACACTCCACCAAATGCAATGTATTCACCGGATGGTTTCCTGATTACAATGACGGGTCGGTTACCAAACTTGATAATCTTTCCGCTATCTTTTTCCATATCTTCAACAGCACCAATTTTAACATTTGATACTTTTACTTCTTCGACTTTTGGAGGATCGAGGTATTTGAAAACAGGAAAGAAAAGTGCGCCAAGCCATGCAATAAAACCTCCGCCTAGGAGAACATTTAAAAAGTCACGGCGTTTGCTTTTATTACTTTGGTTTGAATTTTCGGAATGATTATTCATCATAAATCTCCCTCGGCATTGATGAAGTAAAGCATCAGAATTGCTTACTATATACGAATATTTAATTGAATGTTCAGAGCAGAGAAAGTTCATTAAAGTTACCTTTCAGTATATTTGCTACTGATAAATAATAACTGATAGACAATCGTTAGTCTTATAATAGCAATATTATTTTTAAAAAGCGAAATAACTAATTAACTTAGCTGAGATTACTTTCGTGCATGACATTCAACACAAATCAAATCTTTTACATCGGTTCCAAGATCTTCGGGATGTACAAAATCAATTCCATTCATTGATACTAAATTTCTGCCATCACTTGTTGTTTGGGAGATTATAGTATGGCATAAGTTGCAGTCTCTTCTTATCATTTCTCCATCATCAGTGAAATGTTCTCCATCGTGACAGCGAAAACAACCTGAGTCATATAAATGAGAGATATGATTAGGAAATCCTCTCCAGCTTACTTTCATACTTGGAAAAAAATTACGATCGTAAATTTTTTTAACTTCTTCAATTGCGAGAGAAATATTTTCTTGGTTTGTTTCAGAAATCGACAGGGTAGTTTTTATAATAGAAGTCATTTATAGCAAAGCCAATACTATCCAATGCATTTTCTTTAGTTGAATAGTTTTCCTCTAACGCATTAACTGCTACACTTTTGATATAAGGAAGAGTTGCATCGATTCTACCGAGTGACATAGAGAGGTTAACTGATTTATCTGAGGGATGATAAATATGCGAAGGTCGGTTATGGCAATCGATACAATCCATTGTTCTTAAATTTTCTTCCGGAAGTTTGGAAAAATCGCCTTTAAAATTTCTTTTCTTAAATATCTTTTGAGTTCCATCTGAATTGGTCTGTTTAACCCAGGGAATTTCATCTCTTAACTCATCAGTATGAATGTATTCAATTTTATTATCAATATTCATATGCCAGTGAATTCCTTCAGCTCTACCAAGCTCAACATTACCGCCACCTATTTTCAATAGCATACTTAATGATGATTTAGTATTTTTTTCATCATACAGGTAATAATTGAATTCTCTTTTTATTTCACTAAAGAAATGTTGAGGTGAATGACATTGTTCACAAGTTCCTTCAGCAGGTCTTAAATTATGAACCGGTGTTGGAATTGGTTTGGAATATTTGTTAAATAAAACGGAATAAACCTGGTATGCACCTGATATTTTTGCACGAACAAACCAGGCGGCTCCGGAACCGATGTGGCAAGTGACACAGCCAACTCTTGAATGTGGTGATGAAAGATAAGCAGTATATTCCGGAGCCATAACTGTATGACACATTTCTCCACAGAACTCATCTGAATCAGAAAATTCATAGGCTTTGTAGCTTCCGAATGCAGAGATGAAAAGTAATAAGATTGCACCCGCTGAAAATAAACTAATGAATCTTCTTTGTTTCGGATCGTTAAGATCAATTACCATGAATCGTTTTTTCGCGGAGAAGACCTTTTTCTAATCTTCTTCTTTCTCTTAGCATTCCAAAGACCAACAAAAATATTCCAATGAGAAGAAACACAGGAAGAATAATAAAAGTAATTATTCCCATGTAGGGTTTTGAATCAGCGGCAAAGAAATTCAAGAATTGTTAAGAAAATGATTAAGCCAAAGCTTAGTCCTGCTAAACCAGCACCAAAAAATGTGATCGGATTGTAAACGTAAGGTGGAAAAAATCGACGCATATATGAAAATTATTATTTAAAATTTAACGGACAGTTAAATATAATTATCTGTATGCGAAAATCATCGCATAGATAATCCAGATGACAATACTGAAACCAATAGAAAGTGCTGTCCATCCGAATATTTTCATTCCTTTAATTACAATGGGAGGATATTGTTCAACTAAATATTTTTCCAGTTCTCCCTTTTCTACCATTTCTTTGTATTCGTCTGGTCTGTCTAATTTGAATTCGTCAAGAGGAATTCTTCCCGAAAATATTACAATATCCATTGGAAATTTTTCAGGACGAAGGTGTGTATTAAAAAAGTGGACGGTGAAAATAAATCCGGTTGCAAGTAGAGCTTCATCACTATGAATAATTGTTGCTACATTAATCATCCACCCAGGAACAAAAATGGTAAAGAATTCAGGAAACCAAAGTGACATCCCCGTTGAACCAATTACAAACATTCCCCAGAAAACAGCAAAATAATCAAATTTTTCCCAGTAAGTCCATCTGCCATAATTCTGGTCTTTCTCCTTTTCCGAGAAACCATTTTAGTGAGCCTTTAAAATCGCTCCAATCCTTTTTATTAAAGAGCATAGAATTTTTACCAATCAATAAAGCTTTCCAGGAACCAAATTCTTTTCTTCTAAGACGAACAAGATCAACAAGATGAATCGTAAAAACAATAATCATAATTATTGCTGCGAACCTATGCCAATAACCAGCGGACTCAAAGCCTCCAAAAAACTTTGACAGCACTTTGGCCCAGCCAGAGTATGAAAATTTTAAGCTCATACCGGTTAATGAAAGGATAATAAAACTAACAATCATAAAGATGTGCAGTCCTCGATTGAGCCTGGTGAATCTCAAAACGTATTTATCTTTAATACTCATTCTTTTTTCTTCTCAATTTCATTTTGATCAGCATCAGAATTATTTTCAGCAGAATTCTGTTTTTCGTCGTGAATCTTTTTTAATTTTCTTCTCCACTCCAAGGAACGTGGAAACCAAAGTATCGTATGTAAGCCGGCAATAAAAAAAGTTCCCACTAATAATCCTGTCATTCCCCAAAAAGTCCAAAATAAAATAGGGTACTTTACAGGATCGTGATGAGTTGCGTGAGTCAGATAACCAGCGAACTGTCTGTTAGCGGATGGATGACAGGTTTTGCAAGTTTCCACAACATTTTGTCTGCTTAGTTTTGATTTTGGATTATTGATCGGTAAAATATCGTGCGCTCCGTGGCAATCATAACACTTGGCTGTTTTAGTATAACCAAGTTGAGATACTTTTCCGTGATAAGTATCGAAATAAGTTTCTGCAATTTGTTCGTGACATCTTCCGCACTGACTCATAATCGTAAGTTTAAATCCTTCCGTATCTGCTCTTTTTATTTCATGTGCACTGTGGCAATCGATACAAACCGGTAGTTCTTTATCAGTTTCAGTGATAAGAGGGGAGTGAACGCTTTTAACAAATTGTTCTTCAATACCGTGATGACAAGTTCCGCAAGTTGAAGAAATATTTGCTGGATTGATACTGGATTCAGGATTTGTATGCGGAAGTTCTTTATGTGCAGTATGGCAGGCAGTACAAGTTGCAGTAACTGTTAGTCCACTTTTTAATAATCCTTTTCCGTGAATGCTTTCAGTATAGTGTTCAACAATATCTTTTTCTGTTCCTGTCATATCTGATTGCAGCTTGTTCACCTTCGCGGTGGCATTTCCACAGAAGATTGGAATATTAATTGCAAAAGTTGGTGATTTTGGATTCAATTCTACCTAAGGTTCCATGAGTTCCATGGCATTCCTTACAATTGGGTGCATTTGGATCTCATTTTGCAACAAGAGTTCCATGGCATACTTATTGCATATTCGGACTCCAATTTCTGCATGACAAGCAGAACAGTCAACTGCGTTTTTTATTGTTTCACAAGGTCGATTATGTGATACATTAACTTCAGTATGGCATTGACTGCAGGCAGTGTTTGAATGTCTTGAATTTTTTATTTCTTCATAATTAACAAATAAAGATCTACCATCATTAGTTGCAACAATGATTAGGATTATCGTGACATTCAAGACAATCTTTATCTGCCATTCCATAATCATAATAAACTTTTCTTATTTCGTGCGGCTGATGGCAATCAACACAAGCAGGTAGAACATGAGCTTGCTTCTCCCAGAGTTCACCTCTAATTATTTGCCTATGAACTGTTTCAATTTCAGCATGACAGACTGAACAGGTATTTGCAATATTTTGTCTTGAGATGTTGATCGGGAATCTGTATGAGGTAAAACTCTATGAGCTGAATGACAGGAAACACAAGTAGCAGATACAACAAGATCCTTTCTCCAGAAAACCTCGACCATGAATACTTTCAGTATAATTTTCCAGGATTCGGTCCTGTGGAATGTTTCTTTGTAGTTGAACTGGTGTACCTTCCCGATGACACTTGCCACAAAGGAAAGGAATTTTCATCGGAGCAACTGCTGAATTATGATCTTTTACTGGTAAAATATTATGGTTACCATGGCAATCCTGGCAGATAGGTGCGAGAGGATCTCCCTTCGCTTCGGCTTGTCCGTGAAGACATTCAACATAGAGATCTTGAACATCTGAATGACATTCACCGCAATTAACTCTTGAATACTCTTTTTTGTGTGGAATATCTTCGGCACTATATTCAGAATGACAATCAACACACTCTAAATCTCCATGAACTGATCCTGAAAAAGTTTTTTGGTTGACATGCAGTGATACTTTTTTGCCCTTTACTTTTCCAGTAAAGCCCGGATCATCGTGACATATTAAACAATCCTCATTCGACTGACAGAAAATTGTCAGAGGGATTAAACAAAATAGAATTTTTGTTGAAAAAAATCTCTTCATGTAAATATTGAACTAACTTTTTTCTTCTTCAGTTGAATTACTTTTTTCCTTAGCTTTTATTCTTTCAAGTTCAAGCGGATGTTCCTCAGCCATTTCTTCTTCAGTAATTGTTCCTTTCCAGAATGCAAGATTCATCGGGTATGCATCAGGATTAAAAATAATAAAGTAAAAATGCCATACGACTATTGCAAGGAATGCGAGCCAGGCTTCGTAGTAATGAACAGTTCTGGCTATATCCCAGCCAAGTTTAGTTAAGATGCCCATAAAAGTATTATCAAACCACATAATTACGCCGGTTGCTGTCATTACAATTGTTCCCCAAATCAATGCCCAGTATTCAGCTTTTTCAATATAGCTAAACCTGTCAAGCTTTGGTTTTGTTTTTGAAATCCCAAGGTTGAATTTTGCTACATCAATAGCATCTCTTATATCCTGATATCTTGGAAGAAGATCTTTGATAAGCTGTCTTCCTCTTACTGTGAAGGCGACATAATAAATATGATACAAACTTATAGCAACCATAATTACAGCAGAAATTCTATGAAGCAAACTTCTGGCTTCAAATGCACCGCTACTGATATCACGAATATGCGATACCCACCAGGAGTTTGGATAACTCAGCATAAATCCAGTCCATACCAATGTTAAGAAACTTACAGCAAGTGTGGCATGCTGTATTCTCTCATTCACTGTCATTCTCAGGTAAAGTGAATGACCGTGCCTTTCTTCTCTTATTAGTCCTCGTTGTTTCATCTTCTTAATCTTAGACTTTCTGAAAAAGTCCAGTAAGATTATGAATGAACATCAATCCAATGACACTAAAAATTAAAGCTATGTATGCATTGAAGCTATAAAATAAATAATAGGTTCACTTTCGTCCTGTCTGGTGATGTGAATTTTACCAACTGTAAATCTCTCATTTGCTCCAGGATGACAGCCACCGCATGTTTTAACAAGATTGTCTTTATTAACTGTTGAAGTTGGATCAGAGGATGGTTTTATGTTATGAGAACCATGACAGCTTGCACAGTTTGCAACTGCTACCGAACCACCTTCGATTGCTAGTCCATGGTAACTATCAGAAAAAGTTTCAAACCGATCATTAGTAATACCGTATTTCTCTGATAGCTTTAGTGAGCTATGACAAGGTGAACAAACTTCACGTGATAGATTTTGAAATGCTACCGGGGATTTTGGATCATCATGTTTAAGAATATTATGTTCTCCATGGCAATCGGTACAAGCAGGAGCATCCTTTACACCTTTTTCAAGGGCAACCCCATGAGTGCTCTCAAGATACTCAATTGAAATTTCAGAGTGGCATTTGCCACAAGTATTAGGGATATTGGTCTTAAATGTTTTTGAAGTTGCTGCTGTACTTTTCTGAACTAAATGAGAACCATGGCAATCGACGCAATTCGCAGCTTTCGAATTTCCAGCATTCAGAGCAGAGCCATGAACACTTTTTTCATACATATGTATGAACCCCGCAGTAGGTGCGGTTCTTGCCCGAACTTCAGGTGAATCAAGATGGCAGGATAAACAAAGTTTTTCCTGTGAGATTTTAACGCTTACAGTATCTTCATTCGAATGAACTCTTGCAATGGGATTCTTATGGCAACTGAGACAATTAGGTGCACCCAGCATACCTTCTTTAAATGCATCGTAATGTTCTGAAGAAAGATAGCTTTCTTTTATTTCATTATGACATTGTCCACAAGAATTAGGAATATTTTTAGTACTCCATTTGCTACCTTCAGCATTCGGATCTTGCGGATAGTGATTGTCGTGACAGTTCAGACAATTTACGTCTTTTTCTTTTTCTCTACCTGATGCTTTTAGTATTTTCGGATGGAATAAGTGTTTTACAATTTGCTTCTGATGACAGTCGCTGCAAGCTTTTGGGCTCAGGTTTTCAGCGTGTGGAATTTCTTCTGCATCGAAGTTTGCGTGACAAGTAACGCATTTTAATTTGGAATGACTTGATGAACTTGCAAATTTTCTTTCACTAACACCAATGGAAATTTCTTTGCCATCTTTTTCCATAGTAAATGTATCATCATCATGACACATTAGGCAATCATCATTCGATTGCGCAAATCCATTTGTCAATAATAAAATAAAAACACCCATAAAAAATATGAGTGTTCTTTTGCTAAATAATTTTGGAGTCATTTATAAATTTTGCCGATTAAATAGTAAATAGAAATTACTTTTGTGTTTCAGCCTTCAGAGAAGCGAGCCAACCTGATAATGTATTAAGTTCTGCATCTGAACCTTTGAATTTTACTTTATGATCCTTATCGTTAATCTTTGCTTCTTTTAGTAGATAAGATTTGATTAACTGAATATCTCCTGCAGAACCAGCATTGGATAAATCTACGGCATCATCTTTTTTTGAAGTGATTTCATTTGATGTTATTGTGTGGCACTTATTACATTTGCTGTCAACAAATATCTGTTTACCGTCCAAATCCTGATCTTGTGAAAACGAAAAAGCGAAAGCAAAGAGTGCTACAATTGCTGAAATAAATAAAACATATAAGAATGTATCTTTCATTTTTTTGCCCTGATTTTGTGTTAGGATTTATGTTTTAAACAATTAGTTGCTAATTGCTAACAAAGACAATACCACCGAATAGTTTCGATAAAGCTAAATTTCACAAACAAAGTAATAGAAACTTCTCGTTAATGAGAAGTTGTAAAACTTAATATTTGCAGAAATTAGAATTTATTGAAGGTTTTTGCCATATAAATTATTATCGGGTAAAAATTTTTCTCTAATGAATAAATAAGAATTTCACACTTCACTTAGTCAAATTAAACCAGAATATCCAGCTCTTTCATTTTTCGGTAAAGTGTTGAAAGTCCGACCTGCAATTCTTCTGCAGTCTTTTCTTTATTAAATTCGTTAGCTTCAAGAGCACGGGTAATAATATCTTTCTCGAATCGTTTTACTGATTCATCCAGCGATCCGGATGGGAAGAAATCAGATGGTTCAACTTCAGACTGAAACTGAACAGGAAGATGTTTAACGTTGATGAAATCTTCATTACAAAAAATTACTGACCTTTCGATAACGTTTTCCAATTCTCTTATTTCACCCTTCCATTCGTGGTTCATAAGTGATCTCATCGCATCATTGGAAATGCCTTTGATATTCTTGTTCATCTGTCTTCTGTACTTATCAAGAAAGAAATCCGCAAGCAATGGAATATCGCTTTCTCGTTCCTTAAGTGATGGCAGATGAATATCTACAACATTAAGTCTGTAAAATAAGTCTTCCCTGAATTTTCCCTGGCTAACATATTCCAGAAGATTTCGGTTTGTCGATGCCACAAATCTTACATTCACCGGAAGTGATAAGGTAGTTCCAACAGGAGTATATTCTTTTTCCTGGATTGCTCTGAGAAGTTTAACTTGAAGTTGCGGGGGCATTTCACTAATTTCATCTAGGAATAATGTTCCAGCTTCAGCAGCTTTTATAAATCCTTCCTTATCACTTATTGCACCAGTGAACGCACCTTTTTTATGTCCGAACAATTCACTCTCTATTAAATTTTCAGAGATGGCTCCACAGTTCAAAGCGATGAAAGGTTTGTTAGCTCTTTTAGAATTAAAATGCAATGCTCTTGCTACCAGTTCTTTTCCTGTTCCGCTATTACCCGAAATTAAAACTGTACTGTCAGTGTCGGCAACGGCTTTTATCATTTCGAATATTTGCATAATAGCCGGACTCTTGCCAACGATATTATTATAGTCATATTCGCGTTGCAGTTCTTTCCGTAGAATTCTGTTTTCCAGATGAAGGTCGCGAACTTCAAAAAGCTTTTTAACTTTGAACAATAGTTCATCAAATTCAACCGGTTTTAAAATGTAGTCACTTGCTCCGCTCCGAAGAGCAGCTATGGCTGTTTCCATTGAACCATATGCAGTAATTACAATAGTATTTGTTTGAAGGTTCATTTTTTTTATTTCGTCAAGAAGTTCAATCCCTTTCATCTCCGGCATTTCAATATCAGTAATTACCAAATCATAAGATGTTTCTTTAAGCATATCAAATGCGATTTTACCGTTTGATGCTTCTTCAACTTCATACTTTTCTTTTTTTAAAATGTACGAAAGCGATTCACGAATTATATCTTCATCATCAACTACAAGAATTTTTTCAGTCATCTTTAATTCCTTTTATGTTCAACCGGAAGAATTACAGTAAATGTAGTGCCTTGCTCAGGGTTGCTACTAACTTCAATATTGCCCAGGAAACTTTTTATTATTCCGTAACTTACCCATAAACCAAGACCGGTTCCTTTTCCATGAGATTTGGTAGTAAAAAAAGGTTCAAAAATTTTGCTCATATTTTCTTCACTTATCCCACTACCAGAATCGGTAAAAGTTATTATGGCTTCGTCATCGGCAAGTGCAGTTTCAATAGTGATTCCTTTTTTCTTCTTATCATCTTTGAATTCATTGATAGCATCCACGGCATTCAATAGAATGTTTACAAAAACCTGTTCAAGCTGATCAGCAATCAATGGAAGATTTGGTAAATCATCACTCAGCTTAACATTGAATTCAATATCCTTTGATTTGGTGCCGACTTTGGTTATTTCAATAGCCTCTTTTAAACATTCGTTAATGTTAACCCTTTGAAGTTCAAAATCGGACGGGCGTGAAAAATCAACAAGATCTCGTATAATTTTTGATATTCTTGTAACCTGGCTTTTAACTAAATCCAATTTTCCTTTAACGAAAGCATCATCAGTGCTTCTTTGTGCTACCTGCACTAAAGCCGAAATTGAAGCAAGTGGATTGCCGACTTCGTGTGCAATTCCCGCAGCTAATGTTCCAATGCTTTCCATTTTTTGTGTTTGGATTAATTGTTTCTCAAGTGTTCGCTTTTCACTTAAATCTCGATGAATTCCAAAATAGCCAGATACTTTATCATCCATATCAAAAATAGGTGAGATTAATAGTTGAGTGTGAAATGGTTCACCGTTTTTTCTTCTATCTTCTAATTCACCAAACCAAACTTTACCGCTTGAGATGGTCCTCCACATTTTATCCCAGAATTTTTTGGGAAGTTTGCCGCTTCCAAATATTCCAGGATTTTCACCTATCAATTCCTCTTTGCTGAACCCACTTGATTTTACAAATGCAGGGTTAACGTAAATCATCTTTCCATGTAAATCTGTAATCTGAATAGGGTTGAGACTGCTTTCAGCTATATTAAAAAATCTCTGAAGTTCTAACTCCTTAACTTTTTCTTGAGTTATATCTTTTGCCACAGCAAAAACATATTCGATTTTATTTTCATCAATAACAAACTTGTGGAATGAAAAAGAAATTTTAACATCAATTACATTTTTGTCTAGAAGAAATTGAGTCTCAATAATAGTTGTTTTACGGAAACCAATACACTGAAAGAAAATACTATTTACTTTTTCACGGTTGCACAAATCAACCAGGTCAAGAAAGTTAGAAGGGTTGTTACTTAAATTTGATTTAAGAATTTCATCTGCACGATTATTCAGCTTAAGAATTTCAGCATTTGCATCAAGCAGAAAGTACATATCCGGCAGTGAGTCAAAGAGATCAAATCCGAACATTGGATTCTCAATTTTCGGTGAGGAATCGGGTATTTTTTTAGAATTTATTGTCGAACGCATAATTGATTGACAAATATAAAACTAATTGGTTTTACTATTGAGGCAATTTTGCTTGCAAGACCCGGTTAAATGAGCCCTTTTACTTTCATAAGTTCAGCGCAAAGTATTGCTCCGCCAGCCGCACCTCTGACGGTGTTATGTGAAAGTATCACAAAGCTGTAATCGAAAATTGAATTTTTGCGTAGTCTTCCGATGGAGACTGCCATTCCTTTATCTGCATTACGTTGATGTTTCGGTTGGGGGAAAGCTTCATCATAACTATAATGAATCGGCTGCAGAGGTGACAGAGGTAGATTCATTTTCTGTGGAATCGATTTAAAACTTTCCCAGGAATGTATTATCTCATCAATAGAAGCTTTCTTTTTAAGATTTATTTGAACGCATTCAGTATGACCATCAGTAACATTAACTCTGTTGCATTGCGCACTTACTTTAAAGTCATTAAGAATAATTTTATCGTGACTAAACGAGCCCAATAATTTTTTTTGGTTCAAGTTCGACTTTAGATTCTTCTCCCTTGATAAAAGGAATTACGTTATCCTCCATATCAAGCTTAGCAACTCTCGGATGGCCGGCACCTGAAATTGCCTGCATGGTTACTACATTAACTGCTTCCAAACCGAAATTATCCAATGAGAGGTTTTAATGCAATCACCAGTCCGATCACTGAGCAATTCGGATTTGTGACTATACAACCTTCGCCGTAACTCTGAGTTTTTATTAAATCAAGATGATCAGGATTCACTTCAGGAATTAGTAGGGGAACATCTTCATCCATCCTGTGATTTTTTGAATTGGAAATTACTTTGTAACCTGCTTTGGCGAATTTAGTTTCAACGTCACCTGCAACATTTGAATCCAATCCTGAAAAAACAACTTTTGCTTTTAGTGACGGTTCGCATTTTTGAACAATGATATCTTCAACATTTTTAGGAAGAGGTGAGGGGAGAAACCAGTCAACAGCATCTTTATATTTTTTCCCGGCAGATTTATCAGAAGCACATAATTCAGTAATTTCAAACCATGGATGATTTGCAAGCAATTCGATAAATTTTTGACCAACGCTGCCTGTTGCACCAAGTATTGCGACTGGAATTTTATCTTGCACTTTATTCAAATCTAATTCGACAAATATTTATTATTTTAATAAGTGGTAAGATAATAAATAATGTTAATCTGATGATATGAAAATAGCGCTAATTCAATATAATCCGGCTTGGGAAAACAAGGAAACTAACAAGCAAAAAATTCTTTCGATGATCAGTAAAGTTGAAGAGAGTAGAGCTGTTTGTTTTTCCAGAAATGACTCTTACAGGATTTACAATGAAGGCGAAAGAAATGTCTGAGACTATTCAAGGTGATTCTTTTAGATTTTTTTCTTCAATCGCCAAAGAGAAATCCTCAAATATTTTTGCAGGAATAATTGAACGAAGAAACAACCGTATTTACAATACACTTATTCATATTAGGCCGGATGGAAATTTGCATAAGCTTTACAGAAAGGTCCATCCATTTTCATATTCTGCTGAGAACGAACATTACAATGCAGGTGTTAGACCGGCTTTAACAAAAATAAAAAAGTGGAAAATTGGATTAACAATTTGTTACGATTTACGTTTTCCGGAATTATTTAGAAAGTACGGAAAGAAAAGAGCGCATCTGATAGTAAACATTGCAAACTGGCCGGATACAAGAATTGAACATTGGCGAACACTTTTAAAAGCTCGAGCAATTGAAAACCAATGTTATGTAGCTGGGGTTAACAGAGTAGGAAAAGATCCAAAATTAAATTATGTTGGATTCAGCAGTGTGTTTGATCCAATGGGAAAAGAAATAGTTGCGGTTGAGAATGAAGAGAAAGTTATTATAGTTGATCTCGATAAAAATTATGTGAATGAAGTAAGAGAGAAATTTCCTTTCCTGGATGATATAAAATTAATTTGATTGAATAGTTACAAAGTGCGGGTAATCCCGCACTTAATTTTATTTTATACTAAACCAATCTTAAACTTTACAAAAGCTTCTGTCCCGGTTCCCAGTTACAAGGAGTTAAACCACCTATTTGTATAGAATCTAAAACTCTTAATACCTCTTTGACATTTCTGCCATCATCTAGACCGTAGGCTCCTATCCATTGAATTATACCATCTGGATCAACAATAAAGGTTACTCGGTACGCAAACTTAAATTCTTTTTCCAAAATACCGAGTTCCTCTCCAAGGGATTTAGAAGTATCAGCAAGCATAGGAATTTCCAGTTTTTTTAATTCTGGTGCAGCATTTCTCCATCCAAGATGAACATATTCTGTGTCTGTTGAAGCTGCGATTAACACGGCGTTACGTTTTTTAAATTCTCCATTTTGAGCATTAAATTCAGCAATTTCCGTTGGACATATGAATGTAAAATCTTTTGGATACCAAAACATTACCATCCACTTTCCTGCTTTTTTATGATCTTCACTTGTAATATCAGCAAATTCTTTACCCGGCTCTAAAGAAACACAAGCAGGCTTTTTGAATTCAGGAAATTTTTCTCCTAATCCTATCATCTTTTTTCTCCTATCAGTTAGTTATTATAAATAATATTTGAATGCACAAACTTAAGTTTGCTTATTCTCGTGCACAAATTATGACTTCGAGAGTTTTATTAATTTCTCATGAATATGATGATTGTTACAGTGAAAAGTTGCAATCATCTCAGTATATTTGATTATTAAAATAGATTAACAATTGGTGCTTTAATGTTTACAATAAAGAAAAAAATAAATTTCTACGACTGCGATCCTGCAGGAATCTTATTCTATGCCAAACTATTTGAAATCAGTCACTCTGTTTACGAGGAGATGATTAACAGCTTCAACTTAAAAAAGAATTATTGGACTAATGATGAGTTCGTTGCTCCGATAATAAAAACTGATGGAGCTTATTTCAAGCCTTTGAGAGCAGGGGAAGAAGTAACAATCAATCTCACAGTTACGAACAGGAAAGAAAACTCATTCGAGCTGACTTATGAATGGATTGACAACTCAGGAGAGCTTGCAGCAAAAGCACGTACGGTTCACGTATTTGTAGATAAAAAGAATTGGGTTAAAATTCCGATTTATGAGGACATTGTCAAAGGTCTGGAATCTCATCAAAGGGATGTTAATCTGTAGCGGTTAATAAGTTTCTCTTTCTCTATTTTACCCAGCTCAGTTTTGGGTAACTGATCTTCAAAGAAAATTCTCTTTGGAATTTTAAATCCTGAAATTCTTTCCTTTAGAAATATTTTAAGTTCATCTTCAGAGGGCTTCGATAAATCACTTTTCAAAACAACTGAAGCAGCTACTATTTCACCCCAATCTTTATCCTTCAAAGGAAACACTGCAGCCTCCTCAATTAATTGATGTTCGAGTAAAGCTTTTTCAATCTCAATTGGATTGACATTTTCTCCTCCGGTAGAGATGAGATAATTTTTTCTTCCCTCGATGTACAAATATCCTTCTTCATCAACATAACCAATATCACCGGTGTAATAGAATCCATTTTTAATTATTTTATTAGTCTCATCCTCATCCAGATAACCAGACATCAAAGAATTTGTTTGAACTGTGATCTCGCCAATCTCAAAAGGTTTCAATTCATTTCCTTCAATGTCAGAAATTTGAATTCGATTTGTTGGAACTGCCCGCCCGACAGAATTTGGCTTGATAATAATTTCATCTTTTAATAAAGCTGTAACGAATGACGAAGTTTCTGTTGAACCATAAACAATGTTCACAGGCCAGCCAAGTTCATAAGCATTTTTTAATAACTCCAAATCAGAAAAACCACCGCCGATGAGACAATTTTTTAACTCAGGGTTTGGTGATATTCCTTCATCAACTATTTTTTTTAATTGTGCAGCTACAAGTGAAATAAAAGTTGGCTGCCATTTATTAAGTGATACTGTTAAATCTTCAATGGAATAGTGAATCAGGGATTATTAATGGAATTCCAAAAAGAAGTGATCGTCGTTATAATAGAAAATCCGCCTATGTGATAAAAAGGAAGACTTGCCAGCCATCTGTCGCTGTGCGTATATCGAAGAATTTGATTACTGTTTATTGCACTATTGTACAGACTATTGAATGATAGAATTATTCCTTTCGATTTAGTAGTCGAACCAGAAGTAAAAATAATTACAGCGGGATCGTTGGCTTCTAGTTCATCCCTTCCAGCAAAAGAATAATCATCAATAACTAAAACTGGATATTTAATTACTTTCTTACTTGTGTTTATAACTTTTTTATGCAATTCATTCTGAACTAAAATAGTTGAGCAATTTGCTAGACTTAGTTGCTCTTCAATTTCTGATTCATTCAACCTCAAATTAAGAGGTACAGGAATTGCGGAAATCTGCCAGAGTGCTAAAACGTTAATTACAAAATCAACATTATTCTGACCAAGAATTCCTACGCGATCTCCTGTAGAAATCTGTTGACTATTTAAAAATGAAGCTATGGCTAAAACTTTCTGGCGAAGTTGATCAAAGGTATAAGTACCGGAAGAAGAAATTAACGCTTTAGCTGAATCATTTTGTCTAAGTAAGAGAAATTTTTCAGGACTAAGATTTTTCATATTTAAAAAACTTTAATATTTCCGTTTGCCACTGGATATTTATCCTCGGCTATATCATCTTCAAAATATCGGGAAACTGCCAATCCGTGAGCAATATCTGACTTAACAGTTGATGCAGCAATAACAGCATTAGCTCTACCTACTGCTGATTCAAATGAAGATGTTACAACAGGAATGACGCTTATTTTTTTCTGCAAGTTCAATTATTTCCAATGTCGGAATTAAGCCGCCAAGCATCATTGGTTTGAGAATGACAAAATTAATTGCTTTGCTTTCTAAAAAACTTTCTGCGGTTTCAATATTTCGAATAGATTCATCAGCAGCAACGGGAATTGATGTTTTTTCTTTCAGTACTTTAAATTCATCAATTGAATTTACAGGCTGCTCTGCATACTCTAGTGAAAATTCCATCAACCGGTTCAATTTTGTTTCTGCTTCATCAACTGACCATTTGCCATTTGAATCAATTCTCAATTTAATTTCATCACCAACTGCTTTTCGTATTGATGCGATGACATCCAAGTCTTCATCAAAATTATTTCTTCCGATTTTAACTTTTATTGTTTTGAATCCTTCATTAACAAATTGCAAAGCTCGGGATGCTGCTTCTTTTGGTTTGAGAAAGCCCATTGCAGCGTTTACCTTAATTTCTTTTTTCAGTTTAAGATTTAGTAGTTGAGAAACAGAAGTTTCTTTTTCGTTGCAGATAAGATTTATGATTACTTGTTCCAAACCGTGTTTAAGAGAAGGGTGAGAGTTATAATCTGATAAAAAATGTTTTAAGGAATTTTTGAGATCGTTTATTTCAACTATTCAACTCAAATTTTAAATTGGTGATTCGCTTTTCGGCTTCTTCATAAGTTTCTGATCCGAAATCAGGGAGTGGGCATACATCCCCAATTCCAATTTTTCCAGAAGAACTTTCCAGCGAGACTATAAATCCTTTTCTAGCGGTGATTTTGCCTTTTGAAGTTTCGAATGGAGCAGAAAGTTTTAATTCATAAGGATGATATTTAAGTTCTAGTTTATTCATAATATCAAACTCAAAGAGAAACACAATCCAAAAATGCCAGCAAATTTAGCAGAAAGTTCAAGTGTCTTATTAAGCTCTTCACCCTTAAATGTGTAAAGCATTCTGATTAGTATAATTGAAATAGGAATTGTTGCAAAAGGCAGAAATATCCAGAAGTTAAAGTCAAATTGTAAATACAAAGACAAAGATGTCAAGTATGAAAGTATAATTAAAATAATAAATTGCCATCTTGAAAATTCTCTGCCTAAAATTACAGCTAAAGTTCTCTTATTTGCTTCCCGATCTTCTTCAATGTCACGAAAGTTATTGACAACAAGAATATTGGTAATTAATGCCCCAACTGGAATTGAAACAATAAAAGAAAGAATTGAAATTTCCTGAGTATGAAGATAAAACGTTCCCATGGTTCCTACGATACCAAAAAAAATGAAAACGAATATATCACCGAGTCCATTATAAGCAAGTGGATATGGACCTGCGGTGTAAATTATTCCGGCAAAGATTGAAAAGATTCCAACCCAAAGAATTAAAATCCCAACCGAGTAAACAAGATAAAGACCTAAGAGAAAAGTCAGTCCAAAAACTAGGATTATTGCAGTTCGCATTTCATTTACTGATATTAATCCGGATGCTAAAACACGCCTCGGACCTTTGCGTTTAACTGTATCAGATCCTTTTAAGAAATCGTATAGATCATTTGTGAAGTTTGTTCCAATTTGAATTAAGATTGAGCATAATAATGCCACAATCGAGTAAGGTAAAAAAAACTTATTCATTGATATAGCAAGAGCTGATCCAACCATAACAGGAACCACAGCAGCGAGTAATGTTTTTGGTCGGCTTGCTAACAGCCAGGAATTAATTTTACTTTCTTCACTCATATTCTATTCTCTGAAGTTTTGTCATTGCGATCCCAACTTTAGCTTGCCTACCGGCAGGCAGGTCGGGATTAAGTCAATCTTGATTCATCATTGAAATACAGATCGCTTCGTCTAAACTCCTCACAATGACGATTCGTATGATTACGGGAGCTTAGGAAATTTTTTAAAATCAGGTTTACGTTTTTCCAGATAGGCTTTTTTTCCTTCCTGAGCTTCCTCGCTCATATAATAAAGAAGGGTTGCATTACCTGCTAGTTCCTGTATACCAGATTGCCCATCGAGATCCGCATTGAATGAAGATTTCAAAACTCTTATTGCCATTGGACTATTCTGTAAAATTTCCTTCGCCCATTTTATTCCTTCAGCTTCAAGTTGTTTAACAGGAACAACTGTATTTACTAACCCCATCTGCAAAGCTTCCTTGGCACTGTACTGACGACAGAGATACCAGATTTCTCTTGCTTTCTTTTGTCCCACAATACTGGCAAGAAAACTTGAGCCAAATCCACCATCGAAGCTGCCGACTTTCGGTCCGGTTTGTCCAAAGATTGCATTATCAGCAGCGATTGTTAAATCACAAATTACATGAAGAACGTGTCCGCCGCCAATTGCATAACCGGCAACAAGTGCAATAACAACTTTAGGAATACTTCTGATTAATTTTTGCAGATCGAGAACATTTAATCTTGGAACTCCATCTTTTCCAACATAACCTTTATCACCTCTAATTCGTTGATCACCACCTGAACAAAAAGCATACTTTCCGTCTTTTGCCGGTCCTGCACCGGTTAATAAAATTACTCCGATGCTTTGATCTTCTCTAGCATCAGAAAAAGCATTGTACATTTCAATTACAGTTTCAGGACGGAATGCGTTGCGCACTTCAGGACGATTGATTGTTATTTTAGCAATCCCATCCATCTTATGATACAAAATATCAGAGTAATTCAGTTACTTTATTCCATTTAGAACTCATTGTAAATCCTTAGTTGATTGGTGAAGCAAAAATATTGAAAAAGACATTCAATTAGAATCTACTCAGAAAACTATTTACTGCTTCCATAAACTTTTTAGGTTCCTCGAGATGAGTATTATGACCGGCTGTCGTGAGAATTTTATGCTTAGCTGTTGGAAATGATTTTTTTAGATTTTGGTTAATTTGTGTAAACTTACCATCGAGTCCGCCGGTTATGAGAAAAACAGGCATTTTTAATTTAACAAGCTCAGGAACGAAGTAGGGCATTACTCCGGTTCCAAAACCACGCAACGAGTTAGCTAAACCTATTTTTGAATTCTTCGCACGTTCTCCCTTCATTCGCTTAAGTTTTTCATTTGAAAATCTTCTAAGAGTTCCAAATAACTCCTGGTCAAACCACATTGTAGTAAAATCTTCAAGGCTGTTATTCTCAATATAAGCTGCAAGTTCTTCATCACTTTTTTTTCGGGCTTCTCTTTCTTTACCATTTTTAAATCCAGCAGAAGCACTCTCGAGGATTAGTCCTTTTATCATGTCGGGTTTTGCTAAAGCAAAATTCAATGCAACTCTTCCTCCCATTGAATAACCACAGAGAATAGTTTCTTTTAATCTCAAATCATTAAATACTTTTTCAATCTGATTTACTAAGTGAATCAGCCATATAATAATTTACTGAGGAAGGTGAACTGCTTTTTCCGTGCCCAATCAAATCAAGTGCAATTTTATTAAATCTTCTATCAATTTTTTCAAAAACTTTTGTCCAGTCATTTGCTGATCCTGTAAAACCGTGCAGGAATAAAATATTTTTTTTAGAAGGATCAAATTCTGTAAGATGTTCTAAGATTAAGTTTTATGTTTTCGTATTGTATAATCATTTGAGAAACTCTTTATTTAATTTTTTCTTTACTTCGTTAAAATATTTATTTCGTAAATCAACAGACTTTATTGCATTTGTCTGGATTTCTAACACAGAAGGTGAATTTTTGTTCATACTTTTAATCAGATGAGATTTAAGATGACTTCGTCCGGTAATTAATTTATATTTAATACCAAACGATTTTACTATCCCGGAAAATTCAAGATTATGAGGCGTAATAAAGAACTCTCTGAACCGATTAACTTTTTGAGCAATTGGAAGAGAATTAAAAATTCCTCCTCCGTTATTGTTGATTACAACAATAGTAATTGGAATAGAATATTTGACCGCAATTGAAAGTGCATTCAAATCGTGAAGAAAAGAGAGATCACCAGTAATTAAAACAGTGGGCTTTTTCCCTACTGCAATTCCGAGTGCGGTTGAAGTTATACCATCAATGCCGCTTGCACCCCGATTAAAGTGGATGGTTAATCTTTTCGAAGTGTTAGACAAAAAATTATCCAGATCTCTAACTGGCAAACTATTTCCTATAAACACATTAGTTCCAGATGGAATGGAATTAAATATGTCTGTTATAATTGATGGCTCGTTCTGAAATTTTGATCTTTCAATCAAACTGGATTTAACCTTATTACTAATTTCTTCAGCTTTAATAAAATCTTTTAACCAATCAGATTTCTGTCTGCTGAATTTTTTTGATTTAAGCTGAGATATCAAACTTTCACAAAAAATTTTTGGATCAATTGCCAATGTTGATTTCGCATTTCTCGTTGGATCGAATAGATCTCCGTAATGATTTATCACATATCGATCTGCTGTTGTTTCTGAAAGAAGAGTTTCAACTGCAGATGAAGTGGGAGTCCTTCCGAACTGAATAATAATATTTGGATCGTGCTTGTGGACAAAATTTTCAGACTTAATTATTGAATTAAAATTAGAAATAATATTTCCATCTGATTTAGAAGCACTGAATCTGAGTTGTGAAAGTCCATCCGCAAAAACAGGATATTTAACTAAAGCAGAAAATTGTCTAATTCTTTTAATCAATTCCGGGTCATATTCCATGGGACCAACGATAATAATCCCTTTATCATATTTGATCAGTTCGTCTAAAATTCTTCCGGAAGTTTTCAATAAAGAATTTGAAATTCCAGCCTTTATGATGTTTGCTTTTTAAATATCGTTGAGGTTTTATTTTTAAGATTCTTTTGTTGACATCATCAGTATATGAAAAAGGTTCCAAAGGTTTTCTAAAAGGAAAATTGAGATGAACCGGACCTCTGTCTTCAGTTAAACTGATTTGGAATGCTTTTATTGCAATTTTCTGAAGATGAAATAATCCTTTATCGCTTATTGAGGGCAATCCTAAATCTCTGAACCATCTGATATGATTTTTAAAAATGTTATGCTGGTTAATTGTCTGGTTCGCTCCGGTTCCTATTAGTTCAGATGGACGGTCTGCGGTGCAAACAATTAATGGTATCCTTTGGTGGTAAGCCTCAATTATTGCCGGATAAAGTTCTGCAACAGCCGTACCTGAAGTTGTAACAATAATAACAGGCTTTCCCGTCGCCTTGGCCAAACCAAGTGCAAAAAATGCTGAACTTCTTTCATCAATATGAACGAAGGATTTTATTTTTCTGTTTTTTGATAAAGTGAAAGTTAGTGGAGTGCTTCTTGAACCGGGTGAAATGCATGCATATTGAACACCGAGAGCAACTAACTGGTCAATAAAAATTCCTACCCAGAGATTATTTCTGTTAACTTTTATTTTCATCGCTGAACAAAGATAATATAGTATTCAGTTTTAATTTAGTTTCGATAAATTCTTCCTGCGGATCAGAATTCTCTACTAATCCTGCACCGGCAAAAGCAGTGACCTGATTATCTTTAGCCAGAGCAGAACGAATTGAAACTGCTAACTCACAATTGCTATCAAAATCCAATAGTCCTACTAAACCAGAATATAATCCACGGTCGTGAGCTTCGAGTTTCCGGATTAAATTAATTGCTTTCTCTTTTGGAACTCCACAAACGGCAGGAGTAGGGAAGAGGGAATCAATCAATTCAAATAAATTTCCTTTTGAATTAAGTTCAGCAGAAATTCTGGTAATAAGATGTTGAATGTTGTCTAGCTTTCTAATTTGCTTTTCTTCAATGACATGAACATTGTTTGAATATTTTAAAAGGATACTTGTAATAAAATCACTTACAAATAAATGTTCCCGGTGATTTTTTTCACTCGTTTTAAGAAATTTTTCTAATTCATAATCCGATTCTGTTTTCTCACCTCTTGCAGCAGAGCCAGCAACTGATTCGACTTCTGCAAATTCATTTGAAACTTTTAAAAACAGTTCCGGAGATGAACCAAAAAAGACTGAACTTTTGTTTTTTATTAAGAATAAATAGCAATCTGGAAACCTTTTGTAAAGATTCTTAAGCAATGAATCCCAGTTAATTTGTCTATTAAGATCAAAATTGTAAGCTCGGGATAAAACTAGTTTGTCGAGCATACCGCTTTCCAGGGCTTTCAAAGCTTTGAGAGCAGTATCCTTCCAAATTGAAAAGTCATCAGCATTAAGTTTTGATTGGATTGAGCCTTTATTATCTAATGTTATCAGATGCTTGAGTTCCTTCTCCCGACAAATTTTCAAGATAAAATGAAAATTTCTCTAAATATTTGTCGATTTTATTATTGCCGTCGAATATAAAATTATAATACCCGACTGATTTATCTCCTCTGGATGCAAGTATAAATTCAGGCATAAATATTCTTAATGGATCAAACTCATTCCAAAGCGATGATGAACTAATTGGATCAAATTTAGCCGAGCAACAAATGATTGGAACAGTTATGGCGTTTACTTGGTTCCAGTTATTAATAAAATTCTTCTTCCAATAATTATAATTATTAGCAACTGAAGAAAAATTATTCGCATTAGTGGGCAGCAAATTGATTGCAGAATTTATACTGGCAATTGTGAGCTGATTATTTGGAGTTCGAAATAAAAAAATATCATCAGAGATGACATTCAATTTATCGAAGGATATTAGCTGGTCAGACTTTTCGAAATGAAAAGCAAAACTGACTAATTTTTGTTCATCAACATTGTTTAGATTTCCAGCGAATAATCTAAATTCATGAATAATATTTTCTAAATTGATTTTCATCAGAAGTTGAGGTCATCTTCGATTGTGTCGAGAATTCTCAAATAGCTATCATATCTTTCTTCAGTGATTAATTCATTGCTAACAGCTTCAATTACTTTACAACCTGGTTCGTGGTGATGAGTGCAGGTGCTAAATTTACATTCATTTATATAATTGGTAAACTCGATGAAATAATGTCCCAGATCAGCTTTCCTGATTCCGTAAGGATCAATTTCCCGTATTCCGGGTGTATCAATTATAAAAGTATTCTCGTCTACTTTTATTAGCACCGAAGTTACGGTTGTGTGAGTTCCTTTGGAAGAGAACTGACTGACCTCACCAATTTTCAATTTAAGATCGGGAAACATTTTATTAAGCAGGGAAGATTTACCAACTCCAGAATGTCCCCAGAATAAATTTTTAGCTTCTCGAATTTCATCTTTGAGTGATGAAATACCTTCAGTTGATTTGACACTTGTTAATATGATTTTGTAACCAAGTTTTTGATAAAGTCGTTCCCATTTTTCTGAAATTCCTGATTCATCTAAATCAATTTTATTTATGACTATTAAAATATTTAGATAAGAGCTTTCAGCCGCAACAAGGAATCTGTCAAGAACACGATTATTAAAATCCGGAAAAAGAACACTTGTTACAATAATCACATTATCAATATTAGCAGCGACAACCTGTTTCATTCTTTCGCCGCGGTAACTTGCTCCGCGAACTTTCGGTAATTTTCTTGACAGGTGATTTTTTCGAGGTTCTATCTTACTGATGACCCCGGTTCCATCTTTATTCATATCGAACTCAACATTGTCGCCAACTGAAATAAAATCCGTAAAGTACAATTTATCCTTTTTCAATTCATAATCTTTTTTGAATTTTCCACGCAGTGAACAAATTATTTCCTTATCCTTTCCATTTGGAATTAGGTAATACTGCTTACTTTCTATTTTAGTGATAATACCTTTGATAGTTCTTTAAAGTAATTATTGATTTAACGAAAGATAAAATGAAGGAATGTCAATTACCAGAGCTGTTAATGTAGTAGCAATACTGAGGAAAAGATGTGCCGTTTGGCTAGAATCTTTGGTTAAAAATTAAATCCTATTAGTATTTGATTAGTATTTACTAGAGAATAGTTAAACTGATACGCGTATCTTAAATATAGATTAAATCTTGAACTTAATTTGTATTTCATTCCAAGCCCAAAAGCTATTGTGTAGGAATCATCTTTAGGAATATCAGGAGCCTCATTTTTAAATTCTGATGGCAGTTCATCATAGGTATCATAATATCCACCACCAGTATATTTAAGATATGATTTAGTGGTTTTGAAAGAGTAAAAATTGTATCCAATTTCAATAAGAGCAAATGGTGAATTTCTATCATTTGTAAATACATATTCTAGTCCGAGAGTAATTGGAACTACATTGTAGTTTATTTCATCAACTGTATAAGATTCGGTTTGATAATGATTAAAATAATCTGAATATCTATACGTTTTTACAGTATAACCTTCCTCTTTATTAATAGTGGAATAACCCAATGAAAGTTTGAGATTGACTTGTAAAGTCAAATTTGTACTTCCCTCAATTACTATCGATGAACCTACAAGGGATGAAAAATTGATTCCGCCAAGAACGCCAAGTTGGAAAGTTGAAAATGGAGAGATGGGTTCAACCCCTTGTGCGAATATGCAGATACTAAATATTGCCCAAAAGGAACAAGAGAATATTTTCATTATTTGTACAGCATTTTACTGTAAAAATAGTACTGAATTTGTTAAATATCTAGCACAGTTTTGTTAGAGTCTTACTGCTAAATTTAAATACCAATTGTCAACGTATATGTCTTGATATGTTCTGGAAACATTAACTCCGTAGTTATCTCCATAATTCTGCCACCAACCATAAGTGTAGGCAAAGTCAATAATAAATTGTTCATCAACTACTGCTCCTGCACCTGCTGTAATGTATTTCCTATTAAAATCACTTGGATCACCATCATAAGGAGATTGGAAATACATAAATCCTGCCCGGCCGAATAATGGAGTGTTTGGAATTTTAACTTCAGCTCCAAGGTGGTAATCGATAGTTGTTGTCATTAAATCATCGATTTCTCTTTGTCTTGCAGAAATATAGTCGTAGCTGAATCCTTCAGTAAATTCCATTTGAGTATAATCCATAATTTTCATATCCGCGGCAACTGTAACCATTGAAATAGTCCCAGATGCTCCTAATGTATATTCGTAAGGCGTTCTTATATTATATTGTATTGGGCTATTAATAGCAGGGTATAGAGAATACTCATAACCTGTCCCAAAATAACTCTGGGCGTTTACGACAAAATTTTCTTTCACAGTAATATAACTCGGGAATTTAATTGATGCACCAAATCTGAATTTATTAATATAGTTATAGAGAATCCCCACCTGAAAATCCCATCCTGAGAGGTCCCAATCGATTATATCATTTAGATAGAAAGACTGAAAATCTCTTGTTGTAGCATCACCCGGAACGAGTGGAAGATTTGTTCCGTAAATATTTTTTGTATCATCTTCCCAATAATCACTGTTGCTTTGATAGCTTCCTGTAACAATGTTAAAAGTTCCGCCGATATAAAATCCTTTTGCTGCTTCAAATGATGAAGCAAATGACCATTTACCAATTCCACCTTGTTTATCTATACCTCCTGATTGATTGAGCATTCCATTAATTCTTGTTGTGTCTTTGATATAGTCATTTGTTTGTGGATCTGTTATTTCGTACGCAAGTCCTAGATCGTTAGTTAGGGGTATCTCATCATAATTGTAATCACCGGTTATATTTTGAATCATGGATGTATTACCTGAATTGTAGCCATTGAATTCCATTATTCCGTTAAAATCTTTGACCTGATTATAGCCAATAGCAAAGACCAAACTCCCTCTGAATGTTGGTACAGGATATACGATCCCAATTTGCTTAAAGTTTACTGAAGTCTGGTCTGCGCTGGTTGTTGTGCCATAAAAAGTTGTGCTGTTGTTAAAAGCATTAAGACTCATTCCACCAGAGATTTCACCTTTCTTCATTAATCCAATTCCTGCCGGATTGAACAGTACTCCGGCAAAATCATTACTCAATGAAGAAAAACTATTTCCCATTCCCAATGCACGGGCATCTGAATACAAACCTGGTTGGCTTAGTAAAAGAGCGTCATTGTAGTTTTGTGAGAAGCCTGAATTAAAACACAAAATAAAAGCAATAGTCGTAAAAATTATTTTCATTACCGAACTCTATCATTTTTTTGCTGTGGTTTTCGAACTGGTGGATCAGATTTTATTTCTCCACTTCCTCTATTACTACCGCCTTGGAGTGGATCCCTGTTTTTATAATTATCTTTTGGTTTTACTGGTTGCCTTTCCCTTGGAGGATTAGTTGAAGGCGGTGAAGGATTATGCACAGGTGGATTTGGCCTAGGTGGGCGTGGATAATATGTTGGAGGCGGATCAACTGGTACAGGGTAGTAAACAATTTCTTGCACGTAAGTGAAATGATGTGGTACCGTATAACATCCGTTTAATCCGACAAGTGCCAATCCAAATACTATTAAAAAATACACACCTTTCATCTCATTTACCTTCTTCGATTACCTGAGTTATTTGAACCACTATTTCTTGATCCTGAGTTATTTGAACCGCTATTTCTTGATGGAGGTGAATAACTCCTTGGAGTATTGTTATTAGATCTTGGTTGAGAATTGGTCCGCGGAGTATTATTATTTCGTTTTGGCGGAGTATAGGAACGAGTATTAGTATTTATTCCTTGGTGTATTATTACTCCTTGGATTCTTCTTTACATTTGGTTGCTTAGTATTATTTTTTGTTCGAACATTTTGCTTGGTGTTTTGGCGACTTGTCTTATCTTTTCCAAAGATTTTCTTTGTGTCATTACCAATTCTGTTATTCTTATTTATTCTGTCAGAAGTATTTCTAAAATTGTTGTTTTTAACAGTTTTTCTCGAATCATTATTTCTGGTATTAATACCTAATGATTTTTTAGTTGTTACTTCTCTATCTAATCCTAATTTTTTGTCTTTTCTAAATCAGTAGTTCTTGATATTTCATTACTTGCAACATCATTTCTTTTGGTATTACTGATTCTTTCATTGTCTTTTAGACCAACAACTTCCCGTGTAACATCTCCTGTTCTGTTTCGTATATCTGTGGAACGATCATTTATATTAATTCTCCCAACAGTTAAATCTCTTCCAAGATTTATATCATCTCTATTTCTATCAATCGAACCATTTGTTGAAGTAACCATTGGATCGCGTTGCTGCTCAGAATAATTTCTTCCTCCGGAATTATTTCTGATTCGAGTTACATAATCATTTCTTGAATTATATCCGTATCCATAACCATAATCATAACCGTAATAGGGATAGTAACCTCCATAACAATAGTAAGGATCGTAATAATAAGAATAACATGCCATAGTAAGGCGTAGGATATCCGCAGCCCCACCATCCTGAATAGTAAGGATAGGACGGCCAGTAAGAGTAGTAACTTCCCCAGCCCCATCCCCAACTGAATCCTATTCCGATAGAAAAGTAAGGATAGTAATCATAGTATCCGGAAGGGTAATTATTATAATATTCATTTATAATTGTTACAGATTCCTCGTACTCAGGATCAATTTCAGAATAATAGCTTGAGTCTATTAGTTCGCCATCTTCGCTATAATAATTATCAGATTCTGTGGTTTGCTTATAGATTGTTGTAGTTTTGTAAGGCTCAGGATCAGTAGTAGCAACCTGAGTATAACATCCCGTTAAGGAAGATGATTATTAAGGATGTTAGAAGAAGAAATAGAAAATTAAATGATTTCATTTTAACCCTCATTTTTTTATTTCTATTGTAATTTAAACAATTATCGAGCCTACTTAAAGAGTTAAATTGAGTTCAAAAAAAGGTTTTATTGGAAGGAATTTTTAGGAAATTGTATTGATATGTGTACTTGACTGTACAGAACAGAGGACAGTCAGAATTCAAGAATTGCTTAAGTTTTATTAGAAAATGCTTTTCAAATATTCAATTTTGAAAGCTCTACC
This sequence comes from uncultured Ignavibacteriaceae bacterium, assembly GCA_963802005.1. Classification (GTDB taxonomy): domain Bacteria; phylum Bacteroidota; class Ignavibacteria; order Ignavibacteriales; family Ignavibacteriaceae; genus IGN2. The sequence continues at coordinate 78,669 of CAWDGX010000023.1, forward strand.
AACTCCATTATTGACACTCGGTTCGTTATCAAGAAGATCTCTCAAGTCAAAGCCAACTGTAAATCCAGGTCCAGGAGACCATCTTATTCCGGCATTCAGATATCCCCGCCCAATTCCAAAACCTGAGTTATTATCATTGAATGCAAAATCATATTCAGCAACAAGAGAAAAGCTTGAACCTAGTGTTTTTTCAAATCCAATCCTGAGGTCAACATAGTTATCACCATCGTCTCCCTCTAAAGAGTAATTAGTTTCAGCATGTAAGCTGAGATATCCAAGGAGATCAAAATTTTTACTAACTGCTGCGAAAAAGCCAGGAGATTTTATTGCATATCTTTTATCATCATCATAATAAACCCCTTTTCCCTGTGCATCAAATCCAAGAGTTATAGCGGGAATAAAAACTGTTTCATTCAATATTCTTGCTCTGAAAGTAATGCCTGGCCATTTATACCAATCGATATTCCCGGACCCAATAAAATTTGAACCACCATAAGAAATGCCAATGCTCACGTTTTCAAATACACCTGCTTCAATCCATTGTATTAATACACCTTGCGGTAAAAAATCTGAAGTTACTCCAACAATACCTTTTTCAATAACTCCTGCGGTTGGCATATCAATAATATATCTGTATTCATATTTTGCCTTATCTCCGGCTGTTCCCTGTGCAAAAAGAGGAAATGACTGGCCAGCAGAATTAAAAAAAATATGTGGAAGTGTTTATACATAACGCTTAATATTATATAATAAAATTTAATCAGATGGCTTAAGAATAAAAAATAATCTTACTTTTGTACTCCTGTATCAATATAACTTGTTAAATTTTTCAGAGCATCCAGACGATTACTGACCAAATTCATTTCACTTGTTATTCAGAGGAGTCAATAATATATTTTTTGTCAAAATAATTATGATTATGAAGAAATACATAGCTCTTTTATTACTTTCAATTTTCGTTGTCGGTTGCTCCAGTTCAGAAGTTACTAAAGACAATGAATCTGCTGATCAAACAATCACCGATCCCAATGCTCGCAAGCAAAAGGCACTTGAACACTTTGTTAATGGATCCATCGCAGAGTCAAAGGGAGATTATTCCGTAGCAATAGGTGAATTTAATGAAGCCCTTAAATATGATACAAGTGCAGGAATATGTTACTGCACTTGCAAAAAATTATTATGCAACTAACAAACTTGTTAATGCGTTAAAATTTTCAAAGCTATCTGTTAAACTCGATACAGCGAAAACAGAATACAACCTTCTCTTAGCAGATATTTATATTCAGGCCAGGGAAGACGATTCTGCTGCGGTTGTTCTTAAAAGTGTTTTGGAAATGGATTCAACAGATATTAATGTGTATTATAAGCTTGCCAGATTATATGAAAACAGCAGACCACTTGAAGCAATTAAAGATCTATGATAAAATCATCAATATTGTTGGATTGGATTGGAATGTACTACTTCCATGTTGCGAATTTATATGAAAAATTAGGTTACAAAGAAAAAGCCGCCGAATCAATTCAGGGATTACTTATTTTGGCCCCGAGTAACATTGAAGTTCAAAAACTCGCTATAGATTTTTATGCAAGGAATGGATATTATTTTGAGGCTCTTAGGAATGCTGGATGAAATTATTGAAACAATGCCTGATGACCTGGAATCAAGAGAGAAAAGAGCCCAGATTTATATCATTCAGAATAATTGGGAAGGAGCTTCAAAAGAATTTAAATACATAATTGAAAAGCCAGATGTACCATTGGAAGCGAAGATAAGTATAGGAGCAACTTATTTTGCAAAATCCTTTTCTGATTCTACTGCATTACCAGTTGCCAAAGAATTTTTTGAATTGATTGATAAAGACACAACTTACTGGCAAGTTAAACTCTACCTTGGAGCTATTGCACTTAGCGAGGGAAATGATTCACTTGCCATTGATAACTTTAAATATGTAACTGAAAATGCAAGCTGGCATATTGGAATCTTGGGTAACCCTTGGTGGATTATATTTCGATAATCGTTATTATGAAGAAGCTGAAGTAATTATGCGTGAAGCAATCGAACTTTTCCCAAATGATTTTGCAGTTAATTTGATTCTCGGATTATCTCTCGCACAACAAAATAAAACTCTCGAATCAAAAGAGTATTTGAAAACAGCAGTTGAATTAAATCCTTCCGATTTAAACTCATTGTCAGCTTATGGATTTACACTTAGTCAGCTTCAAGAAAATGAAGAAGCAATTCGATACCTTAATCAGGCTTTGCGCCTGGATCCCGCTAATGTAAACGTACTTGGTCAATTAGGATTAATCTACAACAACCTTGAAATGATGGCTGAGAGTGACAGTCTTTACGAACTTGCACTTCAATACGATCCGCAGAATGCACTGATAAATAATAATTATGCTTACTCACTTTCAGAAAGAGATCTTCAACTCGACCGCTCATTGGTTATGATTGAAATTGCGATTGCTGCTGATTCATCAAACTCATCATATTTAGATACCTATGGATGGATTTTCTATAAACTTGGTGAGTATGATAAAGCTTACTATTACATTCAGAAAGCAATAGAAGTTGATGGCGATGGCAATGCGGTTTTGCTTGAACATCTTGGCGATGTTTTATATATGCAAGGAAAAAAGGAAGAGGCGTTAAGTTATTGGAGGAAAGCCCTTGAACTTGATTCATCGAATGAAGTATTAATTAACAAAGTATCTACGGGGGCTATTTGAAAATTTTTCAATGGATAATAATTCCACTAGCAATTTTTATTTTTTTGTTTGACGGATGCGTTCCTTCCAAACCGACTGAAGATGTAGAACTTCTTCCATCTGAAAGATTAATTAACAAACTCGAAGCCAATAGAAGAAAGATCAAAAATTTTGAAGGCGTCGGAGTATTTGAAATAGAATCAGATCAATATAGTAACAGTGCAAACTTTCAGATTGTAATGCAAAAACCTGATAGTATTTACTTTTCTGTATTAGGCCCCTTCGGAATAGAATTAGCTCAGGCGCTTGTAACAAAAGATGACTATGTTTTTTATGATGCACTTCAGAATACTGCTTATATTGGCAAGGTTAATGACGATATACTGAAAAATATTTTTAAAATAAATCTTTCCTTTTCTGATTTAATTGATGCATTCATTGGTTCGGTTAACCTAACTCCCAATCTATATAAACAACCAAACAATTACTCAGTCGCTGGTGAGCAATATGTGTTGACGTATGTTGATTCAGATAATGAGTTGACATCTGTTTATAAAGTTGACATCCGTCAGCTTGGTATTACTGACTATACTTTAATTTCTGATGATAAAACAATTGATTTAGAGGGCAGGTACTCAAAGTTTGAACTGATAGAAAATGTAGCCATTCCTTTTAGTATTGAAATCTTTAATAAGGTGCAGAATCAAGAATTAAAAATCAGATATAAGAATATTTATGCTAATTCAAGTGGTTTAAAAGTAAAATTCGAATTACCGGATGATGCTGAAATAATAGAATGGTAAACTATTTAATATATTTAATAGTCATTGCATCTCTAATTATTGAATCCTTCCCTCAGTCAGAGGCTATCCTCAAAAAAGAATCCGAACTCTCCTCAATCAAAACGGAAATAAATATTTTAGAGAAAGAACTGGCTGCTAAATCTGCTGCACAGAAAAAATCATTCGCTGCTGTTGAGAATCTTAACAAACAAAATTTCCTAATAAATAAAGTGATTGGTAAACTGCGCTCAGAGATCAAAGAGAAAGAGGCAGAGATAAAAAATATTGAAAAATATATTGTTCAGACAGAATCGGAGATTAAGATACTTCAGGATAATTATGCAGAATATGTAAAGGCTATTTACAAAAAGGGACAGTATAATGAACTTGAAAGTCTTATCGATGCATCTTCTTTGCAGCAGGCACTTATCCGGACATATTATCTCCAGGTATTTGCAGATCAGCGTGAAAAAGACTTATCTGAACTTAAGACTAAAAAACAAGAACTGGATGAGTCTAAAACTTTACTGAAAAAAGAAAGAAATGAAAAATTAGCACTGGCGAACTCAAGAGATGATGAAAAAAAAGAATTGACAAAAAAACTTCAAGAAAAAAAAGCAGTACTTAAATCAATTGAGAAGAATAAAATTGAATTAAGAAAAATGATTACTGCTAAAAAAGAATCTCAGAAAAAAATTGAACAACTGATAGTTCAACTTGTTGAGAAAGAAGCCAAGAAAAATAGGGAACAGTTTGCATCGACTGATAAGTCCTCAACAGAGAGTAATAAAATTAAAGATGAAGACGTTAGCTATGAATATGATTTGAGTACAAAATCATTTGCTTCATTTGGTGAGTTGAAAGGAAAAATGACCTGGCCTTTGCGTAAAGGAAGAATAATTAGAAAGTTTGGTGAGAATAAGAATAAATCCCTCAACACTATTACATTGAATTACGGAGTAGATATTAAAGCGAATAAAGATAAAAATGTCTACTGCGTTGGCGAAGGAGTAATTTCTGCTTTAGATTGGCTTCCAGGTTATGGAAATGTCATTATCGTTTCTCATCGAAATGAATATCGCACAGTTTACGGACACGTTTCAGAGATTTTTGTATCCGAAGGTGATAAAATCAAAACCGGTACTGTTCTCGCACTCGTTGATGAGAGTATTGACGGATACGTTTTACACTTTGAAATCTGGAATGGCAGAGATAAACAGAATCCGGAAAAATGGTTGACGAAAAAGAAATGATAAATTATTTATTACTTTTACTTTTTTAGCAGCATCTGCTTTTTAAAATGAAAATAGCAGTAGTCGGAAGATATGGTGAAGGTGAAATTTTAAGTGGTCCCGAAAAAGTTGCCAGAAATCTTTTTTCTCAAATCTCTAAGTCAAATCCTAATTCAAGATTCTTAACTTATTTCTTCAAAACGAATAGAAAACGAAAAGCTAAAGAATTATTATTCGGATCTGAAACAGTTTCTACTAATCCAAGAATTTACCGTTTAGGAGTTTTAATATTAGCAGTAGAGGTTTTAAAGGTACAAACCTGATATAGTTCACCTCGTTACATTTGAAAGGTTTGAATTAGTTATTGTATTTTTAAAAATCTTCCTGAAATTCAAAATAGTATATACAATACACGGTATTTATAAATATGAGCGCAGCATCTTCTATAAAAAGCCATCATTTAAATCCACTCTAAAAGATCTTTTCCTCGAAAAAATGATTTTTGCAAAATCAGATAAACTTGTTTTTTTATCTACTCAAATGTTTAATCTTGCGCAAAAGTATTATAAAATTGATGAATCAAAGGTAAGTATTATTCCAAATGGAGTCTCTATTCCAATTGATTCGAATGAAAAAAACTTCGACTTGTCTAATGGCGTTGAGATTGTTTTTTATAATGGTCTTGAACTTTCAAGAGAGCGTGGACTAAAGAAACTAATTTATATTCTATCCGATGAACGACTAAATGCTTTTCATTTGTCAGTATTAGGCAGCCCTGTCAAAACGGAATTTAGAAATGTTACATTTCAAAGTCCTTTATCAGATGGTTTACTATTTAATTTTTTTAACAACAAACATATCTTTATTGATAATCTCGATTACATGCCATTTTCAATTCTTGCGCTTGAAGCAATGGCACTTGGTTTAGTTTTGATTGTCTCAGATAAATCCGGTATTTCATCATATATTAAAAATGGTGAAAATGGATTTGTTTATAATTCAAAAAATCCGGAAGAGATAGGTCAAATTCTTAATGATATTTTCGATGGGAAATATGATTTGGATCTGATTTCCCAAAATGCAAAAAAAATAAACGGACAATTGAACTGGCAAAACATTGCGGCAAAGTATATTTCAGTTTATGATAAGATCTTATGATTAAAGTATGTCACATTGTAAATCTGATTACAGGTAAAACCGATGGAGTTTATGCTCATCTTAAAATGATTTTTCAGAATTCTGATAAAACAAAGTTTCAGCATTATTTAATTTTTCAGGGTGGAGGGAATATCGAGAACGAACTTTCTGAAATGGGCGTCAAAGTTTTTGTCTCTTATTCGCTGCAACAAGAAAATTTCCATAAAAGCATTCAAGGATATTTATGAAATTTTAAAAAATAATAATATCGATATAGTTCATACTCATCTTATAAAACCTTATGCTATTTCAGGCTTAGTAAATATTTTTCTTCGAAAGAAATTTATTTTCAATTATCATGGAATATTCCTTAAAAACAATCCCTACTATAATTTTATTGAAAGAAGCATTTATTCAGTCATTCACTTTTTAATTTATCTATTTGGTAAAGTTGATGTTGTTCTTGTTCCATCAAAAAGAAGTAAGGAATTATTAGCCAAAGAAACCAAATTATTTCCTGAACCTACTGTTTACTACAATGGCTATAATATGAATGGCATAACTTCAAAATTAGACTCAGATGTATTGGCAATAATTCAAGAAATTAGATCCGATAATTTAATTATTAGCTGTTATTGGAAGACTTGAAATACAAACGAGATTGATAAAGCCATTGAAATTTTAAATTCGATTTTAAATAAAGGAAACAATGTTGTCCTATTAATTATTGGAGACGGACAATTAAAAGGTGAACTCAGTCAGCAAGTTAAGCAATTTGAATAGAACACAGGTAATCTTTTTTGATTATGTTGCTGAAGTGTCATAATTATTATAATTATTTTGATGTTGTTTTATTTACATCTGACTGGGAAGGAATGCCGTTAACTATGTGGGAAGCAATGGCTAATGGAGTTCCAGTCGTTGCTCCGGATATTGGAGGATTCAGCGAAATACTTGTAGAAAATAATTGTGGATTTATTTATGAAGCAGGTAATATGATTGATGCAGAAAATAAAATACTTGAATAATTGAATGATGAACATTTAAGAAAAAAAGTGGGTGAAAATGGTAGAGCTGCAATTGAGTCAAAGTACACTGACGAAAAATTTTATTAACCAGATTGAAGAAGTTTATAAAGCGCTTTTACCAATATGATAAACATTCTCCACATCACTCCAAATTTCAATTACAACTGTGGAAGAAGCAAATTAGTTTATCTGTATTTAGAGTATTTTAGCTAAACATAAGAACTATGAAACACACTTCATAACTAATGGTGGTGATTCGATAGAAAGATTAAAAGCATTACCGAACTTCAATATGATTTATTCATTTTTCAACAGGTATTAAAAATATTGTTTACGCAATAAAGTTTTATGGTGATCTTAAAGAACTATGTTACTGAAAAACAAAATAGATATTATTCATACGCATCATAGATTCCCTGAATTGATCGCAGTAAGAATAGGAAAGAAGCTGAATATTAAAACTATTCATCTAGCGCATGGTTTCACATCGGGTTATAAAAAGATAAGTTTCAAATCTGATAAAATAATTTCAGTCAGTAATTCAGAAGACGATTATCTGATCGACTAATTATGAATTGTAAAGAATAAATATAATATACATTATATAATCCGGTTGATATCAATTTCAGGATCAAACGTGAAACAGGTGAAGCACTTTAAGAATAAAATGAGTATTAACAACTGAAAAAAAAATTTTATTGTTTGTCGGAAGAATCAAAAGGAAAAAGGATATGATACATTACTAAAATCATTATGAATTAGTTAGTTAAGCAGATATAAAAATACATGTTCTCATTATGAATGGACAAATAAGATGATAAATGTAATTGAGGTATAAATCAATAGTTAAAGAGTAACAAAATAATCTTGGTGCCACCGAAAAAAATGCATTAGCTATCTATATTCGATTGCTGATTTAGTTATTACTTCCGATCAGAATCGATTCCTTTCCCATTCGTGATGATTGAAGCTGGTAGTTTTAAGAAGCCATTTATTGGTGGCAACACGGGAGGAATCGCAGAGTTTATTGAAGATGGTAAAAATGGTTTGCTCGTTGATCCTGAAAATCATGAGCAACTTGCCGAAAAGATTATTTATTTGCTGAACAACCCTGACCTAGCTAAAATTCTTGGGGAAAATTTATATGAAAAGGTGAATCGTCTTTGCGATTACAATAAATATTTTAGTGAAATAGAAAAAATTTATAACTCACTTCTTACATCCAAATGATCCTTAATAAACTGCTTACCGATCAAAGGGAAGTTATAGATAAAATTACGGCTTCAATCAGTGTGCAGCAGTCATTTTTTCTGACTTACCTAAATCAACATTGCTTTAATATTTACAATACAGATACAGCCTACAAAGAATTACTCAATATAAAATTTACTGTCTACCAGGCAGATGAGGGTATTTATCTCGCTTTAAAGTATTTGTTTGGAAAGAAGATTGAAGAAATTAGATGCCACAGCGATGAATCAATTAATACTGGAATGAAATTGGTAAAGAAAAAAATACCTTTAGCAATTGTTGGAGGTAACTTCGATAAAAAATTTGTTCAGGAGTGGTGCCATCAAGAGAAAAATAAATCTGGTTGGTTATCAGAATGGATATTTTGCAGAAGATCAAACCGAAAGTATTATTGAAGATCTGAATAGTTTTCAAGCAAACGTCTTTATCATTGGAATGGGAGTGCCACAGCAGGAATTATTTGCAGAAAAGTTATCACAACATTCATTTAACAAAGTGATTATTTGCGTCGGAAATTTCTTCGAATTTTATTTCGGAATTAAGAAAAGGGCACCGGTATTTATTCAGAAAATAGGTTTCGAATGGATGTTCAGATTGTTCACTGAGCCACGAAGATTGTGGAATAGGTATTTGATAGGCATACCACTTTTTTTTTATAGAATTATAAAATTGAAATTCACTCAAAAAAGCTCTTAGCTGTATCACAATAATGAACTTGATTAGCCCAGATGCTGCCGATATATTTCACATAAATTATTAAATAAGTTTTGATGAAATTATTATTAATACTTACAGATAGCATTATTCTCTCTTGGCATTTTAGCTCAGGTGGAAGATGTTTCTGTTGTTAACCGCTCGACTGGTTTAGATATCGATTTGATATTTGAACAGCAACCATATTCGAAAAAACTTTCGGGAAACAAAACTATTGTTGAATATTTTAATGCGATTGATGAAGCCCAACCGGGATCTCCAATCCTTCCTTCAAAAACTTATTTTATAGCGATTCCTCCTTTAAGTATAGTCAGCATCAAAATAACTGAGCAAAAGTATAATTTCATTAATAATGTTGAAGTCGCTTTGAATCCTGATGTTGCTCTGTCCGAAGATTCGGTGATGTTGTACAAGGATTCAAAACCAGATTTATCAAAATTTATTTATGATCAATATCCATCAACTGAAGTTGAAGTAATTGATTATATCTGGATTAGAGATTATTACTGTGCAGTTGTCAAAGTTAATACACATACTTACAATTGGAAGAAGAAAGAAATTAAGAGAACTTCAATTCAACTGTAATCTCAAAATAGATTTATAGAGGTATAAAACATTTCAATCCTAATCTAACGCCATTAGCGAATTTGATAAAATATTTAGAAAAAGTAATTCTTAACTTATAAATTACGCAGCGTCAGTATCCGTTCATTTAAATCAGATTTTTATTTTAGCAGATTCAACAGGAAATTGGATTGATTATTCACGAGAATATGTGAAGCTTACAAATTCCTGATGATGGAATTTATAGAATAGATTATAATCAGGTAATCAATTATGGAATTAACCCGGCAAGTATAAATCCAAAAACATTTAAAATATTTTCGAATGGAAATGAACTCCCAATTTATGTGTTTGGTGAAAATGATCTTTCATTTGATCAAGGGGACTACATTGAATTCTGGTCAGAAAAAAATTATGGTTCTCCTAGATTACAGAGATATAGTCTCCGTGGGGGAGGATTATTTAAATTATTTTGACCGTTATTCTGATACTTCAATTGTCTGGCTAAGCTGGGATGGAAGTGATGGTAAAAGAATCGCTGTTCAAAACACAAGCACACCCGGACTAACAGATACATTCTTTACTCACAAAGCATTTGAGCACCTTGAGGAAGATGAAAGACTCTGGTATTATGATGCTGTTTCACCGCGAGTGCAATTACCAGACTGGCAGGAAAATAAAGTCTGGACATGGCATTTTCTTGGAAATGGCGGCAGCATTCCATTTGATTTCTCTGCAACCGATTTTGTCCCCAACAGTTCCGTGAATGTAACCGCTCGAATGATAAGTAATGCAACTGACCAACTATTCACAAATAATCATCGCTTTGGATTAGGTTTAAATTCACCATCACCACAGGATACAATTGTATTCAGTTATAAGGAAACTGTAAACTTTGATGCTACATATAATTCTAACGAGTTGGTTTCAGGTAATAACACAATAAATATTTTTGGAATGCAAAATGATTCTTTAAGATGGCATCAGGCATTAATTGATTGGGTAGATATTGAATATCAGCGTTACAATGTAGCTGCTAATGATTCCCTATTAGTACGTGTACCGGATAATATTCTTAGCCAGGAAAGAGTAGTTAAGATTACAAACATTTCTCAGCCGGCGGAAAATATTTTAGTCTATAAAATTAAACCATCATTAAAAAAAATAACTTCATTTAATATTTCGAATTCGATACTAACTTTTACTGATACTGTATCGGCAAATGATGAATATTTTATTGTGAAAGAAAATTTAACTCTACAACCAATATTTCTAACAAAAAAATATTTTCTAAATCTTCGGGATAATTCCAGAGGAGCTGACTACATTGCAATTTCAAACAGACTGTTGCAAACTTCAGCAGAGGATTATATAAATTTTATTGATAACAATTATGAGTTTAGAAATGAACTGATTTATATTGATGATATTTGTGATGAGTTTGCTTACGGCTACAATAAACCTGAAGCAATAAAAGATTTTTTACAATTTGCCAGTGCTAACTGGGCAGCCCCAGCGCCATCATATTTATTCTTATTAGGTGATGCCAACTACGATTACAAATTTAAACTGACTCCTCCTCCAACAATTAAACGTAAAAACCTGGTACCCTCGTATGGAAATCCTGTGAGTGATACCTGGCTTACAATGTGGGATAGTTCAAATGTTAATTTACCGCAAATGTTTGTTGGAAGAGTTCCGGCAACTTCAAATAATGAAGTGTATCTCTACCTGGATAAACATCAGACATATCTGAACAGACACTTTGACGATTTTAATAAACGCTATTTGTTCTTTAGTGGTGGAGATGCATCAAATCCTAATCAACTTGATCTATTAAGGTCTACAAATAATTTTGTGTTGAACAATTTTGTAAAACCCATTCCAGTTGGCGGGGAGGCGGTACATTTTTACAAAACAATTAATCCGTCAACTAACTTAGGACCCTACACACGCGAGCAGATTGATAATGCAATTGACAGCAGCGGCTTGTTTATTTCTTATATCGGACACAGTGGTACTGAAACCTGGGATAATGGAATTACTGAAGTGACTGATTTGCAGCCAGCATTTAGCGATCGAATGTCGTTGATTACTGATTTTGGTTGCTCAACCGGAAAATATGCTGAGCCTGATGTTGATGCATTTAGCGAATTGTTTATATCTGCTTCAACAGATGGTCAGTCAATTAATTATTTGGGCAATTCAAGCTGGGGATATGTTTCCACTTCAGTCAATTTCCCACTATTATTTTATGAACAATTATTATTGGATTCATCCCAGGTAATATCTCAAGCACATTACCTCGCAAAATTTAGATTACTGAATCTTTACGGTACAAGTGATGTTAACAGAGTTTTCAACTATTGCAATATTCTTTTTGGTGATCCACTGATAGGATTCAAATTACCACCAAAACCAAATTTTTCTGTTAAGAGCAGTTCATTCACTTTAACAGATTCATACCCGCTTGATATAGATGATTCAGTTCAGGTAAAAGTTGAAATAATTAACTTTGGTAAAGTCTCAGATGATTCAATTAGCATTAATGTAACGGATAACTATCTTGGCAATCCCAGTTACACATATGACTTCAAAATTTTGATGCCACTTTATAAAAAAGATTTACTGTTAAGTATTCCGATAAGTGGAATGGTTGGCGAGCATAACTTGGTAGTGATTTTAGACCAAAATAATTTATTCGATGAAATATATGAGGATGACAATTCAGCAACATTTAGTTTTGTTGTTTATTCATCTTCTGTAAGACCAATAGAGCCCGAACGATTTTATAATTCTGCCAGAAGTGAATTCAGATTTCTGAATCCTGTATTTCTGATTGATGAAAATGTTTCTTCGATTAATTTTGATATTGCAGATAATTCTGATTTTACCAATTCTTTTCAAACTGATATTACAATTGATACAATTGTAACCAGCTATCAGTTATCAACACTTCAAACGAACAAACGATATTGGTGGAGAACAAGATTAAATTTATCGCAAGCTGAGTGGTCAGAACCATATTCTTTCTTTAGTGAGAACGTTAATTTCGATTGGTACTTTAATCATTCATTTAACTTTACTGATGTTCAATCTGAAAATGTTGTATTCGATTCAACTGATAATAGCTGGAAACTTTCTGTACAAGAAAATCTACTTGAAATAAGTTCAGCAGGTTCTGATGATGGTGAATATGGTTCAATTAAACTCAATGATTCTGAAAAACTTCCGAACAGTTTTTATTGGGGAATAGCTACTGCAATTATTGACTCAATAACATTGGAACCATCCGATTTCAAATATTTTCTGTACTGGGATCCTAATCCTGCAGATTCATTGATTAATTATATTGATTCGCTTCCGCAAGGTACATTTCTTGCGATGACTATTTGTGCTGATGGTGCTCAATCAGTTCTTGGTTTTAGTCAGGGAACACCTGTAAGATTAGCCATCGAAACACTCGGCAGTCTTTATGTGGACAGTGTACTTTACAGGGATTCGTGGTGTATGATTGGAAAAAAAGGTGCGCTTCAGGGAACAGTATTAGAATCATTCAGCAGAAGATTTGAAGGTCCAGCAAATATAGAAAATTCCTCTATTGTTACTCATCAAAGCGGATGGATTGAGTTTCCAATAATTAAAAATTCAAGCAAATGGCTGAGTGTTACAAAAACAGATTCACTTCCTTCCGGTTCTGAGATTTTATATTTCCCGGTAGGAATTAAAAACGACAACTCAGTTGATACTCTTAATGTGCTTCAGTTTTCAAATAATGTTGCTGATATTACAAATGTAGATGCAAACGTTTATCCTTCAATTAGGTTCATCTCCACTTTTCAAGCAAATGAAAGTTTTGAATCTCCTGTATTTAAAGCGATGGGAGTAGATTTTATTCCAGTCCCTGATCTCGCAACAAATTACCAGGTTGTATCTACAACTGCTGACAGCGTCCTAATTGGCGAAGATATCGGGCTATCATTTAAAATTACAAATGTTGTTGAAACCAAAGCAGACAGTTTCAATGTGAATGTAGAAGTTCTCAATGAAGACAATTCGAGGCAAACAATTTTTTCACAAAAGGTTGATTCACTTCACTACAATGAATATAAACTTTTTGATATTGTGCATAATACTTCATCAGGAAGTGGATCAAAATCTTTTTTGATAACTATTGATTCCGACAATGAATGTAAGAGAACTTTTTGAGGACAATAACTTCTACAGTATTCCTTTTTATATTCAACCGGATACAACAACCCAACTATAACACTTACTTTTGATGGCAATGATATTCTCGATGGTGATTACATTGCACCAAATGCTGTAATACAAATTGAATTGAATGATGAATCACTTCTTCCAATTACTGATCCGAGTTCTGTATTAATTTACTTGAATGATAATCTGATACCATCAGATACTTCCATAATTAGCTATTCATTCTCAGAAACAAATCCAAAAGTTACTGTTGATTTCACACCTGCATTTCCTGATGGTGAGTACACATTAAAAGTTTTATGGAAAGATTACGAAGGTAATATTGTTGATTCAAGCGGAGTGGAAAAATATTTCCAGGTTTCCAGTGAAGCACAACTTGCTTTACGTTTACAATTATCCGAATCCCACAAGCGGTGAGACTTATTTTACATTTAAGCTTACTCAAATTCCCGAGAGTATTTCAATTAAAATATTTACAATAGCCGGACGACTTATCAAGGAAATTGATCTTACATCTTCAGAATTAAAATTTGACTTCAACAAAATTTATTGGGATGGCAGAGATGAAGATGGAGATCCTATTGCTAATGGTGTCTATATTATACAAAGTAATAATGCAGGCTGGAGATACAACACAAGACTATAACGCAAAAGCTGGCGATTGTGAAGTAGTAGTCAGAATTATTATTTACAAACTTTTTTAGCTCCTCAACCGAATAAAAATAATAATCACTCTGTAAAGTTTTAACTTCTTCTTTACCATAACTATCCCACAACACAGAAGCTATTTTAACTCCGGCTTCTTTTGAAGCTATTACATCATGACAGAATCACCAATCATTAAAACTTTTTCATTCTTAAGTCCGAAGTGATTAACAAACTTTAGAATACCTTCAGGAGAGGGTTTAGGATTTTCAACATCATCTCCAGTTACTATGAGATCAAAATAATTATCTACACCTAGTTTGTTAGAGTGATCATTGAAGAATCTCTTCCTTTTCCAGTAAAGATTCCAATAGGATAATTCTTATTTTTTAAATTGACAAGAATTTCTTTCAGACCGGGATAAATATCCGCCATCCAATGATTATCACTGTAGAATTTGTAATAGTCTTCTCTTGCTTCTTTATATGTTTTGCCAAATATTTCTTTATTATTTCATCTCTCAGTAGGGCCGAACAGTCATATGATTTCTTCATCAGTAAAAGTTCTGTTGAGATATTTTTTTGCGATAAAATTGAAGGAGTCGAAGATTAGCTGGTTGGTTGAGGTTAGAGTGCCGTCAATATCGAAGATAAATCCGTCGAAAAGTTTACTCATTTCTTACTGGTAGAAATATTTAGAAGATTAAAATTTCCATCATAATCAGTAACAAGACAATTTCCATTAACCTCTGTTAAAGAAATAATAGGAGCGTAACCATTATGAAAAAGTTTTTCAACTTTCTTCTTAGCCTTTATTTTATACACCCAACCGTCACTGCATCCAACAAAAATATTTTCTCCAATAACGAGCAAATCTGTAATGGACTCATTCTTTGTATTGACGGGGAGATCAATTTCTCTTGTAACCTTTCCAAGCTTTGTTGATACAAACGCAATTTTATTTTTGTTAGTTGGTAGAATAAATTCGTTTTTACTATTCACAACTAATTCACCGATTGCATTAATATTTTTAATATTCCATTTCGAAGTTCCCAAAAGTGCATCAACACAAAACAAACTACCTGCTCCATCAATCAAATAAAGATTGTTATTCCTGACGAGCATATTATTCTTTGATCTTAATACTGATTTCCATCTACCTTTAGAAGCCGGAATATTCCAGATGAGCATTCCGTTGGTTGCACTTAGACAATAAAGTGTTCCCTGATTATCCTGAAAGAAAATTTTATTGTTTGAGTAAGCAATTGACGAAACTATACTAATACTTTCATTCATACCTGATAGTTGCTGTGTCCAGATTGGATTAAGTGTGAACAAATCGTAGCAATATAGATTTCCATATTGAGTTCCAACAATGACAGCTTTTGTTTTATTCCCAGCCTCTTCGATATCAATAATTGAAACTCCGGATGTTATTTTCTCTCCAATCCCGATTATTTGATGGGGGTTGCCAGTGTTTGCATTCAGTGTAATAATATCACCATCATCGGAAACGACAATTAGTATATCATTAACTATTTGTGGAGATACATTAATTCCTTTATTTGTTTCATAGCTCCATTGCTCCGTTCCACTACTGCTTAAACAATTTATCAAACCATTTTTGAAAGCAGTGTAAATCCTATCAGAATTGTGAACTGATGCTTCCTGGGTTATTTTATTCATAGTGACAGACCATACTTCACTTCCTGGCTGAACAAAACTGACAGGCTTAGCAGATTCAAGCACCAATGGTTTGGTAAAGTTGAATTTCAGAACTTCTGGTTTTATCTTTTTCTTGATGTCATCACTCAAAATCTTTTTTATTTGAATAGTTTCTTTTTTTGTCGAAGCAAGCAAGTAACCCCATCCTTCTTTTCTATTAAGATATAAACCTTCAAAAGTGGATTTATATTTTCCTGTTTTATCCTCTTTGCTTACGAATGCAAATACTCTTTTACTTAAGAGTGATTCAAAAAAATCGTAATTATTTTCAGCAAGATTTATAGGGTAATAGGAAAAAGTAATAATTCTATCCGTTTGCACTTGCGACATTTTATTGCTGAACCAGTTTATTGTTTCCGCATCGATATAATTTTTATCTGGGAATTCAGGGAGAATAGAATTTAGGCAGACGAGTGAATAATTATTATTATCAAAAATATTTTTATCATTACCCCAAAGAAGAGAAATTTCAGATCCTTTGCCTTCACTAAGCAAATAATCTTTCTCTCCTCCAACAACTGTATAAGGAACCGATAGTTCATCAAGAATTTCCTGTGCCCAAATAAATTCATCAAACTTTCCGTTTGCGGTAATATTGCCAAGCACAACAACGTAGGAAACATCCTGTCTTTTGTTAATATGTTCAACAACTTCTATTAAATTATTGGAATTGGTCTCTGCACCGATTTGAGGCTCAGTTATCACTGCAAAATAGCTTCCCTGTGCAAAGCTAAATTGAATGTAGACATAAAAATATTGATAGAATTATTTTCATAAGTGCAAATTTAATTATAATCGATTATAAACCAGTTATTAATATTGACGATTGTAACAATTGTGGATGATAATAAAATTCATTACGGAATAATCGATATTCAATTTTAATGATAGGTCTTTATTAAGTTTCTTGATTAGAAAACGCAACATTTATATGTTTGCCACCGTCTAATCGTATTTAATTCCATATTTTAAAACACTAATTCAATATTTGAGAGGTTAACATTGGATATTGCACAGTTAAACGAAAAAATAAAACAGGAAAGTGCTTTTATTGACTTACTTTTCTCCGAAATTGGAAAAGTAATAGTTGGTCAAAAAGAAATGGTTGAAAGATTGGTAGTCGGGCTTTTAGGTAACGGACACATTCTTTTGGAAGGTGTTCCTGGTTTGGCAAAGACTCTTGCAATCAAAACACTAGCTTCGGCTATGAAAGCAAAATTTCAGCGTATCCAGTTTACGCCCGATCTGCTGCCAGCAGATTTAATCGGAACGCAAATCTACAATCAAAAGGATGGAAATTTTTTCATTCGTAAAGGTCCACTCTTTTCAAACTTTATTCTTGCTGATGAAATTAACCGTGCGCCTGCAAAAGTGCAGAGTGCGCTTCTTGAAGCAATGCAGGAAAGACAGGTCACTATTGGTGAGCAAACATTTAAACTTGAAGAGCCATTTCTTGTTCTTGCAACCCAAAACCCAATTGAGCAGGAAGGAACATATCCACTTCCTGAAGCACAGGTCGATAGATTCATGCTGAAAATAAAAATAACTTATCCTGACCGTAAAGAAGAACTTCAGATAATGCGGCATAACATTAACGACACACTAGGTACACCTAATCCAGTAATCAGTCCTGCTGATATTCTTAAAGGAAGACAACTTATTCAAGAAGTATATATTGATGAGAAAATTGAAAAATATATTCTTGATATAGTGTTTGCTACACGTAAGCCAAAAGAGTTTGGATTAGATAATCTTGCAGATTTAATAAGTTATGGTGCATCACCAAGAGCATCAATAAATCTTGCGCTTGGTGCCAGAGCAATGGCGTTCATTAAGAGAAGAGGATATGTTATTCCTGAAGATGTAAGAGCTATTTGTTACGATGTGATGAGACACAGAGTTGCTGTAACTTATGAAGCAGAAGCCGAAGAAATTACTCCTGAATCAATTATCAGTGAGATATTAAATAAAGTTGAAGTGCCGTAAAAAAATGTCGCAATACTAATTTGTCATACTGAGTTCATCGAAGTGTGACGTCAGTCTTCGACAGGCTCAGACTGACAAGTGTTATAATATAAAAATCTTTTAAATCAGAAAAATATGTTAACTAAAGAATTATTAAAATTAGTAAGACAAATTGAAATTCGAACAAAAGGACTTGTTAACCAGGTCTTTTCAGGAGAATATCATTCTGTATTTAAAGGAAGAGGAATGGAATTTTCTGAAGTGCGCGAATATCAATATGGCGATGATATCAGAAATATTGATTGGAATGTTACAGCACGATTTGGTCATCCATTTGTAAAAATATTTGAAGAGGAGAGGGAACTCACCGTAATGCTGATGGTTGATCTAAGCGGTTCACAAATGTTTGGTTCACTTTCAAAAACCAAGCAGAGAGTTGCTGCTGAGCTTAGTGCGATACTTGCATTTTCTGCTTTAAAAAATAATGATAAAGTTGGATTGATTCTTTTTACTGATAAAGTTGAAAAATTTGTACCTCCAAGAAAAGGGAACTCTCACGTATTAAGAATAGTCCGTGAAGTTCTTTCATTTGAACCGGAAGGAAATAAAACCAATCTTCGATCCGCACTTGAGTTTATGAATGGAGCAATAAAAAAACGTTCGATTGTTTTTCTACTTTCAGATTTTATGGATGATGGATATGAAAAAATTCTTCGCGTTGTCGGAAAGAAACATGATCTTATAGGAGTTGTTCTTGATGATCGGCGTGAATCTGAAATTCCTAAAATGGGTTTCATAAAATTAACTGATGCCGAAACTAACCAAGAACGATGGATTGATACGAGCAGCACTCGTGTACAAGAATCACTTCGGAAAAGAAGGCAGGAAGTCCAGGCGAAAAGGAAATCACTTTTTATTTCCAGCAGACTGGATAGTATTTATGTTCAGGCTGGTGTGAACTATATAGCTCCGCTTGTCAATTTTTTCAAAATGCGTGAGAAAAGATGGTAAAGGGCATGATAAAATATTTTAGTTTGTTTCTTCTGCTAAGTATTAATTTATCAGCGCAATCTATTTCGGCGTTATGCTTCGGTTGATTCAAGTGATTATTTGGTTGGTGATTACATAACTTATTCTTTGGAAATCAGAGCAGATAAAAATATTGAAATAACTACTCCATTTATCAGAGACAGTCTGAAAAAATTTGAATTCATAAAAGAGCTTGAACCTCGAATCAAAGAAGAAGATAATATTAAGTCATCCACTTACGGATACATTATTTCCTATTATGACTCTGCATCAGTTACTATTTCCCCAATTAGTGTACGTTATAAAATTAAAGGCGATGATCAAGAGAAAGTTGTTCTTTCAAATCCTGTAACCATTACTGTTCATACAGTCCCGGTTGAACAACAGTCTGACATAAAAGATGTTAAAGAACCGTCTAACAATTCCGCTTGATTGGAAATTCATTTTATTAATTGCTGGTATTGTTATTATAGTGCTTGCTTTAGCTTATTACTTTTATAGAAGATATAAAAAGAAGAAAGCCGAACAACCAGTTAAGAAAAAGATAATAAGAATTCCTGCACATGTTAGAGCATTAAGTGCAGTTGAGCAAACTTAGAGAATGAAAAACTCTGGCAAAAAGGATTGGTAAAAGAATATCATTCAAAAATAACTGGAATAGTTAGAGGATATTTTGAAGAAAGATTTAATTTGCCTGCACTCGAACTAACAACTTCAGAACAAATGCAGCAGTTAAAAAATGTTTCTGCAGCAGAAAGTATTTTGAACATAACAAATGAATTCTTAAACAACGCTGACCTTGTAAAATTTGCAAAGTTTCAACCTCTTCCATCAGTCAATGAAACGATGATGAAACAAGCAAAAGAAATTGTTAACTCAAACCATTTCTAAAGAACCAGCACAGGTTGAAGAAGAGGTGCAAAATGTTTAACGGAATTACTTTTGCATATCCCTGGGTTCTTTATTTTCTGGCTATCATTCCGTTGATGATTGCCTGGTATTTATTCAGAGGAATGAAAACCCAGTCGTCAGTTAAATATTCTTCTTTAAATATTTTCAAAGATGTTCCTTCAACATTACGTGAATATTTACGACATATTCCGTTTGCAGTAAGATTGATAGCAATTGGATTGTTGATAATTGCACTTGCACGACCACAAAGTTTTTCTTCCGGTGAAAATGTTACAACTGAAGGAATTGATATAGCAATGGTTCTTGATATTTCCGGAAGTATGCTTGCAGAAGATTTTAAACCCAACAGGCTTGACGCCGCTAAAGATGTAATTGATAATTTTGTTGAGGGCAGAACTTCTGATAGAATTGGTTTGGTCATATTTTCGAGAGAAGCTTTTACACAATGCCCGCTAACGATTGACTATAATGTTTTGAGAAATTTACTTCTTGATATTCGAAGCGGAATGATTCAGGATGGAACTGCAATTGGAAATGCAATTGCAAACGGAGTTAACAGGTTAAAAGAAAGTGATGCAAAAAGCAGAATAATTATTTTACTTACTGATGGAGTGAATAACGCAGGTGAAGTCGATCCGATTAGTGCAGCAGAAATTGCAAAAGCTTATGGAATCAGGATTTATACCATCGGAGTAGGAACAAGGGGTGAAGCACCGTATCCTGTAAAAACTCCATTTGGAACAAGATACCAGATGGTTCCTGTTGAAATTGATGAAGAAATGCTTAACAAAAATTTCCGGATTAACAGATGGACAATATTTCCGTGCAACAAACAATCGTGCGTTGGAGGAGATATATAATAAAATTGATAAGCTTGAGAAAACAAAAATTGAAATCACCTCATATAAAAATGCCACTGAAAAATATCATAGCTGGCTGTGGGGAGGACTCCTACTTTTGCTTGTTGAACTTAGGATTATCAAGAACCATATTACGAAAGTTGCCTTAGCCAATGTTTAGATTTGCACATCCCGAATATTTGAATTTACTTTACCTTCTTCCTGTGTTGGTGGCAATATTTTGGTACCTTGGAAGGAACAGAAAAAAACTATCTACAGAATTTTGCAGACAAAGAACTTCATAAAACCCTTTTCCCAACTGACAGTAATTTAAAACGATGGACAAAGTTTGTCATAATTTTACTTGCGTTGACTTGCCTTGTATTTGCTGCAGCAAATCCGCAAGTCGGAACAAAGATGCAGGAAGTGAAACAAACTGGTATCGATGTTTTTATTTTACTTGATGTTTCAAACTCGATGATGGCTGAAGATATTAAACCAAATAGACTTGAAAAAGCAAAGTATCAGATTTCAAATCTTATTAATAAACTTCGTGGAGACAGAATTGGATTAATAATTTTTGCAGGACAAGCTTATGTTCAAATTCCATTAACTACAGATTACGCAGCTGCAAATCTATTTTTGTCTGCTGTTGATGTGAACTCTGTTCCATCACAGGGAACTGCAATTGCATCGGCTATAAATCTGGCTACAGCTTCATTTGATACACTCAGCACTCAAAAAGTTATCATCGCGATAACTGATGGTGAAGACCACGAAGGTGATGTTCAGAAGGCAGTTGAGAATGCGTTATCAAGAGATATAAAAATTTATACAATTGGTTTAGGATCAGAGGGTGGAGTTCCTATTCCGGTTTACAACAATAGAAGCCAATTGGTTGGATTTAAAAAAGATAGGGATGGGAACACTGTGCTCACGAAACTGGACGAAGAAGCATTAAAAAGAATTGCCATTGATGGAAACGGAAGGTATTTCCGCGGGACAAACTACGAAGATCATCTTGATAAAATTTACACAGAGTTGTCAGAACTTGAACAAACAGAATTCGGTGTAAAAAAAGTAACTGATTATGAAGATCGATTTTATTTTTTTCTGATACCGGCTTTAATTCTTTTAGTTTTAGAATTTTTTATTTCAGAAAAGAAATCACCATTATATGCAAGAATCAATAAGAAATTAGGATTGGAACAATGAGTAGATTTATTACCAACGGTTGTCATTGCGATTCTGATCTGGCTATTCGACAGACAGGTCAGAAGAAGCAATCTTTAAGAGATTTGTTGCAAGAGAGATTGTTTCGTCATTTCATTCCTCACAATGACTGTGTAAAAACTTTTTTAACTTTATTTTATTTGATGTTTCTATTTGCCGGAGTACAAATTAATGCACAATCCACCCGGATTTAGTAAACGATGGTGTAGAGCTTTACAATGAACAGAAGTTTGCGGATGCTGAAGTAAATTTTAAAAAGGGTACAGAAACAAATCCTCAAAATTTCGAAGCAAAGTTTAATCTTGGAGATGCATATTACAAACAGCAACGATACGATGAGGCAATGAAATCGTTTCAGTCAGCGTTTGTGGATGCAAAAAATGATTCAGAAAAGGCTAAACTTTATTATAACATTGGTAACTCACTTCTGAAATCTCAGAAAATAAAAGAAAGCGTTGGTGCTTACAAAGAATCATTAAAGTTAAATCCAACTGACGAGCAAGCTAAGTATAATCTTTCATATGCACTTAATATGCTGAAAAATCCAAACCAGGATCAGCAGCAGAATCAAAATCAGGATCAAAATAAAGACCAGCAAGACCAGAATAAAGATCAACAAGATCAAAACCAGCAGAACCAAGAATCAACAGCAACAAGATCAACAACAACAGAATCAGCAACAGCAGCAATCTCAGGAGCAAAAAGAGCAAGAGCTAACCAAACAAGAAGCTGAAAAAATCTTAAATGCATTAAAAGAAAATGAAAAAGATTTGCAGAAACAATTAAGAAAAATAAAAGGACAGAGAGTTAAAACTGAAAAAGATTGGTAATGGATAACGTCAAACGTCAAACCTGCCTGCCGGCAAGGCAGGTGTCAGATATCAAAGTAAAAAATAGTCAGGTAAGTTTCTACTTTCTTGTTGTATTCTGTTTCGCGGTTTTGTTTCAACAAATAAATGTTGCTCAGGAGTTCACTGCTTCAGTAAATGAAACAACAGTTGCAGATAATGAAAGATTTCAGATATCATTTACATTTTCAGGTCCGAGTATAAATAATCTGTCAAAGCTTTCTCCACCTTCATTTGAAAACTTTATAATACTATCAGGTCCAAATCAATCCACCAGCATTCAAATTATTAATGGTGCACAGTCAGCTTCTTTAACTTATAGTTATGTCGTTCAGCCTAAGAGAATAGGAAGTTTTACAATAGGGTCTGCAAGCATTGTTCAGGAAGGTACTACATACAAAACGGAACCGATAAATATCACCGTGGTAAAAGGGGCTGATAAACCGAAGCAGCAGAAAGATGACAATCAAATATCTGAAGCGGAGATAGCTAAAAACTTGTATATCCGGGCAAGTGTAGATAAGACGAGAGCATTTAAAGGTGAGCAGGTAACTGTCGTTTATAAACTTTATACACGATTAAGTATCGCATCGCAAATGGGAATAAATAAATTGCCACAGTATCAGGGGTTTTGGGCAGAGGAATTGGAGACCTCCAACAATATTAATTTTAAAACTGAGATTATTGGGGGAAAACAATTTCGTGTTGGTGTTCTTAAAAAAGTAGCGTTATTCCCAACGCAAACAGGCACTCTCGAAATAACTCCATTCGAACTAACTGTTCCCATAGAAATACAAAAGCAAAGAAATGGTAAGAGTATCTGGGATGATTTCTTTGGCGATCCATTCGGCAGATCACAGATTTATGAATTTAATGCTAAATCAGATGTAGTGAAAATTGAAGTTGAACCTCTGCCAGCAGGTCAACCTGAATTTTTCAAAGGTGCAGTTGGTGATTATTCCTTTGATGCAAAGCTGAATAGCACGACTGTAAAATCCAACGAACCGCTGACTTTAAAAATTAGTATTTCAGGGATCGGAAATATTGGGCTGCTCGAAATGCCAGAAGTAAATCTTCCAAATGGATTTGAAAAGTATGAGCCGAAAATAAATGATCAAATCAATAGAAAAGGTAGAATATCCGGAACTAAAACCGGTGAATATTTATTTGTTCCTCGGGTTGTTGGAATAAGAGAAATTCCACCAATAGAATTTTCATTATTTCGATCCAACAAAGAAAAAATATTTCACGTTGAAGTCAGAATCGTTTAAAATTGATATTAAGCCGGGAGATAAGCAAGCTTCAACTGAGGTTGTTGGAAAAGAAGATATTAAAGAACTGGGAACGGATATCAGGTTTATAAAAACTACTTATGATGATATCGAGAAGAAAGAAAGTTATGTGATTGACTCCACTGGATTTTTATTTGCAAGCATTCTTCCTGTTATCTTCGGTGTTGGTTTAATTGGATGGAAAAGAAGATACGATAAACTCCACGGAAATGTTGTTCTTCTTCGTTATCAGAAAGCTCAGAAGGTTGCAAAAAACCGTTTGAAGACAGCAAAGAAATTAATGGATACGCAGAACCACAAAGATTTTTATACTGAACTTTCAAGTGCATTGTTTGGATATCTTGAAGATAAACTGCACATTTCTAAATCAGAATTTACTATTGAAAAAGCTTCAGATGAATTGAGAAGTCGAAATATCTCTGACGAACTAATTAAAGATCTTAAAACCGGTGCTGAAAAATGTGAGTTTGTTCGGTTTGCACCCGGTGCTGAAAAGTCAACGGCAATGCAGGAGATGTACAATGAAATTGCTGATGTAATTATAAATCTTGAAAAGAATATTTTAGGTAAGAAAAATGTTTAAGTGCGGAATAAAATTTCCAAACTGTTTTTCCTCTTTTCATTTTTAATTCTTTTCTTTGTTACTGAAATTGTATTTGCATTTAGCATCGATGAGCAAATGCAACAAGCAGGGAAATATTATCGAAACGGTGAATTTGATAATGCAATAAAAATTTATGAAGAATTGAAAATGATGGATATGAAGGAACATCACTTTATTTCAATCTGGCAAATTCATATTACAGAATCGGACAATTAGGACAGGCAATACTTAACTATGAACGTGCATTAAAATTATCTCCTTCGGATGAAGATGTAAAACATAATTTAGCATTTGCTAATCTTAGCACTGTGGATAGAATACAACCATTACCTACTTTTTTCCTATTTGAATGGTGGGAATCAATTCTTAGCTTCTCTTACTGTTAATGGATGGACGTACTTAGCATATATCTTTTTCATTCTTTTGATAATACTCATTGTAATTTATTTCTTTGCAAAAACAATCTTCCAACAAAAGTTAATTCTTTTTTCGGGATTGGGAATGCTGGCTATTTTCTTGATGTTAATTTCTCTCTTGATAGTAAAAATAAACAGAGAGGAAAATGTAATTGAGGGTGTTATAATTGAGCAATCTACTTACAGTTAAAACTTCTCCGGATATGAAAAGTACCGATGCATTTGTAATTCACGAAGGATTAAAAGTAAATCTTGAAGATAAACTTGATAATTGGGTAAAGATAAGATTAGCTGATGGTAAAGTCGGATGGATTGAGAGCAACACTGTTGAAAGGATTTGAGATCCAATCTAATTTCTGACCTTCCTCAATTGCTTACCTAAACCCCTTTAACTATTTTTGTCACGATGGATGCTAAAAGATATAACAATATAAAGCTAGCTATTGGAATAAGTGAAGGAATCGTTTCGTTTATTTTGATTCTTCTTTTTGTCTGGCTTGGTTACAGTCGCGAGCTTGGAAATTTATCTTTCAAATTATTTTTCAAATCCTTATTTACTATTTATTTTTTATCTATTTGTAATTGGTTTTGTTGGTTCAATTTTGTCATTTCCTATCAGTTACTATTCAGGATTTTATCTTGAGCATAAATACAATCTCTCGAATCAAACTTTTTGGAAATGGATTTTGGAAGGATTAAAAGGATTACTTGTTTCCCTGATCATAGGTGTTCCAATCCTGCTATTATTTTATTTTACACTTAATCAGTTTGGTGATCTATGGTGGCTTACTGTTTGCAACAATTATGTTTTTTATTTCAGTAGTGCTTTCTCAAATTTTTCCGATATTAATTTTTCCTATCTTCTATAAAATAACTCCAATTGAAAATGAAGAATTTAAAGGAAAGAATTAATAACTTGGCTCACAATGCAAAACTTAAAGTTGAAAATGTTTACAAATTTAATATGAGCAAGAACACAAAAAAAGCAAACGCTGCATTCACAGGATTAGGAAAAACAAAGCGAATAATTCTTGGTGATACTTTGCTCGATAACTACAGTGATGATGAAATTGAAACTGTGATTGCGCATGAACTTGGACACTACAAAAAGAAACATATAATAAAAAATATTATTATTGGAACAGCTTCAAGTTTTTTAACTCTTTTTATTATTGCACTGCTTTATAAAAATTCAATAAGCTGGTTTGGATTTGATTCAATTACACAAATATCCGCTCTCCCTTTGCTGGCACTTTGGTCAATGTTGATTGGAATAGTCCAGTCACCGTTAGGAAATATTTTAAGCCGTAAGTTTGAATATGAAGCTGATGAGTACGCAGTTAACGAAACGAAAAAACCTTTGGCTTTTATTAAAACACTTGAAAAACTCACAGATCAAAATCTTGGAGATAAAGAACCTCATCCGTTTGTCGAATGGTTTTTTTATAGCCATCCTTCAATTAAAAACAGGATAGGTGCTATTGAGAAATTTGCGAAGATCAAAGATATTCCTCTTCAACCTGAATTTAGTTTGGAGAGTAGAACGTGATTACAGCGATAAAACTATTTTTAATTGCTGTTCATACTTTCATCTGCTCAATTTTTGCGATGATCTTTGCACTGACAGATAGAAGCCATAAGCTGTACTTCAAGTTATCAAAATATTTTTCTGGTGGTGTTCTTTGGCTAAGTGGCATAAAACTGGAAATATCCGGTTTAGAAAACCTTGATAAGGCTAAAACCTATGTTTTTGTTTCAAATCACTCCAGCCAATATGATATTGTAGTTTTACAAAAGACAATTCCCAACAGAATGGCAATGATATTTAAAAAGGAACTTGCAAAAATTCCTTTCTTTGGATGGCAGCTTGCAATGGGACCTTATGTGATGATTGATAGAGAGAATTATGAAAAAGCACTTAAAAGTATTGATGAAGCAAAAGTGAAAATGGAAAAGCAAAATATTTCAATTGTAGTATTTGCAGAAGGGACAAGAAGTAAGACTGGGGAGATACAGCCTTTCAAAAGAGGTGCTTTCAGGTTAGCGACCCAGGTTGGTTATCCGATAATTCCAACAACAATTGTGGGATCAAATAAAATTATGCCTAAAGGAACATTTAAAATTAAAAGAGGAACTATTAAAGTACATTTTGATAAGCCAATTCAATCTAAAGGAATTAAATCAAGACAAGAAGAAATTGATTTAATGAATAGAGTAAGAGACATAATTGTTAGTAAACATATAAATTAATAACATGATCATTGGAATTATACCTGCACGTTTTGCTTCGACCCGTTTGATGGGTAAACCCTTAGCCACTATTGGTGATAAACCAATGATACAGCACACCTACGAAAGTGCATCCAAGTCCAAACTTATTGAAAAACTGATATTAGCAGTGGATGATGCAAAAGTTGCATCTGTGGCGAGAGGATTTGGCGCCGATGTAATTGAAACTCCAAAAGAAATTGCGAGTGGTTCTGATAGGATTGCTTACGTTGCAAAAATTTATAAGGAAGCAGAAATAATCGCAAATATTCAGGGAGATGAGCCATTTATTCGCGGAGAGATGATTGACCAGGCTATTGAACCATTGTTGTTTGATAAAGATATCGAAGTCACGACTTTAATTAAACATATTCAAACACTAAAGGAGCTGAGATCTCCTGATATTGTTAAAGTGGTTTTTGATTATAATAATTATGCGTTATACTTTTCACGTTCTCCAATCCCTTATACAAGAACTGCAATATCGGATTCTGCTGCTCTGGAAATTACAGACTATTACAAGCATATTGGACTGTACGTATTCCGAAGAAAAGCTCTATTAAAATTTACAAGTCTTAAGCAAACAGATCTAGAAGAAACCGAAATGCTGGAACAACTGCGAATGCTGGAAAACGAAATCAGGATTAAAGTAGTTGAGACTGAATACGAAAGTATAAGTGTCGATACTCAGGAAGATTTGAAACGTGCCAGAACATTTTATAAATGGCTTCAGAAAAGTGAAAAAGAGAAATGAAGATACCAAAGAAATTAAACTTAGCTCATTTACCTACACCGTTGGAGAAAATTAGATTTCGTGATAAAGAATTCTATATTAAGAGAGATGATTATACCGGTTCAGATTTTCTGGGGAATAAAATCAGAAAGCTTGAGTACTTGTTGTATGAAGCAAAAAAAATAAAAACTGATATAATTTTTACTTGCGGAGGTGATCAATCAAATCACGCAAGAGCTACTGCTTCGGCAGCAGCAAAACTTGGAATTAAAACTAAATTATTTTTATGGGGGAAAGAAAATAACAAAGCTGACGGAAATCTTTTCCTTGATAAAATGTACGGCTCTGAAATTGTATATCTGAACAAAAAAGAATTTGAAAAAGTTGATGATATAATGACCGAAGAAAGAACGAGGCTGGTAAAAAAAGGGAAACGAGTTTATGTGATTCCAGCAGGAGGATCGTCAACTTTAGGAATTTGGGGTTATATTGATTTTATTGATGAATTGAAGAAGCAAATTGATCTTGAAGAATATTGATGGAATATTTTCTGCTTGCGGTTCGGGTGGTACTGCTGCCGGACTTTTGGTTGGTGCAGCATTGAATAAAGTTAAATTAAAAATATTTGCTGTTAACGTTCTTCTTCCAAAAGAAATAATCAGAAAAAAAATTCTTCAACTTGCTGAAGGAGCAGTTCTTGACTTTAATTTGCAATGTATAATAGATGAAAAGAATCTCGAAATAGTCGATGGCTACTCAAAAGAAGGCTACAAAAATATTTCAGATAAAAAAATAAAATTAATAACTGAGTTTGCAAGAAGCACAGGTATTCTTTTAGATCCTGCTTATACCGGGAAAGCCTTTTTTGCTTATAATGAGCATGTTTTGGGTCAGAGGGGTGGTAAACGGATTATTTTTCTTCATACAGGTGGAATCTTCGGAACATTCCCAAAACGAAATGATTTCAATAAATTCTCCTGAACTGTCGATTAAAATTGTCTTAAAATTCAATTAACACTATTTTTAGATGTATGGAATGTATCTTTTGTAACATAAAAGACCGGAAAGCAGATGCCGAGATTATTTTTGAAGACGAACACGTCTTGGCGTTCCTCGATATTCAACCTGTTAATTATGGACACACGCTTGTAATCCCCAAAAAACATTACGATAATTTTTTAACCGTTCCTAAAGATGAACTGGACAGACTGATTCATGCAACACAATTTATTTCGGGTGTGATTAAAAGAAGTTTAAATGCGGATGGTTTTAATGTTATTTCGAATAACGGAAATCCTGCAGGACAATCTGTTTTTCATTTTCACTTTCATATTATTCCCCGTTTCGATAATGACTTTACTTTGAGACCAGCAGTTAAAAACTATAATACAGGTGCATTGAAGGAGTACGGGGCACAAATTCGTTCTTTCATTAGCAAATACAAGGATATTTACAATGGATAATGGAACATCCCGATCTGATCAGGGAAAATTAAGAGTGCTTGTAGCAAAGGCTGGATTAGATGGGCACGATCGTGGCGCAAAAGTAATTGCGGCTGCTTTAAGAGATGCTGGAATGGAAGTTATCTATACAGGATTGCGTCAGACACCGGAGATGATAGTTGAAGCTGCCATTCAGGAAGATGTTGACGTTATAGGCATAAGTATTCTTTCTGGTGCACATATGACAATCCTACCCAAAATAAAAAATCTAATGAATGAAAAAGGATTAGACGATGTTCTGCTTACTGGTGGTGGAATTATCCCAGAAGAGGATATTAAGAAATTAAAAGATATCGGTGTGGGTGATTTATTTACCCCCGGTGCATCCACAAAAAATATAGCGGAATACATCAAAGAGTGGAGAAAAATTAACCCGCGTAAAAATTAATTCCTTTTAAACTATTTCAACTAAAATAGTGAGGTTTACGATGAAAAAGTTTTTACTTTTTTATTTATTAATCAGTTCCTTTTTTAGCTATTCTCAAACACTTTTAGAAACTGTAAATCTGCCTGCGGGTACTTTCTATAGTTATGGATATGGATTGGTTCATAATAATGGGGAATACTGGATAAGTTCCTCATCATCTACAGCAGGTAAAGGAATAATTTATGCGGTGAACAGCAGTGGGGCTCAGGTCGATATGGTAGATTTTGATCTTCCATGGATCCGCCAATCCCAGGGATTGGCATTTGATGGAACGGATTTCTGGTATGTTGAGAGAAAAACAGCACGATGTGATTTATATAAAGTTAGCAGCACTGGAATTGTTATAGATTCAATTCCAACTGCTGAATTATTCGGTGCTACAAATATTTATCTCGGCGGCGCAGCCTGGGATGGTTCTGGGCTTTGGATTTCAGTTTATTCACCTGATGCAAGAGCAGCATTGTATAAGATTAATGTCGCTGCAAGGTCAATAGTTGATACGATTTCAGTTATTGGTTTACAGCCTGAGGGTATTAACAGTAAAAGGAGACACTTTATTTTATGTAATGGATGGATTCCAGGGAGATGATGAAAAAATATATGCAATTGATCTTAACAACAAAAGCGTATTATTTTCGTTTCATGTTCCTGAACCTCCTGGAATTAGACAGAATCCAAGAGGCTTAGCTTGGGATGGAACATATTTTTGGCTGCTTGCCGAGCCTGTTGGTGCAAGCTCCGGAAGACAATTATTCAAGTATGATCTGGGTGGCGGCGGAACACCTGGAATTACTTTACCTTTCTCTACGATCAATTTTCCAAATACTACTGTTGGAAATACTAACAACTATAATCTTACAATTTACAGCACAGGCACTGCAACATTAACAATAGATTCAATAACAGTAGCAGGGAATGAATTTTCGATTAATCCATTATCTTTTCCAATTAATATTCCTGCAGGAGGATCTCAGGATGTAACTGTTAACTTTACTCCTGCAAATTATTCTTATTATCAGGGATTACTGAAAATATACTGCAACGATCCCGTGAAGCCTGTTAACGATGTAAACCTTCGTGGTCAGGGAGTTTTAAGTGGGGCAAGAATTGGTTTGTCAGCAACTTCACATAATTTCGGAAATGTTTGGGTCGGTGAAGAAGGGATTGCATTCTGGAATTTTAATTTGTTCAATATGGGAGATCAAACACTACAGGTTTCTGATTTACAATTTAATCTTCCGGAATATACTCTCGATTTACCTACACTTCCGCTCCAGATATTCTCAACCGATACGATACAGCTTACTGCATACTTCTATCCAACTCAAGCAGGGTCGTATCTTGATACTTTGAAAATTACTAACAACGATCTGACCAATCCTATTGCAAAAATCTTTGTGCAGGGTACCGGAGTATTCAATCAATTATAATTATGGTTATATGTTCTGGCAATACCAGGTCCCTCCTCATCCAAATTCACCAAGCGCATCACCGCGTATCGAAGGATTAAAGTCAATAAATGATATTACAGGCGATGGAATTCCAGAGGTCATAATCTCAACTGAGAATTACTGGACTATGTGTCTTGATGGAGCGGCTTCAGGCACTTCATTTCCGCTTTGGGTTTTTACAACATACATAACCAACTATAATGCAGGCTCGATAGGTGCCAATTTCGAGTATGGTGTTCAGGATGCAATTCAAATTGCAAACGATTTGAATGGTGATGGTTTTAATGATGTTGTAATTGCTACCGGCGGCGGAAACGAACACGTTTATGCTTTGGATGGAACTAATGGAGAAATTATTTGGCAGTATGGAGATGAAATAAACTACAGTCTTGGTGATTTTGAAGCTGTTGATGTTCAAAGAGATTTTAATGGGGATAACATAGAAGATGTTCTTGCTATTGCGGATGGAAATGACCAGGGAACAGGATATAAGCGAGCATATCTCTTTAATGGAACAAATGGTAATATTATATGGGAACACTATTATCCCGGTCCAAATCCGGCATTTGGAAAAACAATAATTTCAATTGATGATTTCACTGGAGACAATATCCCGGAAGCAGTTATAGCATACGGAAATAATGGAAGTACGAATCAGGCCGTTAGAGCCCTCAATGGATCAACCGGACAGGAAATATGGACGCGTGAAATGATTTATTATGAACCCAAAGAATTACTTGCACTTCCATTACAAGGTGGCAGAACTGATATTATTGTTGGGGAATATTTTAATACAATCCATAGACTAGATGGAATAAATGGAAGTGTTATATGGACATATCCTTTAGGTGTTGGTTATACGGGTGTAATACAAATGGTTCTTATTCAGGATGTTGATAGTGATCAGGTTCCTGATATACTGATAGCATCTTTTGCAGGAAATGGACTTAATTGTTTAAGTGGTGCAACTGGTTTACAATTATGGTCTTGGCAGATGGATTACCAGTTTGGTGTTGCAACAGTTCCGGATATAAATAATGATGGCTTACAAGATGTTTTAGCCGCTGCTAGATATGGAAATTTTTATTGCATAAGTGGAAAAGGTGATTCATTGTTTTTCATGCACTCATTTCCCGGAGATTGGATGTACACTGTTAATAGTATGCCATCAATTGATGGCAATTTCAGCTATGAATTATTAGCGGGTACCAGAGATGGTAAAGTTGTCTCATTCTCTGGTGGAACTGTTGCTGTTCCAGTTGAGTTTACATCATTCTCAGCATTTGCTGCAAATAGTAATGTTACTTTGAACTGGTCAACTGCAACTGAGATAACAATTCTGGATTTGATATCGAAAGGACTTCATCCGATCAAGAAAGTTGGGAGAAGATTGGATTTGTTCCAGGATCAGGAACATCTACAGAGTTGCGATCTTATTCTTTTATTGATGAAAATGTTACTACTGGAAATTATAGTTACAGATTAAAGCAAATTGATTTTAGTGGTCAGTTTGAATACTCAGATATTGTAGAAATTGAAGTTACCTCACCAAATGAATATTCATTGGAGCAGAACTATCCAAATCCATTTAATCCAGCTAACAACAATATCATATTCAATTAAAGAAAAAGGATTGGTTACTCTTAGAATATTTGATATTCTCGGAAATGAAGTTAAAACACTTGTTAATGAGGATCAGGAAGCAGGAGTATATAGATTGGAGTTTAATGCTTCATCTTTTGCAAGTGGAATATATTTCTATTCTCTGAAAGCAGGAGAATATATATCGACAAAAAAAATGATTCTTTTAAAATAATTAACAATGTAGAACTAAGAATTCAAAATTAATTTTTTTTGACATTTTTCAATTGGAGTTTAGCCTTGAATCAGGATATTTTTTGTGTTTGATTAAATTTATAAGCGGTTCAATTATTTGATTGACTGTAAGTATTCAAACCATACTTTCGCATTTTTTTGAATAGGTTCGAACGATCAATTCCTAATGCATTAGCAGTCGCACTGATTTTCCAATTATGCTTCTTCAGAGTTAGTAAAATATATTTTCTTTCAAAGTTGAGAACAGCATTCTTCAATAATAGCGAATCATCCTGATCTTGGTTTGCTTGACCAGATGATTGACCTAATTCTAATGCATTTATTGCTTCTTCATATCCAATCTCTCCCGAATGATTAAATAGTACCATTTTTTCTATAGAATTTCTTAACTGGCGGACATTTCCGGGCCATTCATAATTAATTAAAAGCGCTTCGACCTGACTCTTGATTGAAAGCACCTGTTTATTATAACTGTTACTGAATTCTTTTAGAAAATGGTACGCTAATGGGAGTATGTCCTCCGGTCTGTCCCGTAAAGGTGGAATAAGAATCTTTACAACGTTTAACCGGTAGTACAAATCTTCTCTGAACAAGCCATCAGAAATCATTTTTTCTAAATTCTGATTCGTTGCGGAGATAATTCTAACATCAACTTTTTTAGGAATATTCTCACCGATTATTTCCACCTCGCTATCTTCTAATACGCGTAACAATTTTGCCTGGAGCTGAGTGCTCATATTACCAATTTCGTCTAAAAATAAAGTTCCTCCGTCTGCTTCAATAAATTTACCCTTCCTGTCTGAAACTGCGCCGGTGAAAGAACCCTTCCGGTGTCCGAAAAGTTCGCTCTCCAAAAGCTCTGAAGGGATAG
The DNA here is from genome assembly GCA_963802005.1 of uncultured Ignavibacteriaceae bacterium. Classification (GTDB taxonomy): domain Bacteria; phylum Bacteroidota; class Ignavibacteria; order Ignavibacteriales; family Ignavibacteriaceae; genus IGN2. The sequence continues at coordinate 112,905 of CAWDGX010000023.1, forward strand.
CAGCACAATTTAATTTAATATATGGTTTACCTTTACGTTCACTATTAAAATGAATTGCGTGGGCTACCAGCTCCTTGCCTGTACCGCTATCACCAAGTATAAGAACTTTTGCTGGAGTATTGGTTACTTCTTTAATTTGCTGTACAATATTCTTTAATGCATTGCTTTGACCGATTATAGAGAATTGGTCCTGAAGCTCACGGAAAATTGAGTCGCTCATTTCTTGCAGGTTATGTCTCTGGATAGCATTTTTAACTGCTACGAAGAGACGTTCAGGATCAATAGGTTTTTCAATAAAATCATAAGCGCCTTCTTTAATTGCCTGTACCGCTGTTTCAATATCGCTTTGTCCGGAGATCATAATGACTGGTAGTACGGGTTTTTTGAAAAGAGCTTTTTTTAAAACATCAATGCCGCTCATAACCGGCATCTTAACATCAAGTAACAGACAATGATAATCTTTTGATTCCAGATAACTGTCAATCTTTAAAGGATTAACTAAGGTCTCTACAGAATAATGCTCTAAGCTTAGAATTTTTTTCATTGACTTGAGCAAATTCTCATCATCATCGACTACTAAAATTTTTTCATTCATTTTTTTCTTCTTCCTTCATCACAGGTAGCGAAAAACGGAAAACAGCACCGAATTTTGGTTTGCTATGAACCTCTATAGAACCACCGTTATCTTCTATGATTTTTTTTGCAATGGCTAAACCCATTCCTGTACCCTCGGATTTGGTCGAATAATAAGGTTCAAAAATCTTCTTTTTATCTTCTTCTTTTATTCCCGGTCCTGTGTCTGCCACTTCGATTTCCAGAGATTCCAAAAATATATTCTCCAAATATTGTACCGAGGAAACAGTAACACTTATTAATCCTTTTCCTTGAATGGCGGCTAAAGCATTTTCCATTAGAATTGCAAAAACCATTTCTATTTGTTGCGGGTCTGCCCAAACCGGTTTAATATCCTTATCAATTGATACTTCAATGCTTAGATCCGCATTTATATATGGATGAAACTTGCTCTTAGCTTCTTCAATTATTGTATTGATGCTAAATGCCTGGAAATGTGGTTTATCGAGGTTTGAGAACTTTAAAAAGTTTTTAGTCATTGCCTGGATATTATCCAATTCAGTACGCATCATTTTTATATCGTCATATAATTCATTGTGTTCTGTTTCAGAAAGCCTGATTTTTTCCAGTCGTGTTTGTAATACTTTAAGATTTAGAGAAACTGTAGACAGAGGTGTTTTTATATCGTGAGCCATTTTCTGAACAGCTCTGCTCCATGTGTGAATCTTATCGGATTGTGACTGAATATTTGCAGATTTTATAATAACAAGATATTTAAGTTCTTTCTTGAACAGGTATTTATAAGGTTGTACTGTTATTTCACATTCGACTCCTGATTCTTTATCTGAGAGTAATACTTTTTGATTGACGGGTTCTCCGGTCTCTCTGCTTTTCTTTAATATTTCTGCGATTTGAGGATGATGATTCAAAATGGAATCAGCTTCTTCACCTTTTTTTGGTGGAGGATTTAGATTCAGAATTTTAGCGAATCTGTTATTGAAAAAAACAATTAAGCACTTATGATCTACAATCAGAACTCCATCAGATGAATCAAAGCGAAGGAATTTAAATATTCGGCTGCGTGTAACGATTTTGTTGGAAAGTTGATAAGTACTCATTAGAAATAAAAAGACCAATCCAGTAAATCCCGCAAAAATTAGAGGTAAGTAAGATGAAAGATAATTTTCTATGAGTTTTAACCTATAATATTGATCCGGTAGTTGAAAGCCAATTTCTAAAGGCTTCTTCGGTCCGTTTTCCTTAAAGCTAATATTTCCTACATTGTGTGGATTAGGAAATTTCGCTAATAATTTTAGTTGGCTATTAAATACTAACAAATGATTTTTTGAAACATAAATAATTTCTTCATCACCATCTGCATTAATATCTTTAACAAATTTTGGTCGGGGTTCTTCGTAGGGAATGGATGTATTTTTTATTATTTCTAAATTGTGATCAACTTTTAATACATGATTTTTATATCTCCACCCGTAAATTTCTGATGGATTCTTTTGCATATTGACAAGTGGATTATATCCTATATAACTAAGAACATTATGCTCAAAAGGATTTTTAGCCTTCAAATGAATCTTTCCTTCGGAATTTATTAGATAAATGGAATTCTCCAGATTTTTATCTCCCGTGTATTCCGGTAGTACAAGGATATACCGATCAGAATAAATTTCAATTGGTAAACAATACAGGTACGAAGGATATTGAGAAAAACTTAAGGGTTGAAAAACGGGTTCCAATTTCTGATTTAGAACAAAAAGCCAGCACTTATCATCCTTATATTCAGTGGGATAATGAACATTTCCCGAGGCGTATCCATAGGCAATTATTTCATCCGATCCATCACTATTTAAATCGTAAGGGAAAGCATCAATAAAATTTGATTTAGTCTTAAACTCAGCTATTATCTTTCGATTATCCAAGTCGAGGGCATAAACAGTTCTTGGTGAAAGTGCGTTATGTGTTCGAGCAACAAAAATGAACACTTTCGATTTGTAAATATTTGAATCTGCAATGCAAACAGGGAAAAAACCTGCTGCCCGGTCGCTTGATAGAGGCTCCTTAACACAATCGATTACAAGTCTTTTAATAAGTGCCGTTTTGGTTATTAAATCATGCAGGTAAAAATAAAGTGTATCATTTTCCTGTGAAAATCCGAGTATTTCATCAAATCCATCACCTGTTATATCTGCAAACATTAATCCGTGATGTGTTATCGGTTCCCAGTAATTTGCCTGATCAATTGTACCACCATTCCAGTTTGTGACTAGGATATTGTAACGGTTAGCAGCATAATTTCGTATTTCCATCATTTCGCTGAATCCATCGTGATCAAAATCGTGATAAGCAATTTCATGATCTAACTCTCCGCTAATAGTCTCGACAATATCAAATTCGTAGGGATAGAATGATTCACGTAGTAGGTAGGCAGCCCCTCCGGCAATAACAAGAGAAAGGATAAGCAGCTTCCAACCGAAATTTCTAAAGAAGTAAAACTTCGATTTTCTCGCCATTACCATAACAACTCTTTTTGTGAGTTTCAGGTTAAAATATTCAACAATCTCCCGGGATTGTTAAGTATTCCGTTATTTTTAATTCGTTTGATTTATACTGACAGAATATTAAAAATTGTCTATTAGTTAAAAAATTTCTATTTGTCTGTCATCAATCCTTGAATTAGTGATAATAATTAAGATTATCGCAAAACAATTTAGTGTTTTTGTAATAAGGTTTCAACTCCTCAGGCCGATAATGTTTCCATTTCACATCATTGCTATCAAAATGTGTTGCAAAAAATACAACATATCTCCTTCATTGTCCTTCAACTACCCTGATTGTCCTCGTAAAATTCAAATGGTATGGATTCTGAGTTAGGATGAAATGTGAGGACATTAATCAGATCAAATGAAATGAAAATAAAAACTAACTGTCGCACAACATCATTAATTGGAATGGAGAAAAATATGAAAAAATTATTATCTCTCTTGGTTGCTTTGTTTCTAGTTCTTTTTGTTCTCGGCTGTTCAGAGGACGAGGAGAATCCTGTCAGTCCAAACAATCCAACATTGGCTGGAAGCTGGAAGGGGAAAGCAATTCTTATGGGTATCGGTGTCGGATTTTTGGATGCTACTTTATCACAAAGCGGGACTTCAATTTCCGGTAACTCAACAATTCACGGAGCTATTGTTGCCAATGATACATTGGATTGCACAGTATCATCAGGAAATAATAATTATCCGAACGTTAGTTTTACATCGACCGCTCCTGCACCAGGTGGCATGTATTCTTTAACCTTCACTGGGACTTTTATTAACTCTGATAGTCTTAGTGGTTCGATAAAAGATGATGCTTCAGGAGTTTCATACCCAATGGGAATTAAAAGACAATAATTAATTATTCATCAAATCCTATAAATGTATTCACAACAACTAAAATAAATGGAGGAAATATGAAATCGAAATTACTAAAACTTGTCCTGTGTGCATTCCTTTTTGCACCGATTATTTTATGTCAGAACGCACCATTACCTAATGGGATAGAAACTCACGATGGGTTCTTTCTAAGATTGACACCTGGATTTGGATACTCACAAGTTTCTGAATCATTGCCTGATGAGATGTTACCTGAAGAATTTAAAGGAAAGGATATACTCACATTTTCAGGTGGATTTACAGTTGCGAATACCATTCAGATTGGAGGCGCAGTTTCAGATAATCTGATCATTTTTGGTGAATCTGGTGGAGTGTTGGTAACTAATCCAGGCGTGAAAGTCTTTGAGGAAGAAGTAGAGAATCCAGGAGACGTACAGATTCTACTTGGTGGAATCGGTCCGGGAGTGACCTATTATTTCATGCCATCTAATATTTATCTATCCGCAACTATTTTGGCTTCTATTGCATCAGTAAACATTGAAGGTGCAGAAACACAGAAATCAAATATTGGTTTTGGATTTAATTTTATGGCGGGTAAAGAATGGTGGGTTGGTGAACAATGGGGTCTGGGTGTTTCGCTCTATTTCCGATATGGATCACAATCAGATCAGGACGTGGAAGATATTACAATTAGCGGTTACTCTTTTGGAGCATTATTCTCCGCAACTTTCAATTAAAATTTAAAATGGCACTTCCCTGTAAGTGCCATTTTATTTAAGTGTGTGGATTTGACTGTTTATATAAAAACAAATCCACACATTTTCACAAACAATGTGAATCAATCTTGAAGAGTTGTTACAATGAAAAAATATTTTTTAATAATCTGTCTCTTGTTAAGTGTATCCTTCTATTCAATTTGTGCGCAAGAAAGTGATAGCCTTATTAAACTTTACCCTGGAATGGACGATACTATAAGTTATGTAGACAGAACATACTTTGGGCTTTACAACCAGGTAGAAGGTTTTGAATATGCAACTGTGTCTCTCAGAGATAATGAGGAGCTGATTTCAAGAGTTACTTTTTCAGACAATGGAATCTTGAAGGACACCATACTAACTAACGACTTTTCTATTCTTGAAAATACCAGATCAAAGATAGATCAAATTGTTAAGGAAAATCAGGAAAAAATAGAATCGTTATGTGAAGTAAATATAACTGCAAATAGTAGCAGAACATTCGAAGGAATTTTAGAGGGATTTAGCAAAGATCATTTGTATTTATTCTCAAACAAGAACTTTCTCTCAGGCCAAGACTCGGAATTTAAATTTAAAATACCGTCATCAAGTGTTAATGAAGTCCTGATTTTGGGAGAATCAAATTACTTAACACCGGTTTTGTGGGGAGCAGGTATTGGTTTCGCTACCGGTGTGCTGGCACCAATCGGTTTGAGTGCAATGGCTCAGGAAACCTTAGATCCTGACTCAGAGCCTGAGGTTGAATTTAGTGGTGAGCTTCTGGTATCCGGATTTGTTTGTGCTATGATAGGTGCAGGGATAGGTTATGTAATAGGTTTATTAACAGCAGAGGACGATATACCAGTTAAGTTTAATTCGGATCGAAGTGTCCTCAGACTTAAAGACTACGCAATTTATAACTTTTCGGAATCTGAAAACTCTTAATGAAAATTACTACGAAGTTAAATGAAAATTAGTATTCAAAATAAAATAATAATTTTTAACGAGGGGAAGTGAAACAAATGTTAAAATATTTATTTCTTGTTTTTGCTGCGTTATACTCATTCAACATAACGTTGGCACAGGAACAGGATAGCCTTATTGAGCTTTATCCTGGAATGGGAAATGAAATTGATCGTTTTGATAAAGAGTACTACGAACTTTTTAATGATTACGATGATTTCGAGAAAGCCACCTTTTTCATCAGGGATCATAAATATTTCGTTTCAAAAATTACTGTCTTTCCGGATAACAATTCTAAAGATGCTTTTTTAGTTCAGCCTTTAACAAGCCTTGATAGTTTAAGAAGCCGAATAAGTGAAATAAAAAAGATGAATGAAAATTCTGAAGCAAAAGCCGAAGTTGCAATTGTGACTTTAACCGGCGATAGATATGAAGGCAAACTCGAGATGTTCAGTAAGAAATATTTATATCTCTATTCTGATAAGAGCATATCAACTGGTGGTACCTCGCATCTAAGAGTAAAAGTACCTGTATCAGATGTTGAGGTCGTAATTCTTTTGGGAGAATCATACACACTTCCCGGAATGGGTTGGGGTGCTTTAGCCGGGCTTGCAGTTGGTCTGGTTGTTAGTCTCAGCTCGGTAGAAGAGGAGAACTTTTGGATTTATGATGCAAAAATGATGGTTGCCGGGTTCTTTGCAGTTCTTGGTGTCGGTATCGGTGCATTAATTGGTTTAGGAGCCTCAACGAGTGATGAAGTAATCGAGATAGCAACAACATACGATTTAATTCGGCTTAAAGAATATGCTAAATATAATCCCGGTGATATAATCCCACCGGGAGTAAAATATTTTACTGTTGATTCATTGTAAAATTTTATCATTAAAATTTTTAATAATTAATTCCAAGGAGGATGGTATGAAAAATTATTTTCAAATTATTGCTTTATCGGTAATTGTATTTTTTTTAAACCCATCAATAACGAACGCGCAGTGGATTCAGACCAATGGCCCTTGCAATGGCAATGTTTGGTGCGTTGCAAGTTCTGGTGGATATTTATTTGCTGGAACTGTAGGTGGACTCATCTTTCGTTCAACTAATAATGGCACAAGTTGGACATCCGTATTTTATACTGGGCTTGATAATGACCATGTCTTTTCTATTGCGAGTTTAGGTACGAGTATTTTTGCAGGAACTTTTACAGGTGGGGTTTATCGCTCAACAAACAATGGTACAAGCTGGACAGCTGTTAATAATGGTCTGACAAGCACTATTGTTAGAGCCTTTGCTGTTTTGGGTTCAAATCTCTTTTCTGGAACCGATGGTGAAGGTGTATTCCTCTCAACCAACAACGGTGCAAACTGGAATGCAGTTAATAATGGATTGTCTAACCACCAAGTTACGGCTATGGCTGTTTTGGGTACGAATCTTTTTGCTGCAACTCATACGGGGGTATACCGAACGACGAATAATGGGCAGAATTGGACTTGGGTAGGTGCCGGTTTACTTAATAATATTGTTCATTCACTAACAGTGTCAGGCACAACTCTTTTTGCAGGAGATAATAATGGAGTTTGGCGATCTACCAATAACGGTGGAAGTTGGATGCAAGTTAATAATGGTTTAACGAATATTTATGTTTATGAATTGGCTGTGCTAGGTTCAAATCTCTTTGCCGGGACTTCAGGTGGGGGAGTCTTTCTTTCCACAAACAACGGTACAAACTGGACTGCTGTAAATAATGGCTTGACAAATCTCAATATTTCCTGTTTGGAGGTTTCAGGGTACTGATCTGTTTGCTGGACTTTCTAGTAATGGTTTATTCAGATCAACAGATAACGGTACTAGCTGGCATACAGTAAACAACGGATTGACGAATACGAATGTAACAGCTCTTACTGTTTTTGGTATAAATATATTTGCAGGTAATCAATCCTCCGGCATTTTTCGTTCAACAGATAACGGAATGAACTGGACTGACGTTAATAATGGATTGACTGATAAAGATGTCTTGTCACTTGCCGTTTCAGGTACAAATCTTTTTGCTGGAACTTGGGGTGGTGGTGTTTTTCTTTCAACAAACAGCGGCACAAACTGGACTGCGGTAAATAATGGCTTGACCAGTACTTATGTTTATTCTTTTACTGTCTCAGGTACGAATATTTTTGCCGGAACAGGTGATGAGGGTGTTTTTCTTTCCACAAATAACGGCTTGAGCTGGGCAGCAGTAAATAACGGATTAACTAACTCTCAGGTTTGGGCTCTTGCTGTGTCTAGGACTAATCTTTTTGCTGGGACTTTTGGTGGTGGTATATTCCTTTCAACCGATAGTGGCACTAACTGGACTTCTGTCAATAATGGATTGACTGATCTTTATGTTATGACGCTTGCAGCCATGGGCGAAAAAATCTTTGCCGGGACTTATGGTGGGGGAGTTTTTCTTTCCACTAACAATGGAACAACTTGGACGGCAGTTAACAACAGCTTGTCGAATACTTATGTTCATTCACTAATAGTTTCAGGTACTAATCTATTTGCTGGGACCGATTATGTTTACGAAGGGGGAATCTATCTTTCCACGGATAGTGGAACAAGCTGGGCTCTTGTTAATGAAGGATTAACAAACACAACTATTTATTCTTTTGCTATAGGTAATGGAAATTTATATGCTGGTACTAAGTCCCGAAGCGTTTGGAGGCGGCCTCTCTCTGAAATGGTTCCTTCAAATGGGAATATTGCACGTTATTCATTTACCGGCAATGCCAACGATAGTAGTGGTAACGGTTATCACGGTACAACTCATTATAATCCACAGTTAGTGAATGATAGGTTTGGATATACAGCTTCAGCTTACGAATTCAATGGTTTCAACCAGTTTATAGAACTGCCTTCTGAAATCACAATTACATCAGATCTCTCGATTAGCTTCTGGGTCAATACAACAGTAGTCGATACAAACAGTTGGCCAGGTGCACGTTTCCTAATTGATAGGGACGTCTGTGCCGGAGCCAGGGATTGGAGCATTGGACTCGGACGTGGTGGTAAAATTCAGTTTCAAACAGGAACTGGGGGTCTTGACGATATCTTAACAGGTTCAATTGATGTAAATGACAACACCTGGCACCATGTTGTGGTTATACGCGACTCCGCAGGTCAAACTAAAAAAATATATATAGATAGCCAGTTGGATACAGTTTCATCCTTTGATGATCTTCAATTTCAGAATAATTATTTGCCAATCTACTTTGCTGCTACGGTCTGTCAGCCTGGAACACATAAATATTTCCCTGGAACTATTGACGACATACGCCTTTACAGCCGACCATTATCTGAACAGGAAGTAGAACTTCTATTTACAGAAGGAGGTTGGATTCCACCCATTACATTTCAATTAACTGTACCCATAATCAATGGTTGGAATATGGTATCAGTACCGGGAACAAATCCAGAGGGAATGGGAGTAGATACCTGGTGGTCAGGCAAAGATCCTGCAGCCAATGTATTTAAATATGGAACAGGTTATCAACAAGTTACCTCTGCAACACCTGGTGAAGGCTATTTTATGAAACATATAGGGGCTCAAGTGTACAACACTGGAGATGAATGGCCAGCAGGTGGAATACAAATAGTATCTCACGAACCTATAACAGGGTTATCAGGCTGGAACCTTTTCGGAGGATATGAATTGGTTGTAGGAACGGCGGGAATAACTACAGTTCCACCTGGGTTACAGAATAGTCCAGTATATAAATATGGGGCTGGATACGAAATAGCAACGACATTGGAACCCGGGTATGGGTACTGGTTGAAGTTAACAGGTGCAGGGCAGATTATTATACCTGAAGTATTAGCCAAAGAAACAGAACCAGTAGAATACTTCAAGGAAGACTGGGGCAAGATCATACTCACAGATGCAAAAGGGGTAAATTATACACTGTATGCAGTAAAAGGAGAAGTTGATCTTAACAAGTTTGAACTACCTCCGCTTCCACTTGCAGGAATGTTTGATATAAGGTTTGGTAGTGGAAGGATAGCTGAAGACTTAAACAAAAATATTCAATCAATTAAGATGAGTGGAATTCAATATCCTGTTATTGTTGAGGTGGAGAATATGAATATTGCTCTGCAAGATGAATCAGGTAAAGAAATAAACACAGAACTAAAACCAAGGGAAAAGTTAAAAATAAGCAACAAAACAATTAATAAGCTTATAATTCTTTCGAGTGAATTTATTGCACCGGTTAAATATGCACTTGAACAGAATTATCCAAACCCATTTAATCCAACAACCACTATAAAATTCTCGATTCCTGAAGTAACTAAAGCAACACTTACAATATATAATATGTTGGGAGAAAGAGTAAGTGTGTTAGTTAACTCAGAACTGGAAGCTGGTAATTACAGTTATCAATGGAATGCTAGAAACATAGCCACAGGTCTATACATCTATGAATTAAGGACAGATAAATTTGTTTCAGTAAAGAAAATGTTATTACTTAAATAATTTTGACAAGCCCCTCAAAAAAAGAGGGGCTTTCGTGTTTAATAATAAATTCATTGGAGGAGTTATGTTGAGTTATACGAAATCCTGCCTGTCTACAGCCAAAGCAGGCTTTGCGGGGAAAAATTTAATTTCAATTTTGTTTTTCTTTTTATTGATCTCACAAACAATGTTAGCACAATGGTATCAGCAAAATAGTGGAACAACAAACCATTTACGTGATGTATGGTTCGCTGATCTCAACAAGGGCATACTTGTCGGTGACAACAGCACAATTTGTACTACCTCAGATGGTGGAACAACTTGGACATTACTTACAACTGGAATACCTGGTGATTTGATCAGTATCTGTTTTACAGATATAAATAATGGTTGGATTGTCGGTCAATTCGGTACTATTCTCAGAACAACAGATGCTGGAATAACCTGGACACAACAAACAAGTGGAACAAATGATTATTTATTAGGTGTTAGTTTTACAGATGCTTATACAGGTACGATTGTCGGTGGAACAGGATTAATATTAAGGACTACAGATGGCGGTATTAATTGGACTCCACAATCAAGCGGAACGTCTCAAGTATTACAAGGTGTTTGTTTCTTTGATACAAATAATGGGATTGCAGTAGGGCAGGTAGGCACAATACTCAGAACAACCGATGGAGGAACAACCTGGACACAACAGACGAGTGGAACAACTCACCTATTGGATGGTGTTTGTTTCGGTGATGCTAATAATTGGTGGGTTGTCGGTGGTTCTCATCTAGAAGCAATAATTCTTCGTTCCACAGATGCAGGTGCAACTTGGTCTACAGAAGTCAGCGGTACTATGAGAACGATGCATGCGGTTTGCTTTACTGATATTAACACTGGAACGGCCGTAGGCTGGGATGGAATTCTCAGAACTACTGACAGTGGGGCAAACTGGTTCCAACAATCAACAGGTTCAACAGAACAATTATGGGGTGTCTTTTTTACAGATGAAATTAACGGTACTGCTGTAGGTAGCAATGGTATAATATTAAGAACACCGCCTCTTGGTTGGTACCAGCAGACAAGCGGAACAACAGACCAATTAAATGGTGTTTGTGTTACCGATGCAAATACAGAAACAGCTGTAGGAGGGAGTGGTACAATTATAAGGACTGTAAATGGTGGTATCACATGGGTACCACAAACAAGCGGAACTACAAATAATCTTTCCTACGTCCACTTTGTAAATTCTCAAAAAGGATGGGCAGTAGGTGGCAGTGGAACTGTTATTGCAACAACAAATGGTGGAGATACATGGTTTAGCCAAACTAGTGGAACAACACAACCACTTGATGCGGTATATTTTATTGATGATCAAACGGGCTGGTTTGTTGGTGGTTCAGGTACTATACGCAAGACGACTAATGGTGGCGCCACCTGGTTTTCACAAAACTTTGAATATCAGTGGCATAGATCAGTATTTTTTGTAGATAGCCAGACTGGTTGGGCGGTTGCAGGTGTAGGTCATATCTGTAAAACCACAAATGGTGGAAACAGTTGGACAACCCTAACGTGGGGTAATGGAAATGATCTTCGTTGTGTAAGATTTATAAACACTCAAATTGGTTGGGTAGTGGGTATGAATGGAACTATTCGTTATACTAGCGATGGTGGCAGCACTTGGGTGGATCAAACCAGCGGAACAAGTAATGCTCTTCATGGTATTGCCATAACTAACGTAAATAGTTGTATAGCTGTTGGCAATAGCGGTACTATTTTGAAAACAACTGATGGTGGAATTAATTGGATTAGTCAATCTAGTGGAACAACAGAAAATTTGAGCAAGGTGTCTTTTACAGATGAAAATAACGGTACAGTTGTAGGCGGATTAGGAACGATACTTAGAACCTGGAATGGTGGTAATCCTTCACTAAATACTTTTCAATTGACAGTACCAATAGACAATGGTTGGAATATGGTATCAATCCCGGGATTGCATCCTATAGATCAGAATGTAGACACTTGGTGGCCGGGCAAGGATCCTGGAACAAATGTATTCAAATACAGCAGTGGATATACTATAATAACTACCGCGACACCTGGAGAAGGCTATTGGATGAAGCACTTAGGAGTTACAGTGTACAATTATCCTGCCATACAAAAAGTAACTCACAATCCAATAAGTGCATTATCAGGATGGAACCTTATTGGAGGATATGAAGACACAGTAGCAGTAGCTAGTTTAACGACGACACCCCCAGGATTAATTAGTGGACCGATATATGGTTATCTGGGAGGATATTATACACCAGCTAATATGGAACCTGGATTTGGGTATTGGGTTAAACTAAGCGGTGATGGACAGATAAACATACCAGATTTAGAGAGCAAAAGCAGCGGAAAACTTGTAAAATACTTCAAAGATGATTGGGGCAGGATAATAATTATAGACAATGGTGGAAGGAGCTTTACACTTTATATAGTTCAGGGAGAAGTTGATCTAAACCAGTATGAACTACCTCCGCTACCACCATCAGGAATTTTTGATATCAGGTTTGGCAGCGGCAGGATTGCTGAAGACTTAAGCAATAGTGTTCAATCAATTGAGATGATTGGAATTCAATATCCTGTTACAGTTAAGGTTGAAAATATTAGCATTGCTCTGCAAGATAAATCGAGTAAAGAAATTGATGCAGAACTCAAACCGGGTGATGAATTAAAGATAACCAACCAATCAATCAATAAGCTTATAGTACTTTCAGGTGAATTTATTCAACCAATCAAGTATACACTTGAGCAAAATTATCCAAATCCATTTAATCCAACAACAACTATTGATTTTTCAATTCCTGAAGCAACTAAAGTAACACTTACAATTTATAATGTATTGGGTGAGCAAGTAAGTGTGCTAGTTAACTCAGAAATGGAAGCTAGCAAATATAGCTATCAATGGAATGCAAGTAATTTAGCCACAGGTATGTATATCTATGAATTAAGGACAGATAAATTTGTTTCAGTTAAGAAAATGTTATTACTTAAATAATTTTGACAAGCCCCTCAAAAAAAGAGGGGCTTTCGTGTTTAATAATAAATTCATTGGAGGAGTTATGAAAAAATATTTCAAAATAAAGATCACAGAATATACTGTATTGGTTATTTTTATAATTACTACCATTCCTTGTTTTTCACAGCAAACTCAGTTTATAAAAAAAAATCATAAACAATCATTATTGCAAAAATATTCTATTCAACTAAATGAAATGAATGAGATAGTATCACTACGTACAATGATATCTCAGCACTTTAAAGTTGAAGAAGATTTTTACATCGCTCTTATTTACTGTAGTCCTGCTTATTTTAACCACTCAACTCATTCACTCACAAAAATAACTGCAGATACAACCATTACTGCACCGTCAAGCGGAAGAGTTTTTAAAGAAGGTGCTTCCTTAACTAAGTTTGATAATTATTTACGCATTCAAAATACGGATTCTTATGGATGCGAAAATGGATATCGTTCCTGGGTAAAATTTAATATATCTTCTTTACCCGACTCCGTTAACGTTGTTTGGGTAGAGCAGCATATATTTTGTACCGAGTTGCATGAGGGATTCTTCGATTATTTAAATTATGATATTCGCAGGATTGACAATGATCCGGAAACTGCGTCACCGTTAGAACTTTGGTCTGATGTTTTTGATGGTGCGGTATATGAGGCAGGTGAGTGGGTGAGTAATCCGCCGGATTGGGAATGGTGTTTGTTAGACCCGCCGGCACCTTCTGATCTTACTGCAGCTTTAACTAGTGATGATTGGTTCGGGCTGGGTTATATGGTTAAATGTAATGAGGATGATGGGGATTATTATGCGGTGTTTAAAGGTGCGCAGGATGATTTACCACCATACTTGATAATTGGATATAACTTTGCTACAGATATTAGTGAAGCATCAACACAAATTGAATCCTTTGCACTTTACCAAAATTATCCAAATCCTTTTAATCCAAATACTATTATAAAATATAAAATACCTGTGGAGAGTTATGTGGAATTAAAAGTCTATGATGTTTTAGGTAGAGATGTTGTTACTCTTGTTAGTGAAGATCAAGCATCTAGAATTCATGAAGTTGAATTTAATGCAACCGGTTTACCTAGTGGATTTTATATTTATAGAATACAGGCCAGAGAACTTTCATCTAACTCAGGGCAAGGTTTTGTAGAAACTAAAAAAATGATTCTTTTAAAATAATTAACAATGTAGAACTAAGAATTCAGAATTGATTTAACATCGCTCAACTTTTCTTCGGGTACAAGAATTTTTTCTTTTGCTTCGGCGGTCTGTTTTGATTTTATTCCTTTCGCTTCGAGAATGTTGATTGCTTTGGCAGCAACAGTCTCATTTTCGAATTGCAGTTCAACAAGTGGAACGCGATTCACAGATAAACTATCTGATAAACTTATTCCGCAAATACGGCAGGTTTCCGCATCAAACTGGGGAATCGAATTAAACTCGGACAAATAATCTTCGAACTCTTTCAAGTCAGCATCTAACATTAATTTGTCATTACATTATTGAATTCCAAACTGCCCGCTAAATTCATAGATATCCTTGTTATTATGACTCATTATTTTAATCAGGTAATGATTTGATAGTGGAGTTTCAAATGGAATTCTCCAATCAAAGCTACCGGTATTCTCAAGATTTTCAATGATAGAAAATTTATACTCACTTTTTCGATAAAGTTGAATATCTATTTTACTAATCGTTGGTGCAATCCATGTTATACTAATAGTATCACCAGGATTTCGGATTGTTCCATAAATAGGTTCAGTTACAATTATTTTTGCTGCTTCAATAGGTGGCTGAACGATTGAATCAGGTGGTTCGCTATCACCGAAAATTTGTCTGCATCCTGAAAAAAAGAATCCGTGAATTAATAGCGCTACTAGTAATAAGTATATCGATTTCATAAAACCCTCTTGTGACAAAGAAAGTAAAATAACTGCTAAATATCAAGTCGACAGTATTGTTCTTATGAGCAAATTTGTGTTTTAATTTTTTAATTTAGGTCTCATTTTCATTCACTTTATCCATTCTGTTTGTATTTTTACTGTGTTTTTAGCTCATAAATGAACCCATTCGGTGGCACGTAAGTTGGCAAACTCAACTTGCATCATATGTTCTCTCCTTATAACCCCTGCAACTCACCAGAAGTTGGGGGGTTTTTTATTTTAAACGGCTCTTCCAATTTAAATCTGAACTAATTAAGTGAAACTAACTTTAATATTAACAATTTTGCTGTCTCTATTTGAACGAATGAGTTGTTTGAATCAAGACATAAGAATCCTTTTTTTTACGCTAAAAAATGATTAATTACTATCATCTTGCCTTTCCAATAGGAATCTGTTTAGTTATATTTGCGTTCAATTTTTCAAAAAAAAATGAGTAAAATGATAGAATTAAAGAAATTAAATCCCGACCAGCAAAAAGCTGTAGAATTTAAAGGTGGATCTCAAATGATCGTAGCCGGAGCTGGTTCAGGGAAAACAAAAGTTCTGACCTACAAAGTTGCCTATTTGCTGAAACATGGTTTCAAGCCGGAGTCGATTCTAGCACTTACTTTTACCAACAAAGCTGCAAATGAAATGAAGGAGAGAATTGTTGAATTGGTTGGCAAAAAAGCTGAGTCTATTTGGATGGGAACTTTTCATTCTATCTTTGCAAGAATGTTGCGAGCTGAAGCGAAACACATTGAGTATAAAAGTAATTTTTCAATTTATGATATGGAGGATTCTTATTCCTTAGTCAGCAATATAATGCTGAACTTCGAAATTGAGATTGAAGGACTAACTGTAAATTCTGTAAGACATAGAATCAGTTATTTAAAGAATCATATGATTATGCCAGCTGAATACAGAAAGAAATTTGGCAAGAGTTTTAAAGAAGAGAAAATTGCAGACATATACGAGGAGTATCAGAATAGACTTATTGCAAACAATGCAATGGATTTTGAAGATCTTCTTTTAAAGCCAATACAATTGTTCAAATCAAATCAAAAAGTACTTAAAAAATATAAAAATCGGTTTGCATACATACTCGTAGATGAATTTCAGGATACAAACAAAGCTCAATATGAACTGCTCAAGCTTCTTGTATCAAGAACATGCAAAATTGCTGTAGTTGGAGATGATGCCCAGAGTATTTACAGTTGGAGAGGTGCCAACATTGGGAATATGCATGATTTCAAAAAAGATTATAAGACTCACAAGCTTTTTAAACTTGAGCAAAATTATCGATCTACCAAAACAATCCTATCCGCTGCTGATTCTGTAATAAAAAATAATAAGAACCAGGTTGGTAAAACATTGTGGACAGAAAACAATGATGGCGAACAACTAACGCTTATTCGTTGTGCTGATGAGAAGGATGAAGCCTTCCAGATAGCAAAGTACATCAAAAAAGAAATCACCAAGAAAAAACTTTCGTATAAAGATTTTGCAATTCTATACAGAACCAATGCTCAGAGCCGCGCACTCGAAGATATTTTTTACAAAGAGAAGATTCCATATGTTATCATTGGTGGAGTGGAGTTTTACAGAAGAAAAGAAGTAAAAGATGTAATTGCATATTTAAGAGTTATTGCCAATCAGAATGATGAGGAAAGTCTGCTCAGAATAATGAACTTTCCTCAGCGGGGAATTGGGAATACAACAGTTACAAGAATGATTGCGTTTTGCAAGAAAACTTGATCTGACACTTTTCCAAACAATGAACCGTGTTTTTGAGGTTATTGATATTAAAGAAAGAATTCAGAAAAATGTTAAGGGCTTCCGAGTACTTCTCGAGAAGTATATTAATTTGAAAGAAACGTTGTCTGTTGGCGAACTTTCACGTTAGCCTTAATTGATGAATTAGGATTGGTAAAGATGTTTAAATCTGAAAATACACCAGAATCGCGTACCAGATTAGAAAATATTAATG
This sequence comes from uncultured Ignavibacteriaceae bacterium, assembly GCA_963802005.1. Classification (GTDB taxonomy): domain Bacteria; phylum Bacteroidota; class Ignavibacteria; order Ignavibacteriales; family Ignavibacteriaceae; genus IGN2. Next base: position 130,012 of record CAWDGX010000023.1, read on the forward strand.
CGCTGATGGCTGCTATCTCAGCATATTCAAAAGAACATAAGGATGCCAAGTTAGATCAATTTTTGGAAGAGGTTTCATTAGTCTCTGATATTGATATGAAAGACGATGATAAAAATGTTGTTACTTTCCTGACGGTTCACAGTTCTAAAGGATTAGAATTTCCAATAGTATTTATCTCTGGATTAGAAGAAGAAATATTTCCTCTGGCAAACAGGTTCAGTGAGGACTCTTCGGTTGAAGAGGAGAGAAGATTCTTTTATGTAGCACTTACGCGAGCCGAACACAAAGTTTATCTCTCTCATGCAAGAAGCCGTTATCGATTCGGTGAAGTTGCTTATCAAAGCCGTTCACGTTTTATTGATGAAATTGTTACTTCAACAATTCAGGAGATCAATGGAGGAATTGGAAGGAAAGCAAACCGAAAGACAAAAAAAGAACTTTACTACGAATACTTCAACTCAGTAGATTATGAAGATTTCGACCAGGAAAATAAAGTTGTCAGAATTGGTAGTAGGGTGATGCATGAAAAATTCGGATTAGGGAAGGTGACAGATGTTACAGGAGCTGGTGATTCGCTAAAAGCGACTGTGGCATTTGAAGGTAATAATGTCAGACAACTTATGCTGAAGTTTGCACGTTTGAAAATAATTCATTGATCTGCTTTGTCTCTTTTTTATAAACAATTTACTTTGAAGGAAAGAACATATTTATGTCAATTGCTCCGAAAAAATTAGCAATACTTGTAGGTGGAGGGCCTGCCCCGGGAATAAATAGTGTTATTGGTGCAGCAACGATAAGAGCCGAAGTGGAAGGCATTGAGGTTATTGGGAATTAAGGATGGATTCAAGTGGATAATGGAAGGTGACACAACTCACGTTAGAGAGTTAACAATTCATAATGTTAGTCGCATTCATTTTCGTGGTGGTTCTTATATCGGAATATCCAGAGCAAACCCAACTAAAGATGCAAAGCATCTTGAAAATACAGTTACATCGCTTCTACGTCTTGATGTAGATAAGTTGATTACAATAGGCGGTGATGATACTGCTTTCAGTGCACTAAAAGTAAATGAGATGGCTGCCGGAAGAATTAAAGTTGTTCACGTTCCCAAAACAATTGATAACGATCTCGATCTTCCACATGGAATTCCTACTTTTGGATTCCAAACTGCAAGACACATTGGTGTTGAAATAGTTAAAAGCTTAATGGTTGATGCTCAAACAACTTCGCGTTGGTATTTTATTGTTACTATGGGAAGAAAAGCCGGGCATCTCGCACTTGGTATTGGAAAAGCTACTGGAGCTACCTTGACATTACTTCCAGAGGAATTTCCCGGCGACCAAATTGATTTCAATCATATTGTTGATGTCCTCGTTGGTTCGATAATTAAAAGGTTGAGTTATGGAAGATCAGATGGAGTTGCAATTCTCGCTGAAGGAATTGTTGAAAGATTAAAAATTGAAGACCTCGATCAGTTGGTAGATGTTGAAAGAGATGCACACGATAATATCAGAATTGCTGAAGTAAACTTTGGTGAAATTCTAAAGGCCAAAGTTCAGCGAAAGATTAAAAGAATATGGTATTAAAATTACCATGGTTGCAAAAAATATTGGTTACGAATTAAGATGTGCTGATCCGATACCTTTTGATATGGAATATACTCGCGATCTTGGTTACTCTGCATCGCAGTTTATTCTTGATGGTGGCAGCGGTGCGATGATTTCAATTCAGAACGGAAGATTTGTCCCATTGTACTTTAAGGATATACTAGATCCTGTAACAAAAAGAACCAAGGTTAGAATGGTTGATCCAAGTTCTGAGTCCTTTTACATTGCCAGGAAGTATATGCTCAGGTTAAACAAAACCGATTTTGAAGATGCGAACGAATTAGCAAAGCTTGCTGCAACTGTTCATCTTTCAAGTAAAGAATTTAAGAAAAGATTCTATTACCTCATCGAAAATGATTTACTTTATAAAAATCTTGAAGATGGTAATATCTCTTTTAATTTGACAGAAACTAACATAGCTCATAAGATCTTTTCTGAATCTCTGATAATGGGGATGATATAGATCAAAATATTAGTCCCGACTAAAGAATAATATATATCAAATAATTATTATTCAGTTAGTCCATTTTACTATCCTTCAATTTTTTATACTCTTTATGCTTAATTGAAAAGTAATTTTTAGACATTTTCTTCAGAACTCCTGAAAGTAAAATTATTGCAAGTAGATTCGGGAAAGTCATAAAGCCAAGCGCTGCATCACCAAAAGCCCAAACTGCCTCAAGCTCGGCAATTGCTCCAATAAAAATAAAAAGTATGAAAATCCATTTATAGGGCAAAGTTGCTTTTTTCCCAAACAAATAATTTGCTGATCTGTCACCATAATATGACCAACTTATTGCAGTAGATATTGCAAATAACAGAACACCGAGTGTAATAATTTTGTCACCGTACCCAAACAGCCAGCTTAATCCCTGCTTAAATGCATAAGAAGTTAAGATACTGCTATTCATTAGCTCACCAGAAAAATTCGGATCTATTCTTGTAACATAGAATTCTGTATGATACCAGGCACCTGTTACAATTATTACTAATCCAGTTAATGAACATATCATTATTGTATCTATAAAAGGACCGAGCATTGCAACGGCTCCTTCTCTTATTGCATACTTAGTTTTAGCTGTAGAATGAGCAATGGCGGCACTTCCTTGACCAGCTTCATTTGAGTATAGCCCTCTTTTTACACCCCAGAGCATAGTATTCAACATAACCAAAAAACCTCCTCCTACCAGCACCTGCAATTTGTGCAGGTGGATTAAAAGCCATACTAAAGATTAGTCCAAAACTTTCTAAAAATTTGAAGAATAATAGATTAAAATCAGTGATGCGGAAATAACATAGAAAACAGCCATAAAAGGAGAAAGGTAACCGGTCACTTTTCCAATTCTTCTTATGCCTCCTATTATTACCAATCCAACGATTACAGAAATAACTATCCCGTTAATTACTTGCTGTAGAGAAAGTTCAAACCCACTAAACAAGTTATGTTTTAAAGTTAGTAAATGTTCTGGTCCAAGTATTTGCACTGCCTCAGAATAAATTTGGTCAGAAAGTGTAAAAGACTGGATTGCATTTCCAGTTGCAAAAGAACAGATCACAGCAAAACATGCAAAAGCAACTGCCAGCCATCTCCATTTAACACCTAATCCTTTTTCAATTGTGTACATAGGTCCACCGGCAGTATGACCATCTTCATCTATATCCCTGTATTTTAAGGCTAATGAACACTCGGCGTATTTTAGGGTTGTCCCAAAGAAAGCAGTAACCCACATCCAAAATATTGCACCGGGTCCACCATAATAAATTGCAGTGGCAACACCGGCAATATTTCCTATTCCAACTGTTGCAGAAAGTGCTGTTGCGAGTGCACGAAAATGATTCAAGTCTCCTTCGTCATTTGGATCATCATATTTTCCCATTGTTACTTTTACACCATGCCAGAAGTGTCTGAGTTGAGGAAAACCAAGTAGTAGAGTAATGAAAATTCCGGTTCCAACTAAAACAACTATCATAAAAGGAATTGAGCCAAGAGGAATTTCTGGCGTTGGTAAATTTTTAATAAAATCAAAATTACCGGGAAATGACCAGACCGTATCGAAAAATGCAAAACCTGCAAATATTATAACAACGAAAATTATATGATAAAGAATACAATACCTATGGTGGATCTTTTCATTTAATTATTGCTTTCGTGGTTTGTTATCAAAATAAATTTACAATGACTTAAATTTGTTAATCTAACAGTGCAGTAATTTTATCTAAAATTCCCATTGATTGAAGTAGTACAATAAAAATTAAAATAGGTGCAAAGAATTTTAAAAATATTTTCCAGAATGTAATTACCCAGGGTTTTTCATCAAATAGTTTTTCAGCACCTTCTTTAAGGTTTATTAAAACTTTATCAAACCCCCAAATCCAACCCACAAATATTGCAATCAACATACCTCCTAAAGGAAGAATTACATTGGAGGCTGTGAAATCGACTAAGTCAAAAAAGTTTAATCCAAATATCTTGAAATCGGATAAAACATTATATGAAAGAGCGCTGGGTACGCCGAGTAAAAATATAAAACCTGCGAGAACTGTAACAGCTCTATGCCTGTTCCATTTTCTTTCATCCACAAAATAAGAAACAACAACCTGCAGTAGCGAAATTGAAGAAGTTAATGCTGCAATTGTTAAGAGAACAAAAAAGAGGATTGAGAAAATATATCCACCAGGCATTTTTATAAATACAGATGGTAACGTATGGAAAATTAATCCGGGTCCAGCAGCAGGATCTAATCCAACTGCAAAAACCGAAGTGAAAATTGCTACACCTGCTATAAGAGCAATTACAGTATCAAGCACTACTATTTGTAAAGCAGAACTTGGTACACTGTCTTTTTTCGACATATAACTTCCATAGGTAAGCATGGCACCCATTCCTAAACTTAGAGTAAAAAATGCATGACCAAGTGCGATTAAAACGGATTTAGCATCAATTTTACTCCAATCAGGATTCCATAAAAAATCCAGTCCTGCTGATGCACCATCAAGGGTTATCCCGCGGATCATTAATATTATTAAAAGTAGAAGAAGAATCGGCATCATTATTTTACTACCGCGCTCAATTCCTTTTTGAATTCCTGCATATACGATCAACATTGTTAATATCATGAAAAAAGTAAAATAACCAAGTATCCAATAAACATTTCCTACAAGCATGTTAAAGTGATCAGACGCTGAAGTTGATTCCGTAAATCCATCAAAGTTTCCAAGTATAGATTCAATAATGTAGCCAACTGCAATTCCGGCAATTACTGCATAAAAGGATAAAATTAAAAATCCGCCAACTACTCCCATTCCACCAACACTTGCCCACAATTTTGAATTACTTAATTTATAGAATGCTCCCACCGGGTCTCTTTGTGCAGTTCTTCCTATAAGAATTTCGGCAATTAGAACAGGAAGGCCAATTATAGCAATGCATATTAGATAAACAATAATGAATGAGGCGCCGCCGTTTTCACCTGCTATGTAAGGGAACTTCCAGATGTTGCCTAAGCCGATTGCTGAACCAGCAGCTGCTAGAATAAAGCCTACTTTTGATCCCCAAACCTCTCTTGACTGCTGCATAAATACCTGACTGGTTTATTGTTGATATTTCATATAAAAATATTCTTAAAATTTTAGCTTGGAATATGAGAAGATTAGAGTTTAATTTCAAACGTAATTAAGAAAAAGCTTTTAGAAATCTTAACAATTCTCCTCAATAAATTTCCTGATATGAAATTAAAATTTTATCCGTTTACAATTAATCTAAAAGAACAATTCACAATTTCTGTCAACTCAAGAGCAACAACACCTGCCATAATGGTAGAAATTGAACACGATGGAACTATAGGTTATGGAGAGGCATCGTTACCGCCTTATCTGCAAGAAGATCAAAAAAGTGTCATTGATTTTTTACAAAGGATTAACCTAAGTTCATTCAAAAATCCTTTAGATATAAATATTATTCTTGATTACATCGATAATTTATCAGTGGGGAACAATGCGGCCAAAGCAGCGGTTGATATTGCATTGCATGATTTGTTTGGTAAGTTAAAAAATATCCCTTTGTATGAATACTTCAACATCAATAAAAGGGAAGATATTTATACATCATTTACAATTGGTATATCTGATGAAGAAAGTATGAAACAAAAAATAGCCAAACGCTTCAGATTACAAATTTCTAAAGATAAAATTGGGGACTGAAAATGATAGGAAAATAATTGAACTCATAAGTTCTGTAACTGATCAAAAGTTATTTGTTGACGTTAACCAGGGTTGGAGTGACGAGTATTTTGCTCTTGATATGATCAATTGGCTTGTAGAGCAAAATGTTGTTTTAGTTGAACAGCCATTACCTAAAGAAAAGATCAAAGAAAGTAAATGGTTAAATGAAAGAAGTCCTTTACCAATAATAGCGGACGAAGCAGTGCAGAATATAAATGATCTGGACTTTATCAAAGAAGCGTATTCTGGAATTAATATTAAATTGATGAAATGTGGTGGTCTAAGACAAGCTCATAGAATGATTTTAAAATCAAGAGAATTAAATTTGAAAATAATGATTGGCTGTATGACTGAAACATCATGTGCCATAACTGCGGCATCTCACTTATCTTCCTATAGCTGATTGGGTGGATTTGGATGGCGCAGAATTAATTTCAAACGACTTGTTTTCAGGATCGAAAATAGAAAAAGGTAGAGTAATAGTTCCTGATCTTCCTGGACTTGGAGTTGAAAAAATATCAAAATAGCAGGTTAAGTGTAGAGTTTAAGTGATTTATTATTTCCAAAATATGTTTTAAATTTCAATTGCTAATAATTAACAATTAAGGAAAAACAATGGCAAAGAATTACATTTCAAATAAAGATGAAACAGTAAGAATGTTCGAGAGTGATTTTTTGGAATTCTTTTCCAGGGTTCACTTTACAGTTCCACTATATGTTTATGTACCCGTAATTTTAATATTGATGTACTTATCAATTTTTGTTTACAATATATCTGCTCTAAACATTTTCGTACTATTAATCGGTGGAGTTGCAGCATGGTCTTTAGCTGAGTATGTACTTCACAGGTATGTTTTTCATTTTAAAGCAACAAGTGAATTTGGGAAAAGAATACACTTTATGTTTCATGGCGTGCATCATGACTATCCAAGCGATTCTAAAAGACTTGTAATGCCTCCTTCTGTAAGCGTTCCACTTGCTCTGTTGTTCTTTTTCCTTTTCAGAATAATTTTTGGTCAGTACATGATGATGCCTTTCTTTTCGGGTTTTATTTTGGGTTATCTTTTTTATGATATATCTCATTATGCAATTCATCATTTTAACATGCATAGCAAGTTCTGGTTAGCAATTAAAAACCATCATATGCTTCACCACTATCAGGATGAATACAAAGGATACGGTGTAAGTTCACCTTTTTGGGATGTAGTGTTTGGAACTACATTTGACAAGAAAAAAAGCTGATATCAGGTTTCATTAATAAATGTTTTTGTGCGAATTGATCAAACTTTTGATTGCAAAGAATTATTTAGAAACTCAGCTTTAAATTATTATGATATTCGGCAGCAGGTATAAAGTGCTGATTGTTGACAATTCGGATGAAGCTATTACTGCTTGTAAAAATAAATTCAAATGGATTGATAGTTAAGCCATCCGATCAAGTTTACTTAACTGATTTATTTTTTGTAATAACTCAATAATTAATTGTTTTTCTAGCTAGAGCAAAAATCCTTCCTAATCAATTATCTTTCAACACATTCTTTTAGCTTCAGATTTTTTTAAATAAAATGCATTCTTTGGAAGAATTGGTAAAAAAATTGTCCAAATCGGAGAATTTTACAACATTACATTTAATTATACCGATTCAACGATTTAACAATATTCAACAATTGTTGCGGAAGATTTGAACGCAGGCAGGTGAGTAAATTATCTAACGGAAGTTAGCGCTTTATGAAATGGAAATATTGTTCATATTTAACGCAAATAAAGGCTTGTCTAAGATACTTTTTTTACTCCGTTGCACTGAATAATGTTCGAAAAGAAAATTTTAAATACTGAATCTAATGGCATAATTGTTGAAATATTGCTGAATTAGTAATAAATGATTTAAAGGATTTTGTACTGATTTTAAGGGAAAGTTATTGTGAAATTAGCGAAGATCAGAATTAAATAAAATTGAAGAAAGTCATAATCAAAAAAGAGCTTGTAGTATTATATGTCCGATTTATTTATTAAAAACAATCCCCAACCAATTTATATTTATGAGAAAGAAAGTCTTAGATTTCTTGATATAAATGATGCTGCACTTAAGCTCTATGGTTACGAATTAGATGAATTTTTACAAATGGATGTCACGGATCTTTATACATCTGAAGATATCCAATCCCTCCTTGAATTTTCACAAGATATATTTAAAGATGGTGAATTCAGCAAGCCATTCAAGCAAAGAAAAAAAGATGGTAGTTATATTCACGTAAGAATCAGCAGAATAAATTATACACATGAAGATACCGAAGCTTATTTAAATATTCTTGAAGATGTTTCCTCATCATTTGAGACTGAAAAGAAAAATCAGATTTTCAAAGCAGCATTTGATAATACAAATGACATGATTTTTATTACTGATCCTGATGGTACTATAACTTATGTTAACGACTCAGTAAGTAAAACTCTTGGAGTATTATCAGCAGATTTAATTAACACAGACATGACTTTGAATTGTGGTGAAGAGGACAAAGTATTTATAAATGACTCTGTATTTCATTCGCATATTAAGGAAACGGTTACTTTCACTATTGAATTGATTACGTCTGAAGGAAGACTTTTAGAGTGTGATATTGTTTCGACTCCTGTTTTTGATTCAAGTAATAAGTTAGAGTCGTTTGTCCTATTAGCAAAGCCTAATATTATCCCAAAAGTTTCAAGTAATAAGATTGAGAAAGAAGCCAACGAAAAACAACGTGGCAAAACGCAGAAAGTTGTTGAAAAGAATCTGGTGATACGGTCATAACCAGTTCTTTTCTTTCTGGTGCATTCCATGAGATTCTAACGCCAATGAATGTTATACTTGGCTTTACTCAAGAGTTAATGGAAAGTATTGAAACTCCTTCTCCGGAACAAAAAGAAGCAATTGATATAATTAATCAAAACCGTGTTTTGATACTTAGCCTGATGAACACAATTATTGAATTCTCGGATATTCAATTTAATAAACAAGAAATAGAATTGTCGGAAGTTGCAGTCACTGAGGTTATTGAAAACTATGAGAAAACTTTAAATGAGATTACAGGAATAAGAGATCTGGAATTTGCTTACGGAAAAATTTCTTCATCTCTTAGATTTAATATCGATAAAAAGAAATTTTTGAATTTACTGAGTAATTTATTTCGTCTTGTAGGACGAATTAGTTCAGAGAAGAAATTATATTTTTCAGCTTATCAGGTTGAAGACAATAGTTTTAATATTTCAATTTCAGACGCTTTTGGTAAATCTACTCCTCAATTAGTGGAAACTTTACGATCACTATTGGTTGATAAAAATGAGCCTAAAGTATTCGGTTTATCAAAATTGATCATTCAGATAATTAATAAGCTGTTAGAGACATTGGAAGGTCAATTTATAATTCTTAATGAGAACACTGAAAAACAGGATATTGGATTTAGATTTCCAGTAAATATTGTCCAAATACAGGAAGAACCAGAAATCAAAGAAACTGAAAAAGTTGTTCCAATTCAAACGGAAATTCAATTGCAGAAACCAATTGCAGAAGAGGAACCTCAATTACTTAATATGTCAGATGAAATCGAAATAGTGGAAGAGGATCTATCACAGATCAATAATAAAAATGAATCTACAGACAAATCAGAAACTAAAGAACAAGAGACTATTGTCGAAGAAATAAAAGCCGAACCTGAAAAATTAGTTATTGGTAGTAATAAAGTAGTTGCAGAAGAAAAACCGGTAGCACCAAAAAGTAGTAATGGGCTTTCTTCTTTGAGATGTCTTTATATCGAAGATCAGGTTGATTCTCAAATCCTCTTTAAAGTTCAGATGAAGGATTTAAAGAACATTCAATTTGCCACAAGTTTTGAAGAAGCTTTACCTCTGCTTGAATCTAATGAGTTCGACTTTATTATCATGGATATTAATCTCCAGGGTGAATATAATGGTCTTGATGCCTTAAAAATTATCCACCAGGTACCTCAGTTCCAGAAAATTCCTGTGATAGCCGTTACCGCCTATGTTTTACCGGGCGATAAAGAAAAATTTATCGCTACCGGCTTCACTGATTTTATTTCAAAACCTATATTTCGCGAGAAGTTGGTTGAATCTCTAAAAAAGATTTTCGTTAATTAGTCCTTTTCCATTCTAAAATCTCTTTCGCTCCTGATTTTTACCTATTGACTTATTCTCTGTAATAAATTAAATTACCATACAAATGTATGGTAATTAATAAAATGTTATGATTAAGAGAAAAGAAAGACTTTTTCCGAAACTTTCTAATACTTTTAATCGTTTTTATAAACGAGTTGAATTATGAAAAAAGGCGAAAGACTCCGAACTCTTCGAGATTTAACCAAAATTCAGAAAAATATTCTCGATTTTTTAATTGATCAGATAAAAGGAAAAGGAATCCCCCCAACCCTGGCAGAAGTTGCAACTCAGTTTGGTTACAGAAACAGGGCTACTGTTCAGCAGCATCTTGGAGCGATTGAGAGAAAAGGATTCATAAAAAAGAACCCAAAACTCTCTCGTGGGATTGAACTTACTCTTGAAGATAAATTTTTTGTCCCAAGACCTATTCTTGGTGAAGTAGCAGCCGGTAATCCGCTTACAATTTATCCTGATGCAATTGACACAATTGAGCTTGCCTACAATTGCACGGATGCCGAAAGATTCTTTTTTGCTTCAGGGTAAAAGGAGACAGTCTGAAGGATGCTTACATTTTTAGCGGTGATATTGTTATCGTAAATCCGAATCTCGAACCAAAGAATGGGCAAATTGTTGTTGCTGTTCTTGATGATGCTGCGGTGGTGAAAAGATTTTATAAAAAGAAGAATCAAATAGAACTTATTTCAGAAAATCCGGAATACGAGCCAATAGTTATTGATAAAAAATATCCATCATTTAAATTAGTTGGAATTGTTGTTGGCGTTTACAGAAGTATGGAAAAAAAGAAAGTGGGATAAAGAAATGCCAAAATACTACATAGGAACAGCAGGTTGGTCTTACAAAGACTGGGTACCTTCATTTTATCCCAAGCAGCAATCAGGAAAGTTTGATTGGCTTCAGTTTTACTCACATTACTTTAACTGTGTTGAGGTGAACTCAACTTACTATGCATATCTTAGCCCGAAAGATAGTAGAAGGATGGATTAAAAAAGTATCTGATACTGATGAATTTATTTTTCATGTAAAGCTGCACCAGGATTTTACACACAAAAGAAAATATGAAGAACAAAGCGTAAAAGCAGTCAGATACAATCTGGATATTTTAGCAAATGCAGAGCGACTTGGTGGATTGCTTATCCAGTTTCCTTATTCATTCCCTTACAATAACTCAGCTACACAATACATTCAGGAACTGAAAGATATTTTTCCCAACTATAAATGTTTTGTGGAAGTGAGACATTCATCCTGGCAAAACAAAAAGGCATTTGAATTTTTTAAGGAAGCTGATCTTACTTTCTGTACAATTGATCAGCCGCAGATTGGGCAGGCAATTCCTTTTGAGCCTATTATAACAAATGATAAAGCGTATATCCGTTTTCACGGAAGGAATGAAGAAGCGTGGAAAAAATCAATTAATAATTTTGGCAAAGCACAATCGTACGAAGAAAGAAGTGAACGTTACAAATATCTTTATTCTCCCGGTGAGCTGGTTGAAATTGAGCAGAAGGTAAAATCAATTCAATCAAAAGTGAAAGAAGTGCATGTTATAATGAACAACCATCCGCAGGGCGATGCAGTTGCAAATGCATTTGAGCTTATTCATCTGCTCGAAGAAAAAGATAAAGTTGAAATGCCGGGAACAATTATCAAAGCTTATCCAAGATTAGAAGAATTATCAATTAAATAGTTTGACAGTCACCCTGAGCGGAGTCGAAAGGTGATGGAATAAAAATATGCGTACAATATTTCACTTAGATCTCGATGCATTCTTTGTTTCAGTTGAAAGGATACTCGATCCTTCGCTGAAAGGAAAGCCCGTAATTGTTGGTGGAGATCCTAAATTCGGAAGGGGAGTGGTTGCTGCATGTTCTTACGAAGCAAGAGTTTACGGGCTTCACTCTGCTATGCCGATTAGAACCGCTTACAGACTTTGTCCACATGGAATTTATATTCACGGAAGTCACGGTGAATATTCTCGTTTCTCAAAAGCTGTAAAGAATATACTGCAGCAATATGCTCCCATTATTCAGCAGGCATCAATTGATGAGTTCTATATGGATTTTACAGGCTGCAGAAATGTTTACGGTTCACTCTTTGCATTTGCTTCCTTTCTTCAAAAAGAAATTTGGGAAAAACTTTCGCTACCTTGCTCAATTGGGATTGGCAGCAACAAAACAATTGCAAAGATCGGCTCAGATTGTATGAAGCCAAATGGAATTACTTACATTCTTCCCGGAATGGAAAAAGAATTTCTCTCTCCAATGCCTGTTGAAGCAATTCCAGGTGTTGGTAAAGTAACGCTTCAGGATTTTCACTCAAAAGGAATTTACAGGATTGGCGACATAACAAAACTTCCACAGGATTATTTTGCTGCAGCTTATGGTAAATATGGAATTGATCTTTACAGAAAAGCTTGCGGAGAGGGAAGTGAGTATCTGGCTTCAGATAAATATGAGCAAAAAAGCATTTCTCACGAAAGAACTTTTGCAGATGTTACAAGCAAACAGTTTCTTAAAGAAAAACTATTTAAGCTGACAGGAAAAGTTTGCCAGGAACTGAGAGATATGGACTGGCTGGCTTCAACAATAAATATTAAACTTCGTTACTCCGACTTTAACACGTTAACTCGCTCAAGAACAATCAAGCCAACTGATGATGATAGAACAGTGTTTGAAGTTGCATTGGATATGTTGATGAAAGCACACACACGAAGAGTGGCAGTAAGATTAATTGGTGTTGGTGTAAGCAAGTTTTCAAAATTTTCAGAGCAGCAGGAGCTGTTTGAATGGGAAGAAATTAAAAGAAGAAGAATGCTCAGAGTAGTTACAAAAATTCGAGACAAGTTTGGATATGAGGCATTGATGTTTGGAAGTGTTGATAATGATAGAAGATCACTAACAATGGTAAATCCATTCAGAGTTAAAACTTAATTCTGTCTCAATTAAGGAAAAAACAGAGAAAGGGTATTATCCCGGAGGCCATTGCATATGTCTTCCGCCTAACAGATGCATATGAATATGATAAACTTCCTGACCACCGTCATTACCACAATTAAAAACTAATCTGAAACCATTTTTATCAATTCCTAAATCTTTAGCGAGTTTGTTTGCAACATCAATCATTTCACCAAGTAGTGCTGCATGTTCTTTACCGTTGATATCAGTTACCCTTGGTATTTCTAATTTTGGAATTATGAGAATGTGTACCGGGGCTTGTGGTTTAATATCTTTAAATGCCAAAACATTATCCGATTCATAAACAATGTCAGCAGGAATTTCTTTACTAATTATTTTGGAGAAAATAGTTGCCATTTTATTCTCCTTTCTCTATTTCATATTTCTTCATTTTGTTATAAAGATGACTGCTCTGAATATCAAGCAACTCTGCCGTTTTACTAATGTTCCAGTTGTTTTCATTTAATTGTTTTAGTATAAATGCACGCTCGGCTTTTTCCTTAAACTCCTGAAAGGAATTTGAATCATCAATTATATCATCCATTGTTGCCTGCCCGGGTTTCAGTAATAATTCGATATCGCTTCTTGCTATTTCTCTTTTATCAATAATGATTATAATTCTCTCAATAATATTTTTTAGTTCACGAACATTTCCGCTCCAGTTCATTTCTTGCAGAAGTTTGATTGCATCTTCAAGAAATTTGATCGGTGGTTTTTTATGCCTTGTTGTAATTGCCTTTGAAAATGCTTCCGCAAGTATTGGGATATCATCTTTTCTTTCTCTCAGTGGAGGAATGTTTATCGGGATAACATTTAACCTGTGGAAAAGATCTTCCCTGAATTTTTCTTTCTGGATTTCTTCTGAAAGATCTTTATTTGTTGCAGAAATTATTCTTACATCAACATCAATTTTTTTACCACCGCCAACTCTTTCAATCTTTCCATCTTCAATTGCTCTGAGAACCTTTGCCTGTGCCTGTGGACTCATATCACCAACTTCATCAAGAAAAATTGTTCCTTTGTTTGCCAATTCAAATTTACCGATACGTTGAGTAAATGCTCCGGTAAACGAACCCTTTTCATGTCCAAATAATTCGGATTCAATAAGTTCATTTGGAATTGCAGCACAATTTACTTCAATGAAAGGTTTATCTTTTCTCTGACTTTTTTTGTGAATTGCTCTTGCAACTAATTCTTTACCTGTACCATTTTCACCTGTTATTAAGACTCGTGTGTCAAGCGGAGCAACTTTATCAATTAACTCGAGTATGGATTTTATACCTTTACTTTGACCAAGAATCTCACCATCGACTTCAAGAGTTTTTTTGATTTCAATATTTTCGGTTAGCAATTTTACTTGTTCAATTGCATTACGAACGCTAATTAGTAACTTATCACGGTCAATTGGTTTTTCAATAAAATCAAAAGCTCCAAGCCTTGTTGCCTTAATGGCATTTTCAACACTTCCGTGAGCAGAAATAATAATTACAGAAAGGGAAGGATTAACTTCTTTAACTTTCTTCAGAACTTCAAAGCCACTCATTTCAGGCATTTGAATATCAAGGAGCAAGCAGGATATTTGTTTTTCCTCAGCCAGGTTCAATCCTTTTAAAGCAGAAGTGGAATAGTCCACTGAATAACCCTCGTATTCGAGGATCATTTTCATGCTTTCGCAGATCTCTTTTTCGTCGTCGATAATAAGTATTGTATTCATATTGTAATTAGAAAATATCTTAGTGATCTTATAGTCATTAATTGAGACGGCAATATTTTATTATTTGTCTCCAGCAAATTACCAAAAAGTACTCCGTACCAATTAACATCAACATCTCTAAAGTCAACTTCGGACTGCGCTTTAAAATCTTCTTCAAATGCCTCTACAAAATAACCAAATACATCTGCTAAATTCAATATATTCTCCGCATAACCTATAAACGCATTTCCAAAAAAATGTGCGAGTTTATCTTTATCTCCATAATCATTGTCAGGTGAATCGTAAAATAATTGATTTGGAAGATTTCGATTTTTTAGAATTGAAATTGAATCATTTGCAGAAATCAGTGGATAGTACAATCGGGAATTGATCAATGGTACAACTATAGGAACTCGGCGATAGGGGATTGTTGTAAATGTTAAAGCAAGTAAAGCTTCCTCGTAATCATTTTGATAAAACTGAATTGCTCGTTTGTAAAGAGAATCAACTAAATCAAGGTCTGTGTTTTTTCCTTTCAATTCAAGAAAATAATCTGAAGCAATGAATTCTGAAAGATAGTTAACACCTTTAGAGAGAGCACTTTGTTGAGGGAAAATCGATGATGCTATGACGGAGAATCAGAATAAAAAAATAAAGAGAAACTGTTCCAGTTCTCATTTAGGTTTGAATTACTCCAGGATTAAACCTTGGGATATCAGGATTGTGATTTGCAGCTTTCAATTCCCATCGAAATATATTTTCTTGTTTCGGCGGGATCAATTATTTCATCAACCCATAATCTTGCTGCTGCATAATAAGGATTATTCTTTTCATCATAAGCTGCTGCAATTTCATCAAGTAATTTCTTCTTAACATCTTCAGTAACTTTCTCTCCCTTTTTTTCTGCTTGTTTGATTTTGATATCAAGAAGAACGCTATGTGCCTGCGAACCTCCCATCACAGAAATCTTTGCATTCGGAAAAGCATAAATAAATCTGGGATCGTAAGCTTTCCCGCACATTGCATAATTTCCTGCACCAAAACTATTTCCAATGATGATTGTAATTTTCGGAACAACTGAATTTGCAACTGCATTGACCATTTTTGCACCATCTTTAATAATACCGCCGTGTTCAGCACGACTACCAACCATAAATCCTGTTACATCCTGTAAAAAGACCAACGGAATTTTTTTCTGATTGCAGTTCATAATAAATCTTGTTGCTTTATCGGAACTATCGGAGTAAATAACACCTCCGACTTGCATCTCACCAGAACCTTTAACAGATTCTGTTTTAACTACACTTCTCTGGTTAGCAACAATTCCCACAGCCCAGCCATCAATTCTTGCATAAGCAGTGATCACTGTTTTGCCATAGCCAGCTTTGTATTCATCAATTTCAGAATCATCTACAATTCTTGCAATCACTTCATACATATCGTATTGTTTAATCGTATCCTCAGGCAGAATACCATAAATTTCCTTTGATGAAAATTTTGGAGGTTTAGATTCAATCCTGTCAAATCCTGCTATGTCTCTTTGCCCGAATTTATCAACCAGACTTCTTATTTGCTTAATACATTCCTCATCATTTTTCATAACATAATCTGTGACACCGGAAATATTCGACTGAACACGTGCACCACCAAGACTTTCGTTATCAATCTTTTCACCAATAGCTGCTCGAACAAGATGTGAACCAGCAAGAAAAACTGAACCTTCACCTTCAACAATTAAAGCCTCGTCACTCATTATTGGAAGATAGGCACCACCCGCGACACAAGGACCCATAATAGCTGAAATCTGTGGAATTCCTTTTGAAGACATAACTGCATTATTACGAAAAATTCTACCGAAGTGTTCTTTGTCTGGAAAAATTTCATCTTGAAGAGGAAGGAAGACACCGGCACTATCGACAAGGTAAATGATGGGAAGATGGTTCTCCATTGCGATTTCCTGTGCGCGCAGGTTTTTCTTTGCAGTGATTGGAAACCATGCTCCAGCTTTTACAGTTGCATCGTTTGCAACAATCACACATTGCCTGCCACTAATTTTACCAATTCCATAAATTGTACCTGAGCAAGGTGCCCCACCATATTCTTTGTACATTTGATATGCAGCAAATGTGCTTAGCTCATAAAAATCTTTGGGATCATCAATAAGAAAATTTATTCGTTCGCGTGCAGAAATTTTTCCTTTTGCTTTTTGCTTTTCAAGAGCCTTTTTTCCACCACCAAGCTTAATTTTTTCTTTTTCGGCTGAAAGTTTTCTTATTAATTCTTTTTGATAATCAGCTCGCTTAAGGAAAGATTCATCTTCTTTTAATTTTGTTCCGATTGATCTCATTTCAGACAGCTCTCTCGCAATCACCAATCTTTGAATCTCCGATGTTCCTTCACCAATAGTCAGAAGTTTTACATCTCTGAAATATTTTTCAACAGGATAATCTTTAGTAAAACCGTAACCGCCATGAATCTGAACAGCCTCACTGGCAGCTTTTTCGGCTATCTCACTTGCAAATAGTTTTGCCATTGCAGCTTCCCGAATGTTTGGCAGACCATCATCTTTCATTTTTGCTGCACGCATAGTAAGCAACTTTGCTGCGTCAATATTTATTTTCATATCTGCTAATTTAAATTGTGTTGCCTGGAATGCTGACAATGGTTTACCAAATTGAGTTCTTTCCTGAGAATAATTTAGTGACTCGTTAAGACATCCTTGTGCTAATCCTAAACTAACGGCAGCAATTGAAATTCTGCCACCTTCAAGAATTTGCATTGCATTAATAAATCCCATCCCATCTTCACCAAGCAAATTTTCAGCAGGTACTTCGCAATTCTCAAAAGTAAGTTGAACTGTTTCACTTGCTCTCATTCCGAGTTTATTTTCTTTTTTACCAACTATTAAACCAGGCATCCCTTTTTCGAGTATGAAAGCTGATATACCTTTTTTACCAGCATCTTTATTTGTTATTGCCATAACAACAATTGTTTCAGCAGAAGCACCGTGTGTTGTAAAAGTTTTGTTTCCGTTAAGAATGTATTTATTGCCTTTTTTTTCTGCAACTGATTTAAGGCTTGCAGCATCACTTCCTGAAGAGGATTCGGTTAGTCCCCAAGCACCAACCGTTTTACCCGATACTAAATTCGGTAAATATTTTTTTCTCTGTGTTTCATTTCCAAATCGGAAAATATGATTTGTGCAAAGACCATTGTGTGCTGCCACAGAAAGTGAAATTGATGGATCAACGATTCCGAGTTCTTCAATAATAATAACAAACTCAACATAACCTAAACCAGCACCACCATATTCTTCAGGGAAAATAATTCCCATAAATCCAAGTTCACCAAGTTCTTTAAATATTTCCATCGGAAAATACTGTGCTTCATCCCATTCCATCACTTTTGGTTTTATTTTTTTCTGTGCAAAGTCTCTAATTGTATCTCTGATGAGAATCTGGTTTTCGTTAAGTTCGATTAGGAATCTGTTATCGGTGGATTCAGTTGTGGTAGCCATAGGATTACCCCTCAATATGTTCGATTAAAGTTACTGACTTACTTATATATTTTTTTGTTGATAAAGTTTTCAATAATCTCTTCTGCAATGTGATATGGAGAAAAATTGCCAAGAATAACTTTTTCTAAGGTTAAATTTAAAGATTTTTCTCCACTTTCGCTCCATAATTCTTCTCGTATTTTACTCTCGACAATTTCTTTAATCCTGTTCTTTGTTTGTTTTTCTCTTTTTGAAATGAAAAGATTTTGATCCTTCATAAAAGTTCTGTGTCTTTCAATTTCATGTAGAATTTCAGTTAATCCTTTATTCTCAGTAGCGATTGTTTTAATAATTCCAGGCATCCAGGTTTTTTCATCATGATCTTTCATCATTAAAGTGGTTTGAAGTGAAGCAATCGCCTGATCAGCCCCAGGTCTGTCACTTTTATTTAAAACAAAAAAATCAGCAATTTCCATCAACCCAGCTTTCATCGCCTGGACTGAGTCTCCTGATTCAGGAACAAGCACAACAATAGTTGTGTCTGCTGCTTGAGCAATATCAAGTTCAGATTGACCAACACCAACAGTTTCAAGAATAATAATATTCGTAACCTGCAGCATCAAGAACATCAGCAGCATCAATTGCTTTTTTACTTAATCCGCCCAAGACTTCCTCTTGTGGCCATACTTCTTATAAAAACACCTTCATCATTTCCTATTTCATTCATTCGGATTCTATCACCAAGAAGAGCACCGCCGGTAAAAGGACTGGTTGGATCAACTGCAATTATTCCAACTTTTTTACCTTCTTTCGATAATAACTTTGTGAGTTGATTTGTGATAGTGCTTTTACCAGCACCAGGAGGACCTGTAATTCCAATTCGATATGCTTTGCCAACATGGGAATGGATTTGCTTTAATAACTCAGAGGCATCAGAATTATTATCCTCAACAATTGAAATTGCTCTCGCTACTTTTCTTCTTTCGTTTTAAAAATTTTTTCTATTAAATCCTTGTAACTGCAAAATTTTTATTCTTAAGTATTGTTTCTGAAATGAATCGAAAGTCTTTTTTAATCCTTCTTCAATTTTTACTGAAGGTTTCCAGTTAAATTCTTTAAAAAGTTTATCAGAAGTAATTACACTCCGCAATTGTTCACCTTTTGGGGCGGGACCATGCTTTTCAACCGCCACATCTCCGGAAATTCTATTTAACTTTTCAAACAATTGATTTACACTGGTTTCAATTTCTGTTCCAACATTAAAAATGTTAGAAGTATCAGAACTAAGAGTAAATACATTTGATTTTACTACATCCTCAACAAAAACATAATCTCTTGTTTGAATTCCCTCACCATTAATTATTGGATTTTCGTTTTTCAACAATTTGTTTGCAAAAATTGCCACAACACCTGCTTCACCAAAAGGATTTTGTCTTGGACCGTAAACATTTGCGTATCTTAAAATAGTATGGTTGAGGCCATATTCATTTTTATAAAAAAATAAATACTTTTCAATGGTAAGTTTAGTAATACCGTACGGGGAAACCGGATTCGTTGGATGATTTTCATCTGCAGGGAAATATTCTTGTTCTCCATAAATTGCTCCACCAGTTGAGGCAAACATAAATTTTTTAACACCAGTTTTGATGCATGCTTTGAAGCAAATTAATAGTTCCGAGTATATTTGTATTTGCATCAAAGATAGGATCGTTTACAGATTTTCTAACATCAATTTGTGCAGCGTGGTGATTAACAACATCAAATTTTTCTTTTGAAAAGATTTCTAAAATTGATGGTGATGAAATATCTGATTTTATGAAATGAGCTTTTGGATTAATATTCTTTTCAAATCCGGTTGAAAGATTATCTAAAATATGAACTTCATGACCTTCATCTATGAAAGCATCTGCAATTTGGGAAGCAATAAAACCGGCACCGCCTGTCACTAATATTTTCATGTTAATCGATGTATAATTTATGGCTGTGAATATATTCCAACACATTTGGAGGAACAAGAAAATTAATTGGTAATCCTTTTTTTACCCGCTCGCGTAGATCAGTCGCACTGATTTCAATTCCACGAGTTTGAACAAATACAGCCTGATGATAATATTTGTCCTTAAACTGAGGTGGGTGTGAAGATTTACGTTTCAATACAATTATTTTTGAAAGATTCATAATTTCATCCGGATCTTTCCAGGTGTGGAACTCAAAGATATTGTCGTATCCGATAATAAATTCCAATTCATCGTAATTATTTTTCAGTTCCTTCAATGTATCGACAGTAAATGAAACACCACCTTTTTTTATCTCCATTTCAGAATAATCAAAAAAAGGAATGCCATCAATCGCCAGCTTAATCATATTTAACCTGTCTTCTGCTGAAGATGTTATTATGTCACTTTTGTGAGGAGAGATGAATGCAGGAATGAAGATAATTTTCTCAAGTTTTCTAATCTCCCGTACAGACTGAGCGGTAATCAAATGCCCAAGATGTATAGGGTCAAAAGTTCCACCGAATATTCCAACTTTAGACATTAAGTAATTCTTTATATTCTATAAATAGGTCATTAAAACTCTCGTGCATTTTCGGACTGCAATATGAGAGACTTTCTTTTTTTGATAGTTCAATATAAAGCTTTTTAATATCTTCAAAATCATCTATCGATAAAAAGTTATCCAGGGTATGTATGAATAAATCCTGGTTGCTGATCGAACTTAGATACTTACTGTATTTTCTTTTAGTCGTAAATATTGGATCGAGTAAATCTTCATCAATTCCTGAAGTGCAAGTAAAAACAATTTTATCCTGACCCGATTTCCCAATAACCAATGATGGTTCATCTGACTGAATTAAATTGAATGCACGTAAAATGTCGTTTCTTTTAATACCAATTGAATTATAGAATAAAATCACATTTTTTAAACTGCCAGTGGAAATATTCTTAATAATGTACTCAGTTAATTCAGATAATTGCGATTTTTTATAGAATATTGTTTTAGTATCGAAAGGCAGAAAATATTTTGGAAGAAATTCTTCATCTTCTTCGTGAAGAAAAGTAATGATCTCAAAATCCTCTCGAATCTCTGATAAAATTTCAATCCAATTTGAAAAAAGAAGAGTGTTTAAGAAACACAGAATAGTTCACAGATAAATTTTGATAATACCTGAATCTCAGCTGGATTGAGGATAGCTGTTTCTGCAATAATTATTATTGAGTTTTTATTTGTTGTGCTGTTCAAAATTGGTTCCTCAAACTATCGAAACATTATTTGAGATAATTGTTCTATCAACTGAGAGGTTTTAAACGTTATTCTTTTATCCATCGAATAATTTCTTTTAATGTTGGTTTGCTTCCATAGGATAAGATCCCAATTCTAAAAATCTTGGCACTGAGTTTTGTAACTATGAAAATTGAGAGAACTAAAATTGATAATGTCAAAATTATCTCAAGCTCTGAAACAGGTTCGACATTCAATCTAAGTAACATTACCGTCGGAGTAGTTAACGGGAAGTAAGAAAATATTTTCGTCACTAATAAATCCGGATTTTGAATTGCCGGCATAGCTATTACAACAGGAAGCATTAAAACTAAACTCAGGTATGTAGTTATTTGCTGAGCTTCCTGCTCAGTGTTAACTGTTGAACCGATGCCAACAAACAAGCTGGAATAAAAGAGAAATCCGAGAATAAAGTACAACAACATCGGCAAAATATTATTAAATGCTGAAGGTGGAACTAAAGAACCGGCAACAAGACTTATCCCGATTAAAGACCAAATAAAAATTTGTGTAAGTCCAAGCAAACTGAGGCCAATTATTTTACCAGTAAGAAGTTCATCAGGTGTGCTGCTGGAGATCAACATTTCAATTAAACGACTCGATTTCTCTTCAATCATACTTCTTACCAGCATTTGCCCGGAATAAACTACCATCATCATCAACAATAAAATGAAAATGATTGACACAAAAAATGTTGTTAAAAAATCCTGATCCGAAACTTTTCCTCCTTTTTCTACTTTCAATTGCTCAACAACGACTTTATCCTGAAAATATTGAATGATCTTCGTGTCTATTCCTTCATGCTCAAGTTTTTTCTTCAGCCTAATTGAACTTAATGCTTCCTCAAACCTTCCTACATTCTTAAAATTTCCTATCGATCTCGATCTATATTCTGCATATACTGAATCAGTTCCTGAATTGTAAAGAACCAGACATCCTTCTATTAAATTTTTTTGGATATTTTTGTTTGCAGTTGATTTTAGTTCTTCAAAATTTTTGTATTTGAATGATAGATCAATCAGTACATAATTTCTTTTTCCGTCTGGCAGCTTATATTGAGATAGCTCGTTTTCCAGGTCATTTAAATAAATTCCAGAAGTATCTATCAATCCTATTACTTCAACATTTGGAGGTTCTTCGTTAAAAAGAATAGAAGGTAGAATTGAAAATGAAATAATAATAATAGGTGTTATGATCAGAGAAATAATGAATGCCTTCGTCTTTACTTTTTCAATATACTCCCATCTGGCGACGGCTAGAATTTTTTTCATACCGAACCCGAATTTTCTTTTATTAGATCGATAAATATTTTGTTCAGCGTAGGCTCAATAATTGAAAAATGATTTATCTCAATTTTTTCTATCAGCTTTTTCAGAAATTCAGAAGGGATAACTTCGTCTCTTAGTTGAATATCAGTAAAATTATGATAATGGTCATACTTAATTATCTCAGGAAACTGATTTAAGAAATTATTGTCACCAGCAAAAGCTAACCTGATATTATTTCCTCCAAAATTCTTTTTGATATCTGAAAGTTTTCCTGAACTTACGGTTTTACCGTAGTTAATCAGAAGTATATCTTCACACAATTTTTCAGCAAGATCCATCTGATGAGTTGAAAGAATTATAGTTTTTCCTTCTGAAAGAAAAGACAAAATTAAATCTTTTACCTCCTGCTGGTTAATCGGGTCAAAACCTGTAAATGGTTCGTCCAGAATTAAAAGCTGCGGGTTATGCAGTATCGCAGCAATCAATTGAACTTTTTGCTGATTGCCTTTCGATAGCTGTTCAATTTTCTTATCCCGGTATTCCAGAATTTTTAATTTCTTCAACCAAAAATCGGAACGGCTCAAAGCATCACTTTTATTTAAGTTTTTCAATGAAGCAAAATAGACCAGCACATCAATAACTTTACTTCTTTTATAAAGTCCTCTTTCCTCTGGCAAATAACCTATGATATTATAGTATTCATAAGTAATTGGATTGCCATTAAAAAGTATTTCGCCTGATGTTGGTTTAATTATATTAAGAATGGTTCTAATGGTTGTCGTTTTCCCGGCTCCGTTGGGTCCAATTAATCCAAAAATTTTTCCCGGATTTACGGTGAAAGATAAATTATCAACTGCTAGGGTTGAGTTAAATCTTTTTACCAGGTTATTTACAATGAGCATTTTCTGTTTGAAAATAATATTAGAAAACTATTAACTTAAAATAGCAAATAAAGAAAAAATAACCCGTTAAAGTTTTGCAAAGGCTAATATTCTGATATTCAAGAAGATTAATTGCCAATAACAACTTTAGTTAATAAATGGAAAGACTATAAAACTATATTCATGTTGATTTTAGACTATCTGATTAGCTTGTTTATCTTTTATTCAATGAATATATTTGCACTCATTTTTTACTCGAATTCAATAGAAAAATGATAAAAATTAAGGTTTCCAACCTGACCAATGGCAGGTATGATTTTGATTTTGAAGGTAAAGTTGGTGATTTAGAAATTTCCGAGCCATATGTTGGTAATTTTAATACTAATGTTTCTCTGAACAAATTTGATAATCAAATTATTTTAGATTCAGAAACTGGAATTACAGCGAACCTTGTTTGTGACCGCTGTGCTAAAGAATTCCAATCTGTTATAAAAAGTAATTTCAAATTGGTCTGCTTGTTCAGAGTAAATTTTGATGAATCTAATAGCACAAGAGAAGAAGTAGTATTTCTTCATCCTGATACAGATAA
Organism: uncultured Ignavibacteriaceae bacterium; assembly: GCA_963802005.1. GTDB lineage: Bacteria > Bacteroidota > Ignavibacteria > Ignavibacteriales > Ignavibacteriaceae > IGN2. The sequence goes on from CAWDGX010000023.1 coordinate 154,173, forward strand.
AATTGATTTAGATAAAGATATAAGAGATTATGCAATCTTAGCTGTTCCGATGAAAAAATTATGTTCAGAAAATTGCAAAGGGCTTTGTCCTAAATGTGGGAAAAATCTTAATGATAGTTTGTGTGCTTGCACAGATGAATTTATTGATCCCAGATGGGAAGTAATTCAAAAATTGAAAACTAAGAATAATTAAATATAGGTAAGATATAATATGGCACATCCAAAACGTAAAATTTCCAAAAGCAGGCGTGATAAGAGAAGAACTCATTACAAAGCTACGGCACCTTCAATGGGAGCTTGCTCAAACTGTGGAGAAATAAAACTAACACATCGTGCCTGTCCGTCATGTGGGTATTACGGTGGTCGTTCGATGTTCATACCGAAAAGCTGATACTTCAATAAATTTTAAATGAAAGATTCCGGCAACAACTCTTCACGATGTAGAATCGTAGTTGATGCAATGGGTGGAGATTTTGCTCCAGCTAATGCTGTGCTTGGAGCTGTTGAGGCTTTTAATGAAAATAAGAGCTTTGATCTTTTTCTCGTAGGTAAAGAGAAAAAAATTATTCAAGTTTTATCCTCCAACAAATTATCCTTCTCGAAAGATTTCATCGTAAATGCAGATGAAGTTATTGATATGGGGGATAGTCCCGCTTCATCTTTAAAGTCGAAACCTAACTCTTCAATTGTAATTGGAGCTCAGCTTGTGCGAGATAAAAAAGCAGATGCATTTGTAAGTGCAGGTAATACTGGTGCAATGATGGCAGCATCAACATTGATAATAGGAAGAATCTCTGGTTTAGGTCGGCCGACAATTGGTGCTGAAATGCCCAACGTAAATGGAATCTGTTATCTTTATGATGTTGGTGCAAGTAAGGACTCAAAACCAAATCATCTTTTTGAATATGCGATTATGGGAACTATCTTTGCAAAAGAAATGGGGGGTATTTCCAATCCGAAGGTTGGTGTCCTCAGTATGGGCGAGGAAGAAGGCAAAGGCAACGAGGTAACAGAAGCTGCTGCGAAACTTCTTAAGGAGTCCAGACTTAATTTTGTCGGTAATGTTGAAGGCAGGGATATACTTGCCGGAAGCGTTGATGTTGTTGTATGTGATGGCTATGTTGGTAACATTATTTTGAAATTTGGTGAATCAGTTCCCAAACTTTTAAAGCAATTGTTAACAAAAACTGCCGAGAAAAGTTTCTTTGATAAATTGTTAATCGGACTTTCAAAAAACGTTCTTAAAAAATCTTTAAAGAGTCTCGATTACCAGGAATACGGCGGGGTGCCATTACTCGGTGTAAATGGAATTAGTATAATCGGGCACGGTTCAAGCAGTGTTCGTGCAATAAAAAATATGGTGCTAAGAGCAAATGAAATGCACCAAAAGCAATTAATCCAAAAAATGACTAATGCTATCTTAGAATATTCAATTAAAAATTAATTACGGATTAAAATGGCTCAGGAAAAAAAATATAATGCAATAATCACAGCAGTTGGAATGTATGTCCCAGATAAGGTTTACGACAATAAATACTTCGAATCAATTGTTGATACCAACGAAGAGTGGATTCTAACCAGAACCGGTATCAAAGAAAGAAGGATCCTGGAAAAAGGAGGAACAAGTGTTCTTGCAACTAATGCTGCCCTGGATTTGATGGAGAAGCACAACGTGAAAGCAGATGAGATTGATTGTATAATAGTTGCAACGGTAACACCAGATATGTTTTTCCCTCCAACCGCTTGTCTTGTACAAAAAAGAATTGGTGCAGTTAATGCCTGGGGCTTCGATCTTGAAGCAGCTTGTTCCGGATTCCTTTTTGCATTTCAGACAGGTTGTGCACTTGTTGAAAGTGGACAGTACAAAAAGGTAATGGTAATTGGTTCTGATAAAATGAGTTCAATCGTTGATTACACTGATAGAAATATTTGTATACTTTTTGGTGACGCTGGTGCTGCAGTTTTAATTGAACCTACTGAAGATAAAAGTCTAGGATTGCAGGATTCAATATTACGTGTTGATGGAAGCGGTGAAGAAACCTCTGCATATGAGGGGTGGCGGTAGTCTTAATCCACCTACTCACGATACAGTTGATAAGAAAATGCACTATATTTATCAGGATGGCAAAGCTGTATTCAAAGTTGCAGTTAAAGGAATGGCAGATGTTTCTTATGAACTCATGCAGAAAAATAATTTAAAATCTGGAAGACATTGCTTATCTTGTTCCTCACCAGGCAAATATGAGAATCATTTCTGCTACAGCAGAGAGAATGGGCTTAAGTAAGGATAAAGTAATGGTTAATATTGACAGATATGGTAATACAACAGCCGCAACCATTCCATCGTGTCTTGTAGAATATTACAGAAATGGAAAGGTTAAAAAAGGTGATAAGATTATTCTCTCTGCATTTGGTGCTGGTTATACGTGGGGTGCAAGTTATATTGTTTGGGCGATTGACTAATGAGTAAAAAAGCTTTTCTATTTCCGGGACAGGGATCTCAATATGTTGGGATGGCTAAAGATCTTTTTGAGAAATCTGTTGAAGCTAAAGAAATGATTAAAACGGCAGATGATATTCTCGGAGTTAATCTTTCTTATATTATGTTCAACGGTCCGGAAGATGAATTGAAGCAAACACAATTTACTCAACCCGCAATATTTCTGCATAGTGTAATTCTAGCAAGCTTAATCAGAACAATTGATGCAGATGCAGCAGCTGGTCATTCACTCGGTGAGTATTCTGCATATGTGGCTTCAGGAACAATTCAGTTCCACGAAGCAATAAAGTTGGTACGAGCGCGCGGTGTTGCAATGCAGGAAGCTGGAGACCAAAACAAAGGAACAATGGCTGCTATAATCGGACTAGAGCCAGAAAAAGTTGAGAACTTATGTGCTGAAGCTTCATCTATGGGTGTTGTGCAGTGTGCAAATTTTAATTCTCCTGGACAGATAGTTATTTCAGGTTCTGTTGACGGTGTAAAAAAAGCTATGGAACTTTGTAAAACTGCAGGAGCTAAAATGGTGAAAGAACTTGTGGTTAGTGCAGCATTTCACTCACCTTTAATGTTATCAGCAAAAGAAAAATTAAAATCAGCATTAGAAGCAACTAATTTCTATAATTCCAAATTCCCGGTTTATACAAATGTAACTGCAAAACCGGTTAATAGCATTTCTGAAATCAAATCAAAGTTATATGAGCAGATAACCGCACCTGTAAGGTGGGAAGAAACAATAAAAAATATGATTGATGATGGAATTGAAGAGTTTTATGAAGTTGGACCGGGCAATGTGCTTCAAGGTTTGGTAAAAAGAATTAATCCCGATGTTAAAAGATTTGGGATAAATAAATTTGAAGATGTGGAGAAGTATTTATAATGAGTGAAGATTTAAATAATTTCACAGAAAAATTTTCCAAGAAAATAAATGGGTTATTCATCGACCCACAGATATTCACATACAAGTTTATGTGCAACTGCCTCGGTGAATGCTGCTACTATGGTGTATTCACAGATTATAAAGAATATCAAACCATACTCTCGATTAAAGAGAAGATAATTTTGAATATGGATGAAACACAATCAACTGATGTGACCAAATGGTTTGAACCCGAAGAAGAAGATGAAGACTTTGAATCTGGTATTGCTGTTGGTACAGAGATTATTAATGGAAAATGTACTTTTTTAGATAAAAACGGTTTGTGTACACTGCAGAAAATTGCGATGCAGGAAGGTAAGTACAAATGGGAATATAAACCACTTTATTGCATCCTTTTTCCATTTACAACTTATGAAGGTGCTTTAACAATTGATGATGAACATATCGATAGATTGCCATCTTGCAATGTAGATCCAAAGACAGAGCTAACAATGTTTGAAGCTTGTGAAGAAGAATTAAGACATTTTTTCGGCGAGGAAGGATTCGAGGAACTAAAAAATTATCGTAAAGAGTATCTTAACGAAATTAAAATGGGAGTTAATGAAAATGTTGCCAAATAAAAGAGCTATTGTAACCGGTGGTACGAGGGGGATAGGAAGAGCTATTGTAAAAGAGCTTGCGTCCAAAAGCTGCTGTGGAGTTTTGTTTTCTGATGTGGCTTTTATTTACAACAGCTGCGATGAATGTGCTGAAGAACTTCAACAGGAAATCAATAATCCAGCGACCAAAATTTTAGCTTTTAAAGCTGATGCAACTTCTCTTGATCAAGCCGAAGCTACTGTTCAGGAAGCTATTGAGAAACTGGGCGGAGTAGATATCCTTATCAATAATGCCGGCATTACCCGTGATAATCTTCTCTTAAGAATGACTGAAAAAGATTTTGATGATGTCATCAATGCTAATCTCAAAAGTGTATTCAATTATACAAAAGCAATCATCAAGCATATGATAAAACAACGCTACGGAAGAATTGTTAATATTGCATCCGTCGTTGGAATTATTGGTAATCCTGGTCAGGCAAATTATGCTGCTTCAAAAGCCGGAGTAATTGGATTTACAAAGTCGATGGCACGTGAACTAGCATCAAGAAATATTACTGTGAATGCTGTTGCGCCAGGTTATATCGAGACTGATATGACAAGCAAACTCTCTGAGGAGCAAAGAAAGAAATTAACTGATATGATTCCTATGAACAGAATGGGTAAACCAGAAGATATCGCAAAGGTTGTTGGATTTCTCTGTAGTCCGGAAGCAGATTACATTACAGGTCAGGTAATTGCCGTTGACGGCGGAATGACGATGTAGTTAATAGCTATAATTTGTTTGTTAAATAAAGGCTATTTTTCTTAAATTTGAAGAATAATTAACAATTATTAGATAAAACTAAACTCTAATCACAAACTAATTTAGGAGAGTTAAAATGGACGTAGAAGCTAAAGTAAAAGAAATAATAATGGATAAATTAGGTGTTGAAGAATCTCAGATTACACCTACAGCTTCATTCATTAATGATTTAGGTGCTGATTCTTTAGATATCGTTGAACTTGTTATGGGTTTTGAAAGTGCATTCTCAGTCTCCGTTCCTGATGAAGATGCTGAGAAAATGAGCACAGTGGGCGACGCGGTTAAGTATTTGACCGAAAGGCTCAGCTAATTTTCAGCAGCTTTTTTGTTTTTACATTTCTTATTAAAATTAAGATGAACTCTTTTCATTTGCCGGGAGATTTATATGGATAATAGAAGACGGGTTGTTATAACCGGAATGGGTGTTGTTTCCCCGATTGGAATCGGTTTGCAGGATTATTGGCAAGGATTGAGTGAAGGGAGAAACGGAGTTGATCTTATTACTCATTTCGATACTACAAAATTCGATACAAAATTTGCTGCCGAAGTAAAGAATTTCAATCCTGAAGATTTCCTTGATAAAAAAGCTGCAAGAAGAATGGATAGATTTTGCCAGTTTGCCGTTGCCACTTCAGAAATGGCTATGCAGGATTCTGGCCTTAACCTTGAGAAGGTAGATAAAGATCGTTTCGGTGTCATTTATGGAAGTGGTATCGGTGGAATGAAAACTCTTCAGGAACAACATTTCAACTTTTTCAATGGGCTTGATCCTCACAAGATAAGTCCATTCTTTATTCCAATGATGATTTCAGATATTGCTGCAGGACAGATTTCTATTCGCTTTGGTTTAAAAGGTCCCAACTATGCAACCACTTCAGCTTGTGCAACTGCGTCTCATGCAATTTCTGATGCCTTTTTCCTTATTCAGAGAGGGAGTGTTGAGATGATGATGTGTGGCGGTTCTGAAGCTGCGATTACTGAAATATCCATTGGTGGATTCAACTCGATGAGAGCTATTTCAACATGGAATGATCGTTATAAAGAAGCTTCACGTCCATTTGATAAAGACAGGAATGGTTTTGTAATGGGTGAAGGTGCCGGCACACTTATCCTGGAAGAATATGAGCACGCAATTAAAAGAGGTGCAAGAATTCAAGGTGAAATTATTGGTGTTGGTCTTACAGGTGATGCTCACCATATTACTGCACCGGCTCCGGAAGGTGAGGGTGCTTTCAGATCAATGAGAGAGGCAATACGAGACGCAGGAATTAAACCTGATGAAATTGATTATATAAATGCTCACGGGACATCCACTGAGCTTAATGATAAGAATGAATCGAAAGCTATTAGAAATCTGTTTGGCGAACACGCAGATAAACTTGTTGTAAGTTCCACAAAATCAATGACAGGACATCTGTTAGGTGCAGCTGGAGGTATTGAAGCTATTGCAACCGTTTATGCAATTGAAAATAGTTTAATTCCGCCTACTATTAATTTAACTAATCCAGATCCCGAATGTGATTTGAATTATAGTCCGCATAAACCAACTAAAAAAGAAATAAAATACGCAATGAGTAATACTTTTGGTTTTGGCGGGCATAACGCATCTCTCTTATTTAAAAAATTCGAGAACTAAATTTGGCCCTAAATATTGCGCGGCTGTTTGATCTTTTTAAGCCGCAAAAAAGAAAATTCACTTCATCGGAAATTCCAACATCATTTCCACAGGAAAAATTTAAAGAACTTGAAAAAATAATCGGTAGTCAAATCGATGATAGGAATATTTATGTTGAAGCATTAATTCATCGCTCTTTCCTCGAAGAAAACGAAAGGTTCACTTTTTCAAATGAACGGCTTGAGTTTTTAGGTGATTCTGTCTTGAATCTTATTATTGGCGAATATCTCTTCAACAAATTCCCGAATGAAGAAGAAGGATTTCTTACAAAGGTTAGAGCAAAATTGGTAAATAGGAATGCACTAAGCCTTGTTGCAGAAAACCTGAAATTAGGAGAACTTCTGATTATCAGTAGTAATGTTCCTAAGTCTATTACTCATAATTCAAAATCCATTCTTTCAGATGCATTGGAAGCGCTAATTGGTGCTGTCTATCTCGATAAAGGAATTGAAACCTGTACAAAATTCATTCAAACTAAAATTCTTGAACCTGCTTTAAAAAATGGTGAGCATCTGGTTGATGAAAATTATAAAAGCCAGCTTCTTGAATATGCACAGGCAAACAAGCTTGCAATACCGGTTTACCAGATTGTAAGCGAAGAAGGTCCTCACCACGATAAAACCTTTACTGCCGAAGTTTTAATTGGTGAAAATGTATTAGGGGAAGGGAAGGGAAAAAGTAAAAAAGAAGCTGAACAGAATGCTGCACAAGTTGCGTTAAATAGAATTTAATTATTCTAATCCAACATTAAATTCCCACTTTCTGCTTCAAATAAATTCAGTTATTTCCTTAAATTTGCCTCACTAAAATTTTTCTGTTCTTAAAACTCACATATTATTCAAAGAGAGCAACCAATGAAAGAATTTGATCACCCCGATAAATTTGTTAACAGGCATATTGGTCCAACAGAAGATGAACTAAACCAAATGGCAAAAGCCTGCGGTGCTAATTCAGTAGATGAATTTAATTGATCAGACAGTACCTTCAAATATTCGACTTAAAGAAACCGTTAGACATTTAACTCCTCCCGTAAATGAGCATATATTTCCTAGAGGATTTAAAAAATATAGCTGCTAAGAATAAAGTTAATAAATCATATATCGGAATGGGATATCATCCTTCAATCCTGCCGACAGTAATTCAAAGAAACATTCTCGAAAATCCCGGTTGGTACACACAATACACACCCTACCAGGCAGAAATTGCACAAGGCAGACTTGAAGCATTACTAAATTTTCAAACAGTAGTTTCTGATCTTACAGCAATGGAAATTAGCAAATGCTTCATTGCTTGATGAAGGAACTGCTGCTGCCGAAGCAATGAGTATGTTTTATGCTCTTCGTCCAAAAGAAAAAAAGAATGCAAATGTATTTTTTGTTTCTGAAGAAGTTTTTCCTCAAACACTTGATGTTCTTAAAACAAGAGCAAATCCTCTTGGTATTGAATTAAGAATTGGCAATGTATTGACTGCAGAACTATCAGATGACATTTTCGGTATTTTAGTTCAATATCCAGCCGGTCATGGAGAAGTCAGAGATTATGCTTCACTGTTTCAGCAGGCGAGTGAAAAGAAAATTTTCAAAGTTGTTGCTGCTGATTTGCTAAGCTTAACATTGTTAAAACCACCGGGAGAATTTGGTGCTGATGCCGTTGTTGGCAGTTCACAGAGATTTGGAATCCCGATGGGACTTGGTGGTCCGCACGCAGCTTACTTTGCAACAAAAGAAGAATTCAAGAGAAGCATTCCCGGAAGAATTATCGGTGTCTCAGTTGATGCAGCATGGCAATAGAGCATTGAGAATGGCTTTGCAGACAAGAGAGCAGCATATTAAACGTGAAAGAGCAACAAGCAATATCTGCACTGCGCAGGTTCTTCTTAGCAGTAATGGCAGGAATGTATGCAGTTTACCACGGTGCAGAAGGATTAAAAGCAATTGCATTGAGAATAAACAAATTTGCAAGAATTCTTGATCTTGCATTAGCTCAATTCGGATTCAAGCAAATCAATAAACATTATTTCGATACTCTCCTGATCGAAACTGATAAAGCAACTCTAGGAAAAATAAGATCCGAAGCACAGAAGAGATTTGTGAATTTCAGATATATCGATGAAACTCAAATTGGAATTTCTATTAAGTGAAACTGTTGAGGAAAGAGACATCCGCAAGCTGTTTGAAATATTTGGAACAGTCACAGGCAAATCAGTTGATGATAAATTGATAGGAAAATTTTCTGCTGAAGCCGATGAGAAGTCTGAAAGCTTTTTGACAAGAACTTCTGAATATCTTACACATCCTGTCTTCAAAATGTACAGAACAGAAACCGAACTTCTCAGATATATGAAGCGATTAGAGAACAAAGATTTATCTCTCGCTCATTCGATGATACCACTTGGTTCCTGCACAATGAAACTGAATGCAACCACTGAAATGATTGCACTCACTTGGGATGAGTTTGCTCACGTTCATCCGTTTGTCCCCAAGGATCAGGCAGAAGGTTATCACGAAGTGTTTAATGAACTTGAAAAAGATCTTGCTGAAATAACAGGCTTCGAAGCAGTTTCACTCCAGCCGAATTCAGGTGCACAAGGCGAATACACAGGATTGATGGTCATCAGAGCATATCAGAAAGACAAAGGACAAGCAAACAGAAATGTTGTTTTAATTCCTTCATCTGCTCACGGAACAAATCCTGCAAGTGCGGTTATGGCGGGAATGAAAGTAGTTGTTGTAAAATGTGATGATCGAGGCAACGTTGATGTCACTGATTTAAAAGCTAAAGCAGAAGAACATAAAGAAAACTTATCAGCTTTGATGATAACCTATCCTTCAACTCACGGTGTGTTTGAAGAAAGCGTTACTGAGATTTGTAAAATTATTCACGATTGCGGTGGTCAGGTTTATATGGATGGTGCAAACCTGAATGCACAACTTGGATTAACAAATCCCGGAATTATTGGTGCAGATGTTTGTCATCTCAATCTTCATAAAACATTTTGCATCCCTCACGGCGGCGGTGGACCAGGTGCAGGACCTATTGCAGTTGCAAAACATCTTGTTCCGTTTTTACCAGGGCATATTGTTGTTCCAATCAATCGAGAAAAATCAATCACTGCTGTTTCAGCAGCTCCCTGGGGAAGTGCTTTAATCACTTTGATCTCTTATGCTTATATAAAAATGATGGGAGGCGAAGGATTAACTTTAGCTTCAAAAGCTGCAATTGTAAATGCAAATTATATGATGGCAAAATTGAAAGATAATTACAAAGTTCTTTACACGGGTTTAAATGGAAGAGTAGGACACGAATTATTTTTGATATGCGTGAGTTCAAGCATTCCTGCAACATAGAAGTTGAAGATATTGCAAAAAGATTGATGGATTATGGATTTCATGCACCAACAGTATCTTTTCCTGTTCCCGGAACATTAATGGTTGAACCAACTGAAAGCGAATCAAAAGCAGAAATTGACCGATACTGTGAAGCTCTTCTTTCAATAAGAGAAGAGATCAGGGAGATTGAACAAGGAAAATTCAGTAAAGAAGAAAACGTTTTAAAACATTCTCCTCATACTTTGGCTTCGGTTGTTTCTGATGAATGGAATTATTCTTACAGCAGAGAGAAAGCTGCTTATCCGTTGCCATTCACTCGTGAGAGTAAATTTTGGCCTTCAGTTCGAAGAGTAGATAATGCTTATGGAGACAGAAATCTTGTTTGCAGCTGTCTGCCAATTGAAGAGTATATTCAGGAAACCGTAAATCGATAAAATATTATTTTTTTCTTAAATGTTTCAGCTTAATGATTAACTTGCTTTTCGAATTCGATTATAATAATTGCTGAAACGATTGAATATTCTGCAACATAAATTCATTCTAAAATTTCAAGGAAAATTCCATTTTAAAAGAATTGTTCTTTTCTTTTTATTCCTTTCAATTAATTTATCTGCACAAAGCGATACACTTTTTTATAAAGGTAGATTACAAAGTTGTAATCGATTCAATTCAAATTACTGGAAATGAAACTACCAAAGATTTCGTAATTCTGAGAGAGCTAACTATTGGAGTTGGAGATACTCTAACTCCGGAAATTGCATCGTATGATAGAGAAAGAGTTTACAGCCTCAGAATATTTAACGAGGTGACAATGCGACCTTACTCTTTTGAAGGAAGAAATTTTCTTTTAATCGTTGTTGAAGAGAGTTGGTATATTTATCCCATCCCAATTATTGTGCTTAAAGACAAAGACTGGAATAAAATTTCATATGGAATGTCACTTTCCTGGCTCAACTTCAGAGGCAGAAATGAAAGAATCACTGGAATTGCAACATTTGGGTATGATCCTTCGTTTGGGTTTAGATATTTCAATCCAAATTTATCATATAATCAAAACTTGAACTTTCAAACTAACCTGGCATACACAACAGTTACTAACAGAAGCCTTGAAGCTGAAGATTTATACGGAGGTCAGTTTGAACAACAAACTTTTGTATCCAGAGTGCAGTTTGGTAAACGGTTTGGAAATTTTCACTGGTTCTATCTTAATACTGGATTCGATTACATTGAAACACCATACTATATAGAAGGTATCAATGCATCAAATAGTAATATTGATAGAACATTGATTGGCGGCCTGAATTATGTTTACGATACAAGAGACCTTACAGTCTATGCTACAGAAGGAATTTATTCACAAATTGGTTTTGAGTATAAGGGTTTCGGTATTGATGATATCAGCTATTATGTTGCCGATGTAGATTTCAGAGAGTATAGAATAATATTTGATAAATTAACCGCAAAGTGGAGAATATGCTGCGCGTCATACAGCAGGAAAACTGGTACCATACTATGACTATTCTTACATTGGTTACGGGAACAGAGTGAGAGGATATTTTTATGGAGATAAGCAGGAAGGAAATGATAGTTTTCTCGGTTCAATTGAATTTGACTACCCTATCATTAAAGAAGCAAGAATAGATTTGTACTGGATACCATGGATTCCGCGTTCCCTTCTTTCATACAGATTTTCCTTAATAGGAGAGTTGTTTGCCGACACCGGTGCAACACGAGATGAGGGTGATCCATGGACTATAAAAAGTTTTGATTCCGGTTACGGTACGGGAATTTCTTTATTACTTTTACCATATTTTATCTGCAGATTTGAATTTGCAATAAATGACAATGCACGAACAGAGTGGATATTTGATCTTGGAGCATCTTTCTAATATAGAATTATATTATACTTCGCCTGATATGGTTGAGAGTGAGCGAATAACTCTTCAGGGGGAAGAATTTCATCATGCATCTAATGTGATGAGAAATTCAGTTGGTGATTCTCTACATATAACTGATGGTGAAGGTGCGATATACAGGACTAAAATTGCTGAAATCACAAAAAATAATCTTACTGCCATTATACAAGATAAGTTGATATATGAAAATCGGGCAGAAAATATTTGGTTTTGTATTCCGCAATTAAAAAATCCTGATAGATTAAAATTTGCTTTCGAAAAATGTGTTGAACTTGGTATAACAAATTTTATTTTATTCAGTTCAAAACATACCATATCAAAAAAAATCAATACAGAAAAATTCATGAAGACAACCCTCGTCGCAATGAAACAATCATTAAGAGCGTTTCTTCCAAAATATAGTTTCTTCAAGTTTTAATGAGATAATAAAATTACCAGGGACAAGAAAATTCTTTTTGATCAAAACGCAAAAGCTGTATTTGATGGAAATGTCAGCATCAATGAAACAACCTACTTTTTATTTGGTCCTGAAGGGGGATTTGACGAAGGCGAATTAAAAACTGTTAACTCTGAAAGGCGATTTAGTCTCTCTACGAATCGGTTGCGTAGTGAGACCGCAATTATCAAGTGTGCATCTCTCCTCAAAATTCAATAAAGAACTATTCTTTATCAGCCAAAAGCTGATCAGCTTCTGGCTGAAAAAAAACGACCCAGTGTTGGGGTAACACTGGGCGCCGACCCTTTTACTTCAAAGGGCAGGGGAGAACCCTTTGAAAGGGTCAAAACAATTAGAAAAATATAATTAGTTGTTCTGAGCTTCCTGAACTGATTTCCACCAATCCGAATTAATAACCTTAAATTTCATTTGCTGTTTCGAATCAAGTAAATCTACAATCTGAGCATTAGTGGATGAAATTAATTTGCTTTGACTTTCTTGCACGGATTCACTTGAACCGGTGCCAATTTTACTGAATTCAGTTCTGAAAGTTTTAAGTAAATTTGTAACTGCAGATTTTCTGAGAATCATTGAGTAATATTTTCATTGCGAGGTTAGATGATAGCTCATTAATCTCATCATCAGTTAATGCTGGTTTTGCATTCGTTTGAGCAGTTACGGACGTTAAATAAAATAATATCGATAAAATTATTACTAATGTTTTCATTTGTCTCACTTTTTGTTTTACATACCCTTGTTTTTGATACAAACGTAAACTACAACTTACAAAACATATTGTCAATGAATTTTAAGAAATAATTTGAAAAGAATTCGATTTTTAAGATATTCACACGCCTTATTTTATATAATTAAATATTTTACTAAATAATTATTATTTGACAATTGAATCCAAAAGAAGTAACAGCATTAGAAATTTTGAATCGTCATATTCAAATTCTCGCAAAGCAAAATTTTCATTTTTCGGAACCTGTTAAAAATGAATATTTTTATCAGGTCTCAGTCAGCGAAGGAAAAGAGAAAATTTCGCTAAATGTCTTTTTTGGAAAGAAGGGGAATAAAATTGTTCTTCAGGGTAACAAAGAATTAAACTTGTACAAAAAGAGTTAGTGAAATCATTTTTGGTGAAAAGCTTTTTGAAGATGAAAAGCCGGAGTCAGAACCTGACTTCTCCATATATTGGAACAGATGAGTCTGGTAAAGGTGATTATTTTGGACCTCTCGTCATTGCTGGTGCTTATGTTAATCAGGAAACTGGAAAATATTTAAGGGTCAGTCGGAATAAGAGATAGCAAAGAATTAAGTGATCATCAGATAAAACAGTTTGCTTCTGAAATAATAAAAAGTAATGGAAATAGTTTACGATGTAGTTATAATTTCTCCGGAAAAGTATAATCAACTCTATGAGAAGATGGGTAACTTGAATAGATTGATGGGTTGGGCTCATGCAAGAGTAATTGAAAATCTTCTCGAATAAATGCGATGCAAGTGAAGCAATAAGTGATAAATTTGGAAATGAAAAATTAATTACTTGATGCACTTCAGCAAAAGGGGAGATTAATAAACTGAAGCAGGTAACAAAAGCGGAAAGGTTTACAGCGGTAGCTGCGGCTTCAATACTTGCACGTGAAGCTGTAATAAATTGGTTTAATATTCAAAGTAAAAAATATAAAATGAAGATACCAAAAGGATCATCAACAGAAGTTGAAAAAGTTGCAAAGAAATTTCTTAAAGAATTTGGGAAAGAAAATTTGGGTAAATTAGTTAAACTTCACTTTAAAACTTCCAATAAAATTTTTAATAAATTAAGGAAATAGATGGCAAAAAATAATGAGGTAAGAAAAATAGGAGTACTTACAGGTGGTGGCGATTGTCCCGGGTTAAATGCAGTTATTCGTGGCGTAACTAAGCCGGCTCAAGATCAAGGTATGACTGTATTTGGAATCCTCGATGGTTTTGAAGGATTCGTCGAAGGAAAAACCACCGAACTAAGAAATGAAGATGTATCCGGAATACTATCCCGTGGAGGAACGATTCTAGGTTCATCGAATAAAGGTGATCCATTTCACTGGCCGGTCGAGAAAGATGGAAAGATTGAAATAGTTGATAAGTCACAGAATGTATTAAGGAATTACAAAGCATTGGGTCTTGACGTGGTAATTGCAATTGGTGGTGATGGAACAATGCACATTTGTAACAAACTTTCTGGAATGGGTATTAATGTAATTGGAGTTCCTAAAACAATTGATAATGATCTGGATGCAACGGATATGACATTTGGACATGACTCTGCTGTCTTTGTAGTTTCAGAGGCACTTGATCGTTTGCATACAACTGCTTCCTCACATCATCGTGTAATTGTGGTTGAAGTTATGGGAAGATATGCTGGCTGGATAGCACTTCATGGTGGATTAGCAGGTGGTGCTGATTTAATTCTGATTCCTGAAATTCCATTTTCGTGGGAAAGTGTATATGATAAAATCCATAAAAGGGAACTTAAAGGAAAAAGATTCAGTCTAGTTTGTGTTGCTGAAGGTGCTATGCCCATTGGAGGCCAGTTGGTGACGAAGGGTACGGATGCGAAACGAACTGATCCTATTCAGCTTGGGGGAATTGGAAAAGTTGTAGCTGACAATATAGAAAAGAATACTGGAAGAGAAACGCGTGTTACTGTTCTCGGACATCTTCAAAGAGGCGGAAGTCCAACTCCATATGACAGAATTCTATCTACCAAATTTGGTGCTTTCGCAATTAAATTAGCAGCTGAGAAAAAATTTGGAAAAATGGTAGCACTAAAAGGAAATGAAATTGTTGCGGTTGATATTGCAGATGCTATTTCAAAGCAAAAGCTTGTCAAACCGAATAATCAAGCAGTACTTGCAGCAAAAGCCGTCGGTATCAGTTTTGGAGACGATTAATTAGCAGAATCATTCATAATTCCTTATTGATTTTAGGAATGTCATCCTATATATTTGGACTGCTTTTTTTAGAAAAAATTAACCTTCGGGGTCGTAGTTCAGTTTGGTTAGAACGCCTGCCTGTCACGCAGGAGGTCGCGAGTTCGAGTCTCGTGCCTCCGCAAAATGCTGGTTTCGGCCCCGCATCTTAAAAGCCTTATAATGCAAAACGTATTAAGGCTTTTTTCATTTTTCAAGCTTTCTTAAAATTCAGCTGACTAATTGTAGATCTCCTTTGGAGTATATTCCTACTGAGATATGATTTTTTTAATGATTGATTTGTTGCTTATAATAATTAATATTTACACATTTATAATAGTAAAATTTTTCTACTCCGGCGGTGTTAGATTTTCTAAGTTGAGTTACTGAATTTTCTACAGCTATAACACATCGACAACTCTCCCGAAGTAGAGGTTTTAAAATTTACTCTTGCAACTTCTAAAGGAGTCTCGCTATGAAAACCTTTCTAAAATTTTCGTTTTTATTTTTACTTGTAACGCAGATTTGTTTTGCACAGAACAATTCTCCTTTTCAATATGTATCTCCAAAACCTAATTCTATAATGGTTTCAAATGAAACGAATATTATTCTTCGACCTACCACTAAATTACAAGAATCAACTATAGTCCGGAGTTTAATTAGCGTTGTTGGCTCTATAAGCGGAATTCATAATGGAAATTTTCTCTTAACGGATGACGACCAAACTATCGTTTTTAATCCTAACAAGCCATTTGCATATAACGAAATTGTGACTGTATCTGTACAACGAGGAATTAAAACATTAACTAATTCCGAACTGCCGGATTATTCATTCAGTTTTACAACTGAATCCGAAGGAATAATTCAACATTATGATGGCGTGTTTGATGAAGACCTAGCTGTAATGCAAAATATTAATAATAATCTGGGCGGAGAAAATATACTTGTAGATACTCTTCCAGTGCCGCCAATAAATATTGATTCTCTAAATAGCCCTGGTCCCGGATATATTTTTATGGCCACCTGGGATCGAAATGTACCACAACTGTACGGAAATTTTATTTTTATTCTTGATAGCGTTGGGCACATTGTAGATTCTGTGAGAGTTAACGGCGCTGCTTTCGATTTTAAGGTTCAACCCAACGGTCTCTTATCTTATGGAGTAGGAAACTTTACCGGAGCTTTTCCAAGACCCGGGGAAGAACTTGGGTACATTGTAATGGACAGCACCTTTGCAGTAGTAGATACCTTTCAAATGAAAAACGGATATCCGACTGATTTTCACGAGTTCCTTATGCTTCCGAATGGTCACGTAATGTTGATGTCATTTCACCCCATCTTATTTGATATGAGTACGAATTGTACCAGGCGGACAAACAAATTGCCAATTATCCATTGCTGTTCTCCAAGAACAAGATTCGGATGGGAATGTAGTTTTTGAATGGCGGGATCTAGATCATATTCCAATTACAGATAGTGATCAAGATTTGACTAGTCCTACAGTGCTTTATTCTGCTCTTAATGCTTTTGACCTTGACGATGATGGAAATATTCTTATGTCGTTCAGGCATCTGAGTGAAATTATAAAAATCAGCAGAACCACAGGGGAACTGATGTGGCGAATGGGTTCCCCGCGAGGAGAATTTACTTATGTTGGAGAGCATGAAGAAAATGCACCATACTATCACGCTCGTCAACATCACATTAAAAGACTCCCAAACGGAAACATTACATTATTTGATAACGGCGAATACCATCAACCACCATACTCCCGTGCAGTAGAGTATTCACTTGACGAAGTAAACAAAGTAGCAACATTAGTATCAGAGTGGAGGTATCCAAACGGAAACATTTTCGCTGCTCTTGCAGGAAATGCTCAACGCTTTCCTGACGGAAGATGGTTTATTTGTTATGGGGCTGTACATCCGCAATTCAGTCAAGTAATTCGCCATGCTGTAGAAGTTCATTCGGATGGATCAATTGCTCTTGAACTGTCATTACCACCAGGTGTATTACCATACCGCATTTACAAAATGCCCTGGAATGAATTAATTAAAAAACCTTCTGTAACTCATTTTGAAGTTCTGCCTGGGAACACATATATCTTTAATGATACAACGAATTCTATATTTACTGATGTAAAAATAAAATATATCGATGTGAATTTCGGTTACAATGAAGTTACTATAACTCGCCTTCCCTTTGGTCCGGTTCAACCTCAATTTAATGAAGATGTGAATATAGTGTACCCTGTTTCAATTATTTATGAAGGTTTTGCTATCTATAATCACATTTCCGAAATTCATATCAACCTTTCAAAATATCCTGAAATTAAGCATCCGGCTAAAACATCGTTCTTTGTTAGGGACACCCCAAATCAAGGGATGTTTACAATGTTACCAACAACATACGATAGTTTATCAAACGAATTGGTTGCCACAACAACCAGTTTCGGAGAGATTGTTTTTGGAGAAACCGTTGATGTATATTCAGCCAATCCACCAATTTTATACGAGCCAGTGAATAATAAGAAAGTACTTCCGCAAGACTCACTAGCACTTGGTTGGACAGGGCAGGGCTTCTATGATTTATTCCAGCTTCAGATATTTTCCGATAGTTTGTTTAGTGATATGGTGATAGATACAACAATGAATTCATCCTTTTATGTATTTAAAAATTCTATAAATCATACGATATATTTCTGGCGCGTTCGTTCTATTCTAAACTCAGAAGTAAGTGCTTGGTCTCCATCTTGGAGTTTTGAAGTAACCGATGCATTTATAACCATGAATACACCGAACGGTGGAGAAACCTGGTCTATGGGATCCGAAAATGTTATTCGATGGGAAACCAATATTACAGATTCAGTTAGGCTCGAGCTACTTTACGGGCAGCAAATTGTCAGAATCAATTGCTGATACCACCTTTGGAAATCCTAGTGCTTATAGCTGGCTAATTCCAACTGATCTTGCTGTTGATACTTCTTACAAAATTATTATCACAAGCATTACAGATCTTTCTATTATAGACACAAGCGATGCATCATTTTCAATTATACCACCAAGTGGTGTTGAAATAGTAAATCTCGATATTCCGAATGATTATAATCTATTACAGAACTATCCAAATCCATTTAATCCTTCAACTAATATAAGATACTCCTTGCCACTTGCAAGTAATGTAACGATAAGGATTTATAATTCAATCGGAGAAAATATTATAACATTAATGGACAACTATCAGCCAGCAGGAAATTATATGGTAGATTGGAATGCGGTACATTATGCTTCAGGTATTTACTTCTATTCTTTGGAAGCTATACCCTCAAACAGAAATCAAGTTTATCGCTCCGTTAAAAAAATGATTTTACTGAAATAATTTTATCGATCTCTTACCTGAGCAATGGTATAGAATTACTTTGAAAATTTTTATAAATATTTCGTTCACTATTTTATTGTGGACCGGTTTTTTATATCCACAAATTACCAGTACTTCGTACTTAAAAGATAAATTATCTCAGATTTTCCCTTCAATGGAAATTACTAAGTTTAATAATCCATCAGAAGAATATCTTTTCTTAGACTTGACCACAGGTGGAGTTGGTTATTTACTTATAATAGATAATGAACTAACTCCGGTTTTTTGCCGCAAGGTATTGAATGAAATTATTTTCGATTTTAAGCTCCAGCCTAATGGCGAGCTAACTTATGGTATTGCTCCTGTTACAATCTATGGAATGGACAGTGCTGGAACCATGATTAACCGATATTATACCCCGCCTGGAATTACACTGGATGGTCATGAGTTAAGGGTACTGCCTGACGGTACATATTACATTTTAGGGAAAGAAAACCTTAGTATTGATATGAGCCAGTATATTCAAGGTGGTGATACCGCAGCCATACTTGTTACAAATAATGTTATTCATATGGATGCAGATGATAATGAAATTTGGAGGTGGAGAACAATTGATCATTACGATATTCTTGATGTGGATCAATACATAGATTTGATGCAACATCAGATAGATTGGACTCATTGCAACTCTATTGAAATTGATAACGACGGGAATATTCTTATATCAACACGCAATTTTGATGAGGTAACTAAAATTGATAGAACTACTGGCAATATAATCTGGCGGCTCGGCGGTAAAAAAAATCAGTTTACTTTCATCAACGATACTAGAGGATTTTCTCGGCAGCATTGCTTAAGACAATTGTCCAATGGCAATCTGATTATGTTTGACAACGGTCATTATCTTTTGCCGGAATATTCAAGCGTAGTTGAATACGAAATTGACGAGATTAATTTTACTGCAACTCTAGTCAGAAGATATACACGTAATGAATCTGTTTTCTCACGAGTCCTGGGCAGTGTTCAGGAGCTGCCTAACCAAAATATTCTTATAGGATGGGGGGGAAGTCTAGATCCAGCAGTTACTGAAATAAATGAACAGGATTCTATCGAATTTGAGATGAAATATATCAACGAGGGACATAAATACAGAGTTTACAGGTTTAAATGGGAAACTAATTTGTTCACTGTCAGTTCGGATTCAATTGATTTTGGGATTGTAAGTATAGGTGATTCATCATTAGCAGAATTAATCTGATATAATTCCAAAGATTCTGAAGTTACAATTAATGAATTCCTAATCAATAATAACTCGTTTTCAGTTCTGAGCGTACTACCGATTTCAATTCCATCACAGGAATCTGTAACATTGAATGTTATGTTTAAACCCGATGCTGAAGGATACTATCAGGGTAAATTAAACGTAAGATCTGTAAACGACACAATGCTGATTGGCAAACAGGTTTATTTAAAGGGTGCAACAACGCTTGTATCAGTTGAAGAACGGGTTAATTTGCCCCAGCAATTTTCATTATCACAAAACTACCCCAATCCTTTTAACCCAAGCACGATAATTAGTTGGCAGCTCGCCAGTAGGAAATCATCAAACTTTGAAAGTTTATGACATACTCGGTAACGAAGTCGCAACTCTCGTTAACGAATTCAAACTAGCAGGAAAATATGAAGTTGAGTTCAATGCTTCCGAAATAGGAACTGGAGTCTATTTTTACACACTAAGAGCAGGTGAGTTTGTCCAAACTAAAAAGATGGTCATCCTTCGTTAGCACTTGTGCGGATAAATGCTAATGAAGAAAGAAATCAAAATATTTTATTAATTAAACTCCTCTCAATTAAAACCTACCTATTAAAATTCCTACCGTCATAATTAGCACAATACAATTTCAATTATTTTATTTTTAGTAAAAATTAAGTTTTTTTTACTTCAAAAATGGAAAGAATTACTATTCAAAATCAAAAACATTCTTGCTTTCCGCTTATTATCTGGCATTTTAATGGGAATAAAGAATTACGATCTAATTCACTTTAATCACGAATTGTTATCAAATATGAGTCTTACTTTTTATGAATAATAAAGTTCTCTTTCTGGATATTGATGGCGTTTTAAATTCCAGAATTTATTATAAGTACATTTATAGACCAGAGGATGGTGGAAGCAGGTTTGATCCATATTGCGTAATTCTGGTTAAAAAATTAGTTGAAGAATTTTCACTCAAAGTTGTGATATCGTCTACCTGGCGTGATGGAGCTATGAAACGGCTTGTAAAAGAACTCAATGAGAATGACTTTATGGATCACTTGCATGAGGATTGGCTGACGCCTGTCATTCGTCCCGCAAGTCGTGGAAAAGAAATTGAGTTGTGGCTTGATAATCATTCTGAGGTCAAAGACTATATTATTCTTGATGATAATGAAAAACTTTTAGACCATCAGCGAGACAAGTTTGTGAAAACAAGCATTTATTTAGGGATGGTTCAGGAGCGTTATCATCATGCACGTAACCTTCTTCTTTCTTACAACCAAATCAGAGTTACACCCGAAGTGGTGATGGAATACTAATCCAAAAGTTAAAATTCGAACATATGAGCAATATAGAAAATCAATCCTCAACAGGCTCACTAACAAATCAGAGAATAATATTCCTCGATATTGATGGAGTTCTTAACTCGGAAGAATATTACAGAAATAATCGTAATTCCGGAAAAGATTTTAGTCGGTTTGATCCTTCAAGTGTAGCACTTATTAAGGCATTAGTTGAAGAATTTTCCTTAAAGATAGTGATTTCATCAACCTGGCGATACGGTGCTATTGACAGGTTAATGCACGAACTAAAAAGAAATAAGCTTCTGAATTATCTTTATCACGATTGGTTTACTCCCGTGATACATCCTGCTCATCGGGGAACAGAAATTAAACTATGGCTTGACTTACATCCTGAGGTTGCAGATTACGTAATTATTGATGATGACAATAACATACTTGATGAGCAAAAAAACAACTTTGTAAATACTAGTTTGCACTTGGGTATGAATAACGAACATTACAATAGGGTGAGGGCAATTTTTTCTAATGTAATGTCAGTTCAGGAATAATTCCACTACAAGTTCTTCCTGTAAGCTAAGTTTAATAGTGCAATAATCTAACGCTATTATTCAATCAACTCTTCAATTACTATATTAGTTTATTACTTTTTAAACAAGTTTGAATACATAATGAAAATAATTCGCAGAAGTTTTCTTCTGGCTTTATTAATTTTTTCTGCTACTCTTTACTCGCAAGTTGAAAACGTACCACTGAATCATCCAGTTTACATCTTCTTGAAGCAAATGAAAGTAAAGAATATTATTCCCTACATAAGCGAAGATGCTCCAAACTTATCCAGGTTCGAGGTAAAAGAGCTACCTGCAAGATGTTGAAAAGCAATATGATCAATTAAGTAACACGGAAAGAAATCTATTTAATCGATATAAAGTAGATTTTTATGAAGTGCTTGATACTGCAAATACTAATTATTTTTTTAATCCAAATGAAGATTTTGGCGAAAGTTTAGCCGGTTTATTTTCGAATAAAATAAAGTATTTCTATGCATATTCAGAAGAAGACGCGAATATATTTATAGAAATACTTGGAGATTATTACTATGGTCAACAGTTTAAACCTGAAGTTAATAATAGCCATTTGTTTGATATAGGATTTAGAATAAGGGGAACTGTATTTGATCACCTCGGTTATAATCTCACTGTCTTGAAAGGGGGAGCAGCAGGCAGCAGATCGGTTGCTGAATTGATTTATCCAAAGATTTTGCAAACTTATAAATGGGTAGAAAATGGCGAAAATATTGCGAACTATGATTTTACTGAAGGATATATAAAATATTATACTGAACCTGCAAAAGATATGGGACTCACATTTCAACTCGGAAGAGAATTTAAAACGATCGGTTATGGATATGGAAATAAACTCGTATTGTCCGGATTAGGACCCTCACTTGATTTTCTTCAATTCGATTTTGATTATGGGATAATTCATTTTACATCAATCCACGGTACGACTGTGGGAGATATGTCGTTTAATTATGATGACCGTTATACAAAGTTCTGGACTTTTAACAGGTTAAAATTATCCTTCCAAAATCTTTTTGAGATTGGAATTGGTGAGAGTGTAGTTTATTCTGATCGAGGGATAGATATTTCTTACTTAACCCCTGTAGGATTTTATAAATTTATTGAACACTCAACTCAGGATAGGGACAATGCAAATCTGTATTTTGATTTACAAACAAATTTTATAAAGAATTTAGAATTTCAGGCTACATTTTTATTGGATGAGAATATTCTTTCAAATCTTCAGGATTTAGATAGTTACAAGAATAAAACAGCTTATCAATTAGGCATTTTTTGGTATGAAGCATTTACTTTAAATGACCTATCCTTCATTGTTGAATACACAAAAATAAGACCCTATGTTTATTCACATTATAATACTAAAAATGCCTACACAGGATGGGGAGTGAATCTTGGACATCCGATTGGTCCTAACTCAGATGAATTATTAAGCAAGCTTTCTTATGATGTAAACGAGTGGATGAGAGTGTCTCTGGATTATCGATACATTCGAAGCGGCGAAAATGTTTACGATACTTCCGGAACACTGATTAAAAATGTCGGAGGCGATATTGAGATCAATCATGGACAAATTCCGGAGAACGAAACAGCAATTTTTTTAGATGGCATAAGAATCAACAACAATATATTTGAAGCTGGAATAAGAGTGGAACCGATAAGAGATTACATTTTCAGTTTTATATATCAGTATGATTACGAAAAAAATCTTACACTTGGTCTTACCAATCATCAAAGCTACTGCGTACTAAGGTTTCAAATAGGATATTAGCTAAATATTGAAGGAATAAGTATAAACTTTAAAAAGGAGTGGGAGCTATAGGATTCGAACCTATGACCCCCTGCTTGTAAGGCAGGTGCTCTGAACCAACTGAGCTAAGCTCCCATTATTTGAGAAAACAAATATCAACTTAATAGGCTAAAAAAGCAAATTTTTTTATTAGTGGAGCGGGCGACGGGGTTCGAACCCGCGACATCCAGCTTGGGAAGCTGACACTCTACCAACTGAGTTACGCCCGCAAAAAATGCTAAAATAAAAAACTATTTGATTGAAAATTAATACTTTAATCTTCCATCTCAAACGGTTATTATATCAATCTCAACAATATAATTTGTGTTTCAAGATGCGATGAGAATTTAAATATCGTATCATAATAAAAATTTAAAATTTGCAAAACATTATTTTTTCTTTATATTTTCTTTGAAAATTATTTAATGTGCGGTACAATTATTGCCCTATATAATTGACTTTAACAAACTATTTCAACGGGAGCGAGGGCAAAAGTTCCCTAAAAAAATATTTTTTTGGTTTATATCCGCACAGACTAATAAGGAGTGCTATGCTTACAGGAATTATTATTTTCACAGTTGTTACCTTAGTAACAGCCTACATACTACTTGGCGCAAGACATTCATAGGCTTGCTAAATTCTACTAATTAAAATCGGTGGTGGGTATTATCTAACACTGCTGGATTTCTATCTTTAAATACAAATCAAACATTAAACTGATTAATTCTTTAGCGTTAGGTACAAGAAAAATGCTAGTGATTTTCTAAGGATTTATTTTTCTTTTAGAAAATTTGTGATGATCAGTTTACTGAATTACTCAATTGTTCGACAGGTGTGTTGAAACTTTCTAAAGCAAGTGGAATGGAGTCATATTTTTCAAATATTTCGATGGCTCCTGTTAAATGAAGAACGGAGTGATCAAACTTTCCCATCTTAACTATTTTTAAAGAACCACCCTTTGATCGCACTTTTTTCCATATAACTACAAGTACCCCAACAAAAGCTGAATCAACAGATTCACAACCATTTAAGGAAACGATGATGTTATTAAATCCCTGGTCCATTTCATCATCAATCATGCTTTTAAACTCGATTGCTTCTTGAAAAGTAGCCTTTTCAATATTTACTGATGCGATTAAATAATCACGATGATGTCTGAATTCAAAATTCTTCAATTTGCCCTCGAATGGAATATTTGCAATTTGTAGTTGCCAATAATGTGCCAACAGGCTCGATAAAGTAATCAGAACTTTAGAAGTTTTTTTGACGCCTTGAATCACCAATTCAAAATTTTGCTGTATCATAATTGGCAGATATTCTTTTTATCGTATCAGAACAAAACAAAGAAAATCTTACCTCTTATGATATAATTAAAATGCTAAGATGATTGTTGGAACAATCCTTGCAATATTATTATTGTCATATTGGGCAATGATTTATCCCGAAAAAAACTGCAAAGTTTGGGTCAGAAAAAACATTCGTGTCATATTATTGAAGGGTTTCAGGCTATTTCAATGGATAAAATTAAATTATTCTCGTATATCATAATGATTGAGATTCTCGTCATTTGCACTCTTCTCGTCGTGTTAATTCATCATTCATATTTCAACTCTTCTAATCATGAAAAAATTGTTATGACTAGTAACGATTTAATTTATTCTCAGGATAAATCTATTCCTTTTACAGGAAGGATGCAGGACACACTGAATAATAAACTGATAGTCAAGTTCAATGTTGTAGATGGTTGGAAACAAGGTGAGTATATTATGCTCACTATGGATGGTAACTTCGCAGTTAAAGGATTTATGAATAAAAATAAGAACGATGGTAATTGGAAATATTATTATGATAATGGTGAACTTGAATGTACTGGTGATTTTGATAATGATGAACCAACAGGAAAGTGGACATGGTTTTATAAAAATGGTTTAATAAAGTGTGAAGGTACATTTATTAAAGGTAAACCAGATGGTAAATGGCTAAAGTACAACGAAGATGGTTTTAATTGCAGAATAATTAATTATCGTTTTGGTGAAATTATTAGTTCTATTCACATTGATAATTTAACTAAGGTATAAAGAATCAATTCAACTGAAAGCAGCCTTCACTAATTTCTTCTGATGCTGCATAGATATTTTATAAGAGCCTACTGCGGGACTTGCACTTTCCGATCTTCCGACATAAACTAACTCACAATCAACCGGTAAATCATTCGGCAACCGCTGATTCAGGAAATTCCAGGCACCCATATTTTTTGGTTCTTCCTGTACCCAAATTATTTTTTTAAGTGAAGAATATTTTTCAAAAATCTTCCTGATACGTTTATACGGATATGGATAAAACTGTTCCAGACGTATTATTGCTGTAGCGGTGTTTTCAATTTCATTTCTGTATTTGAATAGATCATAATAGACTTTACCACTTGTTAAAATCAGATTACTAATTTTATCATAGTTTTTTATTGAATCATCATCCAAAACTTCTTCAAATTTTCCTTTGAGGAATTCCTCTTTAGATGACTTCGCTTCCCGTGCACGCAATAAACTTTTTGGAGTCATGATTACCAAAGGCATTTTTACACCTGATTTAATTTGTCTCCTTAACAAATGAAAGTATTGAGCCGGAGTAGTAACATTACAAACCTGCATATTATTTTCTGCACAGAGTATCAGGAATCTTTCGAGCCTTGCACTTGAATGTTCTGGTCCCTGTCCTTCAAAGCCGTGAGGCAAAAGCAAAACAAGGTTGTTAGGCATCTGCCATTTCTCATGAGAGGAAACAATAAAATTATCAATTATTATTTGTGCTCCATTTGCAAAGTCACCAAACTGAGCTTCCCATAAAACCAATGCCAATGGATCAACAACACTGTAGCCGAATTCAAATCCCAAAACAGCAGCTTCGGAAAGAAGACTGTCGAGTGCTTCCATTTGAGCCTGGTTATCTTCCAGATGGTTCAATGGAAAATATTCAGCGCCCGTTTTTATATCAGTAAATGCAAGATGCCTCTGACTGAAAGTACCTCTTACACTATCCTGACCACTCAATCTAACCGGAGTGCCTTCCAACAACAAACTTCCAAACGCGAGCGATTCTGCGAATGCCCATTCAGCTTTGCCCGACCCGTCCAAAAGTTTTTTACGATTTTCTAGAAACTTGGATAACTTTGGATGCCCATTGAAATTATCAGGTATTGTAGTCAATCCGTTAATTATAACTTCTAATGTCTCCTTTGTTATTGAAGTATTTTTCTCTGAATGGATTGAATCAATTTTTTTCTTGGGAACTGCCAATATCAGATCACCGTCAAACTTTTTGCTTTCTTTCCTGATTTTATCAATTGAAAGATTCATTCGCTTGTGTAACTCATCGGAAAATATTTTCACTTCATTTTCGGAAATATTCCCTTCGAGTAATAATTTTTTCTCATAAATTTCTTTTACAGATTTATGCTCTTTTATTTTAGCGTACATAAGTGGTTGAGTAAATCCTGGCTCATCTCCTTCATTGTGACCGTGTCTTCTATATCCGAATAAATCAATTACCACGTCCTTCTTAAAAATCTGTCTGTATTCAAATGCAAGTTGTGCAACCCATAAAGCTGCTTCAGGATCATCTCCGTTAACGTGAAAAATTGGTGCCTGAATCATCTTTGCAACGTCTGTTGCGTACTGCGAAGAGCGTGCTTCATCAGGTGTTGTTGTAAATCCAATTTGATTGTTTACAATTATGTGCACAGTTCCACCGGTTCGATATCCGCTTAGTTGAGACAGGTTTAATGTTTCGGCTACAACACCTTGTCCAGCAAATGCAGCATCTCCATGCAGAAGCAGAGACATAACTTTTGAATGACTCTTACTATCTCCCAGTCTGGTTTGTTTTGCTCTAACCATGCCTTCAACAACGGGATTAACCCATTCAAGATGGCTTGAATTTGCAGCAACAGAAACAGTAATATTTTTTCCAGCTGTTGTTTTGTAATTCCCGGTTGCACCCAAATGATACTTTACATCTCCTGAACCAGCAATGGAATTAGGATCTTGTATATCTTCAAATTCAACAAAGATAGAATCGTATGATTTGCCAATAATGTTTGCGAGTACATTCAACCTTCCTCTGTGAGCCATTCCGAGGATGACTTCATTTATATTTTGCTCGGCGGCTTCACCCAAAATTAAATCAAGAACTGGAATTAGAGTTTCTGATCCTTCAAGTGAAAATCTTTTATGACCAACAAACTTGCTGTGAATAAAATGTTCAAAAGATTCAGCAGCAATTAATTTTTGTAGTATATTTTTCTTTATCATCGTTTATCAAATGAAGGAATATTTTTAACAGGTTCCATTTTATTCTGAAGCCATGCTTTCTCAGCAGGATTCTGGATGTGCATATACTCAACACCAATTTTATCGCAATAAGTTTTTTCAAGAACATTTAAAATTTCCCGAAGTGTTGCAGTATTCAGGTTTCCAAATCCACCTGTAATAAAATGTCTGTCAAGATCCCAAATAGTTAAATTATAACTCGATGGATCTAGTTCAGCGTGGTATTGTGTTTTTGAGCCAAGGGGATCAAGATCAGCAATTAAATGTCCTCTGACTCTGTAAAGATTAATAAGTTGTAAAACTTTTGCTTGCTTTACAATTTCTTCTGTATTGCCTCCTGAAGTTTCAAAAATTCCCGGTTGATAATCTGTCTGCCAACTCAAAGGTTTTGAGGGAAGCGAAAGTGCTTCAAAAATTTCATCATAAAAATCGTTCATTCCAAGCAGGAGTTCATTTATTTCTTTGAGGAACAAACCCGATTCTGCACCCTGGATTATTCTATGATCATAAGTGCTTGTAATGTTCATTACTTTGCTGATACCGAGCGTTGAAATTGTTGTTGGTGACATTGCCTGGTATTCAGCATTATATTGAATGGCTCCAGTTGCGATTATTGTTCCTTGTCCAACCATCAGTCTTGGCACCGAAGCAACAGTTCCAATAGTTCCGGGATTTGTAAGTGTAATTGTTGTTCCAAGAAATTCATTTGGATCAATCGCATCCTTTTCTTGATCTTGAAACTAGATCTTCAAAAGCTGTCCAGAATTCTCTGAAGTTCAAATTATTTGCAGATTTTATATTTGGAACAATTAAAGATCTTGAACCATCCTTTTTTTCAATGTCAATTGCTAATCCAAGATTTACATCTTTTCTTTTTATAACGTGCGGTTTTCCATCAAGAATGGTAAAAGCATTATTCATAACCGGCATTGATTGAACTGCCTTTAGAATTGCCCAGCTTATTAAATGTGTAAAGGAGATTTTTCCTTTTTTAAGTCTTTTAAGATGATTGTTAATAAGTGTTCTGTTCTCTTCAAGTAATTTAACCGGAATTGTTCTTTGTGAAGTTGCAACAGGAATTGATAAGCTGCTCACCATATTCCCAAGAATTTTTTCTGAACTGCCGGCGATTATTTGCAGCTCATCTTTTTCTCCAGGTTGAGGCAATGGTATATTCCCGACTTAAAATTGAAATACCAGCTGTAATATTTTTTCCATTCCCACCATCCTTATTGGAAATATTCCCAAAAAATTTTCTCCACTGTTCAGGCACTTTTTCAGGGTTGCTTGAAAACTGATCATATAAATATTCAACGAACCAGGTATTGGCTCCAAACTTTTCGAGTTCTTCTTGCTGTCTTTTATTCAGGTTTTTACTTTTCATTTGAAATCGCTTGTATTTTATTTCTTTTTAGTAACTTATAAAAGAATTTTATTAATAAATAGATAAACATTAATCAATCAGAGTCATAAATCGGTTATGCAAAGAAGAAAGTCCACACAAAATCTACGACGTGAATATAAGCTAAACAAATTATCCGAGGAAACCGTTCATAAAAACCCTTACAACCAATTTGAAAAATGGTTTCAGGTGGCTCTAAAGGCCAGATTAACCGATCCAAATGCAATGATTCTCTCAACTGTTGATGAAAAAGCAAAACCTTCCGCCAGAGTAGTTTTGTTAAAGGAATCAGTAATAAAGGGTTTTACATTTTTTACAAATTACAAAAGCAGAAAAGGGAGAAACGTCTCAGAAAATTCTTCCGCCTCGCTATTGTTTTTCTGGGCTGAATTGGAAAGACAGATACGGATTGAAGGAAAAATTAAAAAAATATCCAAATCTGAATCGCAAAAATATTTTGATAGCCGACCTATTGAGAGTCGAATTGCTGCCTGGGCTTCCGAGCAAAGTTCTGTGGTTCCTGATAGAGATTATCTCGAGAAAAGATTTCAAAAATTTAAAGAACAATTTAAAGGGAAAAAAATCCCGATGCCCAAAGATTGGGGAGGATTCATTTTAGTCCCAGAATATTTTGAATTCTGGCAGGGAAGAGAAAACAGGTTGCACGACAGGATATGTTATAAAAAGCAAAAGGGGAAGTGGAAAATTTTTAGGTTGGCACCTTAATTGAATTTTACTCAAGTTGAAAGCGAAGAAGCAATTAAATTACTTTATCAATATAAGGTGTCTTGTTTGTTTATGATAACTACCATTAATCACTTTGAATTCGAGAGTATAAAAATAGATCCCTTCAGCTAAATTTGAAGCATCAAAACTTACCTGATACGCACCAGGAGATTTTTCTTCATCAACAAGTGTAGCTATTAAAGTATCATAACTGTTTTCAACTATTAGTTTAACATGTGCGGATTCAGGCACTAAAAAAAGTATTGAAATTGTTGGATCATCAACTATAGATGAATTACAACTAATTAATAAAAGCATAGCAATGCTGATGAATATTTTAATTGTTATTCATTAATTAAACTCAGTTTATAAAGATTAAAAATTATAGCCCATTCCTAATGCTAAATTTGCTGTCACAAAATTCTGATTGTAATCTTCCAAATCTCGTAATCCTTCATCATAAAAAAATCCGTGAAGATACCGAAATTTCAATCCGGTATAAAAATACCAATAATCACTATTGTTCGCTAAGCGGGATTCTAATATCTATCAGTCCGATTACTCCAATGTTGAATGAAGCTAATCTATCTACAAACTCGTCATAGTAGTTCAACAGTAATAGATCTATTGACTATTGAAAATGATGGTCCAAAACCAAAAGAAAATATATTCCCAAGGTTTCCAATTAGAGATATATCAAGGTTATTCAAAGATAATGAAACATCAGAGTGATAAAGTCGTGTTGGATCAGGACCTCCTTCGTTAGTTTTAACAAATGTTAATACATCATCAGATTCCAGAATATAAATATGAATAATCAACTTGAACAATCCACCCAAATAGATTTTTATTTCTATAGCTAAGTTCAAAACCATAATTAAGCAAATAATTTTCATCACCCATTACTGGTAAGGAATTTTCAGAGTTGTATAAATAGAGACCTATGACAGGTGAGACGGTAATTTGATTTTGAGCTGGTGAGTTCGCGATTGGAATAAATGCAAGGATCGAAAAGAATAATGTTACTTTTTTTATCATCATTAAGACAACAGCAGATATTTATTTTACTGATGCTGTTATTATATGGAAGATAACTTATTTAACAAATCCCATTTTAATTGCTACATCCTGAATTTCTTAATAATTATATCTGAACGTGTGAATAATGTTCTTACAATAATTGCTCCTAAAATTATTGTCCCTCCGATAATTGCAGTAACAGATGGTACTTCCCCATATCCAATTAAAACCCAAACTGGATTTAGGACCGGTTCCACCATCGAGATTATAGAAGCCTCGACTGCAAAGATTCGCTTTAAGCCGGAGGCAAAGAATGCATAAGCAAGTGCAATCTGAAATACACCAAGAAAACTAACCATCCACAAATCGGAAAAAGATATCATTTCAAGTGAGGATAGGAATGGAATGCATATCAAAGCAACTAGAATGTTTCCCCAAAAAATACTGCTTTGTTGATACTTCTGATCATTTCTTTTCATACCAAGAAAGAATGCTGCAAAGGTAATTCCGGATATAAGAGCAACTAAATTTCCTTCAAGATGACCGGGTTCAAGTTTCCCAACAAAAAATAAAATCATTCCCAAAACACAAACAACTACTGTGATTATATTAATGCGTTCATACCTGCTTTTATTTATGAGAGGTTCAAAAATTAAAACGTAAATTGGCGCTGTTGCCTGTAAGAAAATTGCGTTAGCCGCTGTAGTAGTTTTAGTTGCAATAACAAATGCAATTAGAACGACTGCATAAATACATGAGTTTACAATACTCAACTTATTAACCAAGAGTATTTGTTTCTTGAATATCAGTGCAAATGTTATAGCTGCAATCGAGCATCTGAAAAATGACAACTGCATTGCTGAGAAGGAAATCAATTTTATAAAAAGTCCGCCACTACTCCATAAAAGCGCCGCAGTGAAAACATATAAAATTCCTTTTTGGTGTTCTGATAAATTTCTCATGATCGATAGCAAATATAATTCAATACAAACTGTATAAATGAAGGTTCTTTTTTAGAATTTCATCATTAAATTATGATAAACGAATTGGATATTTTATACGTATGGCTAAAAGTTATAAGTTTGTTGACCACACAGCCGATATTGCTGCAGAAATAAGCGGCGGCAGTCTGGAAGAGTTATTCACAGCCGGTGCCGAAGCTTTGATTACATTCAAGTGTGGATGAGAAACAATTTGAAGCTGATGACTTACTTGAAATTGATCTCTCTGCATCTTCTAGGGAAGAATTATTAATAACTTTTTTAAACGAATTGAATTATCTTCTTATCACCAAAAAGTGGCTTTACTCATCAATTCATTCAATAAAAATTTTTAATGATACTGATGGTTACGAGTTATCAGTAGAACTAAATGGGACAGAATTAAAAAAAGATATTCAACTCAAGCAGGAAATAAAATCTGTCACTTATCATCAGGTAGAAATTGTGGAAGCAGGAGGTAATTACTCAACTCTTGTAGTGTTTGATATTTAAGATGAGGAAAGAAGGATTAATAGAATGAATGTTGGCGGAATCGAACTAGTAAAAGTTAGGGAAAATTTGTGGGAGATTCCAGCAACCGGACAAATGAAAGTACCTGGAAGAATTTATATTTCTCAAGGTATGATTGAAAAAGGTTTGAAGAATGATGAAGCACTCAAACAAGTTGTAAATGTTGCTCATCTTCCGGGAATTGAAAAATATTCTCTTGCAATGCCGGATATCCATTGGGGTTATGGCTTTCCAATTGGCGGAGTCGCAGCTACAAATCTTGATGAAGGAGTTATTTCTCCCGGCGGAGTTGGATATGATATTAACTGCGGAGTCAGACTTGCAACCACGAATTTAGAATACGAAAGAATAAAAAATAGAATTGATAATTTAGTCTCGAAATTATTTAGTGCAGTTCCAACTGGTGTTGGTGCAAGTGGTGCAATAAAAAAACTTTCTACTGGTGATCTTAAAAAAGTTTTAACAAAAGGTTCAGTCTGGGCGGTGGAAAATGATCTTGGGACTTCATCTGATATTGATTTTACAGAAGAAAGCGGAACTCTTAAGAATGCCGATATTGAAGTTGTTAGTAAGCGAGCGTTCGAACGAGGAGCTGATCAAGTTGGAACTCTTGGTTCAGGAAATCATTTTCTTGAAGTGGATGTTGTTGAAGAAATTTATGATGCAAAAGTTGCAGAGGTGTTTGGTTTGTTTCAGGGGCAGATTGTTATTCAAATACATACTGGTTCACGTGGACTTGGTTACCAGGTTTGTGATGATTATCTAAAGGTTCTACTTCAAGCCAGCAATAAATACGGTTTTAAACTTCCTGATAAGCAGCTTGCTTGCGCACCGATCAATTCACAGAGAAGGACAGGATTACCTTGCAGCCATGCAGGCAGCAGCAAACTTTGCCTGGAATAATCGGCAGGTGATTATGCATCTTGCAAAAAAAGTTTTTAAAGATACTTTCGCAATGACTGAATCTGAATTAGGTTTCAAGTTACTTTATGATGTTTGCCATAACATTGCAAAAATTGAAAAACATAAAATTGGCAAAGAAGAAAAAGAGGTTTGTGTTCATCGTAAAGGTGCAACACGTGCTTTCCTCCGGGCAGTAAAATGATTCCTGCTAAATATCAGGGAGTTGGTCAGCCAGTTCTTAATTCCCGGCGATATGGGAAGATATTCTTTTATTTTAGTTGGGACAGACAAAGCGATGGAAGAAACTTTCGGAAGTTCGTGTCACGGTGCCGGAAGAAATCTAAGTCGCACAAAAGCAATGAAGCATGCGAAGGGAAGAGATTTGGTTGGTGAACTCAAGAAAAAGGGAATATCAATTCAGGCAAAGGGTTACAAGACTTTGGCAGAAGAAATGTCGGATGCATATAAAGATGTCTCTGATGTAGTTGATGTGATGCACAAAGAAGGTATTACGCGAAAAGTTGCTAAGATAAGACCGGTTGGAGTAATTAAAGGTTGAGATATAAATATCATCCACCATATTTAGTAAAGAAATTATTTAATGATTTTATTTGGGAAACCTCTAATAACAAAATTCTTTTAACTTTTGATGATGGACCAACTGAAGCAGCTACTGGAAAGATATTAAGTGTTCTAAAGCGTAACCAAATTAAAGCTGTTTTCTTTTGTGTGGGAAATAATATTAAAACAGTCCTGCATTAGCAGAAAAAATATTGGAAGAAGGACACATTATTGCCAATCACACTATGAATCATAAATTACTTACACGATTGAATAGGGAAGAGTCAATCGAAGAAATAGGTGCTTTCAATGATATGATGAAAGAAAAATTTAACTACGATTTAAAATATTTCAGACCACCGTACGGTAGATTTAATTTGAAAACAAATGGAATTCTTAATGAACTGAATTTGAAATGTGTTATGTGGAATTTACTTACTTATGATTTTGAGAACAATTTTGAAAAAGTGAAATATGCAATTGAAAATTATTTGAATAAAAATTCAATTATTGTTTTACACGACAGTCTAAAATCCAGCGATATTATTGAAGACTCGTTGAATTACACAATTGATCAAATATCGAAAAAAGGATTTGAATTCGGGGAGCCTGAAGATTGCTTGAAATAATTTTTTTGATTCTTGTGTCAGGCTACTTTATAATTTCTGCTGTTCTGATAGTTGGCGCAAAAAAAACATTTCCCAGATTAAATGAAGAGGAATTGCCAACTGTTTCCATTATCGTTGCTGCCAGAAATGAAGAGAAAAATATTTTAGCTTGTCTTGAATCATTAAATAATTTAGAATATCCAGAGAACAAACTTGAAATAATTATTGTTGATGATGCTTCAACTGATAATACTTCGACTCTTATTGTAGAATTTATAAAAGGAAAAAACAGATTTCGAACTCTACGATTAGAAGAGACTGACTCTGCTAAATTGAGAGGTAAAGTAAGGGCAATGGCTGAAGGAATAAAAATAGCTAATGGAGAAATTATTTTAACAACTGATGCAGATTGTGTAGTCAGTCCAATTTGGGCAAAGACAATTGCTTCGTATTATTTAGAAGATGTTGGTGTTGTAAATGGATTCACGTCACAATCCATCAGTAATTCTTTCAGTGGAATGCAGGCAATTGATTTTATTTATCTGCTTTTTATTGCTGCAGGAACGATAAATCTTGGAAAACCGGTAAGCTGCATTGGAAATAATATGTCATTTAGAAAAAAAGCTTATGAAGAAGCAGGTGGATTTGAGAATTTACCATTCAGCGTTACGGAAGATTTCCTACTTCTTAATTCAATAAATAAATTGGGAAAGTATAAAACTCTTTACCCACTAAACAAAGATTCCCTTTTGATATCAAAACCTGTTTCGACTCTAAAAGAATTATTCAACCAAAAGAAACGATGGGCAGTTGGTGGAATTGAAACTCCGCCATTGGGTATGGGTTTAATGTTATGGTCATTCCTGACAAATTTATTTTTATTTCTTACTCCATTTTTCTTCAGTGCTGTGTGGTTGTATTTGTTAATTTTCAAAGTCTCAATTGATTTTTTTGTACTTTTACCAGTTCATCAAAGATTAGGTCTTCAAAAGAATTTAAAATATTTTTTGATCTTTGAAATTTATTATATCATTTATGTGCTTGTTTTACCTTTTGTGGTTTTATTTAATAAAAAAGTAAAGTGGAAAGATAGAGTTTATTAATGCTTCTCCTCTGCAATTATTATGTAACATACAGGTGTAATGCTTTCTGTGAGTTTTGCCATTTTGGTGATCACACTAATTTTAAAGATACACCTTATGCTGATCTCGATGAGTTTAAATCTAATGTAGAGCAGCTTGCTAAGCTTGGAGTAAAATTTATTGATTTAACAGGTGGCGAACCCCTGCTTCATAAAGATATTCATCTGATGGCAGAGTTTGCTAATAATCTGAAAATGCAAACAAGTATAACAACCAACACCTTACTTTATCCAAAGTATGCAGAAAAACTTGCTGGAAAAATTAATCTACTTCACTTTTCTCTTGATTCACCCGATGAAGAAGAACATAATAGAATAAGAAAAGTTGACTGCTATAATTCAATTTTTAAAAGTATTGAAGTTGCAAAATCGCTTGGTGAATTTCCGGATATTCTTTTTACGGTTACGAAATGAAACCTACAAGAAGCTGCCACGAATGCACGAATTAGCTGCAAAGCACGATTTAGTGCTACTTGTTAATCCGGTTTTTTCTTATTTCGGTAATCCCGGACTTACTCAGGAAGCAGTAGACTACATTGATGAATATTGTGATGGCAAAATGGATGTTTACCTGAATAAAGCTTTTATGAAACTAAGACGAAATGGCGGAAATAATATTGATGATCCAAGCTGCAAAGCAGTTTCCAGAGTAATAGTAATCTCACCAGAAAATGAAATAATTCTTCCTTGCTATCACTTTGCCAATGATAAAATAAAGATTGATCAGCCAATAAGTGAGATTAGAAAATCTGATAAGATAAAATATTTTATGAAAAATGAAGGCAGGTTTGATTTTTGCCATGGCTGCACAGTTAATTGTTATTTCGAACCTTCATTTGCATTCCCAACAAATCTTTATGCTATTTCAAGTTTGACTTCCAAATTCAAATACAGTTACAACAAGCTCATCAAACAAAAAATCAGAAAAGAAAATCATTTCAAAATCAGAAAGTAAATAATGCGATCAGTTCTTGTTTTAATTATTATATCTTTTATCAAAATAAATTCAATTGCTCAAACGACAACGGAATGGTTTCCTGCTGATTTAAATATTCAGCCATTTGTTGCTCATTTTCTTGAACCAAAAACAGGTTTTCAATATTTATTTGAAATTGAAAAAGTGAGGATAGACATTGGCACTTCACAGGATATTATTCATTGGACAGATGAGAATAATTATTACTCACTCGGAGCAGATTTTTTCACTTACACAAGAGCACGTGCTGAGGCAGATTTTAAATTCCCGGTTGAAACTATTGATTATTTATTCGGAATCAACGGAGGATATAAACACAAAACTGAAACCAAAGAATGGGGTGCACGATTACGCTTCAGCCACATCAGCGCGCACCTTGTTGATGGGTATTATGATTCAGACACTCGAGAACTGGTTAAATGATTATCAACCCTTTGTTTATAGCAGAGAATTTTTTGAATTGATTGGCTATTATAAAATTTATGGGGTACGTATTTATGGTTCATTGACATATAACATTCATATTGTTCCGACAGATATAACAAAAGGAATTTATGGAGCTGGATTTGATTACTATGCTGTTCAACTAAGCATTCCTGCATTTACTCCTTACATTGGTTATGATTTTGAATTGGGTGGTTACAACGATACATATTTTGGAACAAACATCGCTACAGCTGGAATAAAATTTGGACATCCAGAGTCCAGAGGATTTAGTATTTTCACATCTTATTATTCCGGTAAAAGTGTACACGGAGAGTTTTATGACATCAATGAAGAATATTTTACTATTGGAATTAACCTGGACATCTGATTATGCCTGAGCAACCTTACGGTGATAATTATCAATCCACATATTCAGTCTCTTCTTCTAAACAAAAGAAGGAAAGACCTCTGCTCCATCTTGGCTTATTTATTATTACATTTATAACTACTACAATTTCAGGTGTTCAGTGGGTAAGTGCTTCGGGTGGTCCTTATGAATTAAGCGAACTTCTAACTGGTTTGCCTTATTCAATTTCAATATTGCTTATTATAACATTTCACGAGTTCGGGCATTATTTTGCCGCAGTATATCATAAAGTAAAAGCTTCGTTACCATTCTACATCCCATTTCCGCCGATTCCATATATGATAAATTTTGGAACGATGGGTGCGGTGATCCGGACACGAGCACGAATACACTCAAAGAAAGCTATGTTCGATATTGGAGTTGCCGGACCAATTGCTGGTTTTGTTGTGTGCGTTGGAATTTTAATTTACGGTTTTCTTAATGTTCCCGGAATTGAATATCTAATTAATATTCACCCGGATTATCTTGAACCAACATATGGAAAAGATGGTTTGTCGTTAGTGTTTGGTGATTCAATTCTCTTTTCATTTTTAAGAGAAATATTTGTCAAGCCAGGACAATTCTTTCCCCCAATGAGTGAAATTTATCACTATCCATTTTTATGTGTTGGCTGGTTTGGGTTGTTTATTACATCAATGAATATGATTCCCGTAGGCCAGCTTGATGGGGGACATATTTCCTATTCTATGTTTGGTGAGAAACTTCATTACAAAATTTCAGTGATCTGTTTTTCAATAATGTTTGTGTTTGGAATCCTCGGCTTTGCTGATACCTATCTTGAACTTAATTATGGAATCGGTTGGGCAGGTTGGTTATTCTGGTCTTTAATCCTGTTTTTTGTAATTAAACTGAAACATCCTCCGGTACTTGACGCTACTGAACTTGATCCCCGAAGAAAACTTATTGGGTATCTTTCATTTTTCATTTTTATAATTTCTTTTTCTCCGATGCCCATTATGCTTACATTACCTCAATAACATTAAATGTATCCTTATTTTTACCTTGCGATGTTGCTTGTATCAAAATATTATTATGCTATGCGAAAAACCTATTTATTACTGATTCCGCTTTTAATTTGGGGGTGTGAACAAACTTACGATAATGTAATAGATACCTCGACAGAAAATTACCAGGTAAGCTCAATTGTCGGCTTGAAGGATAGTATAAATTTATATGATTTTCCTGGCGACTCACTTCTGAATCTACGGATTATCTTCACTCCTGAAAGTGAAGTTAATAAAACTTACTTCGAGCATAATTGCTTCAGATTATTACTCAATTAAATTCTTCTCCGATAGAAATGTTTGAAGATTCTTTAAACGAGTTTGAAAATCAATTCATCCTTAACAATCAAAATCCGAATGGTGTTTATACAATTAAATTTTCTGCAACTGGATCTGAGTGGAATAAATAAACAGGTAGCTGAGAGTAATTTTTATTTTATTAATGGGCAGGATACACTTCCTCCGGTGATTTCGAATTTAATTATGCCTGATACAATCCAGCCCGGAGAAACAATTCTCAGCACGATTGAAGTTAGTGACAGGAATGGGTTAAATGATATCTACTTTGTTTTTTATGAAGCTTATGATCCTGATGGAATTAGAGTTGTAAATTCTCAAGGTATTTATCAATTCCCTATGTTTGATGATGGTATGACTTCAGTAAATGGAGATGTTACTGCTGATGATGGAATTTATAGCGTAAGACTAACCTTTCCGCAAAATGTGCAACTTGGTACTTGGAGATTTCAGTTTCAGGCAGAAGACCGTACAGGTGCATTAAGTAATATTATTAATCATTATGTGCTGATTCAATGATCAGATTATTTTCTTTACTATTCATATGTCTTTTTGCAATCGAAGTTTCAGCACAACTGAAACCCGAATATTATAATGTGCCTGAAGATGATAATTATATTTCAAAAATTACTTCATCAACACCTGTCAGCAATGGCATACTTGATATAATTGCAATTGGTGATACAGTCTGGCTCGGTACAAGCAGGGGAGTGAGCGTTTCATTTGACAGAGGCGCAAACTGGACAAATTTTTATGGAACTTCTCCTTTTGGAACTGATAATGTTTCGGCCATCGGATATGATAATGGAGTTTTATGGGCTGCAACTGCAACCAGCGTTGAAGCAACTGGTGGAGGAACGGTACCCAAGGGAACAGGTCTAAAATTTACTACTAATAATGGTCTGACCTGGACAGCTGTACCTCAACCTGTCGACCATCCTGATTCAAACACCGTAAGATATGGAGATAATATTCTGCAAGCCCTTCCTGTTACTGTTGCTGAGCAGAATATAACTTATGATATGGCATTTACTCCGGGAACCATTTGGATAACATCATTCGCAGGCGGTTTACGTAAGAGTACAAATATGGGTCAAACGTGGCAAAGGGTTGTTCTTCCTCCAGACGATTTGGATTCAATTAAAACTACAGACACACTTGATTTTTGTCTTGCTCCCATTGGAGGAAGTTTTTGCAGTGAAGGCAATTTAAATCATCGGGCATTCTCTGTGATTTCAACCAACGCTACAACTCTCTATGTCGGAACAGCAAATGGAGTAAACAAATCGAATGATAATGGAATAAGTTGGGTGAAGTTCAACCATCAAAATCAGGATGAACCGATAAGCGGAAATTTTGTAACGGCGCTGGGATACAACTCAACAAATAGTTCCGTCTGGGCATCCACCTGGAAAGCAGAAGACTTATCAGAATATTATGGAGTAAGTGCAACCACTGATGGCGGAAATAGCTGGTCAATTCACTTAATCGATCAAAAATCACATAATTTTGGATTCAAAGGAAGCAATGCCATTGCAGCAACAGATGAAGGTGCTTTCAGAACTTCTGATCAAGGTACTAACTGGATATTACCAAATAATATAGTTGATAGTGAAACTGGAGTTCCTTTAACTACAAATATTTTTTATAGTGCCGCTTCAGAAGGAAGTGATGTATGGCTTGGTTCGGATGATGGTTTGGCAATGATAGATGAAACAGGTTTTTGGGTTGGTGACTGGAAAGTTTATTTTGCCTCTCAACCTCTGAACTCTAATAATGAAACTTACTGCTACCCAAATCCTTTTTCACCAAGAACGGAACAGTTAAAAATAAAATACAGTACAGGCGGAGTCGAAGCAGCAGTCACAATAAGAATTTTTAATTTTAGTTTCGACTACGTCCGAACGATTATACAAAATGCACCACGTAACAGAACAACCGAAGGACCTCCTGAGTTTTGGGATGGAACAGATGAAAATGGTAATCTGCTACCAAACGGAGTGTACTTCTATTCAGTAGAGATAGATGATAATGAACCTCTTTTCGGAAAAATTATTTATATGCAATAATGCTGAAACATTTATTCATATCGCTTAGCCTTTTCAGTGTTGCTATTCTTGCTCAGCCGCAATTCAGTGAAATGGCTGTTAGTCCAGGCGCATTCAGCAGGATTGGTTTTGGTGCCAGAGGAATAGGTTTAGGTAATGCTGTTTCATCAATCACTGAAGGAGAATTAGTTTCTTATTATAACCCGGCCATTACTCCTTTCCAGGAAAAAAATTCTTTTCAGGTTGGATATTCATTTTTATCACTCGACAGAGCTCTTAACTTTTTAAGTTACACAAGGAAATTTGATTTTTATTCAGCTAAAGATACTCTTGAAAATAGAAAGCCAAGAACTACTGCAGGATTAAGCATCGGTATAATAAATTCAGGTGTTAGCAATATTGATGGCAGAGATAATAACGGAATATCCACTGGCGAACTTTCAACATCAGAAAACCAATTTTTTATGGGACTAGCAGCAAGAATTTCTGATAAATTCTCCATAGGATTAAATATTAAATACTACTACTACAAACTTTATGAAGAAATAAACTCAACTTCTTTAGGTTTTGATATCGGAGCGTTATATAGATTAAATGATAATTTTAATATTTCCTTAGTCTTTACAGATCTCAATAGCGCTTATCAATGGGACACAGCACCTGTTTATGAGCAAAATGGAATTACCACCGAGGATAAATTTCCTAATCTCAGAAAAATCGGAGTCAGCTACAGGAATAAAAAAATTGGAATTCTCGGTGCTATTGAATTTGAAAACAGTAATGCACAAACCAATATTTTACGTGCAGGTGTTGAATACAATATTTACGATCAGTTTTATGTTCGAGGTGGTATCGATCAGTTTAATCTTGATAATCTCGATTGGCCTATGGTACCGTCAATTGGTTTTTCATTTTTCAAAGCATTCGACAGTTTTGTAGTTGGTGTTGAATATGCTTTCCAGTTTGAGCAGTATTCAAATGACGGAAGAAATATTATCGCTATTAATTTTAATTTTTAATTACTAATTAGTTGTCATTCTGAGGAGCGTAGTCGACGAAAGAATCTTTAGTAGGTTAGATTGCTTCTCCCGACACTTATCGGGATCGCAATGACAGAATAAAAAGCATTAAATTTACTGTATGAAAAAAATATTATTTACAATACTCCTAATCAGCTCAGTATCATTTGCACAATCTGCCGGAAATACAGGATTAGCATTTCTCAAATTCGGATATGGTGCTAGAAATATTGCGATGGGTGACGCCGGTTCATCCGCCTCAAATGATCTTTCTGCGCTTTACTACAATCCATCTCGTTTGGTTTCATTTGATGAAAATCAGGCAATGTTCATGCACAGCGAATGGATACAGGATGTAACAAGTGAAGTCGGTGGAATTAAATGGAACATGTTCAACCTCCCGTGGGCAGTTGGATTTAATGTTACAAGTGTGGCCGATATTGAAGTTAGAGAAAGACCCGGAGAAGCAATATCTTCATTCAATGCGAACTATTTTTTTCTCAGCTTATCTTCTGGCTTTAAAGTGATAAATGATCTGGACTTTGGAGCAACAGTTAAATATATATATGAAGGAATTCTTAACGATCAATCAGTAGGTTACGGTTTGGACTTTGGGTTGAATTATTTCACTCCCGTTAAAGGACTAACTACATCAACAGTAATAAGAAATATCGGCTCGATGAATGCATTAAATGTTGTGGGCACAACACTTCCTCTGGATTTCCGTTTAGGTGGAGCATACAATTATAATCTTCCAACAGCAAAACTTGATCTAATAGTAACGGGAGAATTCCAAAAATATTTGGATAATGATGACATCCACTTTAATACTGGTGCTGAAGCAGTTTATAATGAAACATTTGCTGCACGAGTAGGCTATCAAACAGGCTACGAAGCGAGAGGTTTCACTGCAGGAATTGGAATTGAATGGGGCAGTTTAAGATTTGATTATGCTTACACACCTTTTTCTCTTGGACTTGGCAATGCTAATCAATTTTCACTTCAATTCAGTTTTTAAGATTCTTTTAATTCAAGAATCTCTAAGATTGTTACATTAAATCGAATTGTAATTTCAAGATACCTGTTCTCTTTAAGGTAAATTAGAATGCTGCTTTTATCACCATCTGCGGAATAAGTTTGCTGAGGGATAATTTTAGCATTATTTAAGTCCTTTTCATACTCTTTAAGAATAATCCACAAAGTTTTGAAAACTTGTCCGGCACTTGTTTTAAATGTTGTTCCCCAATCTTTTATAATTTTAACTGCTTTTTCATTTTTGAAATAAACCACGCAAACAGGATTATTCTTATTATCGGAAACAAAAAAGTTACCGTCTTCATCTTCTATAACATTAAAATCCGGTCCCAGCATATCCCAAACATCATCTATGCTCATTCCAAGTTTAATTTCATGATCCCGGACAATCATCGAATTGTCCTGTGCAAATAAATTGAGGGATAAAAGAATAATAATGATCAAGGATTTCATTTGTTCTCCAAGTGATTGATTTTGTTTAAGGAAATTTAAGCAAGAGAGGTTTCTTAGGCAAAGGTATTCTCGTTGCGTCCATGCAGTTTAATATTACTGCACGAACGCATTGAGAAATAGAAAGCTTATTTTGTAAGTATCATTTTCTTTGTTTCAGTAATTGAACCGGATTGCAGTGTGTAATAATAAATTCCACTTGATAAATTTGTAGCGTCAAATATTACTTCGAACGTACCTGCGGATTTAGTTTCGTTAACTAAAGATGAAACGTTGTTACCTAAGGCATCATAGACTATAAGTGTTGTGAATGAAGCTTCAGGAATAGAGTATCTAATAGTTGTAGATGGATTGAATGGATTTGGGTAATTATCAAACAACTGGAATAAAGTTGGATTTATAGTATTATCTCCGACATCAGTTAATATGATAGATACAGAGGCAGAGTCCCATAATTCTGGACCAACGGAACCAGCATTAACTGTATACTCACCAGGACCAGGAGCTGTCAGTGTAAAAGGATTGGAACTGGTCCCATTGTTAACAGCAACTACGGTTCCAGTAGCATCCACTAATTCTCCACCAACATCATTTGTTGTTCCACTTACGGCAACCTGAACCTGCAAATCGGTCACTGAGGCTGATACTATACCATCCTGGAATGTATGACATCCACCACCATCACATCCGGGATTCGTACCGTTAAATGATGGTTTTGAAATATTTATTGGAATTATTATTAGAAAAATTCCGATAATTAAAAGTAGTATTGTATACTTCATATGTTTCTCCTTGCTAATTATAAATAGTTGTTAATTACGCAATAATTATACCTTATTTATTTGTCATTATCAATAACAATTATGGGTATAGTACAGAAGGGCTGTTAATAGCTATGTTTATTCCGACAGAACTTACTTAATCAGAACCATTTTTTTAGTTTCAACGTAGTTGCCAGCTTTGAGTTGATAGAA
Source organism: uncultured Ignavibacteriaceae bacterium (assembly GCA_963802005.1). GTDB lineage: Bacteria > Bacteroidota > Ignavibacteria > Ignavibacteriales > Ignavibacteriaceae > IGN2. Next base: position 198,403 of record CAWDGX010000023.1, read on the forward strand.
ATAAATTCCGCTCGGCAAACTATAAGCATTTCCGCCGGAGGCGGATCCGCCTTTGGCGGAAAACTCAACTTCATAAGTGCCGGGTTGTTTTTCTTCGTTAACGAGCGTAGCAACTTCGTTTCCTAAAACATCATAAACTTTTAATGTAACTAGACGAATGTCATTCCGGACTTGATCCGGAATCTCATATTTTATTTTTGTCGATGGATTAAAAGGGTTGGGGTAGTTTTGATATAGAGTAAATCTTGTTGGTAATAAATTTGAAGAATCACTTACCGAAGGAAGGATATCGATTACAAAAGTTGTATCGCTTTTATCATAAATCGTACTGACATTAATATTACTTATTCTTATTCTACATTGCAATGATGTATGAGGTGGTTCAGCGATCCATTCAAATTCTCCATCACTTTGTGTTGAATCTGCAATTGTATACCATCCTACTCCATTGTCAAGACTCAATTCGATTTTTACACTATCCACTTCATTGCTTGTCCATAATATATTTTGTAAAGAACCAACTAACCAAAATTCACCACCATTTGGAGAAGTAACCGTGATATCAGCAGTATGGCTTAGCTCAATCGAATACATTGAACGACCATAAGTTGCAGCAATAAGTTTCCTTGTTGGATTGTGCAAAACTAAATCGGTTATCGGAGAGTTCGGTAAGTATTCTCCTAAATAATTCCAGGTAGTGCCAAGATTGTCTGATAACAAAAACTCCGACATCAGTTCCAACATATAATCTTTCCCACTGAATTAGGATCAATAATTATATCATTTACCGGCGCATCCGGAAGGTTGGACGAAATGTCCAGCCAGCTAATTCCTGCATTTGTTGTTTTGAAAACATGAGGAAGATATTCATCATATCTGAATCCAGATAAGGTTACATAGGCTGTCATTGCATCGTAAGGATCAACAGCAACTCTTGTTACCCATCTGGTTGGAAGGGAAGTTGAGATATTCGTCCAATTCATTCCACCATTTGTGGTAATCCAGACGTTAGCATCATCTGTTCCGACATAAATTACATTTGTATCAGATGGTGCCGATGCAATGGTTGTGATAGTTCCATATACCTGGTTTCCTGTAGGTGGACCGTTCGATAAATCGGGACTAATCGGGGTCCAGGAAACTGCACGATTAGTTGATCTATAAATGTGATTAGTCCCAATGTATAATTTTGCAGGGTTTGTTGGATCAATAATAAACGGAGTATCCAGTTAAATCTGTCTGAACCGGAAACTCCATTCAGTCCGTAATTAAAACTACTTCCCCCATTAGTTGATCGGCCAAAACCTCCGTACTGTGATTCAGCATAGACAAAATTGTTGTTTGAAGGATCAACTAAAATATAAAATCCATCTCCGCCAAATATTTGTTGCCAGTCATTTAAGTTACCCGTTAAAGTTCTGTTTGTACCATTATCCTGCGTTCCTCCATAATACCTGTTTGGAAATTGATAATCGACTTCGCAAGTATAGAATTGTGTGATTGGCATAATTGAAACTTTAGTCCAGCTTGAACCGGAATTCAAAGATTTATAAACTCCGCCATCATTTCCTACTACAACAAAGTTTGGATTAGCAGGATGAATGAACATTCCATGCTGATCAACGTGCATACTTCCAGAAGAATAAGACCAGGAACTTCCGCCATTAGTTGTTTTGTAAACATCTAATCCTAAAACGAATACATTATTCTGATTTGAGGGATCTACACGAATGTTTCCAAACCACCATCCAAAAGATGAATAAAGATTACTCAGTACACCATCGTTAGTTCGTGTCCAGCTATCGCCTCCGTTTACAGATTTATAAATCCCGGCAAAGTAGCCAATGTTATCAGCATAAATTGCATAAATTATTTCCGGAGAAAATTCACAAATTGAAATTCCAATTCTTCCTACGGTAGGTGAATTGTGTGGTAAGCCATTTATTAGCTCTGTCCAGTTCTCTCCGCCATCAGTTGAGCGATAAAGTCCACAGGTTGAGCCACCGTACGACCTTCTGTCAGGTGTGCGGATTCTTTCCCACATTGCTGCATAGACGATGTCTGGATTTACAGAATTTATTGCAACATCAATACAACCGGTTGAATCTGAAATGAATAATTTATTTTCCCAGGTCATTCCACCATCAGTTGAGCGATATAGACCTCTCCCAGAATTTTTACCAAATAATTTTCCCATTGCGCCGAGAAAAATTCTTTGTGGATTTACCGGATCAACAATTATGCGTGAAATATATTCAGTTGCGGCAAGTCCGATATGATTCCAGGTTGCGCCTCCGTCAGTTGATTTGTAAACTCCATTTCCTCCGTAAGTAACTGAGCCTCCGCCACCATTCACTTCTCCTGTGCCAACATAAATAATATTTGGATTTGTTGGATCTAAAACTAGGTCACCGATTGACATAGAATAAGTTTCATCGAAGATGGGAAGCCAGTTAATTCCAGCATCAATTGACTTAAAGATTCCGCCAGAAGCAATTCCAGCATAAATAGTATCCAGACTTGTTCTGCTCATTTCAATATCAGAAATTCTTCCACCGATGTTTGTGGGACCAACAAGCACCCAAGGATTTGTTCTTGAAGATTTTGAAAGTGCTTTTATTTGTTTTGTTTGCTCAATTGCTTCATAATATTTTTCAAGTGAGATTTCGCCAAGAGGATAAGCTCTTTGCATAAAGAACCAATCCGATGGATGTTTCTCCTCTGTTTGGTTGATTTGCTGATTGGAAAAGTAAATAAATCCAATTACCAGACTTATTACCATCAGAACAGGGGAGTAAAGAGAATTTTTCATTAATTGCTTTTTGTAAACCGTTATTTGAGTAAAATCATTTTTTTTGTTTCAACGTAATCACCAGCTTTAAGTTGGTAGAAATAGATTCCCGAAGATGGAAGATGTTTGAGGGAAGATGAATTAAATTCTACTTCATAAATGCCGGGTTGTTTCTCTTCGTTAACAAGAGTTGCAATTTCATTTCCTAAAACATCAAAAACTTTTAATGTAACAAACAACCTACTACCTACTACAAACTGAATACTAGTTACTGGATTAAATGGGTTTGGGTAGTTTTGAGATAATTCAAAATTTGAAATTATTATACCATTATCTTGTTTAATATTACTTATATCAGGCGTGGTTTTAACCAACCAAACATCTTCATAACCAGCACCGAATGAATTTGTATATCCGGCAAAAATATATCCCCCATCGGTTGTCTGCTGAATTGAGGGAGCAACCTCATCATATATTCCCCCGAATGATTTTGTCCAAAGTGTATCACCAAAAGCATCAGTTTTAATTAGCCAAATATCTTTATTATCGTAATATTCAATTCTCCCAATTATAATATATCCACCATCAGTGGTTTGTTGACCTGATTCCCCATAAGCATCTAAAATTCCTCCATAGCTTCTTGTCCAGAGTGTATCACCAGTAGCATCTGTCTTGATTAAGAAAATATCATAATTAGCAATGCTATTCTGAAATATGGTCCCAGCAATTATAAATCCACCGTCAGTGGTCTGCTGAACCGATTGACCCCAAGTATCGTCACTTCCATCGTAAGTTTTTATCCAAAGAGTATTGCCTAAAACATCTGTTTTAATCAACCATATATTAAACAAACCAGTACCAAATGAAGTTGTATAACCAGTTATGATATACCCACCATCGGTAGTTTGTTGAATTGAATTGCCCTCATCACTGCCTCTTCCTCCAAATGTCTTCGTCCAAATTGTATCGCCTGAAGCATTGGTTTTAATTAACCAGACATCATTGCCACCAGCACCAAATGATGTTCTACCTACTATGATAAATCCATTATCCGTTGTTTCCTCAATCGAACGGCCTACACCACCACCCTCATTCCCTCCAAATGTTTTTGTCCAGAGAGTGTTGCCAAAATCGTCCGTTCTAATTAAAAACACATCTACACCACCCACACTATATGATCCTGTATAACCAGTTAAAATGTATCCACCTTCTGATGTTTGTCGGACTGAGTAGCCTTCATCATTGGCATTCCCACCAAAGGTTTTTGTCCAAAGCGTATCACCGGAAGAGTCGGTTTTTATTAACCAAACATCAGCATTGCCAGAGCCGAACGATACGGTCCTACCAGTTATAATATACCCTTTGTCAGTGGTTTGCTGGACAGAAAAACCCCAATCTCCAGAAATTCCGCCAATGGTTTTTGTCCAAATAGTATCTGGTATTTGGGAATAAATAAGAGAAGAGGATACTAGTAGAAAAACACAGATTAAATATTTTATGGCTTTCATAACTACCAATCCCTGTTTTGTTGGTTTAAACGTAATAAATTACTTTTTAAGAATCAATTTAGATAAACGGCATCCGGCATTTTTTAATATCTTTGGCTATAATTTTTAATAGAATTTATCAATTGGCAGATTTTAATTACATAGATCACTACAAAAAAGACGCAGTGGAGTTTGATTATTTCGAAGAGCGGAAAGGTGCTACTGCACACGATGAAAGACGTGTAAGAGAATACATCTTTTCAAAAATTCTGAAGACTGTTAGTTCAATTCTGGATGTTGGCTGTGGTAGCGGCTGGGTTGCAAAGGAATTTCTTCCTAAAGGAAAACAGGTTTATTCGCTTGATATTTCTGTAACTAATCCCGCCATTGCTAAAAAACTTTATCAAGATGAAAAACATTTTGGAATCACAGCCGACTCGTTTTATCTTCCTTTCAATGATAACTCTTTCGATTGTTTAATTGCATCAGAAATAATTGAGCACGTTTATGATCCGGCAGTATTTATAAAAGAATTATTCCGAGTTGTGAAAAAGGGAGGGAGTTTAATCATTACCACTCCTTACAAAGAAAAACTAATTTATTATCTGTGCATTCACTGCAATCAAAAAACTCCGGCAAATGCACATATTCATTCCTTCGATGAAAAGAAACTTGAGAGTTTGTATTCGGGAAGTGATCTGGAAAGTTTTAAGTACGAAACTTTCGGAAATAAAATTCTGCTTTTTTTAAGAACTTATGTTATCCTTCAGTTCTTCCCATTCTGGATATGGAAGTTGAAGGATAAATTCTTCAATCTGTTCATAAATAAACCTGCTCATATAATCTGCGTTTATAGAAAGTGACGTAATCGAGACTATCTCAGAAATTATAATTTGTCAGTCTGAGCCTGTCGAAGACTGACATTTTAAGAATGAAATCTCACTTCGACAGGCTCAGTGTGAAAGTAAAAATTAGTTTTGAGACAGTCTCCTCTAGATTTATTTACTGAATTGATTCCTGCATTCGCAGGAATGACGTATTGAGGTTAGACCAGTGTTTTCAGAAGTGTGGTTACTTCTTTTTCCCAATTCAATTGTTGAGAGGCAACATGGCAGTTTTGTTTTTTACTTTCGTAAAAAACACTGTCTTCTGATAATTTTTTTATTGCAGTTATCAGTTCTGCTTTGTTATCAATATCAATAGCAAATCCCACGTCATATTTTTCAACAACTTCTTTCATTTGCGGAAGATTACTTACAATTACCGGAATCTCTGCCATAATATATTCGAACAATTTATTCGGCAAAGCATAGTAGTAGCTAGTGCTAAGATTTTCAATTAGTGATACTCCAACATCTGCTGATGCAGTAATTTTTGGTAATTCGTCCTGAGTCAGCTTTCCGAGAAAGATAACCTGTTTGGTGAGATTCATTTTTACAGCAAGATCCTGGTAGTATTCTTCGTATTCTCCGCCACCGATAATTAAAAATACGTGGTCAGGTAATTCATTTAAAACTGCAAAAACTTTTTCTATTCCTCTACCTTTCAATAGGACTCCCTGGTAAAGAATAATCTTTTTCGTTTTTTCAATTCGAAGTTGTGAATGAAGATCAAGTTTAGGAGATGGTTTGTTGTAACGTGGTAAATTCCTCAGGAGAATTATATTCTTTAGTCCATATTCTTTTTTCAGAAATTCACCATCCATTTGACCAGTGACAATTACATTGTCAACTCCTTTGATGAACAACTTTTCAGTCCACTTCCAGAAAGCTTGTTTGAACTTTTTCTCTTTTAATCCGGCGAGGTATCCAAATAATTCACGTGAATCGTAATATATTTTTGCTCGTTTCAACTTCCCAAATATTACAGCAAAGGGAAGTGTGTAAATATCTTCAGCAAAAATTATTGAAGCTTTTGTAGCGAGTAACTTTAATTTAATGTGCCAAATGAATTTCAGGTAAAAGGGAATAGAAAGAAATCCCTTTTCTAATTTTACAATTGAAACATTACCGCGGGATTCAGTGAAGTCTTTAGTCAACCAATCAAACCCGATGAACTCAACGTTAAAATTATTTGCTGATAAACTATCGTAGAGATTATTACAGCGAGTATCGTAATGAATATTGCCGAGATATGTTATGAGAACTTTTTTATTCGAGCTCATTATTTCAGCTCAATCGGATTTATAATTTCTTACGCAGGGTATTGCGCATAACTGTTTTGGCATCAAACTTTTCTTTGAAATCAATCAGGTTCATACTTGGTGTCATTGGGTTTGCAGCTTTAGTATCCTGTGATACACCGATATCAACATACTTATATCCTTTTTCAGTTGACCATTTCACAACTTCATACATAACCCGATGGATTGGCTTCAGATGTTCATATTCATAAAGAAGCATATTGTAAAAACAAAGTGTAACTGTCTCGTTGCAAATAAAAACTGATGATCCGGCAATTGGTTTATCTTTATAGTAAACCATAAAAAGAACCAGCTTGTCCGGTAATAGTTTTGTTAATTTGATAAGATCTTCTAGCGAGTGTGTTGGTTTAACGTCATGCCTTGCTTTATTATCAACAAGTATTGGATAGAATTCATCGTAGCGGTCATTTATTTCAACTCTGATGTCAGGATCTTTTAAAGTCTTCCTGATGTTTCTTCTAACTGTCTGCTGAAATCTTGAAATTATATCTTCATTAGGTTCAAGCTTGATTGCACTGGATATGTAATGAAGATCGTAATTGAATCCTTGCCAGAGCATTGCGAAATCGAGGTTCTCATTTTGATGTCGCTCATAAACTCGCGGTGCTGATGTTAAAAGAAATTCTTTAATTCCAACTTTCTTCCCGTATTCAAGAAGAGTTGAAACAATTTCCATCGCTTCTGAAAACTTTACATCCTTCGTAACTATCGAACCATAACTTGCCCCAATTGGCGATTCATAAAGATCTCCGATTCGCGCACCAGGAAGTAAAGCAACAATATTTCCTCTTTCTAAAAAGATCAGATGATTGAAACTGAACTTGCCAGGTTTGTGGTAATCAAAGAACTTTTGCATATGGAACATCGTACCGTTATTAGATTCCATCACGAATTGATCCCATTTATCTTTCCAATCTTCAGAGTATTCGATTATTTCCATTTATTCAGTATTTGGATTTAATTCAATTGGGCAAATTTACAAAAATGTTTCATGGAATTATGAGAATATTCAGGGTAACTTTTCATAGAATACGAAGTCGCTGAAGGAAGCTATTTTTTTGAATTGCCTTGTATTTAAGAAATCAAAATCAGGGAACTGATACTTCTGTAGTTTCAGTTCATCAATATGTTTATCGTTAAAGAGAATCCAATCTCCGTCAGGAATTTGACCGAAGTCAAAATCTTCTCCCAATATCCTTTGTGAATTACCAGTTTTGTACTCACGAATTAAATCCACACTGTATTTTGAAAAATGGTCGGTGTAAATCGTCTTGGATGGATTTTCCTGCAGAAATACTTTTAATGAATTCAAATTATCCCTGTCAAAAAAAATGGTGTATTCAAAACACATTATCAAACTTCCAAGTATATAAATTACAACCAGTGCACCCTTAATTAGTTTTGAAAATCGATTTATGAACATGGAAGATAAAATGATCATCGGCATCATTAATGGGTAAATGTACCAGCTTCTGGCTAAATCCAGAGGTTTATATTCCGTGAATGAAGTAGTGAATGCGATTAATAAAATTGCCATGCCCCAAAACCAAAACAGAAGAAGTTTATTCTCTTTCTTTTTTAAGCTGAAATAAGTTTGAACAACCGAAATGATTGGAAGAAATAAATAAAATCTTCTCAGGAAAATAGATTTTGCATTTATCAAAAAAATCTGATCAAATAAATTCTTGAAATAGTTTTTTGAACCTGATAACTTTTGTGCTGTGTAAGGGAAGAAATCATAATAGCTGTAATTATAGTTTGCATTTGTGATAGTCAATCGGTATAAAAAATCATTATGTAAGAACAGGTATACGAATCCTTCAATCAGATAATTAGCAACTATGAAAAGTATTCCAATAAGCAATTGAAAAACTAATTGCTTTTTCTTTACAAGAAAGTAAATAAGTAGAAAGAATAGTAGGATAAGAAAATAGTAAGCATTTTCTTTAAACTGCATTGAAAGGAAAAATGAAATTCCTCCTAAATATGCTAAGTAAGATTTCTTTTGTAAATATGACTTTAGAAGAAAATAAATTCCAAGATTTATAAGAAATGCATTTATGAGATCAGGAAATCCGATTGTTGCAAAAATTATATCAGTAGGGAAGAATGTAATTAGCAGTGCAGAAGTGAGTGCAACTTTTTCATTATTTGTTATTAGTAGGGCTAGCTTATAAGTGAGAACAATATTTAGAAGTGAAAACAAAAAAGGGAAGACAATTGTTGCAAATTCAGTATTACCGAAGATCATCATGGAAATTGACGTTAAGCCGATAAAACCAAATCTTAATGGGAATACAGGATAGCCTAAATAATCATTAGCAAAATCACCATTTGATAGTGAGTAACTCAGAAATGAATAGTATGCATCATCAGAAAAGATGTGACCGACCTGGAAATATAACCTAATGAGAAGACCGCTAAGTAATATAAAAGCTAATACTAAATATTGTTTTTTATTTGAACTAATTTCATTCAACGATTTTATTTTCCAAATTGAATTTTGTTTGAATGTAATATGCTGCGAAGGGAAGTAAAACTACAAACATCGGATACTTGTATCTTGGTGTACCAACAGTAATCATTATCATAATAATTGCCACGGCAGAGAATATTAAAATAAGATTAGTTTTCTCAGTGTATAATTCATTTTTGAAGAGTTTATAGATGCCTAATGTAAAATTGCAATAAAGCAGAAAGTAATAAAATATATGATGTAAGATTAAAAGTGTTAAATACACAACTTTGTAAGATGCAGTAGGTGTTTGGTAAAGCTTTGTCGAATTCAAATTCCAGTAAAATAATTTTTATTACTCGTGCAAAATTCGTATTACTCATTCCCAATAAGGATGAAAGGGAAATATCATCCCAGGCAAATGTGTGAATTAACTTCATTGGTGCGAGAAGCAACCATCGTCCCGGATTTTCAGTTATCCAATTCACAGCCTGTCTTTGATAAAATTCATCCTTCTGCAGATAAGTTAAGGAGTCTGTGAATTCAATATATCCTGCTTTACCTTTTTCGAGCACAGTTGAATTAAAACCTCCGGTTGCATCATCATTTGCTCCTAATAATAAATTTATTGGACCTGTTGTGGATGTAAATTCGAAATGCCCAAAATTTAATTTTAGTAAAACTACCAAAGAAGATGATGAATACTATGATTCCAGAAGTAAACGTAAAAGAAGCTGAGTCCTATCTTTTTGTTTTTATAAATAAAGATGAAATGAATCATCACAAATGCAAGAAGGAGAGCCCATCCTACTGGTCTGACAGCAATTGCACACCCGGCCAAGATACCTGATAACAATAAGTAGATATTTTTTTGTAATATGAAGAAATAAATCGAGTAAGAAACCAGTAGCAGGAAAAAAAGTTCGGTATAATTTTGAAGCATTAGTCCAAGTGTATTCAGGTAAAGAATGTAGAGTATAATTGTTAAGCGGGCAGTATTTTCTGAAAATAGCGTGCTAGTAATTTTATACAGTACGAATATATGGAGTAAAATTAGAATCAGATTTAAAAAACTAATTGCTACAGTCGAATTGTAAATTTTCAAAACTAAAAAAATCACATTTATATATAATGGAGCGACTATGTAGTCGTCGTAAAAGTTCTGTTGGGCAGGATAAAAAACATTTTGATCAATACATTTTTGAGCAAGATTATAATAATATAGTGCATCACTATTATAGTCTACGTTTACAGTAAATATTAGCACCAATTGAATGGCAGCATAAATAATGACGATGTACTTTATCTTTAAAGTAAGTAAATGGATTAGCTTTTTCATAAATCGATTCAAATATAATTAAATTGATTTTTATACATCGATGAGAAAACGAATTTTAATCTCACCAAACAGTTATAAAGAATGTGCTGATTCGGTTACAATTGCCACTTTAATTAAAGGTAATTTGAAATCTTTGGATGATACTGAGTTGATACTTAAACCCGTTTCAGATGGGGGAGACGGGTTTTTAGGTGTTTGTAAATTCCATTTTGGTGGAGAGTTAAAAAACTATTCGATTTCAACAGCATATGATGATTCTTTGTTTGAGTGCCCAGTTCTTTATTGTGAAAATAGAAAAGAGGTTTACATCGAATCGGCTGAAGTTCTTGGATTAAAGGTAGTTCCTTTAGCTTATCGAAATCCACTTCGGTTATCGTCTAAAGGATTGGGAGAATTACTTCTGAAAATAGAAGAAGATATTCAACATAACATTCTTGATGTACGAAAAGTATTTATCGGGATTGGAGGCACAACCACAGTGGATATGGGCGTCGGGATGATGTCGAAATTAGGACTTATGTTATTAGATTCTGACGGAGCAGAATTAAGCGTGCTCCCAGAGAATTTTCATGCAGTTCAGGCAATTGAATATAGACCCTTTAACTTTTCGTTTGATATTGAACCGGTGGTTGATGTCACAAATCCTTTGTTTGGTATACAAGGTGGAGTTGGAGTTTTTGGAAAGCAGAAAGGAGCGAATGATAATACGATATCAATTCTTGAAGAAGGTTTCATTCATTTGTTGAACTTATTAGAAAATAATGGTTTACAGCTTTCTTATAATGAATTATCGGGGGCTGGAGGAGGCATTCCTGCTGCAATCCAAATATTTTATAACAAACCACTACTTTATTCTTCAGAGTTCATTCAATATAATCTTGGAATCAACAAATATTCAGATTCAGACAATATCGATTATTTAATAACTGGTGAGGGAGCATACGACCATCAATCTGGATTTGGAAAAGGTGTAGGTACATTAATAAATTTGTTTGGATCTAGAGTAAAACAAATTTTCCTCGTTTGTGGTAAAATAAGTAGAGATAGTGTTGCTTCTTTTCCTGAATATGTAGTTCCCAATTGAACTAAACAAGTTTTTTAACTCTGAAGATGAATCAATGTCATTAATTATAGAGAGGGACTTGAAAAAGCCTGTCATTCTGTAGTAAAACAGCTAAACTTTTAACATTTCATCACCTCGCAAAAAATTGCTAAATTTCAACTAAAATCAATCACTTTTATATAATTAATTTTTTCTAAAATGAAGCAATATCTTGATCTTGTTAGAACTGTCATGGATAACGGTGTAAGGAAAAAAACACGTACCGGTGTTGATACCCTTTCATATTTTGGAGCCTTTTACAAAGTTGATCTTAGTGAAGGATTTCCACTTCTGACGACAAAAAAAATGCAATGGAAATCATTACTGCACGAAGTTCTCTGGTATTTATCCGGAGATAATCATATTCGTAACCTTAGACAGTATACTAAAATCTGGGATGCGTGGGCTGACGAAAATGGTGTTCTGGAAACTGCTTACGGTTACTACTGGCGACATTTTCCAAGTGCTCAGAGAGATAAAAATGGTAATTGGGTTGTTAAGGAAGTGGATCAGATCCAATATGTAATTGATGAGATAAAAAGAAATCCAAATAGCAGAAGACTTGTTATATCTGCATGGGAGCCGGGAAATGCCACAACCAGTAAACTTCCTCCGTGCCATTACACTTTTGTGTTCAATGTGAGCGATGGGAAATTAAATTGTCATCTTACTCAACGATCTGGAGATATTGCGTTAGGAATTCCGTTCAATCTTGCCGCCTACTCTTTGCTCACTCAGGTTATTGCTCAGCAAGTAGGATTAAAACTCGGTCAATTTGCTCACACTATCGTTGATGCACATATTTACATTGGTGAAAAAGGAACTGAAACAGAAAAGTATGATCATCTTGAAGGATTGAAAGAGCAACTAAAGAGAACACCGCTTCCTTTACCTCAGCTCAAGATTGCAGATAAGTCATTAGATGATTTAAAGTTTGAAGACTTTGAGTTATTGAATTATCAATACCAGGAAAAAATTTCATTCGAGGTTGCTGTTTGAAGATTATCATTATTGCAGCAATCGCAAAGAATGGAGTTATTGGAAAAGCAAATGGTGAAATGCCCTGGCACGTAAAAGAAGAATTTCAGCATTTCAAGAATACAACATTGGGTTTTGCTGTTATTATGGGAAGAAAAACTTTTGAAACTTTGGGTAAACCTTTAAAAGGACGAGAAAATATAATTGTTACAGGGAATAAAGATTTTAAAGCAGAATTTGAAGAAACAAGAATTTATCATTCACTCGACGAATCAATTCAATACTGTAAATCACAAAAATTTGAAAACGTATTTATAATTGGTGGCGGACAGATTTACAAACAGGCAATGTCGTTTGCAGATCAATTGATATTATCCTTCATGAAATTTGAAGCTGAAGGTGAAGTTAAATTTCCTGAAATTAAAAATGAAATCTGGCAGCTAGTTTCAACTGAAGACAGAGAAAAGTTTGAAATAAAGAAATACATTAGGAAAAATGGCTAAACGAATTAAAATATTAGCTGAAAACATTGCTAGTAAAATAGCGGCGGGAGAAGTTGTTCAGCGACCAGAATCGGTTGTAAAGGAATTAATCGAGAATTCAATTGATGCCGGTGCAAAAAATATTGAAGTTATTATTAAACGTGCAGGTAAGAATTTTATTCAGGTGTGTGATGATGGAATGGGAATGAATGAAGAAGACCTTGTTATGTGTGTTCAAAAACATGCAACAAGCAAGATCGAGGCATTTGAAGATCTTGAAGCAATTAATACTTTGGGATTCCGTGGTGAAGCTTTAAGTTCGATTTCATCTGTTAGCCAGATTGAAATTAGAAGTGAAACGCATGAAGAGGAAATAGGGACTATCCTCAAAAATGATGAAGAGGGAAAAGTAAAAATTGATAAAGGATCATTTCCTAAAGGAACTTGTATCACGCGTGAAAAATCTTTTTTTTAATGTTCCTGCCAGAAGAAAATTTCTTAAAACAGACACAACTGAATTCAAACATATTGTTGATACTTTTAATCGTATTGCTTTAAGTCATCCTTCAATTGATTTTAAGTTACTTAATGGTGTCGATAACGTATTCGATTATCCTTCCAGGCTCTTTAAAGGAAAGAGTAGGTCAAGTATTTGGAGAAAATCTGACAGATGCTCTAGTTCCGGTTGAAGAAAAAACTGAGTTGATTAGTATTCATGGCTTTGCTGGCAAACCAAGCCTATTAAGGAAAACAAAAGGTGAACAATATTTGTTTCTTAACTCAAGATATATCATAAACAAGAGTATAAATCACGCTGTCTTTACTGCTTACGAAAATATTCTTGAAAAGGGTGATTATCCTTTCTTCATTCTTTTTCTTGAAATTGATCCTGAACGAATCGATGTAAACATTCATCCATCAAAACTTGAAGCAAAGTTCGATGATGAAAAAGATATTTACAATTTTGTTTTATCAGTCGTACGAAAAAGTCTTGGTTCTCACGATCTTGTCCCATCAATGGTATTTAGTGAAGATGATCCATCTGAAGAAAAACTTATGGTAAATAAGTTTCAACCATCGGCTAAAGGAGATTTTTCAGATAGACCAGGACGTGAGAAATATAAGCCGGAAGTTAAAAGATATTCTGATGAGGAAATTGATTTACTCTTCGGAAGCATAACTGATGATGTAGTTCTGAAAACTAATGGAAATGTTGAATCACCTCCATTCAACAGAAATGAACAGAAGGAAATGCAGCATGACAAAGCGACCGACAGCTCGCTGGAAAAATCTGAAGAATCGCCTTTCATAATTCAACTTCACAACAAATATATTCTTTCACAGATAAAATCAGGATTGATGATCATTGATCAACACGTTGCGCACGAAAGAATTTTATATGAAAAAGCTTTGAACAGGATGGAAACTGATATCCCTTTTTCTCAGCAGCTTTTGTTTCCCAAAAAAATAAAAACTGATCCCGCAAGATTGGCTTTGATCAAAGAGTTGGAACCTTATCTTAGTAGACTTGGATTTCAACTAAAATTTTTGGCAAAAGAAACAATCAAGATTGAAGGTGTTCCTGATGATATAAAAAAAGGTAATGAGGAGCAGATTCTTTTTGAATTACTGGAAGAATATTCTAATAATCAAAGAGAAAAACAGCTTGAGCAAAAAGATAACCTGGCAAAATCATATTCGTGTAAAACAGCTATTAAAGCAGGAGATAAATTAGATGAACGCGCAATGCGTTTATTGATTGATCAGCTTTTTGCAACTTCAATGCCTTATGTTTGTCCACACGGTCGACCGATAGTTATTAAAATACCATTAAATGAGTTTGACAGAAGATTCGGCAGAACTTAAATTTAACTTTAGTAATGATTTAAATTCGTTATCAAACAAAAGAAAGAAAATTTATGCTTGATAAAAAATATCATTGAAAAAAAAGCAGAGTTTGACGAAAAAATAAAATCACATAAAAACCACTGGAATGAAATTTACTTCAGTCAGCGGAGAAAAGATTGAACCTTTGTATGGTCCCGATGATGTTGAAAATATTAATTATCTGAATGATATCGGATTTCCTGGTGAATATCCTTACACGCGAGGAATTCATCCTAGCGGGTACAGAGGAAAAATTTGGACGATGAGACAGTTTGCTGGTTTCGGTACTCCTGAAGACACAAATGAAAGATATCATTATTTATTAAAGCGAGGACAAACCGGTCTTTCTGTTGCTTTTGATTTGCCAACACTTATGGGATGGGATGCAGATTCACCTCAGAGTGAAGGTGAAGTCGGAATTTGCGGTGTTGCAGTTTCTTCGATTAAGGATATGGATATTCTTTTTGATAAAATTCCACTTGATAAAGTTTCTACTTCGATGACAATTAATTCACCTGCTGCAATGATCTTTGCAATGTATCTTGCAGTTGCTACGTGAACGAAATATTGACTTTAAAGAATTACGGGGCACACTTCAAAATGATATTCTCAAAGAATACATTGCTCAAAAAGAATATATTTATCCTCCGAAACCTTCGATGCGAATCATCACTGATATGATTGAATACTGCACAAATGAAGTTCCTCAATGGAATCCTGTTTCAGTAAGCGGATATCATATCAGAGAAGCAGGCTCTACCGCTGTGCAGGAACTTGCATATACTCTGGCGGATGGTTTTGCCTACATTGAAGACTGCATTGAAAGAGGGCTTGATGTTGATGCATTTGCTCCGAGAATTTCATACTTTTTTAATTCTCATCTCGACTTCTTTGAAGAGATTGCAAAATACCGTGCAGCACGAAGAATTTTTGCACGCAGAATGAAAGAAAAATATGGTGCAAAAAATCCACGTTCCTGGTGGATGAGATTTCATACTCAGACTGCAGGTTGTACATTGACTGCTCAACAGCCTGAAAATAATATTGTAAGAACTGCATTCCAGGCTTTGGCAGGTGTGCTTGGCGGAACACAGTCACTTCACACAAATTCAATGGATGAAACGCTTGCACTTCCAAGTGAAAAAGCTGTGAGAATAGCATTGCGGACTCAGCAAATTATAGCTTATGAAACAGGAGTGATGAACACTATTGATCCTCTTGGCGGCAGTTATTATGTTGAAGCTTTGACAGATAAAATGGAAAGCGAAACAAATAAAATATTTGATCAGATAGATGCAATTGGTGGTGTAATCCCTGCAATTGAATCTGGCTATTTCCAGAAAGAAATTGCAGATGCGGCTTACCGCTATCAGAAGGAAGTTGAAAAGAAAGAAAAATTTATAGTTGGTGTAAATGAATTTGTTGAAGAGAATGAAAAGATTGAAATTCCGATTTTAACTATTTCTCCGGAAGTTGAGATTGCACAAAAGAAACGTCTTGCCAATTTGAAACAAAGCAGAAGCCAGCATGATGTTGATGAAAGTTTAGCCGAGATATTAGATGCTACTGAATCTGGGAAAAACCTTATGCCGATATTTGTAAAGGCTGCGCACAATAAAGTTACTCTTGGTGAAATGGTTGGCGAGCTAAGAAAAGTATTCGGAACTTATGAGGAAATAGTAGTTTTTTAATGAAACTTTTTAAATTTCTCCGCCTTATACGAGTTCATCAATGGGTTAAAAATGTTTTTGTTTTTGTTCCGCTATTATTTTCCCAGCATTTATTTGATGGATTTTTCTTTCTTGAAGCATTATTTGCTTTTTTTATTTTTTGTCTAGCTTCAAGTGCGATATATGTTGTAAATGACATTGTTGATATTGATGCTGATCGGGCACACCCTGTTAAAAAAAATCGTCCTTTACCATCAGGTCAAATCTCAATTCGAGCAGCAATAATTACAGCATCACTTTTGCTTGTGTTAGTTTTTTGGCTAATGACATATTTCAATTATAAATTTATTTTGTTGGTAGTTGGATTTGTAGTACTTAATGTAATGTATTCATTTTGGTTAAAGAACATGGTTTTATTGGATGTATTTTCGATTGCAGCCGGATTTTCAATCAGGGTTCTTGCAGGTGCTTTTGCAATCATGGTTCCAATCTCAAGTTGGCTGATACTAACAACAATGTTTATTTCCTTATTTCTTGGTGTAATGAAGAGAAGATCAGAACTGGTACTTTTAACTGATAATTCAGGGACACAAAGCAGAAAAGTCTTAGGTCAATATTCATTAAATTTTGCAGACCAGATGGCAACGGTTGCTTCGGCGGGAGTAATTATTTGTTATGCACTTTATACAGTTGCGCCCCGAACAGTTTCTGCATTTAATACCGAAAGACTTATTTATACAACTCCATTTGTTGTGTTTGGAATTTTTAGATTTATGTACCTTGAGTATATAAGTGGTAAAGGAGAAAATACAACGCGGACACTTGCCACCGATTTACCGATGATAATAAATGTTCTTCTTTATGTATTAGCTATAGTAATAGTTATTTATAAAATAATTTAGTTAGGTACAGAATAATTAAGCAATTGATTAATTTGAAGTATTAGTGATCTTAT
This sequence comes from uncultured Ignavibacteriaceae bacterium, assembly GCA_963802005.1. GTDB lineage: Bacteria > Bacteroidota > Ignavibacteria > Ignavibacteriales > Ignavibacteriaceae > IGN2. Next base: position 215,752 of record CAWDGX010000023.1, read on the forward strand.
GGATGAAAAAATTGTATATCTGATAATTTTGGTTGTACTGAGTGCCTTTTTTTCCGGAACTGAGCTGGCATTTGTAGTTGCTAACAAACTCAAAATTGAAGTGCGAGCAAGAAAGAAAAATCTTGCAGCATTGAGTGCAAAGTATTTTATTAATTATCCTCAGAATTTCTTCTCAACTATCCTGATTGGGAATAACATAGTTAATATAGCTTATGCCTCTTTGGGTGCAGTATTTTTAACTTCACTTTTTGGGTGGAGTGAAATTACAGTACTTATAGTTTTATCAGTTGTCATTCTTTTCTTTGGCGAAATTATTCCAAAATATCTGGCAAGGGAGCTTGCGGATCGTGCGGTTCTATTAACATCATTACCACTTCGTATTATTTCGTATATTCTTTATCCATTTGTTAAAGTCACTACTGCATTTCTCAAATAAAATAGTTCAAACAGAAAGCATTAAAACGGATAGCATATATCATCTGTTCGATAAGGAAGATATCAAAGGACTTGTTAAAGAAAGTGAAATTGCCGGAATCGTTGACAAAAAAGACAGCGAATTGATAAATAAAGTAATTGAACTTGGTGATCAGAGAGTTTATGAAGCAATGACTCCAAGAACTGAAATGATTGGGGTTGAAATTACTGGAGAAATAAATGAAGTTTTTTCTATATTTATCGATTCAGGGTTTTCCAAGCTTCCTGTTTACAAAGATAATCTCGATAACATTAAGGGAGTGATTCTTGCCAAAGATTTATTTAAAGCTCCACAAACAATAAAAGATATTTTACGTGAAGTAAGTTTTATTCCAGAAACCAAAAAAAGCTTTGATGTGTTGAATGACTTTTTGGAAAAAAGAAACTCAATTGCAATTGTGGTAGATGAGCACGGTGGAACGGCTGGAATAGTAACTATCGAAGATATTCTTGAAGAACTCTTTGGAGAAATTGAAGACGAGTTTGATATTCAGGATGATGTCTGTAGACGCACTTCAAAAGATACCTATATCATCAGCGGTAAAGTCGAAGTGGATCACATTAATGAAAAATATAACCTGAATATTGAGGAAGGTAACTACGAAACGCTTTCCGGTTTTATAACAACTCAACTCGGAAGAATTCCAAACCAGGGTGAAAGTGTATACAATAGGTAATTTTAATATTCAGATTCTAAGAGCAGCTGCCCAGAAAATTGAATTGGTAAAATTATCTCTCCTCAATCCTTCAAATTGAACAATGAAAAACAGATTGTCCTTTTCGATGGAGTGTGCAACTTCTGTAATTTCTGGGTGAACTTTCTAATCAGAAGAGATAAAAATGATCTATTCAGGTTTGCAGCTTTGCAATCAGAAAATGCAAAAGAATTAAAAAACAGATTTAAAATTGACATTTCAAATCCTGATACATTATTTCTGATAGTAAGGGAGAAGGTCTACATTAAGTCTACTGCGGCTTTGATGATTTGTAAAGAACTAAATGGTATTATAAAAATTCTCTTCCCACTTATCATTCTCCCAGTTTTTTTTAGAGACTTTGTTTACGATTTAATAGCTAAAAACAGATATAAGATGTTCGGCAGAAAAGAGAGCTGTAGAATTCCAACTGAAGCTGAGAGAGAGAAGTTCTTAAAATAATTTCACATTACGAAATTATTAAGTTTATCTTTGCCCCTTCATTCAATTACCTTAAATTTGTTCACTTAAATTTCAAAATATTACCAACCAGGCAGATTGCTTAATTTTTCGGTTATATCAAAGGATAATAATTCCAAAGCAAGGGCTGGATATTTCCAAACTGATCACGGAATTGTTGAAACACCTGCATTTATGCCGGTTGGTACTCAAGGAACAGTGAAAGCTGTCAACCAGAATTTTCTTGAACACGATATTAAAGCACAGATCGTTCTTTCAAATACTTATCACCTTTATTTAAGACCAGGAACGGAAATTCTTGAAAAAGCTGGCGGATTACATAAGTTTATGAATTGGCAGAAACCGATCCTTACGGACAGTGGCGGCTACCAGGTTTATAGCCTTTCAAGCCTGAGAAAATTAAAAGATGATGGTGTAGAGTTCAGATCGCATCTGGATGGCTCATCTCATTTTTTTTCACCTGAAAAAGTTATTCAGATTCAGAGGAGTATTGGCTCTGATATTATGATGGTCCTTGATGAATGCACTCCTTATCCTTGTGATTACGAATACGCTGAAAAATCAACAGGGCTTACAAGTAATTGGGCAGTTTTGAACAAAGATGCATTTGAAAAATCCAAGCCACTTTATGATCACACTCAATTTCTTTTTGGAATAATTCAGGGAAGCACTTACAAAGAGCTCAGAGAAAGATCAGTAACAGAATTGAAAAAGTTAGAATTCGATGGATATGCAATTGGCGGATTAGCTGTTGGTGAACCTGCGGAAGTTATGTATGACATTACTGATTTTACGACAGATATGATGCCTGAAGATAAACCAAGATATTTAATGGGTGTTGGCAGACCCGAAAATATTCTGGAATCAATTGAACGCGGTATTGATATGTTTGATTGTGTAATGCCGACACGTAATGCAAGGCACTCAGTTCTGTTTACAAGTGAGGGAGTTTTGACTTTAACTAATGCTAAATTCAAAGAAGATTTTGAAAAAGTTGATCAAAATTGCGATTGCTACACTTGCAAAAATTATTCAAGAGCATATTTAAGGCATCTGTTTAATGCGGGAGAATTATTAGCTTTGGAGTTAGCAAGTATTCACAATCTGCATTTTTATATTTCGCTGGTCAGTGAAGCAAGAAAAAGAATAATTGATGGCTCGTTCAAAGAATGGAAGAATAAAACAATAGAAAAAATATCAATCAAAAATAATTCCCGTGATAGCGGGATGGAGGAATAATTGGAACTATTATTTGCAATGTCTCCAGGAGGAGGAGAAGGCGGCGGCAGTTTAATCAGCACATTAATAATGTTCGGTGCTATATTTTTAATTTTTTATTTTATGATTATCCGACCACAGCAAAAACGTGCTAAAGAAAAACAAAAATTGCTATCAAATCTTGAAAAAGGCGATAAGGTAGTTACCAACGGTGGAATATACGGTGTTATAGCCGGACTTGAAGAGAAAACGGCACTGCTTCAAATTAGTGATAATGTAAAAATTAAAGTTGATCGCTCTGCGATAACAACCGTTCTACCTAAGTAAACTGATTAAAATAGCTAGTTACGCTTAATATTCTTTATCAACGGGATAATGCTAATTTACAAAAACTGCAGATCCCGTTGAGAACTTTTCTCATCTGCATTTACTATTAGTCATAAACAATCTATTTTTACTGTAATGAATTTCATTTTAGTTCTCAACAATGAATACAGGTAAAAAATGAAGACGATTCAATTAATAATATTATTTTTGATTTCCTCCACCATTCTTTTGAATGCACAGAAGAAAGTTCACATTGCATACATAGATGGAGAAATTGATCTGGGACTTTCACCGTATCTTAGCAGGGTTGTTTCAGATGCTGAGAAAGATAATGCCGAAGCCATTATTTTTAAGATCAATACTTTTGGTGGAAGAGTAGATGCAGCGACTCAAATTAAAGATGCAATAATTGGAACTGATCTTCTCACAATCGCTTTCATAAATAACCGCGCAATTTCTGCGGGTGCACTCATCGCTTTATCCTGCAAAAAAATTATTATGGTTCCCGGAAGCTCAATTGGAGCCGCAACAGTCGTTGATCAGACAGGCGAAAAAGTAGGGGAGAAGTATCAATCATATATGCGATCAGAAATGAGGTCAACTGCTGAGAAAAACGATAGACCCGTTAATATTGCTGAGGGAATGGTTGATGAAAGAATTGTTATTCCCGGCTTGGTTGATTCAACACAGCTTGTAACATTAACTTCCGAGGAAGCATTAAAGTATGGAATTGCCGACACTTTATTAGAACATATCGATGATGTATATGCAATTTACAATTTACAGGATGCGGAAATAATTTATCAAAAATCAAATTGGGCAGAAGAAGTAGTTCGCTTTTTAAATAATGGCATCATTTCTTCAATTTTAATTATGATCGGAATATTTGGATTGATGGCAGAGATCAAATCTCCGGGATGGGGTTTGCCCGGTACTGCTGCTATTGTTGCTCTTTCTTTATTTTTTGGATCAGCTTACATACTTCAGCTTGCTTCGATCATTGAAATTTTAATGTTTGTTGTTGGACTTGGATTGATATCTACTTGAAGTTTTTGTAATTCCTGGATTTGGAGTTGCTGGAATCAGTGGAATAGCCCTGATAATTGTCTCTCTCTTTTTATCAATGCTGGGTGCCGATCCGTTTCTGGATTTTGATGCAATTTCTATGGCGATTATAAGACTAACAATTGGATTAGTTGCTGCGCTCATTCTTATTTTCCTTGTTGCAAGATTTCTGCCCAAATCAAATTTCTTCAAGAAATTTGTTCTATCTGAAGAAGAAAAAGCCGATGCAGGTTATACATCTCGTTCAAATCTTTCCGAATTGCTTGGTGCAGAAGGAGTTGCTTTAACGACTCTCCGACCGGCTGGTACTGCTGATTTTAGTGGAAGAAGAGTTGATGTGGTTGCCGATTCAGAATACATCGAGAACGGAAAACCAATTGTCGTTACCGAAGTAGAAGGAATGAGAGTTGTTGTGAGGGAGAAGAAATAGTTTTAATGAACCGTTATTCTGAGATCCTTCGTTTCACTCAGGATGACATCGTTCTGTCATTCTGAGGGAGTGAAACGACCGAAGAATCTCCGAGACTCTTCACTTCGTTCAGAGTGACAACAGACTGTCATTCTGAAGGAGCGTAGCGACCGAAGAATCTAATTATGAAAGACTATTACGTTTATATAATGACGAATAATTCAAAAACTCTTTACACCGGTATCACTAACAACTTAAATAGAAGAGTATATGAACATAAAAACAAATTAGTTGATGGATTCACGAAGAAATATAGGATCAATAAATTAGTTTACTTCGAAATGTTCAATAAAGCTGACGATGCAATAAGGAGAGAGAAGCAAATAAAAGGCTGGTTGCGTCAGAAGAAATTAAATTTAATCGATCAGATGAATCCTGAATGGAAAGATTTAAGTGAAGGGTTATGAGAAATAGACTCTTCACTACGTTCAGAGTGACAATTCGACTGTCATTCTGAAGGAATGAAATGACTGAAGAATCTCCAGAGTACTCTTTCTCCCGCTAAAGCGGGACTCAGAGTGACAACAGTACTGTCATTCTGAAGGATCCAAACGGAGTTTGGGTGAAAGAATCTAAATATAAAAAGTAAAAAACTATGAAAATGAAAAACAAAATTTATAACATAGTTTTACTGACCATTTTTCTGCTTACAGCTTATAGCCTACCGCTTAACGCTACGTAAGATTCGTAAGCAAAACCGGAAACAGCACACCACCTTACTTAACCTGGGAAACAGCAGCAGACAGCATACAAAAGTGCATTAACATTTGTGTCTTTGGCGATACAATTTACGTAGCCAATGGAATTTACCAGGAACAGGTTGTGATGATACCGGGGTTATCACTCATTGGAGCAGGAACTGATTCTTGCATCGTGGACACAAGAAATTTTGCAGTGTCAGGATCACGAACTATAGAGATGAAGGACAGTTGCCTAGTAAAGGGATTTTATATTCTTGCTTCCAATAATTTTGATTATGGTTATGGTATTTACTCAATGGGTCAAAGTGGTCTAATAACATTAAATAAATTTTCACACGCTAATTCAGGCATTTATTTATACTATTCCAATATAGAAATTTATAATAACTATTTTACTAATGTTAGAAGAGGAATAAGTATTGTAAATTCAAACTCAAAAGTAAGAAAGAATGATATTTTTACTTTAACTGAGACAGGCGGAAGTGGTATTTATCATAACTGCATTTACAACAATTACACGCCTATTAATTGATTCAAATTATATTGAGACGATTAGGCGATAGGTATTACATAAAACTATTGGTGCAAGCCCAACGATAAAAAACAACACTATTATCTTAAAAAGTGGTAGTACTGGTATCTCTTCTGAGTTACATCAGATTCAACAATAGTTTATAATAATTTAATCATAGGAGATCCAGGGATTGAGGCAATATATAATCCTGGATACAATATCTTATTACTCTATAATAACTATGTAACTGGAAACTTTGATCATCCACAAAATCAGAATTTGTACTAAGCATAGGCTCTGATGATGTTTCAAAAAATAATGTCGTAACGAATTCAGAAAGAGGAGTAGAAGCATTCTCAACACAAAACCTAGTTTTTCAATATAACAACCTATGGAATAACGATGTAAACTATTATGGTTTTACTCCTGATACAACGAACCTCTCAGTTGACCCGATGATAGTAAATGATGACACAACCCAAGGAGAACTGGATTTTCATCTTCAGAAATATTCACCTTTAATAGATGCAGGTGACCCAAATATTCTTGACAGAGACGGAAGCAGAAGTGATATTGGGCTTTATGGTGGTCCTTACGGCTGGACATACACTTACCAGGATTTAGCTCCTCGTCCACCTCATAATGTTACTGCCACAGTAGAGGAAGGACTTGTAAAACTAACCTGGAATAAAAACACAGAAGCAGATTTCTCACATTACAGGATTTACAGGGATACAGTTACAATAGTCATTTATGATTCATCAAAGATAGTGGGAGAAACACCGGACACAGTGTTTTATGATAATCTTCCACCTGTAAACAAAGAAACAAGATTTTATTATGTAATTACAGCATTCGACAACCAGGGAAATCAATCATACCCAAGTGAAGAAATAGTTGTATTGGTAACAGGAATGTGCAGAACATCCACCAAAAGGATATGATGGTTACAGACTGTTGAGTAATTATCCGAATCCGTTTAATCCTTCAACAGTAATTCCATACAGACTGAAAGAAGGAGGATATGTAAAACTGTATGTCTATGATGTAAAAGGAGAGTTGGTGAGAGTATTGGTAAACCAGTGGCAGGAGAAAGGATATTACGAAGTATTGTTTCATCCAAATTCAGAAGAGAGAAGCAGAGCAAACAGTTTTGAAGTCCCGATGGGAAAAACATACAGCGACATTGCAACCGGAGTTTACTTTTATATGATTCACGTTTACAATGACAGGAACATTCCAGTATTCAGCGATTCAGGTAAGATGATATTGTTGAAGTGAAATTGAGACTGTCATTCTGAGTCCTCGAAGGTGACAGAATCCTGCCTGCTTCGGCAGGCTAGATGACATCTGAAGAATCGAATCTAATAGACAGATTCTTCACGAATCTACCCGATGAATCAGGGCTCAGAATGACTACTGTAACAAACCCTCACTCATAACTCATATTTTCAAGAAAGAATGTAACTTCAACGTGCGTCATTCTTACACTCTGTGTAGAGAATTTTTTTGTTTCTCCGGGTTCTAATTGACCAATTTGTGCTTCAACAGGCTGAGCATTCAACTTATACTTTAAAACAATATTTGTAACAGTTTTATCGCTTACATTCTTAACCGTCCCTTGAACTGAAGCAAATTTGGAAGGAGAAAGTGCAGGTGCATCAATATCCATTGAATGTTCTGTTGATGATAGATTTATCTGCTTTGATTTCCAGCACGGTTTTATCTTTGAGAAGGTATTCATAGGCAAAATAAGCTCCCGCAGCTAATAGTATAAATATTAATAATTTCTTCACTTTTTATCTCCTAATTTTATTTATTGGTTATCTTATCAAATACTTAACCAAATATTTTGGCTATAATTCACTCAAAATTGAAGTTAAATAAAAGCAGGGTAGTGGGAGATAGAAAATAATTCCTTCGGTAGGTTTAAGAAGGTAAAAATAAACCGAGCAGGCAAACTGCCTGCTCTAATTTAATTTAGGATTAGTAGGTATTAAAGCAGCTCGATAACATTTATGTTCGTACCAATTTCTTTTGCGCTCGCTTTTTGAATTCCTTCAGGAGTAGGCATCTCCATTCTGTAACCATTTTCAATGCGAGATTCAGTTCTGCTTTTCTGCACCATCCCCTTATTCAAATTAAAATAAATTTTTCCCGTGGCAATTGTATTGGGTTTATCAAAATTATATTTAATTCCTCTTTCAGTGTAATTCGGATCCCCAATAACATTCGTCTTCACAGAACCGGTTACAACAGCCAGCTTATCATCGCCCAGCATTTCAAGACTTGCTACTTTGTATTGATTTTCATAATCAACCTGGAAGACCATAATTGGTTTTGATTCACGTTTCTGATTCCATGTTGTATCCACATCCATTTTGCCTTCAGGCACTTCGCGGAAAATCTGGGAAACAAGTGGTTTTATAGATTGGTTAGTTAAATCCTGCGAAGCCATAACTTTTTGCTGAGCATTCAATGAATCGGATAATCCGCGTAATTCAAGAAATTTATTCATAATTCTGTCGGCTTTGTAAATATCGATTATCGCCCCAAGTTTACTAACTCTTAAGTTAAACGGATTGTTTATGAGTGATTCATACTCTGCAAATTTAACTCTTTCAGTTGAATCCATTTGCGCTCCGGATTGATATGTCACGTCATTTCCTTGGGCATTTGCTTTAAGATTTACTGAACTAAAAGTACATTCCAGTTCAGCAACACTATCCTCATCCAGAGAAAGTGTTTTGAAATTCAAAATAAAAATGATTGTCTGACTCATTTTCTCAGCCATAGTTGTATCAGCTACTATGGTTTGCTCGCTCTTAGCGATAGTAGTTAAGCGGTATTTAAAAGTTTCGCCTGCTACAAATTTATACCTGAATAAAAATGGTCGGTCTTCGTCTGTATCAATAGTAGTTGTTTTCAACGCTGTACTGTCAAAAGAAGAAGTCATTTCCTTTGATGATTCCGTCTCATTCTCATTTTCATTCTTTTCATTTTGGCAAGATGCAAAAATGAAAATTGCCAGCAAGGTGATTGTTAATAGTTTCTTCATTGTTTTCCTTAATAATAAAATTATACTAATCTAAAAGATTATCTTTAATTAATTCAGAATTCCGGGATTTGATTTCTTTAATTAGAAAAATTATTCAGCAGTTCATCTTTTGAGAAGAAATGACCAATTTCTTTTTCTGCATTCTCATCAGAGTCAGAACCATGAACAGCATTATTCTGAATATCAACCGCAAATAATTTTCTAACAGTTCCTTCAGCAGCTTTTTTAGGATCTGTTGCGCCAATAAGCTTTCGGTATTCTTCTACTGCATTTTCTCTTTCCAAAGCAATTGGAATACAAGGGTCAGAAGTCATATACGCAACAAGGTCTTTAAAGAATGGTCTTTCTTTGTGGATTGCATAAAATCCCTCAGCAGATGATTTAGTCAGATGGGTCATTTTCATCGCTTTAATTTTAAAGCCTGCTTTAATTATCATTGAAATGATTTCGCCAGTGTGGCCTTTCTGAACGGCATCAGGTTTTATTATGGCTAATGTTTTATTGCTCAATTTGTTCTCCTTCTTTACAAGATATAATTCAAACCCGATGTTGTGGGATTGAAAATATATCTATCAATATTATTTTTTCTTCTTTTTGACTGAAGAGTTTTTTAACAATTTCTTTTTCTTTGTAGTCGGTTTTTTTGCAGCAACTTTTTTCTTTTTCTTCTTTTGAAGAGCTTTTAACATTGTAATACCAATCTCAGCCGGGTTTTCTACAACATGAATACCAGCTTTTTTCATTGCAGCCATTTTTTCTGCTGCTGTTCCTTTTCCACCGGAGATGATGGCACCGGCGTGTCCCATTCTTCTTCCGGGAGGTGCTGTTCTTCCGGCAATAAATCCGACTACAGGTTTCTTCACATTCTTCTTTATATATTCGGAAGCTTCTTCTTCTGCACTTCCACCAATTTCTCCAATCATTACAATTCCTTCAGTGTCTCGATCTTCATTAAACAATTTTATAATATCAATAAATTTTGATCCTATAATCGGGTCGCCACCGATTCCAACTGCAGTGGATTGGCCAAAACCAACATCAACAATTTGTTTTACTGCTTCATAAGTCAAAGTTCCACTTCGCGATACAATTCCGATAGTTCCTTTTTTATGAATGAATCCCGGCATAATTCCGACTTTAGCTTGTCCCGGTGAAATAACTCCCGGACAATTTGGTCCGACTAACACTAAACCTTTTTCTTTAATTGAATTATAAACTTTTAACATATCTGCAGCGGGAATTCCTTCCGTTATACAGATAATAACTTTTATTCCAGAATTTGCTGACTCAAGAATTGCATCTGCAGCAAATGCAGGTGGTACAAATATTACAGATGTATTAGCTTTTTTTGCTTTGACAGCTTCAGCAACTGTATTAAATACTGGCACATCGAGATGTTTTGTTCCTCCTTTGCCTGGAGTAACACCTGCGACTACTTTAGTTCCGTATTCAATCATTTGCTGTGTATGGAAAGAACCTTCACCGCCTGTTATTCCCTGAACAACAAGCCGTGTTTGTTTGTTTACAAGAATGCTCATAGATTTTTATCCCTGATTTGAAGTTGCGTTTGAAAAATTAACATGCAAATTTAAGAAAATGAAAAGACCTCTCCTAAGGATGGGTAATAAATCGGACGGTATGATAATTAGTGAATAAGTGGTTATGCTTATTTTGCCACGAACCTACCTATCATCAGGCAGGCTCACTAATTGAGAACTAAGATTTCTTCTCGTCTACCTCTTTTGTTTCAGTATCTGTGGACTTAATTTCTTTTTCAACATCCTTGATACCTTTTTTAAACTCACTCATACCTTTACCAATTCCACGAGCAAGTTCAGGAATCTTTTTTGCACCGAATAATAAGAGTACTACAAGTACTATAAGAATTATCTCACCAGCGCCTAAATTTCCAAACATAATATTTCCTCTTAGTTTAAAATGTTATTAACCATTGCTCTGAAAATAAGACTTCCGTCCGTTTTTCCCAATACTGAATCACTGCTCCTCTCAGGATGAGGCATCATCCCCATTACATTTCCTTGTTTATTCATAATTCCTGCAATATTCATAATCGAACCGTTAGGATTTGATTCATTTATAATCGATCCGTCACTCGAACAATATTTGAAAACTATCTGATTATTATCCTCAATCTCTTTTAACGTTTCTTCATCAGCAAAATAATTACCGTCTCCATGAGCTATTGGAATCTTTAAAGAGCTTTTTTCATTGATGCCTTTTGTAAATACTGTTTCTTTATTTTCAATTTTGAGATGTACATCTTTGCAAACAAAGTTGAGTGATTCATTTCTTACCATCACTCCGGGAAGAAGACCAGCTTCAAGTAAAATCTGGAATCCATTACAAATACCAAGAACATATCCTCCGTTGTTTGCAAACTTAACAACCTCATTCATTATTGGTGAAAATTTAGCAATGGCTCCTGTTCGTAAATAATCACCATATGAAAATCCTCCGGGAAGAATAATAACGTCGCAGTTTTCCAAAGTTGCCTGTTTATGCCAGAGAAAGATAACATCGAGATCAAGAATTTTTTTAAGAACATAATATGTATCATGGTCACAGTTTGAACCGGGGAAAACAACTACTCCAAATTTCGGTGACTTTCCACGAATTCGAGATTTCAATTCACTCGTCATTTTACCTCTTCCAAAGTAAATTCGAAGTCTTCCATAATTGGATTAGCAAGAAGTTTTTTGCAATAATCATTGACTTCATCTTCAGCAGATTTTCTATTTTTTGTATCAATATTGAACTCAATATACTTATCGATGCGAGTGTTTCTTATGTTACCAAGGCCCAAATGTTTTGCACCAATTTCAACTGCTTTTCCCTGCGGATCCAGAATGGTTTTTCTTCTTTTGATCAGAACTTTTGCTTTGAACATATTTATGTATTTTTAGTTATTGTTTGAGCGTGAAGTAATCAATTTGTAAAGGTGCCTCAAAATACCAATCAGTATCATGAATACAAAAACAAGGAACAATCCTTTCTTATACATAAACACTACAAGAATCTGCGGATGCAATTAAAAAAATAAAATGATAAGGTTTTTCTTTAATGCTTTGGAATGAAATTTTTGGAAGTGTCTCATACCTGATATTACTAACCATTAAAAATGATAGAACTAAAACCATCGGAGCTATAAAATCTGAAATTGGTTTTGGATAGCCCTCATTATAAAATGCCAGAACAAATGATGCGATTGTTAAAGCTGAAGAAGGGATAGGTAGACCAAGGAAAAAAGATTTTGAGAATCCAACCAATTGCATATTGAATCGTGCGAGTCTGAATCCACCTGCAATTAATGGCATTGCACTTATAATTAATCCCCAGGTATCCATCGAATAGAAAAAAGATTTATAAAGAAGAAATGATGGTGCTGCACCGAAGCTTACAATATCTGAAAGAGAGTCAAGTTCAACACCAAGCTCGCTTGATGAATTTGTCAAACGTGCAACCAATCCATCGAGAGCATCAAAAATAGCAGCTGTAAAAATTAACCAGGCTGAATAAATATAATTTCCTTCTGATGCACTAATAATAGAAAGAAATCCGCAGAACATGTTAAGGGATGTAAACAGGTTTGGGATCACAGAGGGAGTCAGGCGTGGTCGGTTCATTAATTTTTCAGCTTGAATAAAATGGTTTCACCGGCGTAAACATTTTCATTCATTTGAACCACTGGTGTCCAATTCCCCGGAACGAAAATATCAACCCTACTTCCAAATTTTATCATTCCGAATCTGTTCCCAATAATCACACTATCACCAATCTTCAAATCATTGACTATTCTTCTTGCAAGAAAACCTGCTATTTGTGTAAACAGGACTTTACCATTGTCAGTAATAATTCCGGTTTCCATTCTCTCATTATTTTCTGATGCTTTATCTTCAAAAGCCGCAATAAATTTCCCCTCATAGTATTTAAGATGTTCGACCTTTCCACTAATCGGAATTCTGTTCACATGGACATTTAAGGGAGACATAAAAATTGAAATCTGATTGCAATTTTCCCCAATAAATGAATTCGCTATGTTTTCCCGGAGAACAATTACTTTTCCGTCAGCAGGTGCAACAATAATTCCACTTTCATTCGGAGTTTTTCTTTCAGGGTCTCTGAAAAAATTCAGTGTTAGAAAAAGGATGATTGCAGCGAATAGTAAAATCGTTACTTTTAATGGATTATTCTGAATAAAAAAACTTAATGTTATAAGCAGGAGGGTAATAACTGCAACAACTCCGATTGTTGTGTAACCGTATTTTGTGAACATCTAATCTCCGTTCGTCAGTTTTAAGAGGAAGTCAGAGTATTTCTTCATTTGAGCTGCTGTTTCAATTTTATACGGATCAGGCAATTTTTCTTCGCTTTTGTTACTTGATACTTTGATACTTAATGGAGAAAAATCATCAACTAAATAAATCTTGTCTTCAAATTTACCAAAGATGCAGGTTAGTTCAAGCAGTAAGAGGTTTCTTCTTTCAAAAAAAGATTTTACGATTGCATTGATCTTTGAGCAGAGTCGGTTAATTAACTTTAAATCATCATAGGAACAAAGGTCAAAAGATATGATGTGACTTTCAGTAATTACTGAATCTTTTAGATCTCCGTAATGGTATTCAAGGATCGGAAGCTGAAGTGAAGAACCAGCCTTAATTGAAAAAATTTTTGCGGTTCTTATATCCGCTGAATTAATTATTTTTATGTGGAAAGGGAATTCTTCAAATTTTAGAAATTGAAGTTTTTTCTTGTCTCCTTTTTTTATAAAGGCACAAGGTATATTGTATCCTTTAAAGTATTCAAAAAAATAACTGTTGAGTAAGGCGGTTTTCTCTCCAAGATTTTTTGAAGTTACCTTTTTTTTCTTTTGAGTAATAAAGTAATCATGATACTCAACCAACCTAATATCTTGCTGTGATCCGGTTGTATTCGATTTGTTGCTATCCTGTGAAATCATTTTGAAAAAACTCAGAACTCCTCTTTATTAATTAGGTATTGAAGTTAGGAATTTTACGTATACAAAGTCAATCAATTGTAGTATATTTGAATAAAATAATCATAAAAAATAAACATAAATTGATTTAATTCAGGAGGATTTTAATGAAAAGTGGAATGCAGGGAATGTTGAAGCAAGTTCAGAAAATGCAGGAGGAGATGCAAAGAGTGCAAGGTGAACTTGGTAATCTTACAGTATCAGAAGAAGCAGGTGGCGGAATGATAAAAGCGACTGCAAATGGAAACAAAGAGATCATAACATTAGAAATAGACCCGCAGGTTATAGATAAAGAAGAAAAAGAAATTCTGGAAGACCTTGTGGTTGCAGCGGTAAATAAAGCGATTTCATCAGCAGCGAAATTAGCCGAAGAGGAAATGGCAAAAGTAACTAAAGGTATGATCCCTCCGGGTATGAATATTCCTGGACTTTAAATTGCAAATTGCTGAACCACTTTTAATTGCTATTGAAGAGTTGAGCAAACTTCCCGGCATCGGAAGAAAGACTGCTCAACGACTTGCAATTTATTTGTTAAAATCAGATGAGCAACAGGTTGATAATCTTATTATAGCCGTTAAAGATTTAAAGCTTAAACTAAGGTTTTGTTCAAGGTGTTTTAATCTATCTGAAGAAGAACTCTGCAACATCTGTAATAGTGAAAAACGAGATACGTCGGTTATCTGTGTTGTTGAAGAAGCAAGTGATGTTATTGCGATAGAAAAAACTCACGAGTTTAGAGGATTGTATCATGTTCTCGGTGGCGTGCTCTCTCCATTATCAGGAATTACACCGGATTCGCTACATATCAAAGAGTTGTTAAAAAGATTCGAAGAAGAAGAATATCAAAGAAATAATTCTTGCTCTAAATCCAGATACAGAAGGAGAAACAACTTCGCTTTATCTTGCCAAATTAATGAAACCACTTGAAGTTAATGTTACGAGAATTGCAAGAGGTTTACCAATAGGTGGTGATCTGGAATTTGCAGATGATGCTACAATTGGTCGTGCAATATTAAATAGAAGTTCATTATGAGTTGGTATAAGGACTGGTTTAATTCAGAAAATTATCTTAAAGTATATAGCCATCGAGATGAGAGTGAAGCAGCAAGATTAGTTGGTTTAATTGTTCAAAGTCTTAGTATTAAATCTGATTCTAAAATACTTGATATGGCGTGTGGTTCAGGAAGACACGCAATTAATTTCGCTAAAAGAGGATATGATGTTTCAGCTGTTGATTTAAGCCAAAGGCTGATTTCAGATGCAAAGGAAAATGCTAGGGAAAATGATGTTAAAATAGATTTTGTTCTTTCTGATATTTTAGATTTTAAGACAACACAGAAATTTAATCTTGCCCTAAATCTGTTTACGAGTATCGGCTATTTTGATAATGATGAAGAAAATTTTCGTGTAATATTAAAAGCGTATGATTTGTTAATTGATAGAGGATATTTTGTCATCGATTATTTTAATAAAAACTATTTAGTAAAAAATTTGATACCGACTTCAGTCTTTTCGGAAAATGGTATGCGAATTACACAGAATAGGATCTATTCAAGGTAACAGAGTTGTCAAAAATATCACTCTTGAAAATAGCGGGTCAGTTGAAGAATTTTACGAGTCAGTGCGATTATATAGTTATGATGAAATGATCGCATACATTAAAAAGGCTGGTTTTATAATCTTAAAAGAATACGGCGACTATTATGGAAATAATTTCAACAAAGAATCATCTCCAAGATTGATTATCTTCGCAAAGAAATGAAAACTTCCTTATCGATATGGTGTTTTTCCTTCTTTTTAGTATTACAGGCCTGTGAAATATTTGAGTCAAGAGATCCGCAAAGTCCTGATGAATCAAAATCAAGTTATAGAGTTCCGATTGAACCAACCGATGTCATTGAAAATTTGAAAAATTCTTTCAAGGATAAAAATTCAAACGATTACAAGAAAAATTTTTCCTCTGGTTCACCATTAGTTGATCGCAACTTTTATTTTATTCCTTCAAATAATGTTATAAACAATTTTCCAATCGACTGGACTATCTCTCAGGAGTTTCAATATTTCAATAATTTAGTTATTAGAGTTCCACAGGATGTTCCAATAACGCTGACTTTTTCAGATGAACAATATGAATTGCAGGCTGATAGTGCTGTTTATTCAGCTAAATATTTAATAAGTGTCCCTAAACAAAATTCTATTTCCGTGATTTATGAAGGTAATCTTAGGTTTCTTATGATTACAGATATTAATGCTGCCTGGGTTATTTATTATTGGGAAGATATAGCAACGCAAACTTCAAAAAGCTGGAGTGAACTAAAGCTTGAATTCTATTTATAGAAATTCAATGAGCTTGATATGAAAAATTTAACATTTGAAAAAATATCTAGTCTGCGTAGATATATCTTAAAATTTATTGTCCCGGAATTTATTTGGCCGGAATATATTATTATTGATAATGCTAAAATTAAATTACGAGGAGCACCATATGGTTTTGGGATAAAGCTTATACTTAAGAAAGGCGAATATGAAGTATCTGAAAGGAATTTGATCAGATCTTGTAATTTAGATGGAGAAGCTGTAATTGAAATGGGGGGGTCCATCGGTATTTTAACTGCAATTTTAGTTAACAAAGTTGGCCCTAGTGGCAAAGTGATTTCAGTAGAAGCATCCGAAAAAATTAGTGCATATTCTAGGTATTGGCTTGAAAACAATCACAATACAAAAATTTTAACAGGTTTTGCATTCCCGGTTGCAGAAGTTGCAAATATGATTGAATCAATAAAATTTGACCAATCTGGAAGCAGTCTGGAAGGTAAAATTCACTTTAATTATTCAAAAAAAGTTGAAAATGTTAATAATTCAATATATGACATTAAAAAAATTTCTAATTTATTTAATTTAAAACCTACTGTTTTAGTTGTCGACATTGAAGGAAGTGAAAAAATTATACTTGATCAAAAACCTAATTTTCCATCCTCAATAAAATTAATTCTTATTGAATTTCACCCTCAATTTTATGGAGAATCTTATAAATTTGAATTAATTAAGAAAATTATCGACGAAGGATTCGTAATAAAAAAAAGTGAGGGAAAAGTATTTTTGTTCGAACGAAGTTTATGATTATTGGAAGAATTGATTCACTTAAGGTTAGTAAACTAAAAACGAGATATTAAATAATAATAATGCTGCAATACTGTCAAAGATATAAATACTTTGTACTTCTTTTTTTTATTTTAAAAAATTTAAGTTAGTTACTCTATTCATAATCATCTTAATTTTATTATTTGTCGCTTCCTGCACAAATCCGTTTGCTCCAAAGCTTGATGAAAATATTGATGGAAGTGGTCCTCCGATATCTGATCAAACAACAATTGAAGGTTTGTTTCAGAATTTTCAATATGCCTATTCATTTAAAGACACCCTTATATATGGCAGTCTGATCAGTCCTGATTTTACTTTTACTTATAGAGACTATGAGCTGGGTTACGATGTGAATTGGGGGAGAGATGAAGAAATGAGAACCACAAACGGCCTGTTCCAAAATTCTCAACGACTTGACTTAATTTGGAATAATATTGTCTTAAGCACAATTGACTCATTGAATGCAACGGTAGTAAGAACTTTTAATCTTAATATTACATTCAATCCAACAGATGTTGTAAGAATTGATGGACGGGTTAACGTTTCGTTGCAACAGGATGCGTTTACAAAGAAATGGTATATGACAAGGTGGATTGATGAATCTAATTTTTAATAATTACTTGTAAACTGAATAAAATGATCTTATTTTATTTTTCTGAAGCTTTTCGCTCCATCAAATCAGCAAAAACAACTTTTGCTCTTACGACCGTTGGTTTAACTATAAGTGTTCTTCTAATTCTCTTCAGTTTTATTACAATTAATCTTTCCAACTACTATTCATCAATTTTAAAATCGAATATTAAAATAAATGTTTTCCTTAATTCTTCGGTCAGTAAAGCAGATCAGGAAAAACTGCTGAATGAATTGAAGAGTAAAACCTACGCAAATGAAGTTAAGTTCATCAGCAAAGACGATGCAGCAGAGAAGTTTATTAGTGAAACTGGGGAAGACTTCAAAAAGATTCTTGATTATAATCCATTGCCGGCTTCATTCGTTGTTAGCATTGCAGAGAACTATGCATTCAATGATTCTATAAATAAGATAGTTCAGGATTTGTCTGGTTTGAAAGATGTTGAAGAAGTTGTGTTCAAAGAAGGTTTTGTTTACAGAATGTTGAATTATATCGATGCTGTTAAAATTTATCTTTTTATCATTACTGGTTTATTTGCTTTGATAGCAATCTATTTGATTTATGCAACTATAAGATTGATCATTAATTCCAGAATGATTGATTTTGAAACGATGAAACTTGTCGGGGCAAAACTATCGACCATAAAAATTCCTGTGTTGTTGAATGGTCTCATTGCCGGTATTATCTCAGGTGTTTTAGCGTTTCTACTAATCAATTTTTTTTACCAATATATATCCAATATAGAAGTCTTTGATAGTATTTTGAATAAATATCATATTGAATACATGCTGATTATATTTTTGACAGGCCCTATCTTAGTTATTCTGGTTTCATTGTTTACTTTAAGAAAAGTTTCATTAAAAATTTGATGATGCACATTTATTTCATAATTTTCTTGTAAGGTTATGTCTATTATTTTTAAACCAATATTTTATTTCCACATCTATATATCTAAATGAATTTTAAGTCATCAATTTTGCTTGTTTTAGCAATAATATTTTCTCAGAAAGTTTTTCCTCAGCAATTACCAAATTACCCTGAACGATTCTTTCAGGATTCCTTAAGTCAGAATATTTCAGTTCCAATGATCGCAACTGATGGAATAATAAATCCTGATGAATATAGAGTAGGACCGGGCGATAAGTTATTTATTTCGATTAGCGGAGTAATGGAAGTATCTAGTTATTTGATAATTGATCAGGAAGGCTGGCTTTATATTCCACGTGTTGGCGGAATAGATTTAAAAAATTCCACACTAGCTGATGCGAAAACCAAAATCACTGAAACGATTTTACAATATTATAAAAATGTTGACATCTTTGTTTCGCTAGTTGATTTTCGAATGATTAAAGTTTCACTCATCGGAAACGTGATTAAACCTTCAGTCTTTGTGATGTATGCTAATTCAAGATTGATGGACTTAATTACCAAAATGAAAGAGATAAAAGAAACCTCTGATATTAGAAATATCAAAATTATTTCGAGAGATAATGAAATAAAAAGTTATGACTTGCTTAAATTTTTAAGATTCGGTGATTATTCAAACAATCCATTCCTTCTTGAAGGAGACGCAGTCCTTGTTGACAAGATAGATAAAGTAGTTCGAATTAGCGGAGAAATTATTTATCCTGCACTTTATGAATTTCGTTCAGGAGAATCAATCAGAGATCTTATCGAACTGGCAGGTGGCTTTACATACAAAGCCAGAAAAGATACGATTGAATTAGTTAGATTTGTTGAAGATGGCAAAACACAGGTTAGTGAGTATTATTCGTATGATCAATTTGAGGAACTAGATATAGTTCTGCAAAATAAAGATCAAGTGATTATTAGACAGATTCCCGAATACTTAATTGATAATTACGTAGTGATAGATGGATATGTAAGCTATCCCGGATGGTATAAGATTAATAAAAATTCAACTACACTTAAAGAGATAATCAAGGAAGCTGGTGGCTTTTTACCTGAAGCATCTTTAACTGAAGCATCTGTTAGCAGAACCATGGACGTTGAAGAAACTGATCCAGAATATGAGAGACTGAAGACAATACCAATTGAAAATATGACGGACGATGAATACGACTACTATAAAGCAAAATCAAGGCAACAATCAGGGACGGTTGTTGTGGATTTTGTTAGTCTTTTTAAAGAAGACGATCTAGATGAAAATATTATTTTAAGAAAAAATGATTTGATTTTCGTTCCTGAAAAGAAGAACTATATTATAATGCTCGGACAAGTAGTAAATCCAGGAAAAATAATTTATGACTCAACCTTAACCATTAATGATTATATTAAATTGGCGGGTGGTTTTGGCTGGCGAGCTCTGGAAAATGATGTCAGAGTAATAAAAGCCAAAACAGGTGAATGGGTAGAAGCAGACGATGTAAAGATGCTTAGACCTGGTGACACAATATGGATTCCCGAAAATCCACCAGGTCCAGAATTCTGGGCAGTATTCACAGATGTATTAACTATACTTGCACAGTTGGCAGCTATTGTTGCTGCATCTGCAGCTGTAATTGTTGCAACGAGGTGATGAAATGACATTGCATGATATTATTCACATTTTATTAGTTAATTGGAAAATAATCCTTAAGTACACAGTAGGATCTGCAATAATAATATTTTTGTATCTCTTACTGGTCTCACCGGTGACTTACAGAGCTCCAGTTACCCTACTGCCTCCAACAGAAACTGATCAATTTTCGGGTTTAGGTTCATTAATATCAGGTGGGGGAGTAGGAGATTTATTTACAGGAAAATTAGCTCCTGGTAATTCACAACTTTTCATACAAATACTTAAAAGCCGGACGGCTGCTGAATATGTAATCAGGAAAAATAACTTAATGGAATTTTATAATGAGAAGAAGGAATATGAGGTAGTTAAAAGACTTCAGGGAGATTTAGAACTGGATTTATCCAAAGAAGGAATAATTACGCTTTCTGTAAATTTATCATCAGAATATTTACCATTAATATTTTCTGATATCAGTTCAATAAAAAAACTATCAGCAAATATTTCAAATTCATTTGTTGAAGCTCTCGATAGCATTAACCGTGAAAAAGTATCTTATCGAGCCAAACGTGGAAGAGAATATATCGAAGAGCAGTTGAACATCACTAAAACAGAACTTGATTCAGCCGAAGTAAAGCTGATGGAGTTTCAAAAGAAAAATAAAACTGTCTCGCTACCTGACCAATTAACTTCGGCAATTGAGAGTGCTGCAAAATTAAAAGCAGAAATTGTAAACACAGAAATTGAAATTGGCTTGCTCGAACCAAACTCAAAACCTGATAATAGAACGTTATTAGCTTTGAAGAAAAAATTAAATCAACTTAAGAATGAATATGAAAAGTTCAATATAGATTCTGATGACTATCTTATAGCTTTTAGCGATGTACCAGAGCTTGGTATGCTATTATCAAAACTTTTGAGAACTGTAAAAATTAAAAACGAAGTTTATCTTCTGTTACAGCAGCAGTACTACAAAGAAAGAATACAGGAAAACAGGGATGTCCCAACTATCGACATACTTGATGAAGCCATTTCTCCGGAGAAAAAAGTTTCACCGAGATTAATTTATTCAACATTTGTGAGTTCCATATTTGTTCTTCTGATAGTTTCGTCCTTTTTAATATTCAAGGAAAAGAAAATTTCATTTTTCAAAAAGGAAAGAAGCGTTTAGATATGAAAACAGCTGTTGTTGCTGGTGGTGCAGGTTTTTTAGGTTCTCATCTTTGTGATAAATTGTTAAGCGAAGGATTTAAGGTCATTTGTCTCGATAATTTGATTACAGGAAATGTGGATAATATTTCTCACCTTGCTGGCAATGAAAATTTTTCCTTTATAAAACACGATATAACCAACTATATTTTCATCCCGGGAAAAATTGATTATATATTGCATTTCGCTTCACCAGCCAGCCCTGTTGATTATTTACAACTTCCGATTCAAACACTAAAAGTTGGTTCCCTAGGAACTCATAAAGCCTTAGGATTAGCAAAAGAAAAAAAAGCACGATTTTTATTAGCATCTACATCTGAAGTTTATGGTGATCCGGATATTCACCCGCAACCAGAAGACTATTGGGGAAATGTTAATCCGATTGGACCAAGAGGTGTTTATGATGAGGCGAAGCGATTTGCAGAAGCAATCACAATGGCTTATCACCGATATCATAGCATCGAGACGCGAATTGCCAGGATTTTTAACACCTTCGGTCCAAAAATGCGAGCTAAAGATGGTAGGGCTATTCCTAATTTTATAATGCAGGCATTAACTGGTCAGCCAATAACTGTTTACGGAGACGGTTCTCAAACAAGAAGTTTTTGTTATATAACAGATGAGATAGACGGTTTATTTAAATTGTTAATGTCAGATGAAAATGAACCGGTGAATATTGGTAATCCCGAAGAAATTCCTTTAATTGACATCGCTAAAGAAATTATTGCTTTAACCCAAAGTGAGAGTAAAATCATTTTCGAAGATTTACCTATTAACGATCCTAAAGTACGGCAGCCTGATATAAGCAAAGCCAAAGAAAAACTTAGATGGTCACCAAAAGTTTCAAGAGAAGAGGGGTTAAAGAAGACAATTCAATACTTCAAAGAACTCATCTGATGATTGTCCTTTGCTTCTGCAGGAAGAAAAGGATTTCCTGCATTTCCAATAATATCTTATGAAACAAAAATTTACATCCACGATAGCTGGAGCATCCATTTTTATTTCAATTATTGGATTGCTAAGCCGAGGTTTAGGATTTATTCGTGAGATGATTTTTGCAAATAATTTTGGACTTGGAACTGAGTTTGACCTTTATCTTGTTGGTGCAGTCTTACCTATAACTATTAACTCTATAATCTTGTATATTGGTCAGAATTATTTTGTTCCCGGGTTTCAAAAACTGAATTCCTCTAAGTCTGAAGCTGCCCAAAAATATTACAAACAGTCATTTATAGTTTTTGTTGGAGTTGGATTACTTATTTCTATTATTCTTTTTCTGGCCAGTGATATTATTATCGATTTTTATATGCACCTCGCTCCAACGGAAAGCAAGGGAACAGCCACAATAATATTTAGATTTTTTTTGCTAACAATTCCTTTCTCTGCTGCAATATCAATTTTCTCGGCTTTATTGCAAGCAGTATATGAGTTCAAATATCCTGCTATTTCCATTCTGTTCTTAAATATTTCAATTATTAGTATAATTTTTCTCTTTACGGATAATATTGGAATTTATGTTATTCCAGTCGGTTATCTCTTGGGTACTTTTTACAATTTTGTTATTTACTTATTAAATCAAGAAAATATTTTCAGCTTAATTTGATTTCCAATTTTGTCAATTTTTTCCATTGAAATCAATAATTGGTTCATCTATTATTATTATAATTTTAATTGAATCGATTGGTCAACTCTATTCCATTTTTGATAGTTATTTTTATGGTACATAAGTCCAGGTGGTATTGCATCATTAAATTATGCATATATTATTTATTTACTTCCAGTCTCAATTTTTTCAATTTCACTTGCTACTGCTGTGTTTCCTAAAATTACTCAGGCGATAATCAACTCAAAAATAACGAATTGGAAAGAATTTATAATGAAAGCATATCAATTAACATTTTTATATTTTCATGCCCATGACATTTATGCTTTTTTATTATGGAGAATACTTTAATAAAAATTGCATTCGAGAGAGGGAAATTTCTTGCTGAAAGCACGAACATTACATTCAATGCTTTAAAGTGTTATTCAATAAGTCTAGTATTTTACTCAGTATATTCAGTTTTTAATAAAATATTTTATAGTATAAATCTGGCTAAATTATTACTGGCGATAACAATCGCAGGATACTTTTAAAATTGATTCTAAATTTTTTATTAGTAGAGCAATATCAGCAAAATGGTTTAGCAGTTAGTACTACCATTAGTTATATTTTCTTCTTCATTGTCAGCGTTGTCAACATTTAATTAAAAATTAAAAATACAAAAGAGGATTGATCCTGAAAGATTTTTCTATTCATTTGATTAATTGCTGTTTTATTTGTCTATTGATAGTAAATATATTTCATAAATATTTTTCAATTAAGAAAGTATATTTACTGAAATTGTAAGATAATTATATTCTTATTTATATATTCAATATATTTAATTATTATTTACCATAGAGCTGTTGAATATATTTTTATTAGGATATTTTTTAGATTTAATTCAATCAAGCCAGGTTTTTGAAAGATTAACTTGGGTAGTGTAATAAAATCATCATAAAAAGTATAATTCTAAAAAAATTTTTTGAGTTTATGAAAAAGAATACAGATTTTAGAAAAGAACTTGTATAGTAAGGATATGATTCAACCTACAAGATTTATATTTCAAATTTTGATGAGAAGTTAATCTCAGAAAATGTGGAAATGGTTTGATCATAAATATCTTCCATCTAATATCAGCATTATCCAAAAGACTCAGCAATTCTGGAACTGGGATGTGGACGTGGCTATATGCTAGAATATTTAAGAGAACCAAGGTTTTTATAACTTGAAAGGAATCGATATATCTGACGAACAAATAAAAATAGCTAGAACAAAAAGGTTTAAATGTCGAAGTAGCCGATGCAATTGAATATCTTAAAAAACAATAAAGAATAAATTTAAAATAATTATTGCATTGGATTTTGTAGAACACTTCCACAAGGAAGAATTAAATGAAATTTGTTCAAAGGTATATTCAATAACAGCCTTTACAGTTTGGTGGTTTGTTTTTCTTTCATACACCAAACGGGCAGGCAATTTTATCACCAAAGACCTTGATATATGGTGATCTCACCCACTATGACAATTTTTACACCAAATTCAGCCAATGCAGATTATTAAGAGCTGTTGGGTTTAAAAGAAATCAATGTTTTATGAAGCAGGTCCTGTTTCTAAAAATCTAAGTGGATTAATTCGTTTGTTGTTTTGGAAAATTATAAAATTCTGGTTACAACTTTATAAGATTGATTGAAACAGGAAGCAGACTAAAAATTTTAACACAAAATTTTATAGCGGTTGCAAGAAAGTAGTTTGTGAATTAATCTATTTTCGATAATTAATTGGCTGATGGCTAATGACAGATCATTCTATTAAAATATTCAAAAATACAGTACGGACAAGTTAAATTATTTTTTTAATTTCAATTTTTTTAAGTTTACCTGCCATCATTTTAGTGAATAGAATATTTTTATTATACCTTTCTGGTTACGATTATTAAGCATAATGTATGGTGAGAGATTTATTATTGCCGTTATTTTAATAACATTATTTACTCTTGTTGGGGAATTAAATGCCTCACTCAGATCAGTCATCCATCTTGTAGATTTCACTTTATTAGGAATATTTTTTTTAAAAAAATTCGGACTTAATTTCGGTTCTTATCCTCGAATTCCAAAGTCGTTAATTTATTTTCTCTTACTTTATGGAATTGCATTCTTGATTTCTTCTGCAATGTCAAAATATCCTTTTGCCGGAACTGGGATACTCGCAAAACAATTGGCTTTTTTTTTAATTGTTTACATTTTTTATTCTTTCATTAAAGATGAAAAGGATATTAAAAATTATTTCATATCTATAATCACAGTAGCATTTATCTTTACCACAGTTTTTATAATCATATTTATTAACGAGGGCTATGATTTAATATCAATTATATCTAAGTCAAGAGTCAGAATAACAGCATTGACTGGTAATATCGAAGGAGCAACTAATTATTATGTAATTTCCTTTCCGCTGTTAATTAGTTTTCTTATGTATAAGAAAAAGTCGATTGGCACAACCGCTGCATGGCTCATTTTAGTTTATTCAATTATTGGATTGACCCTTGCTATGTCGCGTTCTGCAATACTAGGAATAGTTGTGAGTACGGCAATAGTATTTTTTATGTTAAAACGAAAGCGATTTTATCAGTTTCTCATATCTATGTTGATTATTGTTCTCGTATTTATTGTCGTTGAACCATTGAACGAAATAGTAACACAATTATTTAGAATTGAAGAAGGTGTAAGCGTAAGAGACTACCTTTGGCTGATGGCTGTAAATATTATCAAAGACTATCCTTTGTTTGGCTTGGGTCCAGGAGCATATCCCTATGAAATGTTAAACTATTATCCTTTTATGTTAAATGATTACTTTGGACAGCTATTCATTTTCTTTGCTGATGTATCTGTAAGTGAGAATTTAGCCCATAATATTTTTCTTGTCTTTTTTTCCGAAATGGGTATTCTTGGTTTGGCTACTATTATAGCATTACCAATTATTTATTTCAGAATTGGAATTAAAACTATTATAAAATATAAAAATGAATCCTCCCGGAAATATTATTTAATAGTAGCTCTCTTCGCTGCTGGTGCCAGTGTTATTTTCAGAAACATCTTTAATAGCATCGGATTGCTATATATTGGTGGGATTCACACCGATCTTCCGTTTTGGTTGGTTTTCAGTAGTTTAATATACTTTTATCGAACTCCACTAGTTGATGATACTCTTGCATAAAATGTACATTCATTTGGAAATTAAATTATAAAATGAAGGTTGTAGTTTCCAGAATATCCTTCGGTAATCTTATCAGTCGGAATAAAGTTTTTTCATTCCTGATAAATTCAAGTCTTAACTTATTATTTTCTATAGAACGAATAGTATGCAAAATTTTTGCATACAAGAGCGGTAATCCGGTAGTTATTTCTTTGCATCGATTGGGGGATACAATTTTTACAATACCAGCGATAAGAGAACTTCAAAAATATTTTAATGAAAAAATAACAATTGTATGCTTTCCTGAATCAATCCCAATTTATAAACTTGCTTTTGAGAACATCAATTTCTGTGAACTTGAACATCAGAATTTCTTTTTCAACGATCACATAGCAAGTCTTGAAGCAAAAAGAAGGTTAAAGGACTTAAGGCCAGGTTTCGTAATCGATTTAATCGGTGGGATGTCTTCGGCATCATTATTATTCAATTTAAGAGCGGAAGAAATAATAGGAATAAGTAAGATAAATTTTCGCTCTATTTATAATCATTTTGTCGACATACGAAATAAACCACAGTTAGCAGATATTTACTTAGATGCTATTTCTCCTTTGGTTAAGATTACTGAAAGGGATAAGCTGAAAAATTGTACAGTTGCAGTTAATCCGCAGGGTAAAATACTCATACATCCATTTGCTTCTTGGAGAGAGAAAGAATGGAGCCTCAAAAAATATTTTGAACTCGCTCAAAAATTAAAGAATGAGAACTCAGTTAATTTTATATCACCTCCTGGAAATCTAAGCGTAGATATTCAAGATGAAATAATTAAAGAGGGGATAGAAATAGTTGAAACAAATTCAGTCGATGAGTTGATCAGAGTTATTAAGGAATGTTCATTGTTCATTGGGAATGATTCCGGACCAGTAAATATTGCAAACTTTCTTGGATTACCAACTTTTACTGTTTACGGTGCAACTAATCCTGATTTTACAGCCACTTCGCAAAAACATCATTTATATGTTCAAAAGAAACTTGGTTGTTCAGCAAGAATTAATGAGAAATACTGCATTGTTGGTGGACCGGCTTATATCTGTCCTGGTATCCAATGCATGCATTTACTTTCCGTGGATGAAGTTTATAATCAAATAAAGCCTTTAGCTGATGAATATTGTTTTGGGAAAATGTAGAAGGTTGAGGATAAAAATTAGAATATAAAAAAGTATGAGGGTATAATGCAGATGGCTTTGGTTCTGATTTAATTTTCTATGTTGTTCCCAAGCATACTGAACTATAAAATTCCTGATATTCCTTAATGCCATTATTAAAATTGAAATTTTCTCTTATAATATTTTTTGCATTCTCACTAAATTCAGACAATAATTTAGGATTACTCAATAAATTAATAACGGCATCAGCCAAACCATAATAGTCTTCTTCTTCTGCTAAATACCCGGTTTTGCCATTCAAAATTAGATCTTTTATACCAACTACATTAGTTCCCACAGAAGGGATTCCCATAATCATCGCTTCGAGCAAAGCATAAGGTAGTCCCTCATAATGGGAAGAAAGCATAAAAATATCAAATTTCTTATAATACGCTTTTGAGTTTTTTTGATAACCAGTAAGGTCGATTTTTGATTTTAGACCAAGTTTATCAATTAACTTAATACAAACTTGTTCAAGTGGTCCATCGCCTACCATTACCAGCTTAGTATTTGGAAATCTGTCGTTAATAATTTTAAAACTTTTTATCAGTGTGATGGGATCTTTTTGATAATACAATCTTCCAACGGTACCTAAAATTATTTCTGAACCGTCTTTAATTTTTTCAGTAACTCTATTAATGTAAGTGAAATCATCAAAATCAGAGGGATCAATTGAATTATATAGTGTGATAATTTTTTTATTGGGAACGATATTATGCTCAATGGCAATATCTCTTTCGGAGCCAGATACTGCTACTAACTTTTGAGTAACGTATCCAAGATATTTTTCCATTTTAAGATATAAAAATCTTTTCATCAATATTCTATTATCACAAAACATAAATCCGTGTGGAGAATAAATAATATTTGGATGCCGACTAACGAAAGCTGCAAGACGACCAACATATCCAGCCTTTGTCCTATGACAATGTACGATATCGTAATTATTCTCTAAAATAATTTTCCTCATTTTAATAATATTAGAGATGTCGGTGAAGGAAGCACTTCGCTTAATAGGAAGTCCAATAGTATTATTGAATATACCTTTGCTCTCCTGAACAAAATTTTTATTTCTGTCAGTCGAATAAATTATATCAAGTTGGAATTCAGATTTGTTTATTTTTTTTGCTATATCGATTACGTGCTTTTGAGTTCCACCGGAGGTTGCCTCCAAGATATAAAGAATCTTTATCATTTGTAAGATTCTGCTCCTAAAAGATTTGAGTATAAACTTTCAAGTTTCATTACATGTTCCTGAACATCAAATAACCGAGCTCTCTTTAATCCATTCTCAACTAAGCTTTTGACTAATTGAGGATTTTCAATTAATTGAATAACCGCACTTGCTATTGCATCAGGATTTTTTGGGGGAATCAGAATTCCGCTTTCTCCCTGGATAACAACTTCCCTAATTCCATCAACATTAGAAGCAACTACAGGAATTCCTGCAGCCATAGCCTCCAGAAGTACAATTCCAAAACCTTCTAAAATAGATGGTAGAACAAAAACGTCCATTTTATTATAGAAGGGAATTACATCTGTAAATTTACCAAAAAAAAATACAGAATTGCTAATACCGAGTTTTTTACTATTTTGCTTAAGTTCAGCTGTTTGTGAACCATCTCCAACTATTTCAAGTATTGCTTCTGGAAACTTAGCTAAAATGATTTTCATCGCTAATAATAAGTAGTTTATACCTTTTACCTTTTCGAGCCTGCCAACCGTACCAATAACAATTTCATTGTTACTCGTCATGTGCTGCCGATTAGATGACTTATTAAAGGCTTGGTAATCAATACAATTTGGTAATACAAATATTTTATTCTTAGGAATAAATTCATATTTAATTAAACTTTTCTTTACGGATTGAGATATCGCTATCACTTTTTTATTCATCCAGATACTAATCATTTCAAATAAAATAAAAATATTATGCTTTTTAGGGTTTACTATACTATGCTTCTGAGTAATTAGTATTGAGTACTTACTGAATAAATGTGCAATTGTTGTATAGACTCTGGGTTGAAATAAATGAGTATGAATAATATCCGGTTTGATTTCACGGATTAACTTCAAAATATAAAATATTATGACAGGATTAAATTTATTTTTGACTTTCAAATTAATAATTTTGGCATAGTCAGACATTTCTTCTATGAGTTCATTTGGTTTTTCTCTAAAACAGCAGACATATAAACTATATTTTTTCTTATCTAAATTTTTTAGATAATATAATAATAATTTTTCTGCTCCGCCGAGTCCCAGACTAGTAATTACATAAAAGATTTTAATCTTTTCCATCTGATTGTTTTTGTTTATTTGATGGCGGATAAGAGGACTGAAATTGATGAATAAATATTAATCTCCTAATGAAATATAAGTATTTAATCCTACTTTAATTTGACCCCGAAATGAATTATTCTTGTACATACAGCTGCATTAGTGTATCCCTAAAATATTATAGGCTTATTTGTAAATATTATTAAATTAGGACAGATTATTTAATGAAATTGTAATTCAGTGACAAATTCTCAACTGAAATTAATCAGTTGCTATTTTTGTTACAACCCAATCAATTTTTTGCAATAAAAATGGTTACTGTTAAATTTTGAAAGTTTATTATTGTGTTAAGATATATTATTGCGAATTGATTCCCGCTCATATGTCTAGATTTTGTATCAATAACCTATGATTGTAAATAAAAGATCAATATATATAACCAGCACAGTAATAGATTTTGTTTTAATAAATCTTTCATTTTTTTTGGCTGTTTTAATTTCAGAACAAACTGATTTGAGTTTTGGAAAAAATCATCCTTATTTAATACTTCCAATATTAAATTTTGTCTGGTTTTTCTATACTAGTTCGAGTGGTTTTTATCAGGAATTTCTCATTCGACCATTCCCGATTCAACTTTATAATATTATTAAATTGGCAATAGTTATTTCAGTAGTGAATGTTCTTTTCTTATTTCTAATAAAACAACAATTATTTACAAGGAATTTTATTGTTATAAACGGACTACTGATACTGATAACAATTACTACGCGAACTATTATTTATAAAAGTGGTCTAAGAGCTTTAAGAAACAAAGGAAGGTCAATAAGGAATTTATTAATAATTGGTGCAAATGAAGTTGGAGGAAAATTTAAAGAAGTTATTGCAAAAAATCCGGAATTTGGACACAGATTCGTTGGCTTCATCAATAATAATCCCGGGCAAGATGTAATTGGTATTTCTCTGAACTTGATAAAATAATAAGAGAAAAAAATGTTGAGGACGTTGTTATTGCTTTGCATAATGATTTGATTAGTAACCTAGATGAATTAGTAAGAATATGCAACCGGAATGCTGTGAAGGTTCATTTTATCCCAGATTACTTTAAATTTTTATCAGGCAGATTTCAAATCAGTACTGTTAGTAATCTGCCAGTTATTACAATTAGAGATGAACCTTTAAATGAAGCTATTCGAAGATTTATCAAAAGAGTATTTGATATTTTCTTTTCATTTCTAATTATGATTTTTATTTTATCCTGGTTTATTCCACTTGTCGGATTACTTATCAGACTTGATTCATCAGGACCAGCGTTTTTTATTCAGGAAAGGTTCGGCATTAAAAGAAAGCCATTCAGGTGTTTTAAATTTAGAACACTTACTTTTAAGATAAAGAATTCAGATGAGTTTGAACCAATTGTTAAAAAAGATCCGAGAGTAACACGAGTTGGCAAATTTCTTAGAATAACTAATTTAGATGAACTGCCACAGTTTATAAATGTTTTCAAAGGGGATATGTCTGTTGTGGGACCAAGACCTCATCCCATCGGCGTTGAGATGGTATATGAAAAGGTTTTCGAAGATATTAAAATGAGATATACTGTAAGACCAGGAGTTACTGGCTGGGCTCAGATTTAATGGTTTAAGAGGTGAGGTGACTGATGAAGAAGCAGAATAAACAACGAATTTTAGAAAAAATGAAATACGATCTTTGGTATATCGAGAACTGGTCAATAATGTTGGATATTCAAATTATTTTACTAACAATTTGGCAAATGCTTAAAGGTGATACTAAAGGTTTTTAAAGCTCATATTTACTTTCTATATGGCATTAGATAATTTGTCAACTATTCTTCCCTCAAAATTACATTCACCATAATTTTCTTTGATACATAAATAGCTAACAAGAATAGCTTTATTTTTCACTTGCCTTGATATATCCAAAGTGCTATGTTTCGTTTGAATTTTCAACCTTCGAGGAGCTAAATGAAATTAATAAGTGGTGTGTTCTTTGTTATTCTTTTGCTATTCTTTACTCACACTGAATATATATGCTCAGAATTATAAGGTATTAGAATCAAGCATTGATCACATAATTATTGAATTCAATTTTGCAACATCTTATTCGGTCATTGATACAACCGTTGAAGGTAGAACATATCAAAAAATCCGCGGTGAAGATTATTCATATCGAAATCCTGGTGATCCATGGATTCCAGAATTTAGAGTTTTAGCTGGAATTCCTTTTAACAGCAATCCAACCATAAAAATTCTTGAGCAAAAGCAATCTACATTTAAAAATAAATTTATTATTCCTTATCCGGAAGAAGATCCAATTTTTGTAAAGCAGGACTTTGAAAAAATTAATGCAGAGGTCTACTCAAAGAATGAATTTTACCCTGTTGCCTCGGCTAGTCTAGATGATAATTATATAGTTCGATATGCTAATGTTCTTCCGATTATTCTTGCACCATATCAGTTTAACCCGGTTACAAGAGATCTTGTTTTCAATTCTAAAGTAATTGTCAGAGTTGATTTTAATGATAAAAGCAATTTGAATTTAGTAAATCAACCCGACGCTATAACCGATGAATTTTTAGAAACATCAGTTATCAATCCTGAGGTTGCGAGAATTTTGGCAGGAAAAGTAGTTACTGGAGATTCACCATTGATGCAGAATGATTACTGGTATAATCCAAATAAAAATCATTTTAAAGTATATGTCAAAGAAAAAAATGTATACCGTCTGACATATGAAGAATTAATTTCATCCGGAGTGCAATTAGGCTCCAACACTCCAATAAACAAATTGGAGATGTTTAACTATGGTTTACCTGTTCCAATTGAAGTATTTGACAACAACACTGATATGATTTTTAATGCAGGTGATTATTTACAGTTTGTGGGATACCCTCCTACTGCATCTCCTTATTGCAAACAGAATATCTATAATTTATCGAATGTTTATTGGTTCTCGTATCAAAGTGATTCTACAGGGGTTAACTATCAACTTATACCTGTGGGGGTGAATTACAGCAAAACTTATTTTTCAAATTTGACGACCATACATCTTGAAAAAGATTCTTTGTATGAGAGGTTGGGTTATGCCGGAAACGATCTCAGAGATGTTTGGTTTTGGGATAAGGCTTCATCAAGAAACCAACAACCTTATTATGTATTCAATCAGTACTTCGAATCTTTCCCGGGTTGGTTTTTCCCAGACTCGGCATATGTTCGGCTGAAAGTTGCTATGCAAGGAATGAGTACTACTTCATTTTGTACTAACGATCATACGGCTGATATCAAAATAAATGATAGAATAGTTGGCGATATTAGCTGGGAAGGGCAAGACAATACTGTATTTAATAAAAGATTTTATGCTTCACCTGATAGTATACCAATTTACCCAGGTAATCAGTTAAAAGTAGAGGTTCGGGGGGATGTTTGTACGGCTATAGATGATGAAATCAGAATCAATTGGATTGAATTTGAGTACTGGAGAGGTAATTCCGCTTTTGGTAAGTATTTTAATTTTACAAACTATGATACTTTTGGTGTAAATCGATACGGCATATTTGATTGGGAAGGAAATGATATGCGTGTTTACATTCCTGATAAAAATAAAAAGATGTATCTACCAAATCCTGGAGGCTACCGGCAGTTTGTTGATACAATGACAGCAGCAACTGAGTATTTTTTAGCTGCAAGTGATTATTATGCAGCAGTTGATTCAATAGTAGCTGATACTCCTTCTGATCTCAGAAATGTTTCTAATGGTTGCGATTATATTATCATAACTCATAATAAATTTACGGGCATCGCTGATCAGCTTGCAGCATTCAGACAAAATAACTTTCCCGATGAAAGCATTCCTAATCCACGTATAAAAGTTGTTGATGTCCAGCAAATCTATGATGAATATTCTTTTGGTCTTTTGGAACCGAAATCGCTTAAAGAATTTGTTAAATATGCTTTTGAAAACTGGGTTTCTCCTGCACCTTCTTATGTTGTATTATTGGGTGATATGAGTTATGATTACAGAGCTTTACTTTCGACAAGTCGTCCAAATTTTATTCCTTCGATTCCTTACTATGCCACTCAGTATGGGCAAGCGGCAAGTGATAATTTAATTGTTGCTGTTGCTGGACCTGATCCGGCACCTGATTTAGCGCTTGGTAGATTATCTATTGAAACAGTTGCTGAAGGAGAGATACTTCTCCAGAAATTAACTGATTACCCCGACGACGATTCAAAACCTTGGAAACAAAATGTGTTATTCCTTGCTTCCGGATTGAGTCTTCAAGATGAACTTCAATTTGGTTTCAATAATGCGAGTTTGTCTCTTGGAAATAATTATGTAATCCCACAGGGATTTAAGGCTTCATATGTTTTTCGTTATCCTAGCCAACCGGAGCACGAACCATACCAGGGAGAAGGACCAAAAATCAGGGAAGAAATTAATAAAGGAGCTGCGTTAGTAAACTACTATGGACACGGCGGCGGTTACCAGTGGGATCTAGTCTTTACTAATGATGATATTTATTTACTGGAAAATGAGGGCAGGTTACCTGTAATTTTAAGTGTTACGTGTTATACTGCACACTTTGATAACCAGGATGTATTTGGAGAACAGTTTAATAAAGTTCCGGGGAAGGGAAGTATAGGTTTTTATGGAAGCTCGGGATTAACTTACTGGGGTGTTGGTACCTATATAAATCGTGAATTTTTTAGCGAAATGTTTACCTCCAGAAACTATATAATTGGTAAGGCAATAATGAACTCGAAGAATCGTATTCCTTCATCAGGAACCTACGGTTTACAGATTAATCTGTTGACATATCTAGGTGATCCAGTCATGAAAATTGCATTACCTGATTATCCTGATTTCGAAATGAGGTCTAATGATATTTCTCTTATGCCGGAGAGTCCACTATTAGGGGATAGCATTCAGGTTAAATTAAATATTTCAAACTGGGGAACTGTTTTTCCTGACGATTCAGTGGTTGTTGAACTGTACGCTTTGCTGGCAGATACATCATATAAAATTGGCAGCGTTAAAAGACCTAATTTTCCGGAAAAGGATTCAGTTTATTTTACCTGGGTTCCTGATAAAGGTGGTCTTTACACATTAACAGCTAAAGTAAATGAAACCGAAATTATAATGGAAGAAGATCATTCTGACAATGTTGGAACTGCAAGATTTATTATTTTCAATATCAGTGAACCTAATATATTTACTCCAACAGATGGTGTTGTTTCAACATCAAATCAACTTGATTTCTCTTTTGCCGACATTGGCTATTATATTCCTAAAGCACTTGAGTATTATATTCAAATTGATACTTCAACAAGATTTACAACTCCTTTCTATACTTCAGGGAAAATAACTCCAAATAAATCTTTGATTAAATGGACTTCTCCCAGCTTGCCTCCGGGTATTTATTATTGGAGAGCAAGAATTTTTGATGGATCTGATTATGGCAACTGGAGTCCGGTAAGAAGTTTTTCAATTATGAGTGAACTGAAAGATGGATATTATGCTCACGGAAATATATTAGAGACTTTTTCTCTGTATAACATGAATTACATTGATGAATCAAAATCTCTAGTTTTAAATACTGAACCATTACCGGCAAGACCTTCATCAAGAACTTTTCAAGGTAATTTTTTACCTAATCCTCAAATTCCAGACACAGTAAATCTCACCACCCTCACTACCGACGGAACTTATTTATACGCTGCAAATTTTTATTTTTATGCAAATGAACTAACTGAAGGAATGTCCATGATTTATCGGTTTGGGACTGGAAATAATGGAACAGTTGAGGGACAGTACTATGGAACATTTTCAGCATTTCGTGATACCATTTTGAGCAATATAGCATATCTTGGAGGATATCTTTACGTTGCAATTGGTGAACCCCATAAAATAGTTAGGATTAACACTACGACTGAAGTCATTGATACTGTGGATGTTCCACCAGGTTTAATAAGAGATATCGCAACAGTTGAAAAAGGTCCGCAATATCTTTCATCAGATGATCAATACATTTATAATCTAGCATATGTAGATTCTTTAATAAATCCTAAAAATACAGTGCGAATATTCGATCCTTCGAATGGCTGGTCATTAGTCAGGCCACAGTTTGAACTATTTGGAACAAGTTTTTATCCTGGGTTTACAGGATTTTTTATCCATGGTGAACGGATTTACACTGCTGAGTATTTCAATAATTATATAAGAAGATACAGACTCAGTGATGGATATTTTGAAGAAGAATTCCGGGCAACCGATCCACCTCAATCTAATTTCCAACATTATTTTGCCTGGTGCTGGGATTGGCAGCACGATAAAATTTATGCCTCGGTCTTCAGATATGCCGATACTACAGTAGTTCCTAAGTTCGGAAAATTTGCTGGTTACTATGTTGATGCAAATGGAACAGTTACTACAAAAGCTGTTGGTCCGGTTGCCTGGTGGAATAACCTAAATTATGATTTTATAAATCCAAGTCCTACAGGTGAATATACAGCAATTCTGCTTGGTCAGAATTCATCAACTAAAAGCTGGGATACACTTCAAATAGATGTACCTGATTCTATTTCTCTTTCAGGAATTGATGCTGACACTTATTCTTATATGCAACTTAAATTTGATTTGCTTGATTCTACTTTTCAAACAACAGAACCCATGGAACTAAGGAATGTACAATTTGATTATCAACCGCTATCTGATGTTTATGTTGAAAGAGAAGATTTTAATTTTCAGCAAGACTCACTGCTTCAGGGATATCCAGTTACGTTTGATTTTAAAGCCAGAAGTATTGGGGAATTACCTGCTGATTCCCTCAATATAAGTTTCTTTCTAAATGGAATGGATAGTCTGATATTTAAACCTTTAGTATCGGTACCAGCCGATAGCTTCTCCAATACTGTTGAGTATACTGTTGATACAAAAAGGCTGCTTTTCGAAAATAAAATAACAGCATATGGTGAACAGAATAAACGAGAATATTTTTATTTCAATAATCTTATTGATGCGGAATTTTTTGTTGCAAGAGATACATCACGTCCGATTTTTGATGTCAAGTTTGATGGTCAGGAAATCATTAATAATGATATTGTTTCCTCAAGACCCGAAGTAGTAATTACTTTGGAAGACAACAGTCCTCTTCCGCTTGATACGAGTTACTTCACTATAGTTCATAATAATATACCACTCCGTTTCTATCAACCGGAACTTAATTGGGAATATGGCGGTGTTGGTTCACCATTTATAATTACTTGGACACCAACTTTACCAGATACGTTAAGAAAACTTTCGGACATTGAAAAAAATACGCTTGAAGTTCTTGCAAAAGATGCTTCAGGAAATTTCTTCGATTCTACATCGTACAGAGTCACTTTTTATGTTTATAATGATAATGATATAGATAGAGTCTATAATTATCCGAATCCGTTCTCTAGTGGCACACATTTTACTTTTATATTAAGAGGACAGCAAAAACCCACTGAAGTTGAAATTAAAATTTTTACTATCGCTGGAAGATTAATAAGAGATATTAAACTAAATTCTTCAGACCTTATTACTAACTTTAATAAAATTTACTGGGACGGAAAAGATGAGGATGGTGATGAAATTGGAAATGGCGTATATCTTTATAAAGTTATAGCAACATTCCCGGATCTGACTAAAACTATCACACAAAAGCTTGCAAAAGTAAGATGATTCTTATTGAAACAAGTGAAACAATTTTGGTCATTAAAGTTAGCTTTTATTCCTATTTTTGTATTGAGTTGATGGCATTAAAGTTGAACTAATACAATAATTATTCTCTCCATTAAATATAGAAAAGTGAAATATTATGTGTGGTATAGTAGGTTATATCGGAAATAAAAATTGTGTTCCTATTTTAATTCAAGGCCTGAAAAGACTTGAATATCGAGGTTATGATTCTGCCGGCTTTGGCATTATTAACGAACGGGGACCGATAATTATTAAAAATAAGGGCAAAGTTTCTTTACTCGAAGATAAAGTAAATGAGCTTGATCTTGAATCTGAATTAGGAATTGGTCACACCAGATGGGCCACTCACGGAATACCGAATGAACAGAATGCTCATCCTCATACCAATAAAGAAAAGACTTTGTTCATAATTCATAACGGAATTATTGAAAATTTTCAGACTTTAAAAAATAATTTGATTACGCTTGGATATAAATTTGAAAGTGACACCGACTCCGAAGTTTTTGCGCACCTGATTGATAGTTTCCTAACAAAGGATACAACCTGAGTAAATCTGTTCAAATGGCTTTAAATGAAGTTAGATGGAACTTATGGTCTTGCAGTAATTTACTCTAAGGAACCAGATAAATTAATTGCAGCTAGAAAAGGATCACCATTGGTGATTGGTTTAGGTAATGGTGAGAATTTTGTTGCTTCAGATGTTTCAGCAATTCTTACACATACGAAAAATGTTATTTATCTCGACGATGGCGAATTTGCTGAGATTATACAAGGACAAGTATGTAGTTAAAACAATTGCTGATAAACAAATTGAAAAAGAAATTCATGAAATAAATATGAGCATTGATGAGATTGATAAAGGCGGTTATACTCATTTTATGCTCAAAGAAATTATGGAACAGCCTGAATCAACACGGAATTCAATGAGAGGCCGACTATTGATGGATGAAGGCTCAGCTAAACTTGGTGGATTGGTTGATGTTTTAGATAGGTTGGTAAATTCTAAGAGAATTTTGATTTCTGCATGTGGAACCTCCTGGCATGCAGCTCTTGTTGGCGAATATATGTTGGAACAATATGCAAGAATTCCTGTAGAGGTCGAGTATGCTTCTGAATTCAGATACAGAAATCCAATTCTTTCTGGTGAGGATTCAATCTTTTTCATTTCGCAAAGTGGAGAAACAGCAGATACATTAGCTGCTTTGAAAGAAGCAAAAAGCAAAGGTGCTTTAGCGCTGGGAATATGTAATGTAGTGGGTAGCACAATTGCCACGGGAAAGTATGAGTGGCGTTTACATTCATGCCGGACCTGAAATTGGAGTTGCCTCTACAAAGGCATTTACATCACAATTGGTGGTACTTGCTTTAATTACCCTTCTTATCAGTAAAAGAAAAGGACTTAAATCCTCTGAAGCTAAAAAGATTTCGGATGCACTGATTGAAATTCCTGAAAAAATAGAACAGATTTTAAAATTAAATGATGAAATTGAACAGCTCGCAGAAGAGTTTAAAGACTCACCTAATTTTCTTTATTTAGGAAGGGGATATAATTTCCCTGCTGCATTAGAAGGTGCCTTAAAGCTAAAAGAAATTTCCTACATCCATGCTGAAGGTTATCCTGCTGCAGAAATGAAACATGGACCAATTGCATTAATAGATGACGATATGCCAGTTGTTTTTATTGCCCCAAAAGATTCAACCTATGAAAAGATATTGAGCAATATTCAGGAAGTAAGAGCAAGAGGAGGAAGGATAATTGCAGTTACGGATGAAGGTAATGGTGAAATAGACAAGTTAGTTGACCATTCAATCAAAATCCCAAGAACAATTGAAATGTTGACTCCAATTTTAACCTCAATTCCTCTCCAACTTTTAGCCTATCATATTGCTGTTAAAAAAGCATTGGATGTAGATCAGCCAAGAAATCTGGCAAAGAGTGTTACCGTAGAATAATTCTTTTGAGAAAACTAAGTTTATTCTTATTTTTGCTCGCTGATTTTTGGGCAGATAGCTCAGTCGGTAGAGCAATGGACTGAAAATCCATGTGTCGGCGGTTCAATTCCGTCTCTGCCCACATCCCTTGAGGCTGATACCGACAGCCTCTTTTTTTTATAATTATTTAATATGTCTTTAAGCAAAAAAATAAAAGGTGCATATATTTATTTGATATATGGATATCAATTCCTTTCAAACTGGCCTGCATTTTATAAGGATCTATTCCGATCCTTCTTCGGATTAAACAATAAAAGTTTTTTATATGAATTAAGAGATGGAACTAAAATTAAAGTTCATCCAAGATCTTCCGCATTAAATCATGTTTTTTATACCGTTTTTCTAAAAGGCGAGTATGATAGTTTAGAACAATTTAAGATAAGAGAAGAAGATATAATTATTGATATCGGTGCGCATTTGGGATTTTTTACAATTAAGGCTGCAAAAATAGCCAGTAGTGGAACTGTTTATGCATTTGAACCTTTCTCAATGCATTATACGCTTTTAAAGGAAAACATCCTTTCAAATAAAATTAGAAATGTTAAATTCTATAACCAAGCCATTACCGATAGAGCCGGCGAACTAACATTTTATTATACAAAACACAGTGATCCAGGTGATACAAGCTTATTTAAAATAAATCCGAGTGAAAAGACATATGAGGAAAAAGTGAAATCTATTTCACTTCAAGATTTCTTTAAACAAGAAAAAATTGAAAATTGTGATTTCTTAAAATTGGATTGCGAGGGTGCCGAATACTCTATCCTAATGACCGCTGATGATTCATCTTTAGCAAAAATTCAGAAGATTGCTATGGAGTGGCATAAATTTGAACCAGACCATGATCCTAAGGGCTTAGCCGAATTTCTCAGGGAGAATGGATTCACTCTCATTGAACCACCATCCTACAATGAGAAAACAGGTTTTCTGTTTGCATATAGATAAATCATTATTCTTTTGAAGTGTTTTTTGATAAAATTGATTTAATGGTATTAAAAAAGAGAAATTGTGGGCGGAAATTTGATTTCTTATTTTGTCCGCCAAGTAGTAAATCATTCTGGATTAATCTTTTTCTACTCTTCCCTGTGGAATATCCCGTTCAATTAATCAAAAGAGATGTTTATTTCGAAGCATATTTATCCAAGAGTAATTGACCTAAATGCAATTCTTCTATCGGCTAAATTGTTTAGCAGATTTAATTAAGAAATTAATCTTATACATATTTCAATACGACAATGATTAGTAAAATTATTCTTTTAGCATGCCTTTTAATCTTTCCCGGAGTTAACAGTACAGTTGAGATATCAGACCCTTTAACCAATAATACAAATATTGCTCTGGATGAAATAAAAATTGGTTCTGACTATTTTCCAACAGACCCAACATTAAAATTGTCATACAATTCAAGTATGGGAGACGCTGAAGCAGTTATAAAGAAAGTTGGAAATAATTACATCATGGATTTAAGAAATGATGATTTCTATTTTGTTCAGACTGTGCACGTGGAAAACGATACGATCTTTCTGACTAAACTTGATCAGGAGGTAGACGTCTTCTTATTTATTTCATCAGGATCATCGGTTACTTACAATCGTCCCTATCTGAGATTTCCATTTCCATTAAATATTAATGATGAATGGAACTGGAATGGCGTTGAATTTATTGATGGGGAAGACCCCGATACAATTTCAGTATCAGGAAAAGTTTTAGGTGAAGAGCTACTCGAAACCGAAGCAGGAAACTTCGAGTGTGTGAAATTTCAAATTGATATCCGGAAGAAGAAAAGCGGTTCACATACTAAATTTTATGAATGGCGAACTCCTAAAATTGGTCTTGTAAAACTTGAAGCATTTATTGATTCAAAAGGATTTATAGGAACTATAATAAGTCTACTTGGTTATGATGAGATGAAATTTGAGCTAAAAAAAATTGGCTAATACTCTTCAACTTATTTGAAAATAGTTTCAATGATAATATATTTCGAAAAAAATAATTGAGAAATTGAATGCATCCAGAAGTAATACTTAACACAAACCTTCCCAACTTAAAACTCTATGCAAAAGGCAAAGTAAGAGATATTTATGAAGTGGGTAATTACCTTCTCTTAGTTTCTACAGATAGAATTTCCGCATTTGATGTAATAATGAATCAGGGTATTCCTTACAAAGGAATGGTGCTTACAAAAATTTCTGAATTTTGGTTCAACTTTACAAAAGATATCATTCCTAATCATTTCATTACTACAGATGTAAATCAATATCCATCTGAGTGTAAAGAGTATGCTGATGTTTTAATGAACAGATCGATGCTTATAAAAAAAGCAAAGGTTGTTCCAATTGAATGTATTGTGAGAGGATATATCACGGGATCTGGCTGGAAAGATTACAAAAAAACAAGCGAGATTTCTGGAATAAAACTGCCAGATGGATTACAGGAATCCGAAAAATTTCCTGAACCATTATTTACTCCATCAACTAAAGCAGAAATCGGTGAGCATGATGAAAATATTTCTGCAGACCAAGCGATGCAAATAATTGACAAAGAAACATTCAGCGCAGTTAAGGATGCCACATTAAAAATTTATAAAAAAGCATCGGATTACGCTTTAACAAAAGGAATTATTATAGCCGATACTAAATTTGAATTTGGAAAAGTAAATAGTGAAATAATTTTAGTTGATGAAGTTCTCACTCCGGATTCATCGCGGTTCTGGCCGCAAGATAAATATGAAGTCGGAAGGGGACAGGAAAGCTACGATAAACAATTTGTACGGGATTATCTTATTTCGATAAAATTTAATTTGCAGCCACCTCCACCACCGCTTCCCGAGGATATTATCAATAAAACAAGCGAAAAGTATCTCGACATTTACAAAAAACTTACCGATCAGAACTTAATTTAATTTTATTTCTAATTAAATTTTTATTAGAATTACAACTAATTATTCAAATTAGTCTCGTTTTTCTTTTCAACCGGGATCTTATTATTAAATGACGCTTCCAAATCAACTTACCATTTTAAGAATAATACTTTCGCCGGTATTCCTTTATTTCTTTCTATCTGATGTGATCTGGATGAAACAGGTATCTGTAGCGATTTATATAGTTGCTGCGCTTTCTGATTGGTATGATGGTTGGCTCGCAAGAAAATTTAATTACATAACAAGTTGGGGAAAATTCTGGGATCCACTCGCCGATAAAATTTTAACTTCCGTTGCTTTTATTGGATTTGCTATTGTGGATTTAATTCCCTGGTGGATGGTTATTATTATTGTTGGAAGAGACGTAATTATAACTTTGCTTAGAGTATTTGCTGATATGAAAAATTATGCTTTCGCTACAAGCTATTATGCAAAATGGAAAACACTGCTTCAGATGGTTTTTCTCTATTATCTGTTGATACTTTACGTTGCTCAATTCACTCCTGAAATTAATTTAGTATATGGAGATTTAATTTCATCGCTGTTAAATAAAGAGCTAATATTTTTTATTTCATTGTTGATTACAATAATCACATTCCATTCAGGTGTTCTTTATATAATCCGAAACTGGAAAATCATTATTAAGCTGTTAAAAATTGAAAATTAATTTTTTTGAAAAATTTATTGGATCAGGTTTCTATACAGGATATTTTCCGATTGCATCCGGAACAGTTGGAAGTCTTGCAGCAATTGTAATTTATCTTATCCCTGGTTTTGAAAATTTACTAATTATAATTCCGGCCACACTAATTTTTATGGCATATGGAATTTTTGTAGGAACAAAATTCGAAAATCAATATGGAAAAGATCCTTCAGAATGTACAGTTGATGAAGTTGTTGGTACCTGGATTTCTCTCATTGCTCTACCCAAAACTTTATGGATTATTGTAGCAGCATTTTTCCTTTGGAGAATTTTAGATATCATCAAACCACCCCCTGCAAGAAACCTCGAAAGACTTAAAGGAGGACTTGGAATAATGATAGATGATGTTATTTCAGGATTATACACTCTAATAATAATGCATCTTGTCGTATATTTGCTCGGTAAATATTAACCAAAATAGATATTGATATGAAAGCCTACATCATTACGATCGGCGACGAAATTCTGCTCGGAAATACTCTAAATACAAATGCTGCGTATATAGGAAATCAACTATTCGAAATAAATATACCTGTCATTAAAACTTCAGTTGTTGGTGATGACAATGCCGCCATTCTGAGTGAATTAAAATCGGCATCAGAGACAGCCGATTTAATCCTGATTACAGGCGGTTTAGGTCCAACCCACGATGATGTTACCAGAAAATCAATAGTAGATTTTTTTCATACTGAATTGATTGAAAGCAAAGAGGTTCTTGAAGATATTAAAACCCTTTTTGAAAAAAGGAAAAGACAAGTCACTGATGTTAATGTAGATCAAGCAAAGGTTCCTAAAATTGCTGAAGTAATTAGAAATCAATTTGGAACGGCTCCCGGTTTGTGGATTGAAAACGAACAAAAAGTTTATGTTGTGATGCCAGGCGTACCTGTACGAAATGGAAGGGATGATAGAGTTTACAGTTATTCCAAAATTAAAAGAAAAAATTGGTGGCA
Source organism: uncultured Ignavibacteriaceae bacterium (assembly GCA_963802005.1). Classification (GTDB taxonomy): domain Bacteria; phylum Bacteroidota; class Ignavibacteria; order Ignavibacteriales; family Ignavibacteriaceae; genus IGN2. The sequence goes on from CAWDGX010000023.1 coordinate 259,836, forward strand.
CACAAAAAATTCTAATGAATAAAATACTGATGACCACAGGTATTCCGGAATCAACTTTGTACGAAAGATTAGGAAATATTGATGAACTTTTACAAGGTGCCAAATTAGCTTTTTTACCAAACCTGTTTGGAGTGAAACTTCGATTATCCGTTGAAGGTGAGGATGAAAAAGAATTGCAGAATAAGTTACTTGAAGTTGAGCAAAGAATAAGAAGTAAAGCCGGAAGATTTATTTATGGAGTTGGTGAAGACCAGCTCGAAGTTGTTGTTGGCAAATTATTGCTGGAAAGGGAATTAAAAATTGCAACCGCTGAATCTTGCACAGGCGGTCTTCTTGGAAATATACTCACAAATATAAGTGGTAGCAGTAAATATTTTGAACGCGGTATTATCTGTTACAGCAACGCTGCAAAAGTTGAGATTTTAAAAGTGAATGAAGATACTCTCGCTGAACACGGGGCAGTAAGTACGGAAGTTGCAATGCAAATGGCTGAAGGTGTTAAATCAACCAGTGGTGCTGATCTTGGATTGGCTACTACTGGGATTATGGGACCAACGGGAGCAACTGCTGATAAACCTGTTGGACTTGTTTATATTGGTTATTGTGATGAGAAAGTCTGCACTGCGAAGAAATTTAATTTTGGTGACGATCGATTATTGAATAAACAGAGAACAGCACAGGCTGCATTGGATTTTGTTAGAAGACAGCTCCTCGGAATTTCTTTGGATGATTAGGTTATTTATAGCATTAAAAATTCCTGAAGAAATTAAAGATAAATTATTCAGCTATTGCTTTGATGCTTCTGAGAATCCATCAAGATTTAAATGGGAAGCCAAAGAAAAAATTCATCTCACATTAAAATTTATGGGCGACGTTAAAGAGGAATTACTGCCCGGAATTATTGATGAAATTGAATTTGTAAAAAGTTATTCTAACATTCAAGTGCACGATTTCAAAATTTGGTTTTTTCTTTCGGAATAAAGAAGCAAAAATTCTTTGGTGTAATTTAGATACTGATGATTCACTAGTTTTGCTTGTTGCTGAGTTGAACAAACGATTAGGGAAATTTGGAATTGAAATTGAAAAAAGAAAATTCAAAGGGCATTTAACATTACTTCGAATAAAAAACAAAGCTAGTGATAATTTCATTAAGAGATTTAATGAGTATAAATTCGATCCAGTTAATTTTAAAACTAATCAAGTTGCACTAATACAGAGTATGCTTAAACCAACTGGATCTGAGTATAAAGTTTTAAAAATTTATGAACTAAAATAACGGAGGCTATTATGGCTGCAGATAAAGAACAAAAAATGAAAATAATAGAAGACGCCATTTCGTCAATCGAAAAAACTTATGGTAAAGGTTCCATAATGAAATTAGGCGACGGAATCGTTAATGATATTGAAGCAATTCCGACCGGAGCTCTTTCACTAGATTATGCGCTGGGTATCGGAGGAATTCCAAGAGGAAGAGTTACGGAAGTTTATGGTCCGGAATCAAGCGGAAAAACGACATTATGTCTTCACGTAATTGCAGAAGCACAAAAGACTGGCGGTCTGGCTGCATTCATCGATGCTGAACATGCACTTGATGTCAATTATGCAAAAAAGCTTGGAGTTGATACTGCAAATCTTCTTATCTCTCAACCGGATTTCGGCGAGCAGGCACTTGAAATTACTGACACATTAGTTCGCAGCAATGCACTCGATGTAATTGTAATTGATTCCGTTGCAGCATTAGTTCCTCGTTCTGAAATTGAAGGAGAAATGGGAGATGCGACGATGGCTGTTCAGGCAAGATTAATGTCTCAGGCACTTCGCAAACTTACCGCAGCTATTTCGAAATCAAAAACTTCAGTAATATTTGTGAATCAGTTGAGAAGTAAAATCGGAGTTATGTTTGGCAGCCCTGAAACAACAACAGGTGGCAATGCACTTAAATTTTATTCTTCAGTGAGAATTGATATACGAAGAATTGCAGCAATAAAGGAAGGTGATGAGGTTGTTGGCAACAGAACTAAAGTTAAAATAGTTAAAAGTAAAGTCGCTCCGCCTTTTAAGCAGGTTGAGTTTGATATTCTTTACAATGAAGGTATTAGTAAAATTGGTGACTTGATTGATCTAGGTGTTGATCATGGAATAATTAAAAAGGCCGGTGCATGGTTTTCATACGGCGAAGATCGTTTTCAAGGTAGGGAAGGTTTCAGACAGAAGTTGATAGAATTGGTAGATGTTAGAAATAAATTGGATAAAGAAATTCGTACGAAACTTGGAATGATTAAAAATGGTGGTGATGCGAAAAAAGAAGAAGTAGATGATAAGCAGAAACAGAAGGATAAAAAAACTAAGTAGTCATTGCGAGGAATGGTAGCGACGAAGCAATCTCAGAGTTAAATTCTATTGTCACACTGAGCGAAGTCGAAGTGTGAACTAATCTAAAAAGTCAGTCTTTGATAAAGTTTATAGTATGCTTGTCTAACTGCTCCGACTGACTAGTGTGAGATCAGAAACTAATTTATGATTATAATCCGAATTGTTAAAAAAGGTAAAAGTGATGTAACAATTTATTTTGATAACGACTCACTTCTATTCTTAGCAGTTGAGGTTTTTCTAAAAAGCGGTCTGAAGAAAGGCGATGATATTTCTGAAGACCGCTTTTCTATTTTAATTGAAAAGAATAAACTTTTTCATATTAAGCAAAAAGCGTTTCGATTACTAGGTAGAAGACAACATTCATCATCCGAGTTAAAAAGAAAGCTTTGGAACAAAGATTACGAGCCGAGATTAATTGATGATGTAATTGAAGATTTGAAAAAGAAAGGTTATCTGGATGACAAAGAATTTATTCGTGCATTCGTGGCGGAAAAAAGTCGATCCAAAAGCTGGAGCATCAAAAAAATAAAAAGTGAACTCATAAAAAGCGGACTTGCTTCCAAACTGATTGATGAACTACTTTCGGAACAGCCCAAAGACTCAGATTATGAAAACGCAATGAAGCTTGCTAAGAAAAAATATGAGATTCTTCTGAAAAGAAATGTAGAAACTAAAGAGCTCCGAAATAAACTATCCACTTATCTGTTCTCAAAAGGATTTGATTATGATCTGATAAAAGAGGTGTGTAATCGATTATTAAAAGCTAATCTCGAAGAAGATTGAAAGAGAAACTCGCCATTCTCATTCCAATTTCTTAATTTAGTGATAACAATTATCAAGGGTATTTATATGTTTTACACAAAATCCCTGAAATTTAATTTCATTTATCTCCTCTCTCTTCTGCTTACTTCTCTATTATTTCCTTACTTGAACTATGCACAGCAACAAATACCCGAATCTTTAAACTCCACTAGAACTGATACCACTGCTGAAAAACCTGTCCAATACAGAAGAGGAATAGAATTCCAGCCCGGCTACCAGAGCTACGAAGAAAAATATTCTGGCAAAAACCTTATTGAAGAAAAGAGAAGATTGTTTCCTTTACAAAGCACTGGAGTTTGGATAGAACTGAACCCAAAAGTTCCGAGAGTAGATTATCTTGGAATACAGTTCGTTAACAAAGATACCGGTTGGGCAGTTGGAGATTTAGGAGCGTTGATAAAAAGTGCCGATGGAGGCACAAGCTGGACAGTTAGCGAAACGAACACCACAACACCATTATTAAAAGTAAGAAGCTACAACGGGCAAGTAGTAATAGCCAGCGGATTTGGAGGACTTATACTACGTTCCTCAGATGGAGGAGAAACATTTACACAGGTAACAAGCGGAGTAACGGGTGACTTGTGGGGACTGCAAATGATAAACGATACGCTCGGCTGGGCTTGCGGAAATGCAAACTCACTTGTTAAAACTACAGACGGCGGACAAACCTGGCAAACAGTAACCACACCCGGCTACACTTCTGATTACTGGTGGATAGATTTTATGAATGAGGGTTATGGTTTTATAGCAGCAAATGGAATAGTTTTGAGAACAACTGACGGAGGAACCAACTGGCAGATAATACAGGCAGGAGATTCATATCCATTATTTAGTATTGATGTCATAGACAGTTTGCATATAGCAGCAGCAGGTTACGGTGGAACTGGCTACACTGCAAAAAACATTTACTGCAGCGATGGAGGTAACACTTGGGTTAACGGTGGACAAACAACTACTGAACCGATTAACTGTATAAAGTATATAAACCAGGACACGGGTTATATTGTGATGAGTGAAGTATCCGCACGGAAAACAACGAACAGGGGACAAAGCTGGATAATAATAGGAGGAATAGATGATAATTATGAGTTACAATTTCTACAACAAAATAATATTGGGTATAGTGTTGGAACCACATTAAAAATAAATAAAGCCGAAGGAAATTTAGACATTTGGAACCGATTGATATTAAACGATACTTTTTCAGATGTTTTTTTTACAAATGAGATGACAGGTTATGTTGCAAGTAGATGGCTTTATAAATCTATAGATGGTGGGATAAACTGGACGATGTTACAGAACTTTCCAACAAATCTCTTTACCTCAACATTAGGAAGTTTAACATTTACGGATAGCATAACGGGTTTTGTGGGTGGATCTCCTTCCAGAATAGTTAAGTCAACTGATGCTGGAGTAACCTGGCGTATGGTAAACCGAACAGGGCTTGCGGATACAATAGGGCAGATAAGAAAGTTCTTCTTTATAAACTCTACAACAGGATGGGCAGTAACAAGCAGAGGCGGCATACTGAATACTACAGATGGAGGAGATAACTGGTTTGCACAGTTGAATGCACCCATAAATATAGGCTTTAGAAGTACATTTTTTATAGATTCTTTAAATGGTTGGGTTTTGGCACCTGGAATAGGTGGCATATACAATACAACGAATGGAGGAACTAATTGGATACAAAGACTTGATATACAAATTTATGACGGCAGTGATATTTACTTTGATGATTCAACTGGTTTAATAATTAATTTTCTTAATCTGAAAAAAACAACGGATTCAGGTAATAGTTGGTTAACTCAATTCAGTTCTCAGTATGTATTAAGAAACTTCGGGTGGTTATCAAAATTACACGGATTTATAATTGGTGATGGTGTTTATGAAACAGTAGATAAGGGTAATACGTGGAACGAAATTTTAGAATTAAGAAATATCGGGTTAAGTAAATTTCATTCTCCCGAAGATTATTTTGGATATTCTACTGGCAATTTGGGCCTAATATATAAATATGTAGATACTACAATTGTTCCTGTCGAACTCACATCATTCCAAGCAGATGTTGATAACAACATAATTAAGCTGAATTGGTCAACAGCAACAGAAAAAAATAATTTGGGTTTTGAACTGTTAAGATCATCTGATAAACAGAATTGGGAAAAACTAAGATTTATTGAAGGTAAAGGAACATCTACTTTAATTCACAATTATCAATTTAATGATTGGGTAGAAACTGCAGGTAATTATTATTACAGATTGAAGCAAATAGATTACAACGGTGATTTCTATTATAGTGATGTGATAGAAGTCATCGTTAGCAATCCAATCAGCTTTGCATTATCTCAAAACTTTCCCAATCCATTTAACTCAACAACTACCATAAGATATCAATTGCCGGTAGATGATTTCGTCAACTTAATACTCTATGATATTATAGGCAACGAAGTAAAAACTTTCATTGATGAAAATAAAAAAGCAGGATATTATACAATATCATTGAATGCAAACGATCTTAGTTCAGGGATTTATTTCTATAAATTAACCTCGGGAAACAATAGCTCAACAAAAAAGTTTATATTGTTGAAATAACCCCAATTAATGGGGAAAGTAATAAATTAAGTTTAGGGAGAGCAACAATGAAAAATTTATTTTTTGGAATGTAGCCTTCCAAACCTTCTGATCAATTTTGCAAGCTCATCAATTTCCACTTTTTTTGCTGCATCCGAAACAGCTAACCATTTTCTTTTTCGAAGATTTTTTTCCGGATAATCTTTGAAGACCCTGGTTACTCGCATCGTATAAATTTTTGTAAGAAGTTCGCTGCCGTTTTTCCTGACAGTATAACTCCCAAGAATTTTAGTATAGTTGCTGCCTCTTACACCAGCTTCCTCGAATGCTTCTTTCTTTGCTGACTGAAATGGTGACATATTATATTCAATAAATCCCTTAGGTATTATCCATTTCCTTCTTCTTATTGAAGTAACAAGTAAAACTTCTGTCTTACCATCTTTCTTTCTGTATGGAATCACACCAGACTGGTCGAAGTGAATTCTTTTTTTAGTTGCTATTTTTCTTTTCATTGACATGTGCAAATGTTAAAGTATGATTTCTTAAATTTGACTGAACAAAGATAAATCGAAAGTTAATTATCAACAAACACTAACAAAATTTTGTTAACACAAAATCAATCATTAAAAAATCTAAACACATTCGGAGTTGAAGTTAAAGCAAAACTTTTTGCAGAACTTTTTTCTGAAGAAGAATTAGCTGAACTTCTGTGTAATGAAAAAATTAAACAATGAGAAAAAATTAATTCTAGGTGGTGGAAGCAATATTCTTTTCACAAAGGATTTTAACGGATTGATAATCAAAGTTTCAATTTCTGGAATAAATATTATTGAAGAGAATGACGAATCAGTCTTGATTGAAGCTGGTGCAGGAGTGATTTGGAATGAACTGGTTAAATTTTGTGTTGAAAGAAATTATGGTGGTATTGAAAATCTTAACTCTAATACCGGGAACAGTGGGTGCAGCACCAATTCAGAATATTGGTGCATATGGTCAGGAGCTTTCTGATACTTTTTATTCGCTGGATGGAGTTTATACTGAATCTTGTGAAAAGAAAACATTTAGTAAAAATGAATGCCGATTTTCATATCGATCAAGTATATTCAAAGAAGAATTAAAGAATAAATTCATTATTACTTCAGTCCGACTTAAATTATCAAAGAATCAAAAACCAATTACTGGTTATAAAACACTTAAGGAGTATCTTTCAAAGAATAGAGATTTCAAATCCAACAATAAAAGATATGAGCAGAGCTGTTGAGGATATCCGAAGCCAAAGATTACCAGATCCAACAAAAATTGGCAACGCAGGAAGTTTCTTTAAAAATCCTGAAGTAAATCAAGAGACATTTACTAAATTAAAATCGGAATTTGTTGATGTTATCAGCTTCCCAACAGATTCAGAAAAAGTAAAAATTTCTGCCGGCTGGATGATTGAAAAATCTGGCTGGAAAGGAAAACGATTTGGTGATGTTGGCACTTCTCCGGATCACGCTCTTGTTATTTGTAATTTTGGTAATGCCACTGGAGCAGAAATACTTGAGTTTGCTATGCGAATTAAGGAAGAAGTAGCCAATAAATTTGGAATCACTCTTAGAAGAAGAAGTTAATATATTATAATTCAGATTGAATTAGTACCCACTAATAATTAACTTCTATCAACAATATTCTAAATATTTTAACAGGATAATAGTATGAAAGATCAGAAAAAAGAAAACCTATCTGCTTACGAAAAAGCTGCACAGGATGGAATTGACCCACGCTGTATACCACAATGGCTTGATGGTCCTGTTCCTGAACACGATGAAATAAAATATCCTGACTATCCTGAATCGGATCAGCAAAGTTGGAAGTATTTATTTGAACGACAAATGAAGTTTCTTCCCGGCAGAGCCTGCAAAGAATATATGGATGGAACTGATCAGTTAATTTTTTCACCGGATAAAATTCCATACCTGAAGGATTTAAGTCATGTATTCAACAAAACTACAGGTTGGAAAGTTGCAAGAGTTCCGGGATTGATTCAATCACAGAATTTTTTTGAACTTCTAAGAAGAAAAGTTTTTCCTTCTACAGATTATATTCGCGGAAAAGCAGAGCTTGATTACACACCTGCACCAGACCTGTTCCATGATATTTTCGGTCATATGCCTCTACTGACAAATAAAAGCTTTGCCTCTTTTTACCAGAAGTTCGGTGAGGCAGCTCTCAATGCAAAAGGTAAAGAAAGTGTTAAACTTGAAACATTTCACTGGTTCACGGTTGAATTTGGTCTGATAAATAATCCCGAAGGGCGGAGAATTTATGGTGCAGGTATACTATCATCTCTCAAAGAAGTACAACATTCATTGTCGGATCAGGTAGAAGTTAAACCATTCGATCCGGAAAAAATTGTTGTTCAAGAATATGACGTTTGGCATCTTCAGCCGATACTGTTCGCCATAGATTCTTTTGAACAATTAGAACGTGGTTTCTGATGATTGGTGTAAAAAGGAAGGCTTGCTGAATTAATCTGACAGAATGCAAAGATTTTCTCATATTACTGTTTGAACTAATTACCTTCAATCAATGTTTACATACATTAATTGTAATACACTAAATTGATTCTTAAATTATTTAGTGCATTTGACATTTCTTTTTTAACTTACAACAAAAATTCTAGGAGATAGTTATGGAATTGAAAGTTGGTCATAAAGCGCCTTCGTTCAAACTAAAAAATCAGGATGGGAAGACAATTTCATCATCGGACTTGAAAGGAAAACCAATCGTTTTATATTTTTATCCTAAAGATGATACTTCTGGTTGTACAAAAGAAGCTTGCAATTTCAGAGATGAGTTTCCAAAATTTGGCAAAATGAAAGCTGGAATAATTGGTGTTAGTGCTGATTCAGTTGAATCGCACAAAAAATTTGCTGAGAAATATAAATTGCCATTTAATCTTTTAAGTGATGAGAAGAAAGAAGTGGTTGAGAAATATGGAGTATGGAAAGAGAAGAATATGTATGGGAGAAAATATATGGGTATAGTAAGATCTACTTTTATTATTGATGCTTCAGGCAAGATTAGCAATATATTTACCAAGGTTAAAGTAGATAAACACAATCAGGAAGTAATGGAAGCGTTGAAAGAATTATAATGGGTAAGATTGTTTATTTGACTCGTCGGGAAACATTTGCAGCTGCACATCGATTATTCAAACCTGAGCTTTCAGATGAAGATAATTTTAAAATGTTTGGTAAGTGCAGTAATCCAAACTGGCACGGGCACAACTATACTTTGGAAGTTACAGTTAAAGGTGAAGTTAATCCCGAAACCGGATTTGTGATTGATATTAAAGAAGTTAAAAGAGATTATGCACGAAAATGTGATATCCAAAGTCGATCATAAAAATCTGAACATTGATACTAAGTTTATGAATGGAATCATTCCGACCTCAGAAAATATTACAATAGCCATATGGAATCAGCTGGCAGATAAAATTACGTGGTGGAAAATTATATGCCGTGAAATTATACGAGACGGAAAATAATTATTTCGAATACAAAGGAGAGTAAAAATGGATAACGAAAAAGTAAAAATTATTATTTCCGATTTACTGAAAAATATCGGTGAGGATCCCAAAAGAGAAGGCTTGCTGGATACACCACGAAGAGTTTCCGATGCTTATGAATATTTAACTTCTGGCTATCATAAAAATATTGAAGAAGTAATGAATGATGCATTATTTAATGAAAAGTATGATGAAATGGTCCTGGTGAAGAATATTGATTTTTATAGTCTCTGTGAACATCATATGCTTCCATTTTATGGTAAAGTGCACGTTGCATACATTCCGGATGGAAAAATAATTGGTTTGAGCAAAATACCTCGTATAGTTGAAGTGTTTGCCCGCAGATTACAAGTACAGGAGAGAATGACACAACAAATTGCCGATACATTGGAGCAATACCTGCAACCAAAAGGCGTTGCGGTAGTTTCAGAAGCTCATCATATGTGTATGATGATGCGCGGAGTTGAAAAACAAAATTCATCAGCCACTTCGAGCGCGGTCCATGGCGACTTTAAGGATGATCCAAGAACGCGAGCTGAATTTCTAAATTTAATTTCTCAAAAGAATTTATAGTTATGGCTAAAAAAGAAGGAATATGGATAACCGGTGCGAGTTCAGGAATCGGCAAAGCTGTTGCACTCGAATTTGCCAAAATTGGATGTAATGTTTTTATATCTGCTAGAAGAGCCCAGGAATTAGAACGTTTGAAGGATGAAGCTGGAAAACAAGGAGATAATATTTATACTTTTCCGTGTAATGTTGCATCCTCAACAAACGTAGATCAGACAGTCAAAAAAATAATCAAAGAATTTGAATTAAGCTGTTTAATAAATAATGCCGGAGTAACTTCTTTCAAACAATGCTTCTGATAATTCAGTGAACGAGATTAACGACATAATAAACACAAATCTACTTGGCTCGATTTATTCAACAAAATCTGTTCTTCCCACTTTTATTAAAAATGAGTCGGGAACTATCATTAATATTCTTTCTGTGGTTGTTGATAAAATTTTTACACGAAGTTCTGTTTATGCAGCATCAAAGATGGGTTTACTGGGATATAGTAATTCTCTCAGGGAAGAGGTTCGCAAGCATAACATTCGGGTTATAAATGTTATGCCTGGTGCAACTGAAACATCTATGTGGTCGCAGGAAATCAGAAAAGAAAAAGGTGAACTAATGATGAATCCTGAGAGTATTGCACGGATTATTGTTTCTGCGTACTTACAAAAAGACAATCTGGTAACGGAAGAAATTGTTTTGAGACCAATCACTGGCGATTTAGCATAAAAAAAGCCGGCAGTATCGGCCGGCGTTCGTAGAGAAAATTAAATCAGCAACTAATCAATTTTTTGTCCTTTCTTTTTTTGCTTAATTCGTTTTTCTTTCCTTTCACTAAATTTAAATGAACACTTATTCCATTCTTTTTTCTGGTTATCATCCAATAACTGATAAATATCCATCTGACAATTTGCTTTTGAAATCGCAATTTGATTTTTAGCTGAATTAATTGCACCTACATTATCTATATAAGCTTCTCTTGTATAATTACCTTTATTCTTTAGTTCGATTAACTCCAGTTTCTTTTTCTGCAGATTAGCTTTAAGATCGATCATCTCCATTTGATGATTTAGTCTTAGAGTAACAATTTGATCTTGCTGAGTTTCAGTTAAATTTAATTTCTGAAACATCGAAAAATGGTTTCCGTCTTTCCTGCATTTCATTCTTTCTTGTGTAAAACCGTTTTGAACAATCATAACAGTTAAGGCAACCACTATAATTGCGAATATATTTGATTTCATCCTTTTACTCCTTGTTTGATAAAAATTATTATTTCTATTAGTTAGACATAATTTTGAGGGAAGTGGTTTAATAATGAATATTTAAACCTTAAGAGGTATTTTTGTGTTTAATATTTAGGAACAGATTAATTTCGGAATGAATGTAAAAACAGATGATTATGAGCTTATTCAAGATTTCCTGTCCGGCAATGAACAATCATTTAATCTACTTGCCAGGAAATACCAGGAAAAAATTTACTGGCATGCACGAAGAATGCTTGGTGACCACGATGATGCACATGATATCGTTCAAGAGGTTTTGCTCGTGATGCATAATAAACTTAATACGTTTAATTTCAGTTCAGCATTATATACGTGGATTTATAAAATAACAGCTACACGAAGTTTGAATGTATTAAAGAAACAAAAATTAAAAAGGATAATTTATTTTGGTTCAGATAAAAATGTTGAAAACAAGGGTTATGAAAATATTATTGAGGGAATAGAAGCAAGAGAAAGAATTAAAAAAATGGAAAAGTTACATGATAAAGTTACCTGTTAAACAAAGGGAAGTTTTTGTGATGAGAAATTTTGATGATCTTTCTTATGAGGAAATCTCAAGTATTACTGGAAAATCAGTTGGTGCCTTAAAAGCAAATTATTTTCACGCTTTCAGAAAAATAAAGGAGCTAATGGAAAAAAATGATAAGTGATGAAAGAATAATAAAATACCTAGAGAACGAGTTAACTCCCAAAGAAAGAATTGAATTTGAAACTCAGCTCAGAAATTCTACTAAGCTGAAAGCCGAGCTCGAAAAATATTTAATCGTAAAGAAGGAAACGGCAAATCTGAAAGAAGTTAAGCTAAATCAGGATTATCTGAACTCAATTGTACCTGAATTCCGAAATAAACTCGAACTTCCGAAAACTAATTCTGTAAAAAGAAACTTGGGTTATGCCTTCGGAGTAATGTTGGTGTTTGTCATTTCAGTAGTGATTTTACAAAAAATATTTACTAATAATTCAAAACTGAGTGAAGTACAGGAATTTACAGAATCACTTGATGAAAATCAGAAAATTGAATTGCTCGAAAACTTGAATGGCAATCTGGAAGATTACTATCAGATATCAGAAAATACTACAGAAATGGTGCTCACAAATTTGCTTCAGGCAGATCTTAAGATAAATTATGAAGTCGCAGTGGCATATGATATAAATTATTCGGAGCTTGTTGATGGACTTAGTAGCAGTGAAGCCGAAAAAATTTACAATGAAATTCTAAATAAAAACTTTTCAGAAGAGGTAAAATTATGAAAGCGGTAAGTCTTATAGTTTTAATTGTTTTATTCTTTTCGCCGAATCATTTTTCTCAAAAAGGCAAATGGCAGGATGAGGAAATGCGAGCAAAGTTTGAGGAACTTGAAAATATTAAATTGATAGAAACATTGCAGATGGATGAGGAAACTACTTTACGTTTTTTTGCCAGGAAGAGTGAACATAAATTACAGCAAAATGAAATCCAGGAAAAAATTAAATCTAATATTGATAATTTAGATGTCTTGTTGAAAAGCGGCAGGGCAGTGACTACTGAAGAACTCAAATCCAAAATCGATGAAATTAATAATCTTGAGCTGCAGATAGATAAGAGCAAAGTGGAATTCCTTAATTCACTTTCTGATATACTCTCGTATGAGCAGATAGCTGAAATGATCATTTTTGAGAAAAGATTTAGAAATGAAGTAAGAAAGCTTCTAATGCGGGATCGCAGACCTCCAATGAATCACGAATAATCACTTAATTTAAGTGGTAAAAATTTATCTATCCCTAACTTTAGGTTGATTTTCAAAGCCTCCAATCCTATTTTTACCAACTAATTTTGCGGAAGTGGTGAAATTTGGTATACACGCTATCTTGAGGGGGTAGTGCCTTAATTGGCGTGCGGGTTCAAGTCCCGCCTTCCGCACTCAATTCAAAATCAATAAATGAAAAGGAATAAATTGATGAACAAAAACATAGTCTTTCCGATTCTTCTGTTTTTCACAATGGCTTTAACATTCGCTTCTTTTGCTCAGGATATGAATCCCGATGCAGGAAAGTTATATAATGAAGGTAACAGTCAATTGAAAGCTGGCAATTACAATGGTGCTATAGATAACTATGATAAAGCTCTTGAAATCGAAAAAGATTATAGGATTTATTATCAGAAAGGAGTTGCCCAGAAAAAAGTTAGAGATTTGAATGGTTCAAAAGCATCATTTGAAGAATGTGTAAAACTCAAAAACGATTTTGCGGCAGGATATAATGCATTAGGTGGTGTCTTCTTTTCTATGGGAAATTATCAGGAGGCGATAAATAAATTTGAAAAAGTTTTGACTCTTACTAACAATGCTAGTGTAACTAAAAAAGTAAAAAAGAATTTATCTCTAGCTTATACAAAGCTAGGAAATGAAGCAGTATCAAACGGAAATTCACAAAAGGGAATAGAATATCTAAATAAAGCGGTTGAAAATGATAATTATGATGCTGCTTATTTGTCACTTGCTAAACTATACTCTGAACTTGGAGAATGGGATAAGTCTATTTCGGCCTCTGAAAATGCACTGAAGTATAAGTCGAAAATTACTATTGGTGGACCTTATTATTATATGGGAGTCTCTTACAAAGGTAAAGGAGATACTTCAAAAGCAACAGAAATGTTTGAGAAAGCAAAGCAGGATCCAACTTATAAGAAAACAGCAGAATACGAACTCAGTCTGTTGAAATAGGATATTAAATTTAATTTTTAACAACCCTCTTCACAGAGGGTTTTTTTTATTCAGAATTTAAGTTACTAATTTGGAAAAAACTCTATCCAAAAAATATATACTTCCGCAGATTGCAGCAGCCTCTGCAATCAATGAGCTCAATCTTTTAAGAGAGATTATTCTCCAGGCAAAATTAGAGAAAGTTCCATTCTCCAAAATGTACGAAACGCTTTTGCAAAACTATTTGTTTGCCGGATATCCTTCTGCAATTTCTTCACTTAAGATTTTGAAAGAATACTATCCTGATAAAAGACTGCCTGAAGTTGCTGATATGAATTTGTATCACTTTCGGCGGAAGGGAGAAGCGCGGTGCAAAAAGGTTTATGGTAATAAATATAAAAAGTTGATTAAAAACATTAATAACTTTTCACCGGAGTTAGCTGAGTGGTTAATTCTTGAGGGTTACGGAAAAGTTTTAGGAAGAGTTGGTTTATCTTTTAAAGAACGTGAGTTATGCATTGTAGCAGTTCTTGCCGCGATGAAATTTGAAGATCAACTCTATTCTCATATCAATGGAGCAATGAACGCAGGTATTTCAATTGAGGAATTACAGATCGTTATTAAAAATTTAGACCTTATAGGAAAGAAAAATTTATCCGGTACTGGAATTAAAGTATTGACTCGTTATAGAAAAGAGAAGGGAATGGTTTAATAAAACATTCCCTTTGAAGAATTATAAAAAACTGAATAAGATAAATACATCGAGAGTGAACGCAGTGACTGTTTCCTCACCATCAGATTTTCCAGCCAGATTAAACATTTTGTAGCTGGCATAAACATCCAAATCAATTATTGGAATAATTGTAATCTCTGTACCTAGTCCAATCCCACCACCGAATCTACTTACCTTGGAATCCGGAACTTCACTACCATTAATCTCTAAAGCACTGAAGCTGTTATAAGCTATATCGAGTGCAATATATGGATCAAATCCGGCAGGCAATGGAACGAAATTGTATTGTAATCCAATTCCAATTTCAGAGATGGATTGAGTATTCTCAACATTTTGATTAGTTGTTGCGAGGTCACCACTTCCAGTAAGGGAATGATATAAAAAATAAGCTCTGGGTGTAATTGGTAGAAGAGGTAAACCAATCTTGAATATAGCACCCCCATTCCATTCTGTTGTGAATCCCAAACCGCCATCTCCGACGGAATTTGTATAGTAATCCGGTGCTAAAATTTGTGTTAATCCACCTCCAGCACCCAATTGAATCAATTGAGCATTTGTGAGAGTCGGTAGGAAAAACAGTAAAAGTAAAACCAGTAATATGGATTTTAAGTATTTCATATTTTCTCCTTTGTTAGTGTCTCTTGTTTAGTAATTCAAATTTAAGAAATTAAGAGCAGAAAGACCAAGACTATCTTGTTGTATTGCTTGAGAAACCGATAAATTCTAAACAATATCTTTAAGTGATTTCCTATATTGTGTTATTTCACTTGACTTTAAGTATTCTAAAACTCATATTTAGCCTTTGAAAAGCTAATATTTTGCTTGAACTCTAATTATTAATTTCGAAACAAGAAAAAAGAGAGTCTCGTCTAAGCTGATATATGATGCAATCATTATTAAATACTTTCTTACTTCCAACCATTAGTCTGATTTTATTACTTGCTGGTTTTAGTTCTCCACAGAACATAGCAGATGAATACAATGCAGGAATGGATGCCTACCAAAAGCAACTATATGTTGATGCTCAGAAAATTTTTCAGAAAATTATTGATGATTATGGAATTGAAGACGAATTGTATGCCTCAGCATGTTATTATTCAGCAAATTCTTTTCTTAAGATGGGCAAAAAAGATGAAGCAGCAACTGGATTTGAATTTATCGTTAACAATGTAATCTGGTCGAAATTCAGAGAAGAATCATTGTTCACACTCGGGCTGATATATTTTGATTTGGACAGATACGCACTTTGCCGAAAAAACCATATGATGTTAATTTACCAATATCCGAATAGTGATTATATCGGCACAGCGATGTATTGGATTGGTGAATCTTATGCTGCTGATGGAAGATTTGATGAGGCTGTTGAATTTTTAACTCAAGCAATTGAAGACCGATCGAATAATAAAAATCGTGATTATGCACTTTATGCATTAGCAAGTATTTATGAAAAAATGCATGATTATGAAAATGCTGTTAAATATTATGACCAGCTTTTAACTTACCACTCAAGTAGTCCGCTTGCACTTCAGGCACAAATAAGAATCGGTGTTTGTTATTTTTATCTGAAAGACTATTACAATTCAATTCTTGAACTTAGTAATCCGAATTTACAGCAATTATCACGTGAAGAACTTTCGGAAGCATTATACCTTTTAGCTAATTCACATTACCGTGTTGAAGAATATGCAGATGCCGCAAAAACGTATTCAGAAATAATTAACGGATTCCCAAACTCGCCATTTCATCGTAATGCTCAATACAGTTTAGCCTGGTGTCTGTTTCAGCAATCAAAGTACAATGAAGCTTACGATGTATTTAACAAGCTTTCTGAAGGTCAGGATTCAATTGCCATAAAGTCTTTTGTCTGGAAGGGTGAGTCAATAAGGTATGCAGGCAACTCTAAAGAAGCATTAAATATTTTTGAAAATTTCCTTAAGCGGTATCCGGACAATTCCTATTCGGCATTAGTCGAAAGTCTTATTGGTCTTATCTACTTCGATCAGAACCAGCTTGATCTTTCTGAGCAATATCTTATAAACGGGACTGCATCTGATGATCCGATTACAAGGGCAAAATCTTTTACTATGATTGGTGAAATAGAACTTGCGAAAGAAAAATTACATTAAAGCTCGTGGCAATTTTGAACCTGCAATCCGGATTACCGAAGCTGAAAACGATGTTCATCTAAGGGCGATGCTTGGAATGGGTGTTTCACTTTTCCATCTTGGGGAATATGACAATGCTGTTGAATACTTTCGTGAAGCCGAAAATCTGAATCCTGCTTTTGAACCTGATAAAATAAATTTTTATATGGCTGAGTGCTACTTTAACCTTGGTAAATATCAGGAAGCATTAACAAGATATAATTCTATCAGAAGTAGTGAAGAAGAGTATGTGCTGCAAGTAATGTACTCGAAGGGATATTGTCAGTTCAACCTTGGCAGTTATTCAAATTCAGCATATCAATTTTCTGAATTTATTGAGCTTTATCCCAACGACCCAAGAACAACAGATGCAAAATTACGATTAGCTGATAGTTATTTTGGTTCAAAGAACTTTGCTGCTGCAAGCAGAATCTTTAAACAATTATTTCAGTCAGGAAAATATTCTTCTGATGACCCATATACCTACTTTCAATATGCTCAGGCATTATATAAATCAGGTGAAACTGACGCTGCAATAGATGAGTTTAGAAATCTTCAACAAAAATTTCCCAATTCGAAATATGCAGAAAGTTCTCTTTTTACTATTGGATTTATAAAATTCCAGGAAGGAGAATTTAAAGATGCTATAAACGACTACAGGTATGTGCTTCATACTTACAGAAAATCTAAACTTGCACCGGTTATTTATTATTCAATTGGTGATGCATATTTTAATCTTGAGATGTACGATTCAGCCATTGTTAATTATCGGAATGTAATAACCAGATATCCCTCATCCGAATATGTTTATGATGCAATCAACGGGATACAATATAGCTATGTATCACAAGGTAAATCTTCTGAAGCTATTTTTCTAATTGATAAGTTCATAGCTCAAAACCCAAATCTAAAATTCTCCGATCAGATCTACTTTAAGAAAGGAGAAATTTATTACAGCCAGCGGGATTATCAGAACGCTAAAGTTAGTTATCAGGAGTTCCTTGCAAAATATCCTGCAAGCACCTTTGCTCCTGAAGCATACTACTGGCTTGGTAAAAGTTCTCAAAATTTAAAGGAAGATGATGAGGCAATCTTCTATTTTAACAAAGTATTTGAAAATTACCCGGGATCAGAACAGGCAGCAGTTTCAGTAATTGAACTAGGAAAGATGTATGAACTTACAGGAAATTATCAGGCATCAATTGAAGTTTTAGAACTGGCTTCAACAAAATTAAAAGATTCCCCACGGCTTCCTGAAGTTCTTTATCTAAAGGGAATGGCTTACATCAAAGTAGAAGATGTTCAAAACGCATATGGAACTTTTGAAGAGTTAGCGTTGTATCACCGCGAAACCATTTTTGCAGATAGAGCAAAGTTTGAAATGGGAGTAATTGATATGGCAGCAGGCAGATACCCTGAAGCTGATGGGCATTTCTTGGATGTTGCAGAAATAAGAATTGATGATCTTGGTGCACAATCACAATATTATTACGGTCTTTCACTCTTTGAGCAGGCCAGATTTTCGGAATCAATTTCTGCTCTTGTTAGAGTCAGAACAGTTTATTCACAATACGAACCCTGGCTTTCCAGATCTTATCTTTTACTGGGAGATTGTTATGTTAAGTTGAATGATAAAAGACAAGCAGAAGAGATGTACAGAGTTGTTGTTACCAAGCACAAAGGAAATGAGCTTGGTGAAGAAGCGAGAAAAAAAATAAGCAAACTTAAATGATGAAATATTTTTTAATCATAATACTTCTTTTTACGACTATTGTATTTTCGCAAGAGCAAAATCCAAATGTGGAACTACCGGATTTTGTGATCTTTGGTAAAGAGGATATTTCTGTAAGAAAAGTTGATAAAATTAATCCAGATTATATCTCAACTGTTTCTGATGAATTTTTGAAACCAACTTACAAACCGGATTATCTTGATTTTGCAGAAGTCTCCAATCCTGTTGAAGCTGAATTCTCAATACTTGATTCAGTGGATTATCGAAAAGGATACATAGAATTTAAGGCAGGTTTTTATCAATTACCTGAAGGACAGGTAGATTATACTTTTCCCTTTAAAAATGGTTTGTTACACGGTAATGTCACAGGATTAAACCAGCTTTCCTATGTTGATAACAGTCAAAGACAATATCTTGAAGGAGCACTTGATTTTGCATATACTCTTCCGACTGATTTAAGTGCAATGCCCGGCACTAAGTTTTCTGTTAATGCAGAACATTCAAAAAACTTGTTCAGATTTTTCGGCTCTGTTGATCCAGAAAGAAAAAGAAATCTTAATATTGGAACTGCTTCTGCTGGCATTCAGAATCTATATATGAAAGAATTTATTTTTGATTTGAATGGTGGAGGTGATTTTACCTATCTCGATGATGAAACTTTCAATGAAACTCTTCTCTATGCAAATGCATTTGGAAGACTAAAACTTAAAAGTTTGAATATAAATGTGAAAGCTGCTTATCAACACCAAAATTTTACATCCGACTCTCTTACTGATTCAAAAACAAATGGATACTTTTTCCGACCGACAGCATCTCTTGAATTATTTAAAAAAATTATGGTTGAAGGTGGCTTTACTTTTTCAGCCGCAAGTAGTCAGTATCTAAATGGGCTTTATGCATCAATTAGTTCTGAGGTTGCTAAGAACTTAGTAGTTTATGGAGAATATTCACCCATTGGTGAAAATGTTACTGCAGGAAAATTTCTGCGAAATAATTTTTACTATGATCAACAAAATTTAAATCGTGTTTTCCTGAAAAAAAGAAATAAATTTAAGGCACTTGTTAAGTATGAATATGATAAATATTATCAGATTGATGGAGGTTTGGAATATTTTAATACTGATAATCTTCCATACTATAATAATCCAGATACATCAGGATTCTTTGAAGTATTAACTTCGGATGCAGTTAGCTGGAATATCTTTGTTAACTTACTTTACTATCTTGGACCGTATGGATATTTTTATGGAACATTAAATTATTACAGCGTGGAGAATTCGGCGTCAAAGAAAATTCCTTATAATCCAAATTATCAAGCAACTCTAATTTATGGCTACAATTTTTTGGAATATTGGAATGGCGAAGTCAAATTTGACTATGTGTCGGACAGATATGCCGACCTGGAGAATGACGAAGGGAGAAAATTACCAAGTCTTTTTAACCTTGGGTTGAAAGTATCTTACAAAATGCAGAATAATTTTGGTTTATTTTTTGAATTAGACAATATATTTAATGTGAAAAGAGATACCTGGGAAGGTTACCAGGAAAAGCCAATAGAGGCATTGATTGGTATCAATTATTTCTTCGATTAATTTTTTTGTTTTTTGTCAGATGATCATATTTGATTATCTGATTTCAACTTTTAAAATCAAATAACTAAAGTATTTTAAATATTGCAATGATAAGTAAAGATGAATTAATAAAAAGTGTTGCTCAAAGTTGTGGAGTTTCAGTTGATATCTCAGCTTTCTTTTTTGAAGTCTTTGTTAACAGATTAAGCAATAAGCTTAAACCGGGAGACTTACTCCATTTTCATAACTCTGGATTTTTTCATAAAAGAAACTGCAGAATTCAAATTGGTAAAACCTCTGACTCACCAACACCAAAGTCATATTTGATTCAACTTGTTCTATTTTCTCCGGAGCAAAAAGTCAAAAGTGATTTAAATGAAATACATTTTCTAAAAATCGCTAATCTTAAAACTCTTTGGGTAGATGACAAGGATTTTCAAAAGAGTTTAAAATCGGGAGATTTTGCTCCTCACACCGAAAGAAATCAACTTATTAAATCTTTTGCAACAAAAGCTGAAGTAATCATTTCTGGTTTGCGTAAAGATTACGAAAGTGATTTAGTTGAAGAGCTGATAATTCCTTTAACGTTTGATTTAAATTTTTTAATAAAAAGTGGTCAAAAAAGTCCATCCCAAAATCGAAGATCAAATTCGAAATCCAAATCTGAACAAAATACTTCTACAACTGAGCAACAGGTTGAACCAAAAGTCGAGAAGGAACAGATTAAACCAGAAAATATAAAAAATCATTCCGGAGACATTGAAACAACAGAGGACGGTTTACCCTGGAATTACGGAACAAAATTTTTAGAAAAGGACAAAGTAAGAAAACCAAAAGAAGTTGATGATAGTGATCAGAAACCTGAATTTAACGAACGCAAGGCTTCTAGCAAACTAGAAACAGACCTTCGAAGGGATCAAGCTGCACGATTAAAAGATTTTGAACCAGTTTCTTCACATCGTGCGGTATCGAAAAAAGATAGTGATTCTACTAAAGATGCTGATACTGTAAAGTTCAGTGTTAGTCAGACAGGTAGTGATGATACTGAAAAATCAGGTTACATGGATAAGTTCACCGAAGTTAAATCAAAGACCGAACCATATCGTCAGCGAGGGGATTTTGGTAAAACAAAAGGTGGGCGATATGATAAATATTCAAAAGAAAAAGCTTTTACTGCTCGAAGAAATTATCTGCCCATAGTAGCTGGAATTTCATTTATTATTATTGCTGTGATTGTAGTTTATATTTACTTTATCAGAGGAGATGAAAATGTAGGAGCGAATGAGAATTATATAGCTGAAATAAAACCTGCTAATAATGTAAAAGTTATTGAGAGGGATTATGAATTTGCAGTCTCATTTCCATATCCGAAAATGGATGACAGGATTGAAATATCGGGGTTTAATCCGGATTTACTTTTGGTTGATGTATCAAAGGTTGAAATAAAAAAAGAACCCGAGCTTGAGATAAAACCAGAACCCAAAACTGAAAAATTCACCGAGTTTAATGAAGAGCCTAAAGTTGAAGTAAAAACTGAACCACCTGTTGAAAAAAAACCTATCCCTGTTGCTGAAGTAAAAAAAGAAACTAGTAACAGAATATTTTTGTATAGAAATTATTATGTAGTTTATGTTGGGACGTTTAAATCAGAGGATGTAGCTGACCGTGAAGCTGATAAGTACTTTAGTTTGGGTTACAATGCATTTATTGAAGTAATAGATTTGCGAGGCAGAGGGCGGGAGTATAAACTAAACGTTGGTGATTTTACTTCCGAAGAATTTGCCAGGCAATTTGAAGAGAAATATATTAAATAAAAAAATATTTGGAGAGCTATGAATCTATTTGAAATATTCCTTAAAGGTGGTGTAATAATGTGGCTGATTTTATTCTGCTCCGTTATCGCACTTGCTGTCGCAATTGACAGGTTTTTTATTCTAAGAAAGGCAAAAATAAATTTACCTGCATTTCTTGTTAGAATAAGAGGGTTCATAAAGAATAAAGATATGAGTGGTGCAGCTTCTTTCTGCTTAAGAGAAAAATCACCAATCGGAAATATGGTAAGAAAGGGATTGAAAAAATTTGGACTGGGTCACGAGCGAGTAAAAGAAGCGATTGAAAATGCTGGCAGGCAAGAGGTTAGCAAACTTGAAAAAGGGCTTTCAATTCTAGCTACTGTTGCCGGAGTTGCCCCCTTGTTAGGATTTCTTGGAACAGTTACTGGAATGATTCAGGCTTTTATGAGAATTGAAGATCTTGCTGGTGCTGCAAATCCAAGTGATCTTGCTGGTGGAATCTGGGAAGCACTTATAACAACAGCATTCGGCTTGATAGTTGGAATTCCATCTTATGCATTTTATAACTATTTCCTTAGTGCAATAAAAAAGTTTGTCTCTGATATGGAAACAGTTGCCAATGATGTGGTTGACACGATGCAGGATACTACAAGAGAAGCATTAGATCTTGACAATGAAATTGAAGTGGAAATGTAAGGTGAAATTATGAAATTCAGTACTTCAAATGAACCGCTGACAATTTTTTCTTATTCATCGTTAACAGATATTGTTTTGTTGCTGGTTATCTTTTTTCTCTTAACATCACAATTCGTAATTCAGACAGGTGTAAAAGTTAAATTACCGGGCTCAAAAACAAATGAGCTAACGGAAACAACTAAAATGATTGTTACAATTACATCTGCAGGTGTGGTTTATGCAGGATCAGATCAGACCACATTAGATATGCTGCCGGGCAAACTTTCGGAAATGCGCGGAGTGAGTGAGGAAGGCAATCTTGTTATAAGGGCTGACAAGACGGTCCAGATTGATGTGGTGATCAAAATAATTGATGCCGCCAAGTCTGTTGGTATTGGTAAGTTCACAATAGAAACGGAAAATGAAAATCCATAGGAGGAGTGCTATGTCTTCCAAGAAAACTTCTGGAATCTCTTACACTATTTCTTTTGCACTACATGCAATTGCAATAGTAATATTTCTATTAATCAATCTTTCATTTGATTATATCCCATCGGAATATGTCGAGCTATCTTTTGGTATTTCTGATCAGACAGGCTCTTCAGGTGCCCAAGGCAATAAGATAAATATTATTAAAGAAACACCTAAAGCAAGTGAGAAGGAACAATCAAAGGAAAAAAATCCTGAAGTAAAAGAGGTTGATTTACCTGTTGCTATTAATACCGAAGATGAAAATGTGATTAAACCAGCGAATAATGAAAAGGAAGTTGCCGAGGAAAGAGCGGAGTTAAATACAGAGACAATTGTATCTAATTCAAAGTCCAAAGAAGAGGGAAATAACACTGAAGTTGAAGGCAATTTTGGTTTTGACATTGATTGGGGTGGAAAGGGAACTAGAAAGATTTATAGTTTTATTCTGCCGCAATATCCTGATGGAGTTAAGAAAGAAGTGAATATTAAATTGCAGTTCACGATTTTACCTGATGGAACTGTTGGAACTATAATACCAAAAATAAAAGCAGACACCAAGTTAGAGAATGCAGCTATTAACTCACTGAGGCAGTGGAGATTCGAAGCTTTAAGTTCAAATCAAAAACAGATGGAGCAATCAGCAGTTATTGTGTTCCCTTATCGTCTGCAGTAGGTCGGTTGTAGTAGATTCTATAAAAGAAAAATTCAATTAAGGTTAACAGTGTCAATGAGAATGTGTCCCTGTCATAATAAAGCCCGAGTCCTTTAGGTTCCATAACAAATTTTGCTATCATACCTGTAATAGTCCATCCAACGGCAAAAAGTACTAGTATCAAACTAACATTCATAATTGCTCCGGAGATTCCATCCCTCTGCCATTTCCAGGTAAAGATTAGCAGAATAAAAATAAAGTGTGCGAAAAAGATAAACGCTGCAATCATTTAATTTGATCTAATGTTTCTCTTATTTATAATTGCTGTTGCAACCATCCCACCAATCATACCGAAAATTGAATAAGTAATTAAATTTGTCAAAGTGATTAAAAGCGCATACAGAAATGAAAATCCTTTGGACTGAATTTCTGAAACCATCTGCTTCAAAACCCCAATGGATTCTTCAGCTGCCGGACCAAGGTTCATATCTTTAACTACTTGTTCGGCTTGAGGTATTGAGACAGCCAGATCACTACTTCTTGTTATGTAAGTTATAATAATCTCAAAACTACTTGCAAATATTGCGGCAAAAATTGCAGTTAATAGTCCAAGCAGGATGCCAGTTCCTGTTTCTATTTTTAGAACACCGGGTTGGGATTTTTTATAAAGGAAAATAGAAATACCAGATGCAACCGGCGCTAGTAAACAACAAGCAACGTTTTCCATTCCAGGTATTGTTGTTAAAACTGAAGCACCGAAACCACAGACCAGAGCCGGCAAATATTTTTTATTCATTCCTTTTTATGGATTTGTTTACGAAAATATTTTCTAATTCTGACAATAAAAATAAATAGATTATGCTTCCAAAAGCTAAACCTGTAGTCAATGCAATAGTTTGTGAATATTTATAGGCTCCTAAAAATATTAGGCACACATCAAGTAATAATGGTATTGATGCAATGACTAATAATTTAATCTTCAATTCAGGAATACGGTTAAATAAAAATAATAGGCCTGTAATCAAAGCTCCGAAATATATACCAGCACATCTTGCACACACAAGCATACTTTCATTGCCGATTAAAATACACTTACTACTTTCCTGATGACATACTCGGGAATATGTTTTCGCCAATAAATAATTTGTTAGAGAATTAGTCTGAGTTAGTAACAGTGGCTGAAGAAATCCAATAATCCATATTATTAAAATGGAGAGTAGAAGAAATTTCAGGAGTGTTGTACTTAAACTTTGCACAATGAAATTTGTATAATTTTTTCTTCCTGTAAAGAGTAATTGCAACATCTCAGATTCTAGTAAATACTAATATTTCTTTTTTGGTTAGAAGATAAAGTTTGTTATTAAAAATAAGAGAATTAACGATCTTTGTATTAAGTGGTAAATCTTCGAGTAAAACTTCCTTCAGCGTTATTTTCGGTGCTCGAAGATTGGATATGTAAATTTGTTTTTCTGTGGATAACGTCATCCATTCAAAAATAATCCGTATGCTGATAAAATCATCAATTCCTGAAACTTTGCTTATACTATTTCCATATTGGTCGAATATTAAAATTTCATTTCCATCAATAACAAAAATATTATTTTTGTCGGATACGGCCATCTGCCTGGGGTTTTGGAGTGCAAAATTTCCGTAATCATAGCCACCGAAATTCCGGATAAAGTTTCCAAAAATATCAAACTGGACTATCCTGGTATTTTCAGAATCGAGTATAAAAACATCTCCCTGGTTTGACATTACAGCACTGAGAGGGTAACCAAATCTTTCTGCTTCATTATCACTATAACGAGTATAAATTTGAAAATTAAAATTCATATTCTTATCCAGTCTCTGGATGCGGTTATTATTTTTATCGGAGATATAAAGTTTCAAAGCATCGGCATAAACATCAACGGGATCATCAAAAGCAGTTTCTCTCCATCCGAAGCCGCCAATTTTAAGCTTTAAGTTACCAAGTGTATCTAACGCATAAATTTCGTCGGTATTGGTATCGGTAACGTAGATGTATCCAGCAGAATTTATATAAAAAGAGGAAGCGCTGAAAAACTTACCGAATGAACTTTCAAATTGATATTTTTGTGGAAATACTGATGTTCCAACAAAGAAGACAAGTAATATGGATAGTAATTTCATCTCAATGTTCTATTTTTTTTGCAAGTAATATTAGTGAATAATGAAGTGAAATAAAACAGATTTCTGTAGAAGAACTTTTCGTTAGCTGATCAAATGGATATAATTGAATACTCACCTAGTACACAGTGAAAATGGCGTTGGTGATTACTAATTTCTTTGTAAATAGAATGATGTCTTTCTATATTTGTGTATTAAATATTGCCCTGTAGCACAATTGGTTGTGCGTCCGCCTCTGGAGCGGGAGGTTATAGGTTCGAATCCTATCGGGGCAGCCATTATCACGGAAGATGGTTGATGGAAAATGGAAAACTTGTTTTATTATTTACATCATCCATCTACCATCATACATCTTACATTTTATACCGGCGCGTTCGTCTAGTGGCTTAGGACGCCGCCCTCTCAAGGCGGAGATCACGGGTTCGAATCCCGTACGCGCTACAATTTTAATTACCAATTCTTATTATTCCTATCATAAAATAATTCGAAACCTCAATTGTTAGATAAAACTCGCCAGAAATTTCTCCTAAATATTTATATGTTTAAAACGTTTTCTGAAAAAATTATCAATGCTAAATGAAACGATTTGAAAAACATATATTTGTTTGTGAAAACAAAAGACCCGAAGGTCATCCGAAGGGATGTTGTGCAGATAAAAATAGTCTTGAAGTTCGTGCACAATTTAAAAAGCGATTGAATGAATTAGGAATAAGTACAGAAGTTCGTTCAAATTCAGCTGGATGTCTTGATGCTTGTGAGCATGGAGTTACAGTTGTTGTCTACCCTGAGCAGATTTGGTATGGCGGAGTAACGATTGATGATGTTGAGGAAATACTTCAAAGTCATATTTTAAAAAATCTTCCGGTTGAAAGATTGAAAATAAAAGATGAAAAGTTTAACAAGGATGAAAAGAAAGTCTGAAGCAGTTCGAGCTAACGAAATTCTAAAGAGGTTGAAAAAAGAATACCCGGTTGTAGAAATAGCTCTGGAATTCGGAACTCCATTTCAATTGCTCATCTCCACAATTCTTTCGGCTCAATGCACAGATGAAAGAGTAAACCTTGTCACAAAATCTCTTTTCAAAAAATACAAAAAGCCTGAAGATTTTCTGCGGGTATCCAATCAGGAATTAGAAAAAGATATTTTCTCAACAGGTTTTTATCGGCAAAAAGCTAAGAGTATAAAAAATTGTTGTAAAACACTTTTAGAAAATTTTGATGGAAAAGTTCCTGAAGATTTTGAATCGTTGAATTCACTGCCGGGAGTTGGAAGAAAAACTGCTTCAGTAGTTGCGGGAAATGCATTTGGAATTCCTGCAATTGCGGTTGATACACATGTAATCAGATTATCAAACCTGATGGGATTTGTTGATTCAAAAGATCCGGCTAAAATTGAGGAGAAATTGAAGGAACTTTTTCCGAAAAAGGATTGGATAAATCTTGGTCACTATTTGATGAATCACGGTAGAAAAGTTTGTATTGCGAGAAGACCAAAATGTACAAAGTGCGTAGTTGGAGATTTATGTCCTTCATTTAGTCCGAATAATGAATAAAGTTAAACAGGAGAATTAACTATGAGTAATATTGAAAGAGATAGAGATTATTGTCTTTCAATTTTGAAGGAATACACAAAAAGTGAAAGCCTGATAAAGCATGCACTTGCGGTAGAGGCTTGTGTAAGAGCTTACGCAGCAAAGCATAATGAAGATGAAGACTTTTGGGGAAACGTTGCATTGCTTCACGATTTCGATTACGAAATGTATCCCACGCAAGAAGGACATCCATTTAAAGGAAATGAAATACTTAAAGAAAAAGGTTTCTCAGAGGAATTCAGAAATGCTATTTTATCTCACGCAGATTATACTGGTGTCCCAAGAAATTCAACCCTGGAAAAAGTATTATTTGCCTGTGATGAACTTGCAGGATTTCTAACTGCTGTCGCATACGTCCGTCCATCAAAATCAATTGAAGATGTTGAAGTGAAATCAGTCCTGAAGAAAATGAAGGACAAAGCATTTGCAAGAGCTGTAAACAGAGATGATATTAAAAATGGAGCGGAAGGAATTGGTATTCCGCTTGAAGAACACATTCAGTTTTGCATTAATGCAATGAAAAGTAAAAGAGAATTACTCGGATTATGAAAGCTGGTGATATTGCCCCAAACTTTATTTTAAAAGATGAAACCGGAAAGGATTTTGAACTCTATAAAAATCTTGACACACAAATTCTACTTGTATTTTATCCCAAAGATGATACTCCGGTATGTTCCAATCAGCTTGCAGAGTATAATGATAACTTAGATGAATTTATTCAAAATGGAATTAAAGTAGTTGGCATCAATGCTGATACTGTTCAATCGCATTCAGATTTTTGCACTAAGCTAGACATTAAATTTCCGCTGCTTGCCGATGAAGATAAAAAAATCAGCAGGCAATTTGATGCCATCAATTTTATAGGAATTAATAAAAGATTATTGGTGATTATCGGAACTGATAGAAAAGTGCTTTGGACCGCTTCAACATTGCCGCTTACATTTATAAAAACAAAGGAAATAGTCGAAAAAGTGAAATCCCTCAATAGTAAAGAAATGACTTGACTGGTAAGCATTTAGTTAACTAAATTTCGATCAAAATAAAGGAGTTTTAAATAGGGTTTTGCTACATCATTGATATTCTAAGCAGAGTATCAGATTCTATAAAGTAACTATATAAAATAATTCGAAGCAGAGTAATTTTTAATTACCTTAAAATGATTAGCAAAATCGTAACCATAATTCTGGCGTTTTCCGCATTCCTGTTCCCTCAACCGGAT
The DNA here is from genome assembly GCA_963802005.1 of uncultured Ignavibacteriaceae bacterium. Lineage (GTDB taxonomy): Bacteria > Bacteroidota > Ignavibacteria > Ignavibacteriales > Ignavibacteriaceae > IGN2. The sequence continues at coordinate 288,409 of CAWDGX010000023.1, forward strand.
TTCAAAATTCTTAATTCAAATCAGAACTCAATAATCATTGAATTTACTCCGCAGTATATAGATACTTCTTTAACAAAAATAAATGGACAGGAATTCAGGAATGTTAGTTTTGCATTTGGTTACACAGATGAAAATATTCAATGGGGAACTCCTTCTGTCCAGGAAAGAAAGTTAGTTATTGGTGTGCCGTCTGAATTTGGTAATTCGATTAGAGTACTAAGTTCTTCTTATAAACAAATCGATGGTAGCATAATACCAATTCCTAAATACGAAAAAGAAAACTTCCTCGATGGGATGAAATATGAAATTGCACCCGACTATTATAATTATGAAGATTTTCCTGAACTCGTTTCATTTGGTGATTATGGAATTGCGAGAGGTTTAGGAACTCAGGATATAAGATTATTCCCTGTGAAATTTGATGTTAATACGAATACGATAAAATTGTACTCTAAGATCGTTTTTCAAATTGATTATGGAAATGGTCAGTTTTCCGGAAGAAAAGCAGAGGATGAATTACTGAAGTTTTCGATAATAAATTATGATGCTGCTCAATATTGGGTGAAGGCACAAAATAAATTATCAAAGATTGATGGCAGTGTTTTAGGAAACGGTCAATGGGTAAGATTTGAAGCACAAGCCGAAGGCATTTATAAAATAGACAGAGCAAGACTAGAATCTTTTGGATTTAATGTTTCTTCTGTTGATCCACGAACAATAAAAATTTACAACAATGGTGGCAAAGTACTTTCTGAAATGGTGACTGCACCGCGTCCAGATGATTTGATTGAGAATGCGATACTTGTTTTTGGTGAAAATGATGGCAGCTTTGATCAGAGTGATTACATTCTTTTCTACGGAAGAGGAAGTCAGTTCAGAGATTTTGATCCAGTCAAGCAAAACCATTCAAAGATTTAACAATCCTTTTTCTGATAAAAATTATTATTGGATTACAGTAGGCGGCGAGAATGGTAAAAGAATTCAGTCTAAATCAAGTTTAAATACGAATGCTGATTACACACAAACATCCACTGTTGCATTTACTGATTATGAAGTTGACAGAATTAACCTGGCAAAATCCGGAAGGCAATTTTTTGGTGATGATTTTTCTCAGAACATTCCAAGCAGAACTTATATCAACAAGCTTGATAATAGAAATTCTGCTTATCCTATAAATTATAATTTCAGATTTATTAATGCTTCTCAGGGATCATTTATTTTAAGTGTGGCAGAAAATTCAACGAATATTTTTTCCGGATCATTAGCCGGTTATGAGCGGCGAGCTTACACAATTGGAGAAGCCTTACATAAGAACTGGTGTTTTTAATGGAACTTTACCTGATAATCGGAGCGCTATTGAAATTTGCAATTAAGTTCTACATCTGTTACTTCCGTTGGATATCTTGATTATTTTGAAATTACATATGAGAAGGATTTAAGACCTGTTGAGAACAGACTTATCTTCTTTTCAAAAGACTCTTCAGCAATTGTTGAATATTATCTTAATGGATTTCCATCTTCAGAAATTAATGTTTTTGATGTTACTGATTTTGCCAACATTCAAATAGTTGATCCAAAACCTGGCTTTCCAAGCGGCGGAGATTTCAGATTCCAAGTCTCTGAAAATGCTGATTCAACTAAGAAAATATGTTGCAGTTGGTAATGGAAGTTATCTAACACCATCCAATCCAACAGCCATTGCAAATTCAAATATCAGAGGAATACAGGATGGAGCTAAGTTCATAATCATATCACATAAAAATTTTCTTGATGCTGCAAACAGATTAAAGTCTTATCGCGAAAGTCAGGCACGACTACCAATTTCCACTATTGTTGTAGATGTTGAAGAAATTTTCAATGAATTTTCCTGTGGTATTCGAGATATTTCTGCAATCAGAGATTTTATTAAGTATGCGTATGACAACTGGCAGATAAAACCCGAATATTTTCATGTTTATGGGCAAAGGAACTTATGATTATAAAAATATTGAAGGTTTTGGTGATAATTATATTCCAACCTGGCAAACCGAAGAATCATTGAAATTTATTTTGGACGCAGATTCATATTGTTCCGATGATTTCTTTGCCAGAGTGGATGGAGAAGATTCTAATACCAGATTTAGCTTTCGGAAGAATAACAGCAAGAAATTTAGATGAAGCGAATACTTACATTGATAAAATTATTTATTATGAAAATAATAGCGAGAGGGGTAATTGGCGAAATTTAATTACTCTAGTTGCTGACGATGGATATACTTCGACCGGTTATGAAGGAAGCTGACATACATGCACCATCTGAGAGACTCTGGCGAATCTCATCATTCCTCCTTCTTTTGACCTGAAAAAAATATATCTGGCAGATTATCCAGTGGTAATTACTGGTAATGGTAGAAGAAAGCCAGCTGTCAATACAGATATTATTAAAACAATGAACCAGGGAACTTTACTTGTAAATTATATCGGTCACGGAAATCCTGAATTATGGGCTCACGAATATATCTTTGAAAGGGCTGTAACAATTCCCCAGCTAAACAATGATAAATATTTTTTCCTTTGTGCAGCAACTTGTGATTTTGGATATTATGATATTCCAAATTTCCAAAGTGGTGCAGAGGAGTTGTTGTTCCTGAAAGATGCCGGGGCAATTGCCACTTTTAATTCCTGCAGACTTGTATTTTCAGGTCAAAATCATGCATCTTAATATATACTTTGATGACTAATTTACTAACTTGCCAAGAGACACTATTGAATCTTAATGTGCCAATTGGGTATTCTGTTTTCAGAACAAAAATTGACTGGAATTCAGTCAATGCTCAGAAATTTCATCTTGCTTGCTGATCCGACAATAAGATTAAATATGCCTCAGTATGCTGGATGCAATTGATTCGATAAACGGACAGCTTTTAGAATGATGATATTCAGATTAAAAGCATTAAGCAGTGACAAAAATTGCTGGTACAATACTTAAACCGGATAGCACTAAATGGAATGATTTTAACGGTGAAGGTCTTCTTACGATTTATGATTCTGAAAGAACAAAACTAATTGAGGAAATAGGGAACTATCCGATGATAATTCAGGGTGGTGTTATTTTCCGGGGAAGAGTTTCTGTAAATGATGGTGAGTTCACTGCAGATTTTGTTGTTCCGAAAGATATTTCTTATGAGAATAAAAACGGCAAGATAATCTTTTATTTCTACGACCTTGAATCTGATGGATTAGCTTTTACAAATAAAATTATCGTCGGTGGAACTGATACTACTGCTGTAAATGATGGCAATGGTCCCGAGATCGAGATATTCTTTGATGACGCATCTTACGAAAATTCATACTTAGTTGGTCCGGAGCCAAATTTAATAGTTAAACTTTTTGATGAAACTGGCTTGAATACAACTGGCACAGGAGTTGGGCATAAACTTGAAGGCATCCTAAATGAGGACCAGGGTAGCCCGATAGATTTTACAGAATTCTTTGTTGGTGAGCTTGATGCTGGAGGAAAAAAAGGTGATATCAATTACAAGTTTAACAAAATGAACGATGGTGATTATACAATAGAAGTAAAAGCGTGGGACGTTTATAATAATTTTTCAAATGAAGAATCATTTTTTACGGTAGTAAGCTCAAATGATCTTGTAATTAGAGATGTTTACAATTATCCTAATCCATTTAATTCGAGTACAACTTTTACTTTCCAGCATAACCTTACTCAACCTGTTGATGTAAAAATTAATATTTACACAATTGCAGGAAGAAAAGTTCAGCAATTGGAGGAAAAAAATATCAATGAAAAGTTTGTGAAAATTTATTGGAATGGTACAGATGGTGATGGTGATCAGATGGCCAATGGGACTTATCTGTATAAATTGATTGTAAACACTACCAATGGAGAATTCACTCAAAGTGTGATTGGTAAAATGGCGATAATAAAATAACAGCTAATTTTTTGAATGGATTTAATCAATATTATTTACTTATATTTTAACCCTATTAGGTGAAAAAAATGATAAAAAGTGGAGAAAATAAAATTTCTAGGAGGAAAAATAAAATGAAAATGTTTCTTTCCTTCTCCTTAGTCTTACTAACTTTTTTAGCCATTCCTGGCTAAAAGTTATGCTCAAGGAGAAGCAGCTGTTCCATTTCTGTTGCTGGCACCCGATTCAAGATTCAGTGGAATTGGTGAAACTGGAACCGGTCTTGCGGATAATTCTTCGGCAATATTCTGGAATCCTGCCGGTATCGCATTTCTTACAGGATCAGAAGTTAGTATTACACATAGTAACTGGCTTCCGCAATTTAATTTAGATCTGTTTTATGACTACATATCCTTCAGAACTTATATTGAAGATATTAGTGGTAGTGTTACTTCGAGTATAACTTATATGAATTTTGGTGAATTCATAAGAACTGGCGAAAACGATCCCACACCACTAGGAACATTTAGCGCATTTGATGCCGCATTAACCCTCGGCTATGCGACAAAGCTTGGAACGGATTGGGGAGTTGGAATGAACTTCAGAATTATCCATAGTCAGCTTTCCACACAACCAACAGGTGAAGAAGAAGGTAGTGGTGTTGCCACTTCCGTAAGCTTTGACCTTGCTGCAATGTGGAGACCAGAACGCCTTGATCTCTTTGGCTGGGTAACTGAAAACAGATTTAGTATCGGAGCTAATCTCAGCAACCTTGGTCCAAAAATAACTTATATTGATCAGGCGCAATCAGATCCAATCCCAACTAATTTTCGCTTAGGAATGTCGTTCCATTTGTTTAAGGATGAATTTAATTCTTTGATGTTCAATCTCGACTTCAGCAAATTGTTAGTCAGTAGAGATACAACAGGTCAATCGAGTGAATTTTATGAATCAATTGTTACATCTTGGGGAGACGATGGTATTAATAATGAATTGAGAGATATTGTCACATCGATGGGTATGGAATACTGGTATGGAACACCTGGAGACTTTCTTTTTGCGTTAAGAGCTGGTTACTTTTATGAGGACCCATCCTATGGCAACAGACAATTTTTGACATTCGGTGCTGGTTTAAGATATGATATCTATGGATTTGATTTCAGTTATATAAGCTCAATAGCAGAAAATCATCCACTTGATGAAACATTAAGATTTACAATTGTAATTGGTTGGGGAGCAGTTGCAACAGGAAAGGGGTTTCCCTCGGGGTCCGATTTAGGGGATATAATATTCAATTATGAAATATTCTCTTCTCACTATTCTGATATTATTTGAATTGGGCAGTCTATCTGCCCAATCTTTTATTGGCAAGCTGAATCCATTTCCGCTAGCAAGTGAAAATAATTCTGTTGCAGATGATACATTAAAAATTCTTGCTGTGATGGTAGAATTTCAGCAAGATGCTGATGGAACCACTGCAGGTAACGGAAAATTTGGATCGATTTACACACAGAATTATGGTAATAGTATTTTAGATCCTCTTCCACACGATCAGACAATATTTTGAAACACATCTTGAATTTGTAAAAAATTATTATGCTAAAGTGTCAAAGGGACAGCTAACTGTTCAATACACTGTTTTGCCTGATACTTTTTCTGTTCCAGATCGAATGAGGAATTATTCACCACCTCCGGGTTCAGATGATTTTACTCCACTTGCAGATTTTTCTGTTGAAGCCTGGACACTTGCAGATCAAATTTATGCTGGATATAATTTCAGTGATTATGATGTGTTCCTGATTTTTCACGCAGGTGTTGGCAGAGATGTTTCTCTTCCCGGAAGCATTGGGAACGAACGTGATCTTCCTTCAATTTATTTGAGCTATCATGCTTTCAAAGAAATTTATGGTGAAACATTTGATGGAATTCCTGTCTCCAATGGATCATTCAATATAACAAACACTGTTATAATTCCGGAAACTGAAAGCAGGGAAGTTGAAACTATTAACAAGCACAGTTCTCTTTGAATTAACAATAAACGGATTGTTGTGTGCAAGCATTGGAAGCCATCTTGGTTTGCCTGATCTTATTTGATACTGAAACCGGATTAAGTGCAATCGGCAGATTTGGTTTAATGGATGGACAGGCCATATTTGCTTATGCTGGAACTTATCCGCCTGAACCATCGCCCTGGTCAAAAATATAAATTGGGTTGGGCAGAAGCAGTTACTTTAGATATCCAAAATGCTGATGTTAGTTTGTAACAGATGTTGTAGCAACGATGAGCGATACTGTAATTCTTAAAGTTCCTCTAAATTCAACTGAGTATTATCTGATTGAAAACCGGCAACGCGATGCAAATAAAGATGGTTCAATTGTTACTTATGTTAATAGTGGTGTGACTCTAACAAAAACTTTTCCGAAAGATACAACAGGTTACTACAGTTTTAATGTAGATTCACTTTCAGGAGTAATTATTAATGTTGATGAATTTGACTGGGCTTTACCAGGAAATGGAATTGTAATCTGGCATATTGATGAAAATGTTATTAATCAAAAGATTGCTGACAACAAAGTAAACACCGACAAACATCAACGAGGAGTTGATATTGAAGAAGCTGATGGTGTTCAGGATATTGGTGAAAGATTTTATACAATTTTTGGTGATGAAGTAATTGGTGAAGGATCACAGGAAGATTTCTGGTATGCTTCCAATCCTGCTGAATTATTTCAAAATCGTTTTGACAAAAGATACCCGACCAAATACTCGTACAAACACTGGTGCAAACAGTTTAATTACAATGAAGAATTTTTCTGAAATTGCTAACACAATGAGTTTTAGAGTTGAGTTTGGTGATTCGGTTATAAAACCATTGTTTACCTATCAAATTCAAGGCTACTCCTCGTACAAAATTTATCTTCTGTAAGATGATTTAATGGAAGAAATCTAGATTTATTTGTTATTCATGATGCTGATAATTACATTGTAATATTATGAGGGTTATAGTAATATATTAATCCTGATTTTTCAAGATTTAAAACCTCGGCAACTATTAATGAACAATGTATCAGCATATCTATGGTACGAAATTAATGGATTCGGTACTGATTATCAGTGACGGATACTAATTACAATTTAGAAATGTTAATGATTCAGATATCATTTGTTAACATCTTCTCCGGTAATTAATAAAAATTATCAAGTGGAACTGACGAAATTATTATTTGGAACTGCAAATGGACAAATATTATATATATTTATGGAAGCTTACCGAATAATGCTCCGCATGTTAAAAGACATTTATAATTTTGATGAGAATATAATTGTTAAACAGATAGCTAGCTATGAAGATTCTTACTCTATAATTTCATATCAGACTCTACATCACTTTCAGTCTAATCACACATTATTTTATGATAGCTCAGGGAAATCTATATCTTTAATGATGAAATACCGGTTCATTAGCATTGACGAAAGATAGTGATGGGAGAATATATTTCCATTGTTTTACACAATGCAAATAAATTTTATATTATTTCAAATGGTGAAATAATAAATTCATTCAATTTACAATACTAAATTTGTCACCTACTTAATTTTTGCTCTTACAGATCTTAAAGCAGAGATGGAAATAATTATATTGTTATGAATAATGGAATTCAATATTGAAGTTTATAATTTTAAGGATGCATTAGCTGATAATTTCCCTTTACGATCCATTAGGAATTGGATTTACAGGAACTCCTATTTGCTGCAGATTTTGAAGGAGATAGCAATTCTGAAATTATTTCTGTTTACTAAAGATGGAAGAATATTTGCAATTGATGGAGGAACTGGAAAAGTGGTTTCTGGATTTCCGATTTCTTGTGGATCTGATATAACTGCGTACTCCTGTTTATTTATAATCTAATGGTAAAACAAATCTTGCTGTATTGAATGATCAAATATGTTTATCTCAGCATGGTCAATTAGTTCTGTTGAAGGTAAACTTTATTGGTCTGAAGAATATGGAAATCCGCAGAACACATCGTTCATTGATGCAGCAGAAAACACAAACAGGATAAACGAATTCTTCCCGACAAGCAAAGCTTATAATTATCCAAATCCTGTTTATGAAGGAACAACAAATATTCGTTACTATGTTTCTGAGAATGCAAGAATAAATATTAAAATTTTTGATCTTGCAGGAGATTATGTTGCTGAGTTAAATGATGAAGCTCAGGGCGGAATGGATAATGAAACAGTTTGGAATGTAAGCAATATTCAAAGTGGAATTTATTTTGCAAGAATTGAAGCAAGTCACAAGCGGTCAAACAGAACAAGCTATAATAAAAATTGCAGTCGTTAAATAATCGAGTAGAAGTTTAAGTGTAAGTTCAAGTTTAAGAACTTTAACTTACACATACACTTTAACTTAAACTTAAAATCAATCTTAATCCTAACATACAATTGTCACGCTTTTTAATTATTCTACTTTTTAGTTCGTCAACTCTATTTGCCCAGTTCACTGATTTCCATCCTGAACTGGAATGGTATACAATAAAGGCTGAGCACGTTGAAGTTCATTATCACAGTGGTGCAGAACGAACAGCAAAAGTTGTAGCTAAAATTGCTGATGAAGTTTGGGGACCAATAACTTCACTATATGAATACGAACCATCAACCGTTCACTATGTTATAAAAGATATCGATGACTATTCGAATGGAGCTACTTACTTCTTCGATAATAAAATAGAAATCTGGACAAGCGCACTTGATTTTGATTTAAGAGGAACTCACAACTGGCTGAGAAATGTAATATCGCACGAGTTTACCCATATGGTTCAGCTTCAGGCTGCGATGAAACTCTCGAGAGCAGTTCCTGCAATATTTTTTCAGGTATTAAATTATCAGCAGGAAAGAAGACCTGATATTCTTTACGGTTATCCAAATTATGTTATTTCCTATCCTCTTGCCACAGTAAATGTTCCGGCATGGTTTGCGGAAGGCACCGCACAATATATGAGAACGGAATTTGATTACGACAATTGGGATACTCACCGCGATATGATTCTAAGAAGTTATGCACTTGATGGAAATATGTTAACCTGGAACCAAATGGGAGTGTTTGGAAAAACAAGTCTTGGGAATGAATCAGTTTACAATTCAGGATTTGCTTTAACAAGGTATATCTCGCAAAAATATGGTGAGGATAAACTTCGTGAGATTACAAAACAGCTTGGCAAAATCGGTAACTTCACAATGGATCAGGCTATGGAGGATGTAATTGGCGTAAGTGGAGATGAAGTTTATGATGAATGGAAGGGTTATTTAATTGAAGATTACACAAAACGAACTGAAAAAGTTAGAGCTAATTTAGTTGAGGGAGAAGAGATTGCAAAAAAAGGATTTGGGAATTTTTATCCAACATTCAGCAAAGATGGAAAAAAGATCTATTATGTTTCCAATAAATCATCCGATTATTTTAGTCCTGCCAGCATTTATGAATACGATATTGAAACAAAAAAAGAAAAATCATTAGTTGCAGGAGTGCGTTCAACTTACAGCTGGATTCCCGGGCAGAATAAAATACTTTATTCAAAGGTAACTGAAGATAATCCGGACTGGTATAATGTTCACGATCTATTTATTTACGATATTGATGAAGATGAAGAAACCAGATTGACTGAAAAATCTCAGAGCAAATCAGCCGAATGTTTCTCACGATGGTAAGAAAATTGTTTTCATTTATCAAAAAGATGGAACCACAAATCTTGGTACTAGTTAATATTGAAGGGAAAAATTTCAAAACATTAACTTTTTTTGAAAACGGGGAACAGGTTTACAATCCAAAATTTTCCAACGATGATTCTTATATAATTTTTGATTATTCTCTATGCTAATACAAGAGATATTGCAAAAATAAATTCAGCGGGTGGTGAATATGAGTTTGTGCTTCAGTCACAGCACGATGAGAGAAATCCTTCTTTTGATAAAAATGGAAATCTTATTTATTCATCTGATGAGACAGGAATTTTTAATATTTACTCATACAATTTTTCAACAAAAGAGAAGAAGCAATTAACAAATGTTATTGGCGGTGCTTTTATGCCTGCAATAGATGAAAATGGTGATATTACTTATGCCGGTTATACTTCAACAGGTTATAAAATATTTTTAATCTCCGAAAAAGAGGAACAGGAAGTTGAACCGGAGATAGTTATGTCTGGCTGAAAAATCCACCGCTTGATATAAGTAAACCGAACGGAGATATTGATGAATTCAATATTGATGCCCTGAGAGAATATAATGACTATAAAACACCTGACTACAAAGAAGAAAAATACAGCGGAGCTTTTTCATCGTTGAGTTTTTTCCCGTATATTCGATTGGATAACTACAATACGGGTAACACATTTTCGGAAAGAATTAAACCCGGTGCTGTATATTGCCTCTATCCGATATGCTTAACCGATATGCAATTTTTGCTGGCGCTGAAATGAATATTAGACTGGAAAGAGATCTGTTCTTTATCTTCGAATATAAAAACAAGCTGCCATTAATAAGTGCACTTGGATTAAAACCTGAATTTCTGCAGAACTTTACAGCACAAGCAGGAAAGCGGATGTGGATATACTTTTTGGACCGGATACAGTAAATGGAAATGTAAGTTATGATCAAACAATTCCAACTGAGGTAACTTACAATCTTTTTGAATTTGATATTGCTGCCAGACACAGAATATTTAATCGTTACAACAATATTGAACTAAGATTTATCTTTAGCCGATACATAGCAACACTTGGCAGTTTTATTATTCAGACAGCAGATGGTCCATATCTTTATCCAACCACAGACGATACATATTTCATTGGCAGAAATCTGAGATTAAGCTATAACTTTGCAGCATTTAAAAATTATAGGGATGATAATATTAATCCCATCGGGATGGAAGTTAGATTTGTTTATGATTATGAATGGAATCAATTTAATGATGAAAATGAATACGAAATAGAAGATGGATTGCTGGTACCTGTTATACAACGATTATGATTTTAATCGTCTTCTGCTTGATGTAAGGTTTTCATTTGCCAGTTTGGAAAGAACATACTATTTCAACCAGACTTGTTGGTGGCACAATTCTCGGTCCTGCTGTTCCGGATTTCTTTGATTTTTATCTTGGCGGTTTGATAGGTTTTAAGGCATATCCTTTTTACTCTCTTAGCGGAAATGAAATAGCCTGGTTCGATATTACTTATCGTTTCCCGTTATGGAAAAACATAGATTATCAATGGGGCTTTCTCTATTTCGATAAAATTTTTCTTTCATTCAATTTTGATTATGGAGATGCCTGGACAGGTGAATTTCCCTGGTTGGAGTGATTTTAAAACAGGTGCTGGTGCAGAAATCAGACTTCATATGAACTCATATTATTTATTCCCGACAGCTGTCTTCTTTAATGCATCATATGGATTCGATCAGTTTGATCAGGTCTATGACGGTGGTGTTGCAACTTATGGAAAAGAGTGGAACTTTTACGGAGGAATTCTATTCGGATTTGAAATTGTAAATAGTAAAAATGAGTTCCGTAACCCAAATGGTATCAGGTGATTGTTTGAGAAATAAAAAAAATATTGTAACACTAATTGCTCTTTCAGTTCTGATGAGTATTTGTTTATTTGGTCAGACTGAAATTAATAATCAGATTGAATTAACCGGCAGCCTTCATACTGATTCAAAAATTATTATGGATAACTATTCTGAATTAAGCTGCTAATTCGATGGCTGACGATTTACCCTCAAAGAAATCACCTGTTCTTTCTGGTGTGTTATCTGCAATCATTCCGGGTGCCGGTCAGATTTATAATGAAGACTATTGGATTGCTGCTGATTTTGTTGCTGTCGAAGCTGCACTGATTACTACAGCTGTTGTCTATGATAATAAAGGTGATGATCAAACAGCTTACTATCAAAGTTATGCTGATGACTATATGAATCCCGATCATAACTGGAGTGTTGTTAGATATGCTGAATGGCTTAAACACATATCAGGATGCAAACATTCAAATTAATCCTGATGAAACTCTTCCTCCCTGGGAAAGAGTTAACTGGAATGAATTAAATGCAATGACAGAAACCGGTGTTCACATACATTTACCTCCACACGGTGAGCAGCAGTATTATGAGTTGATTGGAAAATATCATCAATATTCTTCCGGTTGGAATGACTTTACAGGAGGTGCTAACAAAGAAATAATTTCTCCCAACTTTAATATTATGCAGGTGAAAGAGGGCAGGCAAACGATTATTACAACACGTCCTCAACTGCAATTGTTGGTGTCTATATTAACCATTTACTCGCTGCTGCTGAAGCTGTCTGGGGAGCAAACAGATTCAATGACAAGCTTGCAATAAATCTTAGAGTTGAACCATACAATTTTGCTTCAGGAACCGAACTTGTTCCAACAGTCAAATTTAAGTTTAGTTTTTAATTAGCTTTTTTCCTTCTCGACCTTCTCATTTTAATTTCTTAAGTTTGATTGTCAGTCTAAGCTGCCTTCGCAGATTCGAAATTATCATCATTTGTACATTGAGGCCAGTGTGACATTATAAGGAAAATATATTATGAAAAACTATTTACTGCTTTATTCTATTTAGCTATACTCAATAACATTCGCACAATACACACCAACTTCTCCATATTTACTGAATCCTGAATTGGCAATTGGTTACACAGATAGCTGTGCAAATTTCTGGCTTCAAACGTGGGATAACTCAATTGGTGGATTTTATACAAACATTGATAAATACGGTAATGTAATTACCGCCTGGGGAACAAATAAAAATATGCTCACTCAATCAAGAAATGCATATGGATTGGTGCGTGCATATATGCTTACCGGTGATACAACTTATCTCAACTATGCAAAAAATGCTTTGGACTGGATGTATGACCACGCCTGGGATGAAACTTACGGCGGTTGGTTCCAGGAACTTAACAGTAGTGGAGATCCTATAAATCCAACTGATAACAAAACTGCTTTTTATCAACATTATGCACTACTTGGAATTGCTGCATACTACGAAGCTACGGGCGACACAACTGCGTGGAACTGGCTGATGAAAGGTTACCAGCATTTAGAGGATTATTATTGGGATGATCGTGCCGGATATCTCGGATACTATGATAAGACAACTTACAACTAATCAGACTGCCTGGGATAAAAGTTTTAATGCAACTGTCGATGCAATAACAACTCATTTACTTTATCTCTATCTGATGACTAAAGAAGAAATTTATAAAGAGCGATTGCAGGAGATGGCGGAAGAAATAAAAATACATCTCGTTGCAAGTATGCCACAGCAGGCAATTGGTTTTGTTGAGATGTATGACTCCGACTGGAATTGGAACAACGGCGAAACGATGACAATAATGGGTCACGTTTTAAAATCAGGCTGGTGTCTTGCAAGAATAAATCAACTGTTCCCTGATACAAGTTACGTTAGTGCTGCTGAATATTTGATTGATGATGTCTGGCAAAACGGATATGATCACGATTATGGCGGACCTTACAAAGACTTCAACCGTATCACAGGTGAAATGCTTTTATGGGGATTACAGTGATTCAGCTAAAGCCTGGTGGCAGATGGAGCAGGCGATTGTAGCAGGACTTCAGATGTATAATCTCACCGGACGAGGATTGGTATTTACAAATGGCTGATGAAACAATAAACTTTTTTATGCAGTATTTTGTTGATCATCAAAACGGTGAAGTGTATGCAGAACAGAAACGTTGTGGTGGCTATGCCTGGAACGAAGCTAAAGGGAATTCTGGCAAATCTGGCTATCATTCAATTGAAACAGGATACTACACCTACCTATATGGAAATCTGCTTTATCAATTTCAACCAGCAGTTCTGAATTATAATTTTTATTCACTTCCGGTTGACAGAGAAATAAATTTGACTCCACTTGCAATAAACGATAATGATTTAAAAATTGCAGAAGTTACTTCTCAATGGAGAAAGTTACACAAATTATAATCCAACGACCCGGGTTTTAAACTTGCCTGCAGGAACCGACGGACATTTTACAGTTAAATATCAACATATATTAACAGATATTGCACCTGAACGAAATTGCAGTTGCTGATGGATTTGAATTGATGCAAAATTATCCGAATCCGTTTAATCCATCAACTAAAATTCGCTATACCGTTCCTTCAGTCACCCTGAGCGGAGTCGAAGGGTCTTTCGTAACTTTAAAAGTTTACGACATACTTGGAACCGAAATTGCAACTATTGTCAATGAAGAGAAACCAGCCGGAAGTTATGAAGTTAATTTTAATGCTGCTGGATTGTCCTCAGGAATATATTTCTATACATTACAAGCAGGAAATTATGTTGAGACTAAGAAAATGATATTACTGAAATAACTTCCCCATAAATATTTATATTTCAGCCCGTCATTGTGCGGGCTTTTTAATAATATTCAAATATGAAAACACCTTTAGTTGTAATAGTTGGCAGACCGAACGTTGGTAAATCTACACTCTTCAACCGACTTAGTTGGTAAAAGAGATGCGATTGTTGATGATGTAAGTGGTGTTACGCGTGATAGGATTTACGGTGAAGCAGACTGGGCTGGTAAAAATTTTCGAGTAATTGATACTGGCGGTTATGTACCTCTAAGCGAAGACGTTTTTGAAACTGCTATCCGTGAGCAGGTTGAAATTGCTATAAGTGAAGCGGATAGTATCCTTTTTGTAGTTGATGTGCGAGATGGTATTCTCCCGATTGATAAGGATATTGTGAACCTGCTCAGAAATTCGGGCAGAGATTTTTTTCTCATCGTCAACAAAGCAGACAGTCAAAACTTTGACGCAGCAGCTTCTGAGTTTTATAGTCTAGGAATAAATAAAACATATCCTGTCTCCGCATTGAGTGGAAGGAATCTTGGTGATCTTCTTGATGAAGTTACTGCAGGATTTAGTGAAGAAGAATCTCCGGAAGAAGATCCTCGACTCAAAATTGCAATTGTCGGAAGACCAAATGTCGGTAAGTCCTCACTTGTTAATTCACTTCTTGGAGAAGAAAGAAGCATTGTTACTGATATCCCAGGTACAACTCGTGACAGCATAGATACAATTCTAAAATATTATGGCGAAGAAATTATTTTAATTGATACAGCCGGACTTCGAAAAAAGAAAAAAGTTCAGGAGAGCATTGAGTTCTATTCTAACATCAGATCACTCAAAGCAATAGGCGAGTGTGATATTGCAGTGGTTCTGCTCGATTCAATTATTGGACTGGAGAAGCAGGATCAAAAAATAATTGATGAAGTTGTCAGATGGAGGAAGGGATTGATCCTTGCAGTTAATAAATGGGATCTTGTGGAAAAAGATACTGGCACTTCTGCTATTTATGAAAAAGCGCTTCATCATAAAATGGGTGCGATAGATTATGCCGAAGTTATTTTCATATCTGCATTAACGAAGCAACGTATCTTCAAGCTTATCGACCTAAGTAAACAGGTGAGAGATGAACGAAAAAAGAAAATTTCAACAAAAGATTTAAATAATTTTCTTCTTGATGAAATTGTGAAGTCACCGCCACCTGCATCACCTTCCGGTAAGGAAGTTAAAATAAAATACATCATTCAATACGGCGAACATTATCCGATTTTTGCTTTTTTCTGTAACTATCCGATTCACGTTCCGGATAATTACAAACGTTTTCTTGAAAAAATGATTCGGAATAAATATGGATTTAAGGGTGTACCGATCACGTTAAGTTTCAAAGCCAAATAATCAAAGCAATAGTAAGTGAAACGACCGGTTAAAATAATTGTAGTTGGTGGAAATGCTGCGGGACCTGCTGCTGCAGCTAAAGCGAAAAGATATAATCCAAACGCTGATGTTCTGCTATTCGAAGAGAGTGAATTTATTTCAACCGGAACTTGTGAAATTCCATATGTGCTGTCAGGAGAAATAGAAGATTACAGAAAAATTATTTTCTTCTCTCCATCAGCATTTCAAGCTGAAAAAGATGTGAAGGTATTTGTAAAGCATTTTGTCCAGGAAATTGATACGAAGAAGAAAGCAATCCTAGTTAAGGATTTGGTTGAAGGTAAAATAACTGAACACAACTATGACAGACTGATACTAGCAACAGGTTCAAAAGCAAAATCATTACCTGGTTTTGATACTCAGTTAAAAAATATTTTTACATTAAAAAATATTAATGATCTAATCCGATTAGATGATTGCATACAGAAAGAGAAAGTTAAAAGTGCTGTAATAATTGGTTCCGGGTTTATTGGACTTGAAGCAGCAGAAGCATTGATAAAAAGAAACGTTCAGGTAAAATTTATTGAAAGAGAAAACAAACCACTACCCGGTGCCGGTAAAGAATTCTCGGATGAGATTTTAAAGATTTTAGAACAAAACGAAGTTGAATTTATAGGTAACATCAAAGAAGTTGAGCCGATGGTTGCAGGAGATAAACTTATTGCAGTACGAATAGGTGAGAAGTTTATTGAAACTGATTTGGTTTTGATCTCTGTTGGTTTTAAACCTAATACTTTTCTTGCTCAATTAGCCAAACTTGAATTGGGAAAATCAGAAGCAATTAAAGTCGACAATTATTTAAGGACTTCCGATAGATACATATTCGCCGCTGGAGATAATGTTGAAGTTATCAATGCTGTAACGGGTAAATCAGATTACATTCCAATTGCAACACAAGCTTATGAATCAGGGCACATCGCTGGCGAAAATGCTGCAGGCGGAAATGCTAAGTATCAACCAATTGTGAAAAATATGAGTGTGAAAATATTTGACAAGTATTTTGCTTCAGTTGGATTGACTTCAGAAGAAGCCATGAGAAATGGGTTCGAGATTCAAGATTCAAATGCGAAAGCAAGAAATTTAGTAGGTGTAATGCCCGGTAGTGATTATGTCTTCGGAAAGGTTTTGGCAGAAAAGGGAAGTAAACGAATAATTGGTGCTTCATTTTTGGGAGGTAAAGAAATCTCCGGATATGCTGATTTAATTTCAGCGTTCATAAAATTAAAAACACCTGTATCAGTTCTTTCAAGTATAAATTACAATTATACACCGCCTTTATCTCCATTTGTAAACTTGCTCAAAATAATTGGCAATAAATTTTAATAATTAGAAGAGTCATCAGTTGAAAAAGAAATCAACCCACCAAAATCTAGTTCTTATCCAACATCCTTTGGTAAAAAGGGATATTACTATTTTGCGCGATAAAAATACTAGCACCGAAATGTTCAGAGCCGCAGTAACGAGAATCTCAAACGTACTTGCGGTAGAAATCAGTACATCTTTTTCTTTAAAAAAGAGTAAAGTCAAAACTCCTCTCGAAATAGCAGAAGGATATAAGTTAAAGCAGGAAGTTGTTCTAATTCCTGTACTGCGTGCCGGACTTGGAATGGTTGAAGGTTTTCTGCAGCTTATACCTGATGCAAAACTTGGTCACGTTGGGCTTGAGCGAAACGAAGCGACGCTTCAACCTATGAGCTATTATTTGAAGACCCCAAAAAATTTGGGCAAATCTGAAGTTATTTTACTCGATCCTATGCTTGCAACCGGTGGTAGTGCTTCAGCTGCAATAGATTTTTTGAAAAAGCGGAAAGCGAAAAATATTATTTTTGCCTGCCTGTTAGCCTCTCCTGAAGGAGTAGAAAAATTATTTTATGAGCATCCTGATGTGATAATTTTCAGTTCAGCATTAGACAGACAATTAAATAAAAATGGCTATATCCTTCCCGGACTGGGTGATGCTGGAGATCGAACTTTTGGGACATTATAAATTTTATTTAGTCGGTTTTCTTCTTCTGGTTTATTCTGAAGTTTCTGCACAGACATATCCTGATACAGTTGTAGATTCGCTTTTAAGAACTGGAATTCATTATGTTGTAAATCAGGATTACAGTTCAGCAAACAAAACTTTTAGCCAATTAAATGTAAATTATCCTTCATTACCTCTGGGAAAAATTTACCTTGCTGCAAATAAAATAGCTGAAGCGTATGATTACGCAGAAGATTTTGATGAAACTTATATTCGGGAAAATTTGGAATCAGCAAAAAATCAATCAGAAAAGTTACTTGACTCTGATGAGTCCAATATTTGGAATCGTTATTTTTATGCTTTATCTGAAGGTTACATTTCTTACTTCGAAGCAATAAACGGAAGTTGGTTCTCAGCATTGAATACCGGTATTAATTCAATTTCTGAGTTTGAGGAGATACTTTCTTCAGAAGATAATTTTTTCGAAGCATATATTGCAATCGGCACATTTGAATATTGGAGAAGCAGGAAGCTGGAATTTGCAGATTGGCTACCATTTTCAAATGATACTAAAAATATTGGAATTGATCTTTTAAGTATTGCGATTGATTCATCGAGTTATAATTCCTACCTTGCTGTCAATTCACTCATATGGATTTATATCGATCAGAAAAATTATGAAGATGCAATAAACGTAGCAGAAGAAGCATTGAAACAGTTCCCGCAGTCAAGAACTTTCAAATGGGGGATGGCAAGAGCATACGAAGAGTCAAATCCCTTAAAAGCAATTGAATTATATAAGGAAATTCTGAATTCTTATCCTGATCTTAAAACAGGAAATTATAAAAATGAAATTACACTCAAGCATATTATTGCCCAGCAATATGCCAGGATTGGTGATAATGAAGAAGCAATCAAATATTGCGATGAAATATTATCGACGAATAACATTCCCAGGAAAACGTTGGATGAGATGAATGAAAGACTCGAAAGAGTTAATGAGCTGAAAAAAGAACTTACCGGGAAGAACTAGACCTTACCTTCAATATTACCTGACTTTAACATATCATTAAAATAAAGTAAATTACTTTCGGAAAGTTGTTTTATTATTTTAAGTTATAATGAGTAAAGAGAGTCCCAACGATCAAAAAATGTTAGCGGATCTTCTCACCATCTGCCATAAAAATCTGCCGAAAGTTGATGAAGATCTTATAACAAAAGCATTCAAGTTTGCTCTTGAGGCACATAAACATGACCTCAGAGACTCCGGTGAACCATATTTTTATCACCCCTACGAAGTTGCAATGATTGTTGTTGAGGAATTTCCCCTCGATGATATTACCGTTGTAGCTACACTCCTGCATGATGTTGTTGAAGATACTGATTTCGATTTGCACCTGATGACAAAAGAATTCGGGAAAGAAGTAACTGAAATTGTCGATGGCGTAACAAAGATCAGTGGCATCTTTAAAGGGCAGGATATAACCAAAGCAGAAAACTATCGCAAGATGTTACTATCGATGGTCAAAGATGTGAGAGTTATTCTTGTAAAGTTTGCCGATAAACTTCATAATATGAGAACGCTTGAATTTGTTAGTCCCGATAAACAAAAAAGAATTGCACAAGAAACTCTCGAGATATATGCTCCCTTTGCACACCGGTTTGGTCTTGCCAGAGTTAAGTGGGAGTTGGAAGATTTATCTTTTAAATATCTGAATCATGAATTGTATGAAGAACTGGTTAGGAAGGTAAAAAGTTCACGAAAGGAAAGGGAAGCTTATATAAATAGATTTTCTGATCCGATTAGAAAAAAACTGGATGATTATAAGCTCAAATACGAAATGGGAGGTCGTCCAAAACATTTCTACAGTATATATCGGAAAATGATGAAACGTAACAAACCATTCGAAGAGATTTACGATTTGTTTGCACTTAGGATTATTCTTGATACAGAAAATACAAATGAATGTTATACAACACTTGGAATTGTCAATCAGATGTACATTCCTGTACCTGATAGGTTTAAGGATTACATTTCCATTCCAAAGAATAATAATTATCAGTCAATTCATACAACCGTTGTTGGTCTGGAAGGTAGATTGGTTGAAATTCAGATTAGAACAAAAAAAATGCACGAAATTGCAGAACGTGGACTTGCTGCTCACTGGAAATATAAAGAAGATAGAGGGTCTACAGATATAGACCTTGAAAACTGGTTGAATTGGATAAGAGATATATTTGAAGGAGCTGGAAAGGATGAAAATCGAAAAGAAATTTTAGAAGACTTCAAGCTTAACCTTTATCAGGATGAAATTTATATATTCACGCCAAAAGGTGAATTAAGAAGACTGCCAACTGATTCTACTCCAGTTGATTTTGCATTTGAAATACATAGTAACGTTGGCTATCAATGTATTGGTGCAAAGATTAACGGTAAAATTGTTCCTCTTGACACCCGGTTACACAGTGGTGATCAGATTGAAATTATTACTTCAAAAAATCAGCATCCAAATAAGAACTGGTTGAAATTTGTAAAAACTCAGAAAGCAAAATCTGCTGTCAGAAAATGGTTGAATAAGGAAGAGGAAGTAATTGTTAAAGCGGGAAAGGAAATTTGGAGTAAAAAATTAAAAAAGCTAAAACTTTCTTTTTCGACAAGCGAAGTTTCAAAGATTGCCAGAAAATTTAAGTACCGATAATAATTCTAAGTTTTTTCAGGCAATAGCTCAAGGCAATGTCAATCTTGATCAAATTCTGATTAACACCGAAAATAAATCTGCCGAAGAGAAGGAGAAGATTTTGGCTTTTGATCAATTTGCTGAAATTGCTCGTAAAGATGCTGGTGGAATTTTAGTTGACGGTAAATCCTCAGGAATTATGTATGATTATGCAAAATGCTGCAACCCGATTCCTGGTGATCCGGTGATTGGATATATCACTATTGGTGAGGGAGTAAAAATTCATAGAAAAACTTGTAATAATCTTATTAATCTCTCAAAAATTGATGCAGATAAATTAGTGGCAGTTCAATGGCCTGGAACAGATGGAACACTTTTCGTTGCAGGATTAACCATGAGGGGAGATGACAGTCCTGGACTTCTTAATGATATTGCACATACAATAGTTTCATACAAGGATACTAACATTAAATCAATTAACATCAACACGAATGATTCCACTTTCGAAGGGTCAGTCATGGTCTATGTGAATAATCTGGAGCATCTGAATAATCTTATTGATAGGTTAAAAAAGTTGAGAGGCTTATACAAAATTGAAAGATTTGAAGGTAGCTGATAAAAATTGGAGCAGAGTAAAAATGAATCCAGGATAATGGGAATTGACTTCGGAGAAAAGCGAATTGGGATTGCACTCAGTGATCCTCTTTTAATATTTGGATATCCATTTACGACACTTCAGAATGATTTAACTTTTATGAATAACCTTTCAAAAATCATCCGTGAAAAAAATATTGCTAAAGTTATTCTTGGACTGCCATCATCAAAGTTTAAATCATCAGCAGAATTATCCAAAAAAGTACAAACGCTAAAACTGGAAATTGAATCCAAATTTAAAATTGAAGTAATTTTATGGGATGAAGAATATACATCAGCTATAGCAAAAGCGAAAGTGATTGAATCAGTTACGAAAAAATCTAAAAGAAAAAATAAGGATCTGCTGGACAAACACTCTGCAGCAATAATTCTGCAGGAGTATCTGGAATCAAAACAATTATGAGGTCTTTTAACAGTATTTATTAAGTCATCCAAGTAACTTCTGTTATTATAAAAAATTATCTGATTAAACGTTTGACATTATCATACTAAAAAACTATTTTTTCATCTATAAATCAATTAATTGGGAGCATTTCTATGTCAGCATTGTCACTTGACGCACTTGGAATGGTGGAAACTAAAGGATTGGTTGGTTCCATCGAAGCTGCAGACGCAATGGTTAAAGCAGCTAAAGTTGAATTACTCGGTAAGGAAACCATCGGCGGTGGTTACGTAACAGTAATGGTTCGAGGTGATGTGGGAGCAGTAAAAGCTGCTACTGATGCGGGTGCAGCTGCAGCACAGAGGGTTGGTGAACTTATTTCAGTTCACGTAATTCCGCGGCCTCATTCAGATGTGGAATTGATTCTTCCCAAAAGATCTAAATAGAATTTATTATGTCCGATAGAGCACTGGGTATGGTTGAGACCCGTGGCTTGATAGCTTCAATTGAAGCAGCAGATGCCATGGTTAAGGCTGCAAGAGTCCAGCTTCTTGGTAAAGAAAAAGTGGATGGCGGTCTTGTAACAATTCTTGTAGAAGGAGAAACTGCTGCTGTAAAATCTGCGGTTGATGCTGCCGCTGCCGCAGCGCAAAGAGTGGGTGAACTGATTTCCACTCATATTATTCCAAGACCGGATGATCAGATTGACGCAATAATTGTGAGAAACGCGGGAATTGAAACAAAGCGGAATAAACGAAAACCAATACCTGAAACGAAAATCAAACCTCTACCTGAAAAAAAAGCTGAACGAAAAAGAAAGCAAATTAAAATTATAGAGAAGGAAAGCCCTGAAGAAATTAAACCGATATTTAAATCAAGTTCTTCTTCTACTATCGATAGGTTAAAAGAGGAAGCACTTGGTGATACTTCAACTATTGAAAAATCAGGAAAGACTAAATCAAAAGGCGAATTTAAATATTCAATGGTAGAACTTGAAGTTATGAACGTTCATCAGCTTAGACGATTTGCAAGGGATATAGAAAGTTTTCCAATAAAGGGCAGGGAAATTTCACGAGCTAATAGAGGCGAACTTCTGGATTTCTTTAAAGCACTTCTGAAATAACTTCTTCTGTTTTATTTCGCTTCTTAAATAATCTTCAGGAAAAATATTTTTTATTGTGAATAAAAAACTAAACATCTTTATCGCCTCAGTAATTTTTGCTATCATACTTTGGGGTTCCATTTCGCTTTCTGATTCTTATTATACCAATATTGAGGTAAAACTTACTCTGACGAATTTTCCGGACGGTTACACAACCGGCTCGCAAGTTCCAGAAAATATAAAACTAAGAGTAAGGGGGCAGGGATGGCGGCTCGTCCCGATAAATGTTGGACCCGAAACTGAATTCAAAGTTTCCGTTGGTGGTGACAGTGGTCGGCAAAATATAAGCCTGAACAATTATCTTGAAAGCAACCGTTGGCTTTTTTCTGATGTTGACATAATAAATTTGTATCCTGATTCACTTAATTTTTTTGTAGAAAGAATGATTTCAAAAAAGCTACCCGTTGTTTCAGGATTTGATTTAGAATTCAAACCTGGATATGGGCTTGCTTCGGAAATTAAATTAAATCCTGATTCTGTAATTGTTAAAGGTCCTTTAAGTCACCTGAGATCAAAGAAGGAAATTAAGACCAATGCAATACCATTAGAGATTCTTGACTCAAGAACTTCGACCGAAGTTACTCTTGAAAAAATTACGGGTTTTGAATATAGTACAAATTTAGTTGATGTAGTTCTTGATGTTCAAAGGATTGTCGATAAGCAGTTTGAAAATATTTTGGTTGATGTATTGGATATTCCTTCCGGAAGAGAGGTGGTTTTGCTTCCAAATAAAATTAATATAAACATAAGAGGTGGAATCGAAATTTTAGGTAAACTAATGCCAGACCAATTTCATGCCTACGTGAAATATCAAACTTTAGTTCAGGATACAACAGGTAGCGTTATCCCCGAAATAATATTGCCAAAAAATGTTACTCTTCAGTTCTCCAAGCCCGATAGATTACGCTACGTTATCAGGTCCTTTTAAGCAGTTCTCACACCAAGTTAATTTTATTACAGCAAAAAGTTTATCTATATTAACAGTTCAAATTCAAATCAAAATCAAGCAAAAAAGTTATGTTTATTTCTTTCGAAGGTATAGATTTTTCAGGAAAATCTACGCAATTAGAACTTCTTAAAGACTATCTTGTTGAACATAATAAAAAGGTAGAAATTCTGAGAGAACCCGGCGGAACTGAGATTTCCGAAAAAGTAAGGCGCATTCTTTTGGATAATAAAAATGAAAAGATGTTTGCAGAGGCTGAGTTACTTTTATTTTCTGCCAGCCGGGCACAATTGTTACGGGAAAAAATTCAACCTTACCTTGATAAAGGTATTTATGTAATTTCGGACAGGTTTCATGATAGTTCAACTGCATATCAGGGTTATGGAAGAGGAATACCATTGGAAGTTGTAAAAACAATTCATCAGCTAGCAATTGGCGATACAATTCCAGATCTGACTTTTTTTATTGATATTCCTGTAGGAATTGCGAATGAAAGAAGGAAAAAGAAATCTAAAGTTAAACCTGACAGAATTGAAGTTGCTGATACTGAATTTTACAACCGTGTCAGAAGCGGCTATCTTGAAATAGCCAGGCAGGAAGAACGCTTTAAAGTTATTGACGGAACTCAGACAATAGAAACAATACAAAATCAAATTATATCAGAATTAGAATTAATTGACCGGAGGTAAAATTTAAATTGAAGAAGAAAATAATTTGGATTTCTGGATTATTGCTGGTAGCTGTAATCCTTACAGGCTTTTTTGGTGGAAAGGGAGATATATACTTTGAAATTGCAAAAAACCTAGATTTACTTGGACAGGTTTATAAGGAAATTACTTTCAATTATGTAGATGAAGTTGATCCTGAAAACTTTTTAAGAGCAGGTATTCAGGGGATGTTAACTTCGCTCGATCCCTATACAATATTTATTGATGAAAAAAAGATTGAAGACATTGATTTGATTACTAACGGTAAATATGGTGGTGTGGGAATTTCTATTGGATTACGAGGCAACGATGTAACTGTAGTTGAAATTATGGATGGATATGCTGCTCAAAGACAGGGATTACAAATTGGTGATATTATTATTGAAGCTGGTGGCGAGTCAATCTCACCTGATAATATTGACGATATATCCCATCTTGTTAAAGGTGAACCAGGAACAACTGTTGAACTTAAAGTTGTAAGAAATGAACTTCTGGACACACTTACTTTTAATTTGATAAGAGATGAAGTGATTATTAAAAACATACCATATGCAGAATTTTATCCTGAGAACAGCAATACAGCTTATATAAAACTATCGAACTTCAGCAGGGCTGCAAGTGATGAGATCAAGAAATCAATAAAAGAGCTCAAAGAGCAAAAACAGGTTTCTTCAATTATACTGGATCTTCGTGGTAACCCGGGTGGATTATTAGATATAGCTATTGATGTCTGTGATAAGTTTCTCACCCGTGATCTGCTTGTGGTTTCAACCCGTGGCAGAGAGGCTAGCAGTGAGAAAAAATATTATTCAGTTGAAGAGCCGATAGTTTCAAAAGATGTTGAAATAATTGTATTGATTAATGGCGGAAGTGCTTCTGCTTCTGAAATTGTCGCTGGTGCTTTACAGGATCATGACCGGGCTGTAATTCTTGGGACGCAATCTTTCGGAAAAGGATTAGTTCAAACTATAATTCCGCTTAGTTATAATACTTCTTTGAAAATAACCACGGCAAAATACTATACGCCCAGCGGAAGATGTATTCAAAGGATAGATTATGCAAAGGATAATGATGTCGTCATTCCTCCAAAATCAGTAGAAGAACAAAAATTTTTCACAGACCAAAAGAGGGAAGTGTACGCCAGAGGTGGAATAACTCCCGACACAACCATAGAATTTAGTATACATGGCGAACTAACAAAAGAGTTACTTGCCAAAGGTATGTTCTTCAAATTTGCAAACAATTATTTTTTTAATAATCCTGATGCAGACTATTCAACATTAAATGAACAGACTCTTTTCATTGACTTTATAGACTATCTTAAAGAAACCGATTTTAAGTACACTTCACAAACAGAAGTTGAAATTGATAACTTGTTAAGCAGTGCTTCTGATAAAGAAGAAATTAAAATTGAACTCACTAGCATTAAAACTGCCTTAAAAGGCTTATACGAAAAAGAACTGCAAATTTATGAAAATGAGATCTTGCGTGAGATTAATTCAGAACTTGCTGCTCGCTATCTTGGACTTGAAGGCCGACTGGAAGAGCAACTTAACTCAGATTTACAAGTTCAAGCTGCTGTAGAAATTCTTTCGAACAAAAATATTTACAATGAACTATTGAATATTAATTGAGTCTTTTAGTTCTACTTGCAATACTATTAGTAATTGGTGTTTTTACAGGCATATTAATAGGTATGTTTGGCATTGGTGGGGGAATAGTATTTGTACCGACGCTTTATTATTTCCTTCCTTTATTTGATGTGCCATTAACAAACCTTGCTTATTTTGTAATTGGAACTTCACTCCTTGCAGGTGCACTCGCTACTTCAAACTCTGCTTATTTGCATATTCGAAAAGATAACTTTTCTATTAAGCCAGCTATTCTGGTTTCAATCGGTGCTGCAATTTCAGCTTTCATAGCACCATTCTTTGTTGCAAAGATTAATGCAGAAATAATAGGATTCACTTTTGCATTAGTTATGATCGTGGTTGCAATATCAATGATTTTTGAAAATAGTATAAATGAAAAATTTAAATTTAAACAACCGCTAAGTGATCCCATTCTATTTCTTTTAGGAGCCTTTACAGGTGTATTTTCTGCTTTTACCGGATTGGGTGGTGGAGTAATTTACGTACCAGCATTAATTTATTTATTTCTAATAAATGCAAAAATGGCTGTCGGTACATCATCTATAATTGCAGCCATCACTATGATAAGCTCTGTCGGTTGCTTATATCCTGCTTGGATCAGGATCAATATCTTATTCCGGTGCAATTGGTTTTGTAATTCCCGAAGCTGCAATTCCTTTGGGGATTGGAGGTATTATCGGAAGTTTTTTTGGAGTTAAAATAGTAATGAACTCATCAACAGAACTTCTTAAAAAGGCATTTGGTATACTTCTATTAGCAGCAGTAGCAAAATACTTATTTATGTAAAAATAATAGACCAATAATGGTGCAAAAATTTATTCGCAGATTTAAGTGCCCTTCGTGTGCAAGTGAGAATAATTTAAGAATTTCAAAACCCAGAAATTCAAAAGAAAAATTACTGCATTTAACAACCTTTCATTAAAATTTACCGATGCAGAAAATGTGGCTGGCGGGGATGGAAAATCAATTTTTCCATTGATGCGAAAGTGATTAGAAAAATTGTTGTATATTTCTTCCTGGTTATAATTGCAGCACTGGTTGTTTACAATTTATTGAAGTTATTATTATGAAAAATAACTATCTACTTTTAATTATAGTACTTGCAACTAGTTTGCAAGCACAATGGTCCACCGACCCAAATAATAATTTAATAGTTGGCTACGGTTTAGATCCGCACATTTGCAGCGATAGTGCAGGGGGATGTTATATTACTTACGATTACGATAACATCTATCTACCCACGTAGACTTGCACTTGAAAGGTTAGATAAATACGGTTACAAACCCTGGGGAACATTAAAACAAATACTTGGTGAGTTACCGGAACAATCACACGCAGAAATAATTGAAGATGGTGAAGGAGGGGTAATTGTAAGCTATGAAGACCGGTTTGAGGATCTTACCCATCACAGCACAAAGGGTAAGGGTGCAAAGAGTTGACAGCAGTGGAAATTTTTTATGGGGCACAACAGGGGTAAAAGTAACACTCGAGGAGATAAATCACGGAAAACAACAACTTGTTACCGATGGCAGTGGAGGATGCGTAGTTGTATGGATAAACTACATTGACCAGGATATCAAGGTAAATAGAATAAGATGCAAGTGGCGAACGAATATGGAGTGATAGCGGAATAACGCTAACTAGGGATAAGTAATTACTCGGAACAGATCCAAGAATAGTAAGAGCTACAGATGGAAATTAATATGTTCAAGCAGGAACAATAATATACAGGATAAGACAAAACGGGGAAATATGTAAACCAATCAGCAGCACGACATTCGGTCAACCTGTGCCGGACCCGGAAGGAGGAGTAGTAGTAAGCGGCAGAGTATGGAATGGAATGATACCAAAACTTGTATGCACAAAGAAAAGACTCACTTGGCAACAACCTCTGGCAGGAACCTTATGTTGAAATTGCTGATAGTCTTTATATTAATACAGTATTAATGATTCAAAAAAATGATGGTTATTATTTATTATGGTTGGAGTGGAAAAAAGAATGGTGTAGAACGTGTTGCTCAATTTCAGGCATTAAGATTAGATGGCAGTAAACTATTTCCTGCTGGAAGTATACAATTAAGTAATAATTCACCATTAGCTATTTCAGGAATATTTCCTTCAGATTCAAGCAAAATGATATTTATTTGGGGTAATAGTGCATAGTCTTCCTGATACAACATTGCACAAATGTATGATACACTTGGAAATAAATTATGGAATGATCTGGCGTTTGGAACGAAGATGGAATAGTTGTTGCTCATCCCTCAATTGGTCATCAAACTATGCAACCGATGGTAATGGTGGATTTATAATTGGAGGAACAATAGATCAATTTACAATTGTTGCTCAACAAGTAAGTAAATATGGAAATCTAGGAGAGATTATTACTTCAGTGCCTCAAGAATATCAAGAGATATTTCCATCAGAAACAACTCTATACCAAAACTACCCAAATCCCTTTAACTCAAATACGGTTATAAAATTTTCTATTCCATCAGAAGGGCAGGTTACGATTGAACTTTACAATGTTATTGGAGAACTAATTAAAACAATAGCAGATGGATTCTTTAATGCAGGAATACACACAGTAAACCTGTCATCTGGCGACTTGCCATCAGGCATTTATCTTTATAAAATGGAAATAGGCACTCAATCATTTACTAAAAAATTAATAATAATGAAATAATGGGGAAGCGCGATGAAAGATGTATTTAGAAAATTGCTATTTATCTCTTTCTTGTTGCAATAGCAGCGTTCGTTGTTTATAATTTATTGAAGCTGATCGTGTAAAATTTGAGTTGAATAATAATAGCTAATGTCAAGTAAAATCAATAATTAAATATTTGCATTAAATAAATAAAATTAAGATTTTAACAGACCAAAAATTGAAGCGTTCTTCAGCATTGGATTGCTGATAATTTAAGCCTCCGCGCTTCCTTTTTTCTTAACTAATTTCGGAATTATTTATAAATCTTGTTTTTAGGATTCTTTTCAACAGTGTTAATCAAGCATCCGGGAACTTGTTTCTACGGGAATTTTAAAAGGTAGATGATGAAAAAATCTTACCTCGATTATATTCTCAGGAACCGGGTACCCGTTACCATATTTGTAGTATTAGCAGCATTTGCTTTAACTTATTTTGCATCGAGAGCGGAAAGGGATGGCGTTGGTTATTCACCGAATCAGCCAATAAACTATTCGCATAAACTCCACGCAGGCACAATGAAAATTGATTGTCAATATTGTCATACAGGAGTTGAGAAATCAAGACACGCAATGGTTCCTCCGGTTGCTACTTGTATGAATTGCCACACAGTTGCCAGGAAAGACAAACCTGAAATTATAAAACTTACCGAGTATTATAACGAAGGTATTCCTCTTCAATGGAATAGAATTCATAAAGTTCCTGATTATGCATACTTCAGTCATAGTGTTCACGTTAATAAAGGAATCGACTGTGTATCTTGTCATGGGGAAATTACTCAATCAGAAAAAGTAGCTCAGGTTCAGTCCTTTACGATGAACAATTGTTTAAATTGTCATAGAAATGCTCACGATAGGATGCCTGAACTAAAGAATATTAATAAAGGTCCGGATTATTGCTGGGCTTGTCATAGATAAAAATAATTTTTATGGATAGAAAAAAATTTGTTGCATTATTTTCAACTAGTCTTATTGGTGCAGCTTTAGTTAAAAGCAAATCCGTTGAATTTCTTTGCTCCTAAAAACAATTCAAAGCGAAGTAATTCAGTGAAAGTAAAAATAAATCCAAATGCAGTGAATAGAGAAAAATCAGGAAAAAAGAATGGCTGAAGAATTTGATGGATTAAAAAATACTGATCCGAATTATTGGCAGTCGTTTGAAGAGTTGCATAACGATCCTGATTTTCTTAAGATTCAGCAGGATGAATTTAAAGAAGGTGTTTCAGATGAACTTGATTCATCCGGAATGTCATCTCTTTCCAGAAGAAAATTCCTTGCACTTTTAGGTGCATCTGCAGCACTTGCCGGAACAGCTTGCTCAGACTACAGTGATAAAGGCGAAATAATTCCCTATAATAAAAAGCCTGAAGAAGTAACTCTTGGTAATGCAAATTATTATGCTTCAACCTGCACAGCATGTCAAAATGCCTGTGGTATTTTAGTTAAAACCAGAGAAGGCAGACCAATAAAGATTGATGGAAATCCTGATCATCCAATATCGAAGGGAAAGATTTGTGCGCACGGTCAGGCAAGTATATTGAGCCTTTATGATCCTGACAGGTTAAAGAACCCAAAGAAAAAACTTGATCGCAGATTTATTGATTACAACTGGAAAGATGCCAACGATGAAATAATGTTTGATCTGATGAATTCAGGTAATAGAGAAATTGCAATCATTACTCGCAAAATAGTTTCTCCTACAACTAAAAAAGTTCTTGATGATTTTGCTGCCAAATATCCCTCGACAAAAATTTATTCTTACGAAGTATTTGACAATTCAGTAAGAAATTCAGCCTGGAAAAAATGTTATCCCGCAAACGGGACTAGTGGCTCAGGAGAATTTCCAGCAATAAAATGGAATGAAGCAAACATTATTCTATCACTCGACAGTGATTTTCTAGGTGAGTCAAATAATAAAATTGAAAATGCCAGATTGTTCTCTGAAAAACGAGATATCATCAACAAAAAATTTAATCGTCTTTATGTAATTGAAGGTAACCTTACAATTACCGGAATGGCTGCTGATTATCGTTTGAGATTACGTCCTGATTTAGAGTTGAATTTTGTTCTTGGACTTATTGATGCCTTAAATAAAAAAGGTGCAGGAATTCCGGTTAATTCTGGCGGAGTTACTTTAGAGAGTTTTGCAAATAAATATGAATTAAATCTGGATACTCTAAATTCATTGGTTTCAGATTTATTAAAGAATAGAGGAAAGTCAGTTGTTCATGCTGGTAGATCATTTGCCGGAAGATGTTCATATCGCTGTTAATCTTCTTAATAGTGCTCTTGGTAATGAAGCGATTTACAATTTTGAAACTGGTCCAAGCGACAGTGCAACAGTTGTCTTCTGTGACTGAAATAAAAGATTTGGCTTCAAGAATGGATTCAGGCGAAGTTGCAGTTGCTATTCATTTGAATTCAAATCCTGTTTATGATTTTCCTTCAGATTTGAACTATGCAGATGCATTGACCAATGTTGATACAGTTGTGAGTTTTGTTGAAATTGAGAATGAAACATCAGCAGTTTCAAATCACGTTTTACCAATTAATAACCAACTTGAATCATGGGGCGATGCTAAAACCCGAACAGGAATCTATTCACTTCAGCAGCCTGTTATTGCTCCATTATATGATACGAGACAGTCGGAAGCAATTATTTTAACCTGGATCTCAGGTGACTCTTCAACTTATGAAGAATCATCTGTATCACAAATACCTGATGAGTAATTGGGAGAAAAATCTTTATCCGCAAACAGGAATAAGTCTAGAATTTAAAAGATTTTGGTATAGTGCTCTTCACGATGGTGTAGTTAAGATTTCAGAAAAAACTTCTGGAATTAGTTCAATTTCAGTTTCTGCCGGACAGCAAATTAAACCAACTAAAGAATCGGAAACCTTTTCTTTATTCATTAAAGAAAGTTATGCAGTTGGTGACGGAAGATTTGCCAATAACGGATGGCTTCAGGAACTGCCTCATCCGGTATCTAAAATTGTCTGGGATAACTATGCAGCTATCTCACCTAAAAGTGCAAATCAACTTGGGTTAAAAAGTAATGATCTTGTTGAGATTTCTACAGGGCAGAATAAATTAACAATTCCAGTATTTGTACAACCTGGCGCGTCTGACAATTCAATCACAATTGAAACTGGTTACGGTAGAAAAAATGGCGGTACGGTTGGAACCGGAGTTGGTTTTAACGCAAATAATTTAATGATGACTTACGGCGGCTTAACACCCTGGCTTTATTCAGGAATAATGATAAGAGCACTAAATGGTAACCATAAGCTTGTAACTGCACAAACAGTTTATGCATTCAACGAAGGTGTTACCAAGGACCTACCAGCAAAGCGGGGAATTATTAAAGAAGGAACTGTTGAAGAATATATTAATAATCCTGAGCTTCCTTCAGAACAGAAGAAAAGCACGATTTAAAAAGTGTTAATCCATTTTATGATTATAAAGGTGTGAAGTGGGGAATGTCAGTAGATATGAACCGATGTCTTGGTTGCGGAGAATGTGTCGTTGCTTGTAATGTTGAAAATAATATTCCGGTTGTTGGAAAAGATCAGGTTGATGATGGCAGGGAAATGCATTGGATAAGAATTGACAGATATTATTCAGGTTCACCGGAAGAACCAAACGTCAATAACCAGGTGATGGTTTGTCAGCATTGTGATCACGCACCGTGTGAAAATGTTTGTCCTGTTGTTGCAACTACTCACAGTCCTGATGGATTAAATCAGATGGTTTACAATCGTTGTGTTGGAACAAGATATTGTTCAAATAACTGTCCTTATAAAGTAAGAAGATTTAACTATTTCAATTTCCGCGATCATTTCCGAAATGGATTTCAGGAATCACCTGTTTTTGCTCTGTTGATGAATCCGGAAGTAACAGTTCGGTCACGGGGTGTTATGGAGAAATGTACTTTCTGTGTTCAGAGAATTAGTGAAGCCCGTGCAGATGCTACAAAAGAAAAAAGAGAATTGAAAGGTTCAGATGTAAGGACTGCCTGTCAGGAAGCGTGCACAACAAATGCAATTCATTTTGGTGATATCAAAAATGAAGATGAAGAGTTTTATAAATACAGAAATAACGAACTCGGTTATTACGTACTTGAAGAATTAAATATAAGACCAAATGTTACCTATATCGCAAAGCTTAAAAATACCAAATCGGAGAATGCTTAGTGAGCACAGATTATTCAGTTGAAGCTCCTGCAATTGCCGGTCGTTTGTCTCTTGCTGAGATAGAAGAGCTAATAGCTAAACCTCTTGACTCAAAGCCAGATAAGAAATTCTTTATTGCTCTTACAATTTCAGGATCATTGTTGCTCATTGGTGCGGTTTGTCTTGCTTTCTCATTTTATTATGGCGTTGGACTCTGGGGTAACAATCAACCGGTAAGCTGGGCATTTCCAATTGTTAATTTTGTTTTTTGGGTTGGTATAGGTCACGCAGGAACATTTAATATCTGCAATACTTTTTCTCTTACGACAAAAATGGAGAACAGGTATTGCACGTTTTGCAGAAGCAATGACAATCTTTGCGGTTATGTGTGCTGGTATTTTTCCGATAATTCACACCGGTCGCCCTTGGCTTGCAGGATATTTAACTCCTTATCCAAACCAGCACGGATTATGGGTTAACTTTACTTCACCTTTGGTGTGGGACGTTTTTGCGGTATCAGTTTATTTTACTGTTTCATCTAGTTTTTTGGTACACTGGTTTGATTCCGGATTTTGCTACACTGAGAGACAGAACAACTTCAAAAATTAAAAAGTCTATCTATTCGATTTTCAGTTTGGGATGGAGACATTCTTCACGGCATTGGCTTCATTATGAAAAAGCTTATGTGATACTTGCTGGATTTGCAACTCCACTTGTGCTTTCAGTTCATACAATTGTAAGTTTTGATTTTGCTGTTTCAATTATGCCCGGATGGCATACAACAATTTTTCCTCCTTACTTTGTAGCTGGTGCAATCTTTTCTGGTTTTGCGATGGTTGTAACTGTTTTAGTTTTTGTTCGAAAGATTTTTGATCTGCAGAATATAATTACTGTAAATCATCTCGAGAAGATGAACAAAGTGATTATTGCGACAAGTATGATGGTAGGGTATTCATATGGAATGGAATTTTTTATGGCATGGTACAGCGGAGTTCAGTTTGAACAATTTGTTTTCATTAACAGGGCGTTTGGACCTTATGCCTGGGCTTACTGGACTATGATAAGCTGCAATGTATTTTTTCCGCAATTTTTCTGGTTCAAAAAAATTAGAAGATCAATTCCTGCAATGATGGTGATTGTAATATTAGTTAACGTTGGAATGTGGTTTGAAAGATTCGTAATAGTAGTTACTTCATTGCATCGAGACTTCCTGCCATCTAGCTGGGGTATGTATACACCAACTATTTATGATGCTGGAATTTTAATCGGAAGTTTTGGATTATTCTTTACGCTTGTAATTTTATTTACTAAAGCTTTGCCTGTTGTATCAATTGCAGAGGTTAAAGCTGTGGCAGATGGTGCTCAACCAACCCATCACAGAGGAGAGCATCATGACTGATAAAAAGATTTTTGGTGTTACTGCTTTATTCAATGATCCTAATGCAATAACTGAGGCTGCAAGAAAAGTTGCTTCGGCAGGTTATTCAAAGTGGGATGTTAATTCTCCTTATCCGATCCACGGTATCGACAAAGCAATGAAGATGAAACCTTCAAAGCTTGGTATAGTCACATTAATATTCGGTTTGTCAGGAACTGTGCTTGCGCTTATTCTAATGTGGTGGACAATGTCAGTTGACTATCCGATGGTAATTGGTGGTAAACCATATTTCTCTTTACCTGCTTTCATTCCTGTTACATTTGAAGTAACTGTAATTATGGCAACTGTATCTACAGTTATTGCAATGTTTGCTTTCTTTTTTGGACTTCCCAGAAATACTCATGCACTGCACGACACTGATTATATGAAAAAAGTTTCGCGTGATCATTATGGAGTAGTCATTGAAGCGATTGATCCGAAGTTTGATGAAACGGCAACTTTTGAATTTTTGAAAAGTCTGAAACCACTTTCAACTGAGATAATTTATTTTCCTGAAAAAGAAACATATCCGATTTTTGAACCACGATTTATTGGTTTCTTATTTGGAGTAGCAGTTGTTGTTTCTCTCGGAACTTATTTGATGCTGAATAAACTTATGTATATTGAACCTTTCGACTGGATGGATAGGCAGGCGAAAATAATTCCTCAATCTGGCAGTGAGTTTTTTGCTGATGGAAGAGGAATGAGACTTCCTGTTGAAGGAACAGTGGCAAGAGGATTTATCCCTTATCCATTTGAGGGTGAGACTAATCCTACTGAAGTATTATCAAATCCTTATTTCCCAACAGAAGAAAATTTGGCATTAGGTCAGAAAAAATATTTTAACTTACTGCAGTCCTTGCCACGGAAATTTTGGTGATGGTGATAGCAGATTGCAAGGTCAATTTCCTAATCCTCCGACATTTCATTCCGAACGAGCAAGAAACTTTCAGGATGGAATGATTTATCATATAATTACAGTTGGACAAAACGTAATGCCATCGTATGCATCTCAAGTTAACCGGGAAGAAAGATGGGCAATAGTTAATTATGTACGAGCTTTACAGAGAGCTAAGAATGCATCAGATTCTGATCTTAAATTTGTTAAAGCGGAGTAAATCTTAAATGGATAAAAGTGAAATGACATATCAGAAAAAAGATTTACCTGCCAGTATTTCAAAAATTGGAATGGCATTATTAGCAATCGGAGTAATTCTCGGCGTCGCTGCATTTTTTGTTGATCACTCGAGAGCTGTCTTCAATTATCTTATCGCTTTTACATTTATGATAAGTATTGGAGTAGGTGCATTATTCCTGATTGCACTTGAATACGTTGCTGGTGCTGACTGGAGCGTACCCATTAGAAGAGTTGTTGAGTTTTTTGCGGCAATAATTCCTCTTCTTGCGATTTTGGTAATTCCTCTATTATTTAATATGGGCGAATTATTTCACTGGTCTCACGCAGAAGCTGTAGCTGACGATGCAATATTACAGGGCAAAGCCCCTTATCTTAATGTTCCGTTTTTTATAATCAGAGTTTTTGTTTTGATTGGATTGTGGTCGCTTTTCTATTTCTTCTTCATCAGGAATTCAAAAAAGCAGGATACAACTAAAGATCAGAAATTAACTACTATCAATATCAGGTTATCAGCGATCTTCATTCCGATATTTGCAATAACAATATCTGTCGCTGCAATTGATTGGCTGATGAGCGTTGAACCGCATTGGTTCTCAACAATATTCGGTGTTTACTTTTTCTCAGGAACTGTTATTGCTGCTCTTGCGGCTAGTAACTCTTGCAACAGTTTTACTTAAAGAACATGGTTACCTTCATCCTGCAATGACCAACGATCATTTATTTAGTCTTGGTGCTTTGCTTTTTGCATTTGTAAACTTCTGGGGTTACATCGCCTTTTCACAATATATGTTGATATGGTATGCAGATTTACCCGAGGAAACTTTTTGGTTTATGCAAAGGTGGGAGGGGAGCTGGGCAATCTTTTCAATTGGATTAATGATTATTCAATTTCTTATACCTTACATAGTACTTGTATCACAACCTGCAAAGATGGATCCGAAAAAATTGAAGTTTATTTCAGTGTGGTTATTGTTCGCACATTTCTATGATTTATATTGGCTCGTTATGCCCGAAATGGAACAACTCTCCGGTGGATATTCGTTTAGCTGGATTGATCTTGTCTTCCCGATTGCAGTGGTTGGATTGATAATTCTTGTATTTAATATGAAAGCAAAGAAAGAAAATCTTATTCCTATTGGTGATCCAAAATTACAACGAGGATTGGATTTCCATCTATAATAATTTTATGGAAGAAATAAAGAAAAAAATAATCGAACTTTTAAATGAGGTAAAGCATAATCCCGGCACAATGTTCGGAATCCTTTATCCTTACGTACTTGTGATTATTGTAATTATCGGATTGTATTATGTTTCCAATATTGGCAATGTAGCATTGAATGAACAGCCGGCATTTGTCCCTGATTCTACAGTAGCAGAAGATCTTCCTGTTGTGGCTGCGCGAACAGTTCCTCCAATAGATATTTTTAAGTTGAAAGATCCTACAGAGGGATTACTTTCAGATGGTAAAGAACTTTACACAGCAAATTG
The DNA here is from genome assembly GCA_963802005.1 of uncultured Ignavibacteriaceae bacterium. Taxonomy (GTDB): domain Bacteria; phylum Bacteroidota; class Ignavibacteria; order Ignavibacteriales; family Ignavibacteriaceae; genus IGN2. The sequence goes on from CAWDGX010000023.1 coordinate 325,215, forward strand.
TGCATCCTGCCACAATGAAACCGGGGCAGGTGGTGGACCCGCTTCAGTTGGATTAAATCCGGCACCTCGTAACTTCACAACTCCTGATGGCTGGAAGAATGGAAGAACTCTAAGTGCAATTTATACTACACTTGAAGAGGGAATTGAGGGAAGTTCAATGATCTCTTACAATTTTTTAACTCCAAAAGAAAGAATTGCAATAGCTCATTACCTACAACAAGAATTTATTAAGGATGCACCATTGGATACTGATGCTGATCTTGCCGCTTTAAATTCTATTTATAATTTATCATCAGGAATGGAATTACCTGCACAGATTCCTGTAGCTGCTGCAATGCAGATAATTTCCTCTGAAAATTCACAGAAAGAAATTAAACTTGAAGAGGCAGTACAAACCATTAACAATGAAAGAAATAATTATCCTGTCACCTTATTAGATTTTATAGCAGATGATGAAAGACTTGCGCTTTCTTCCCTGATTAATTCAAATACTTGGAAAGCTAATCAAAACGCTTTTTTCAATTTTATTGTATTAAATTCTAATTATAATGGTTTTAATTCCGAGATTATAAATCTCTCTGATTCTGATAGAACTTTACTGTTCAACTATCTATAATCAGATTCTATAGTAGTAATGATGAAATTTTTAATAAGTAATATAGTTTTAAGTTTATTATTGGTTTCAGTTTCCTTGTCAACTGATCAAATTGAAATAGGAGTTGACGAACAACTAGGAAAAAATATTCCTTTGGACGTAACATTTAATGATGAGGATGGAAATCAGGTAACTTTGGGAGAACTAATAACAGGTCCAACAGTTATCGCACTTGTTTATTATAATTGTCCGGGGATATGTAATCCATTGATGTTTGAGCTGGCAAATGTAATGAACAAATCAGATTTAGAACCGGGATACGATTATAATGTCATATCAATTAGTATTGATGAATTTGAAAATCCGGAAAAGGCTTCAAGCAAAAAGAAAGAAATGCTTTCTGGATTTGATAAAGAAGTTTCTGCTGAGAGCTGGAGATTCTTAACCGGTTCACTGGAAAATATAAAGACAGTTACAAATGAAGCAGGATTTTATTTTAAGAGAGAAGGCGAAGAACTCAGACACGCTGGAACATTAATATTTGTGGACAAAAACGGAAAGATATGTCGTTATCTCTTCCCAAGTTATTCAGAGAACCATGGTTATGGTATTTTACCATTTGACTTTAAAATGGCTGTCATTGAAACTTCCGAGAGCAGGGTAACCCCAACTGTTGCCAGGTTTCTACGATTCTGTTTCAGTTATGACCCTGAGGGACAGAAATACGCATTAAATTTTACGAGGATATTTGGAGCCGCAATATTACTTTTTGCGGGAATATTTTTTCTTGTCATCTGGTTGAAACCAAAAAAAGAAACTATTAAAACAAGGTGATGATCTATGGCTGTTGATGCAGCAAATATTAAAATAAACGGACACGAACCAAGTTACCTGGATTATAAAGGTAAACACACCGGCTTGTTGGGTTGGATTCTTTCAACCGATCACAAGCGTATTGGAATTCTATATCTTATTTCGCTTTCGATATTTTTCCTCGTTGGAGTAACATTCGGATTTTTAATGCGTCTCGAACTAATTGCTCCGGGAAGAACAATAATGGATGCTCAAACTTATAACTCCTTTTTTACTCTCCATGGAGTTATAATGATATTTCTTTTTGTGGTTCCGGGTATTCCGGCAGTGTTTGGAAACTTTTTCTTGCCAATCCTTATCGGTGCAAAAGATGTTTCCTTCCCCAGGATTAATTTAATGTCCTGGTATTTGTATGTATTTGGTGGATTACTTGCAGTGACCTCTATTCTTTTGCCTGGCGGACCGGCTGATACGGGGTGGACATTCTACGTTCCTTATGCTGTCAGGACTAATACAAATGTAGTTATTGCTCTATTTGCAGCATTCATACTCGGTTTTTCATCCATACTTACTGGTTTAAATTTTGTTACTACTGTACATAGGTTGAAAGCACCGGGCATGACTTGGTTTAAAATGCCTCTTTCAATCTGGTCTTTATATTCAACTGCATGGGTACAGGTATTGGCAACGCCGATCATAGGAATTACTTTGCTACTAGTTGTAGTAGAAAGATTGTTGGGTGTTGGCATATTTGATCCTGCACTCGGCGGCGATCCGGTTTTATATCAACATTTATTCTGGATATATTCTCATCCTGCAGTTTACATTATGATTTTGCCTGCGATGGGTGTTGTATCAGAAATTATTCCTGTATTTGCAAGACGAACAATTTTTGGTTATAAGTTTATTGCATTTTCAAGCATCGCAATTGCATTATTCGGTTCACTTGTCTGGGCTCATCATATGTTTACCGTTGGGATGAGTGATACCGGGCAATTTATTTTTTCACTGCTTACTATGGTTGTTGCAATTCCCAGTGCAATCAAAGTTTTTAATTGGGTGGCAACACTCTATAAAGGTTCGATTGATTTAGCTACTCCTATGCTTTTTGTTTTAGCTTTTATTTTCCTTTTTACTATTGGCGGTTTAACCGGTGTGATGCAGGGAGTTTTATCAGTTGATATTCAGGTTCACGATACTTCATTCATTGTTGCGCATTTTCATTATGTGATGTTTGGTGGAACTGGCTTTGGTTTCTTTGCTGCTTTGCACTACTGGTTCCCAAAGATGTTTGGAAGAATGTATAACAGAAAATTAGGTAAGACTTCTTTCTGGTTTTTATTTATTGGATTTAATGTTCTTTATTTTCCTATGTTTATCATGGGCTGGTTAGGAATGCCTAGAAGATATTATGACTATCTTCCTGAATTCGAACCTTATCAATTCATCTCAACAATTGGCTCTTGGATTCTTGTTGCTGGTTTGCTAATGATTGTTTACAACATGTATCGTTCCGTAAAGAATGGGAAGATTGTGACAGAAAAGAATATCTGGGGTGGTGAAACTTTAGAATGGCAGATTGAAACTCCTCCAATACACGAAAATTTTATTGATATTCCAGAAATTCAAACTGATCCTTATCAATACAAAATGAATGAAGAGAAATTTGAAAAAGAGGAGGTACGTTGAGCTCAACTGAACACACATCAGCAGCGCACGTACACAGAGATGATGCCGGTTCCCGGATGGGAATGTGGCTATTCCTTTTTACTGAGCTTCTTCTTTTTGGAGGTATGTTCCTTATTTATTCAGTGTACAGGTTTCAGTACGCAGATGCATTTCATCTTGCAGCAAAAGAATTGAATACAATTATGGGTGCTTTTAACACTGCGGTTCTTCTCACAAGCAGTTTAACTATGGCACTTTCAATAGTTGCAATCCAGCGAAACCAAAAAACTTTGTCAATGCTGTTGCAGATGGTTACGATTTTTCTTGCACTATTCTTTCTTGTAAATAAATATTTTGAGTGGACAGCAAAATTTCATCACGGAATTTATCCCGGCAGTGAAGAACTTCTATCAAAAGGCTCAGGCGAAATTTTATTTTTTGGATTGTATTATGTTATGACCGGACTTCATGGTATTCACGTTATTGTTGGTATGGTTTTGATTGCTGTTATGACAAGAATGACACGGAAAGATATTATTACTAGAGATAATTATGTAAGACTGGAAAATGCTGGACTATACTGGCATCTTGTTGACATTATCTGGATTTTCCTTTTCCCATTATTCTATCTGATCACATAAGGATTATAAATGGAAAAACACGATTATTATCACGAACACTCTCACAGTTACGGAATATATATTTTGGTCTGGCTTGCACTGATGGCACTTACTGCAGTTACAGTAGCAATTGCAGGAATGGATATTGGAAGATTTACTGTGGCAACAGCTTTGATCATCGCTACTTTTAAAGCATACCTGGTGCTAACGATTTTTATGCACCTTAGAAGTGAAACAAAAACGTTCATTGTATTTGTGATTGTTGCATTGTTTTTTCTTGGTATTTCGTTTGTATTATTATTCTCTGATTACTCTTTTCAGTAAGGATTTGAAGAATGTTTGATGATGTATCAAATTTTGTAAGCTCTGTTGACGGAACATTCCTGTTTACACTGATTGTTTCTGTTTTCTTTCTTGTACTCATTACATTCTTGATGATATTTTTTGTAATTAAGTATAGCAGAAAAAGAAATCCGAAGGGAACAAACATTCACGGGAATATGGGATTGGAGATTGCGTGGACTGCAATTCCGACCATACTTGTTCTGATTATGTTTTGGTATGGATGGCAGGGTTATATGGAAATGGTGAACGTTCCCGAAGATGCAATGCTTGTCAACGTTACAGCACAGATGTGGAAATGGAGCTTTCAATATGAAGATGGTAAGATTACTGATACACTTTATGTACCTGTAAATAAACCAATAAAATTAATTCTTAATTCAAATGATGTTAATCATTCATTTTTCGTCCCTGCATTCAGAGTTAAAAAGGATGTATTTCCAGACAGGGAAAGAGTTACATGGTTCATTGCAGAGCAAACCGGAGCTTATGATATCGCTTGCGCAGAATATTGCGGATTGAATCATTCTTATATGTATTCTAAAATAATTGTGCTACCGGAAGAAGAGTTCAAAAACTGGATGTACGGAATGAGTGAAGAAGATTTAAGACTGCTTGAAGAAATGACAAACGGTAATTAGTATTAAAGAAATTGAATAAAAAAATAAAAATATTATTTGAACTCGTCAAAATCAGGATAACTTTATTTGTTACGGTTACAACTGCTTTCGGATATATTGCTGCAGTAGGAAATATTAATCTTCAAATAATTCCTGTCTTGTTTGGCGTTTTATTTTTAGCATTTGGTTCAGCGGTATTCAATCATTACCAGGAAAAAGAATTTGACAAGAAAATGGATCGCACGAAAAACAGACCAATTCCATCTGGAAGAATTTCTTCGTCGAATGCACTTTATGTTTCTTTACTTTTTGTTTTAGCGGGCTCGATGATATTGTTTTTTGGAGCCAATCTTTTAGCGCTTGGTTTGGGATTGTTAAATTTCATCTGGTACAATTTTATTTATACTTTGCTAAAGAGACGATCTCCATTTGCAATAGTTCCCGGTTCTCTAGTTGGCGCAATCCCACCGATAATTGGCTGGGTTGCTGCAGGCGGTGCTTTGCTCGATCCTCAAATAATTGTAATTGCTTTTTTCTTTTTCATCTGGCAGATTCCTCATTTTTGGTTATTACTTTTAGTCCTTGATAAAGATTATCGCCAGGCTGGTTTTCCTACTCTTACCCAAGTCTTCAGCAGGGAACAACTTTCAAGAATTACTTTCGTCTGGATTATTGCAACTGCAGTTACCGGTTTGATGATTCCTCTTTTTGGAATAGTCTCAGATTTTTGGATTAATCTTGGATTGTTCCTCAGTGGAGCATTACTCACCTGGAAAGCATTTGGACTTCTTGCTGATACAAGTGATTTGAGGATATTCAATTATAATTTCAGATATATAAACTACTTTGCTTTATTTGTTGTGTTTCTGGTTTCAATTGATAAATTAATTTATTGATATAGCTGATGGAATTTTTAAATAATTTTGTTTTACCGCAGTCAGGGGAGCATATCGAGCTTCTGCATTATATGCTTTTGCTTGTTCTGTTTCTTTTTATCCCTTTCATAAGTATAGTGTTTGGTGGAATTATTCTCTCCGTTATCTACCGCAAAAAAGGGGAAAAAGAAAACGATAAATTCTATCTTCGTTTGGCAAAAGAAATTGCTGAAATCACAACGATAAATAAAAGTGTTGGTTTTATCCTTGGCATTGCACCGATTATTACTGCAATTCTGATTTATTCTCAGTTACTCCACAATTCGCAGGTTACAAATCTTAATTACCTTGCTTTATCATTAGTATTCGTTACGATAGCTCTGATATTTATTTACAGCTACAGATATTCACTTTCATTCAATAGAATATTTAATTCATTTTCAGGAAATGATGTTACTGATCCCGGAGTGATTGAAGATGTACAGAAACTTGGCGATGAAAGTAACAGAATTAGTAAAAAAGCTGGCACCTTCGGATTGATATTTCTATTTATCGGTTTGTGGTTTTTTGTAACTGCAATTACAATCCCTACGCTTTATTTAAATTGGAAAATTGATGATTTTATTGCCGGGTTATTTTCCTGGAATGTATTGTCACGTTTTGCTTTTTACATACTTTTTGCAATTGCGCTTACCGGCGGAATGATTCTTTTTACTTTTCTTGAGGATGAGAAAAAGAAAAGAGTAAAAGAGGAAGAATATTCGAATTTCGTTAAACAAAAAATTGTAAGAGTTACTTTCTTTGCATCGATCTTCATTCCGGTTTTGTTACTGATAAGTATTTTTGGACTTCCTACTTCATCATTAACCGGAACAGTATTTTTCTATGTGATAATTTCTCTTATTTTTTTATTTCTTGGATATCATTCTCTATATCTGTTGACGAAAGAGATAAAAGGTACCACTGCAGCTCTCTTATTTTTCACACTTGTATTTTCCATAGCTGCTTTCATTATCAGTGATCAGAAAGCAATGGCAACAGCCACAAAATTTCAAAGTGCATCTCTAAGTGCAGAGTTTGATAAATATTTTGCCGAGCTTAAAGGTGAGGGAAAGACTGTTGCAATAAATGCTGCAGAACTGTATGAGATAAAATGTGCATCGTGTCATAAATGGGATCAGAAATTAGTCGGTCCGCCTCATCTCGAAGTTCTACCAAAATATGTCGGCAAAGAATCGCAGTTGGTTGCATTTATCAGAAATCCTAGTAAGGTTGACCCGACTTATCCGCCAATGCCAAATCCTGGTTTAAAACCTAATGAGGCAGATGCCGTGGCTAAATACTTATTGGAAACATATAACGAGAAAACTAAATAGTTATTTAAGTTTAGGTAACCGTTCAGTTTTATTTTATCATTTAGCGGGGGAACTATATAAATTGCATTGTAAATTCTTAATCATTAACTTCGTAAAAATTTTAACATCATTATTTAGGATAGAGCTATGAAAAAACATTTTATACTTTCAACTTTAATTATCTTCTGTCTTTCCTTTACTTCTTTTGCTCAACTTGATTCAGTTTATTACCAGGGACCAGCGGCCGGTAGCGTTGTGTCTGGTGTCCCAGTAACATTAAGTATGTTCACATTTGACGAGCCAGTATACAGGAAACAGAATTGCGGATAGAAATCTTGAGGAACCGTACTTCGATCCAAATCCACAGGATTCTGGACCCTCAACAGATCTACCTGAATACATTTATGTCGAAGATACTCCCGTCAGTGGTTAAATCAGAGGTCCGATCTGAACTGAAAGAGTAATACTAAATAAATTGGGATGGAATTCCAATGGGTAACTCAATTCCGCCTGATCTGCATTTAGCAGTTGGACCCGACCATGTTATTGCTTGTGTCAATAGTGCGTTTAGAGTTTGGGATAAGGAGGGAAATTTACTTGCCAATGTTAATGCAGATGGCTGGATTTCTCCAGTAGTTTCATCCGGTGCTTTTGATCCGCAGATTATTTATGATCATTATTCCGATAGATGGTTTATGCTTTGGGATTGGCAAGATGGTGGTTCTCAGCAAGCATGGTTCATTATTAGTTACACAGATGATGCTGATCCTTTTGGAACATGGTATATGTATAAAATGGATGCAAAAGTAAATGGAACTACTAATTCAGGAACCTGGGGCGATTTTCCTCAAATTGGTTACGATGATGAAGCCATTTATATAAACTCACGTTCATTTTCTTTCGCGGGTTTTTACCAATATAATCGAATAAGAATATTAAATAAATCACAGCTTTATGCAAGTAATGGTGGCACTTTGCCCTTTGTAGATCTTTGGAGTATTGGTAGACCAAATGTTCCTTCATCTAAACTGGATGTTTTAGAACCAGCATTATGTTACACACCCGGACAGGGAGGATATTTCTTCAACACTGTGCAAAATGGAGCATCTTATACCACAATTTACAAAATTCTTAATCCAACTTCTGCTACTCCAAGGTTGAGGGGAAAAGTAATGGTTGTGACTGGTTACGGCGGTGCTCCGCTTGGTGGACAACTGGGTGGCGGAACCGGTCTTGAAAGTGGTGGAAGTAAACATCGCCACGCGCCCATCGTGAGAGATAATTTTTTATATGCATCACATTCGATAGCGAACACAAATAATTCATCTTATTCAAGTGTACGATATTACAAATTTGATTTGAGTGGTCCGACTGTTCTTGAGCAATCAGAATTAGGAGCTATAGGTTATTACTATTTGTACCCGGCATTGGCTATTGATAAAGATCATAACATTGCAGTTAATTTCAGTCGATCTGCAACTACAGAATATGTGGTGCATTTTTCTCGACAAAATATGCAATGGATCCTCCCGGATTAAACCCAAGTATAATGTTACAGGAAGGACTTGGGAATTATGTTGTTACTTTTGGTGGAACCAGAAACAGATGGGGTGATTATTCAGGTATTCAATTAGATCCTGTGGATGAATATGGTGTCTGGACATTTACGGAGTATGTGGCAGCAACTAATACCTGGGGCACAAATGTTGCAAGAATAAGAATGGCTGCTTATCCCGGTGCACACGCTTATCCTATTCCAAACTCATTCGATTTTAATGATGTAGAAATTGGAACAGAAAGTCAAACAGCATCAATTATTTTGGCTAATTATGGTGATGCAGACTTGGTTATCTCAGATATACCTTCAACCTTCGATGATTTTAATTTTAAATCAACAATATCTTTCCCATTAACTTTAGTCCCCTATGATTCAGTAACGTTTGAATTCAGTTTTTCTCCAACTACTGAAGGTGCAGTAAGCATTGCCTATCCAGTAATATCAAACGATCCTCAATTCAGTGGGATACCACTCAGTGGAACAGGTTATGATATAGTCCCTGCTACTGAACAAACTTTTTATGCATCTTGCGGTTCTCAAAATAATGGTGATATATTAACTATTGATCCTGTCACTGGTGCAGGAACAACTGTTGGTTCGTCTTCATTCAACGAGGTTACCAGTATTTCAATAAATCCTGTTGATGGAAAAATCTATGGATTAATTGCTGGTACCGGTAGTTCAGAACTTGTTATAATTAATGCTGCAGAAGGGGATGCATATTTAAAATATATATTGAATATTCCTTCGATGGCTGGAATTGCCTTTGATACTACAGGTACTTTATATGGAATTACAAGGACAGGTGATCTTTACACTATTGATGAAACTACAGGAACAAGCAATTTTATTGTGGATGCTGTTGGTTCCTATTTAGGTTTAACTTTTCATCCGCAAACAAATGAATTATGGGCAACTTCACGTGCTTTCGTTGGTGCAAATGTTGATGCTATCTTTACAGTAAATATTACTACAGGTGATACAACAATTGTTGGCCGTACTGGACTCGGTACAAACACTAATGCAATTTCTTTTGATGAGAATTTAAATCTCTTCGGTGTTATTGGTTCGGCCGCACAGTTAAGTGATTTTGTTAGCATAAATACTTCCACCGGTGCAGGCTCAATAATCGGTTCTGTTGGATTGAATAATGTACTAGGTTTAGCTTATCTAGACAACCCTGTGCTTGGAGTTGAAGATGATAATAATGGAACTATACCAACGGAATATGCTCTGAAGCAAAATTATCCAAATCCATTTAATCCAAATACTAGAATTGAATTCTCATTACCAATGGAATCAAATGTGAAACTTGTAATTTATAACATACTTGGACAGGAAATTATAAGATTGGTTGATAATCAAATGTCTGCTGGAAATCATTCAATCATCTGGAATGCAAATGATGCAGGTGGAAGTAAGCTTACCAGTGGAATTTATTTATATAAGTTAACAGCTTCTGGAATAAATGGTAATGAATTCCAGGATATTAAGAAAATGATTCTGATGAAATAATAATTTATAAATATTTTCATTTAATCCCTCCGATATGTAATTTCTCGGAGGGATTTTTTTTAAATGCATTTCAAGCTTAATTAAAATTTTTCTAATAAAATATCAGAAGAGGAAAACATGAGAAAAATTACTTTCATATATAACTCTTTTTTCAACCTTTTTTTACGTAACACTTAGTTTTGCACAAGTCTCACCCAAAAAAGGTGTAACGCCACCAGCCTACTTTTGGGAATTTCAACAAATGATTCAAAGCGAATATTCCAATGGGTATTATGCAGATAAGTTTAAAGAGAGAAAACAGATAAGAGAACATATTTCTGAGGGATTAATTCCAGAATCTGCACTTGCAGAAGATACAGTCTATGCACTTACTTTGATGGGGCAATATACCAATTTATCTGGATTTTATACTCAGCAAGATTTTCAATCTCACCTTTACGATGGACCTAATCCAACAGGAACAGTCACTGACTATTATACTGAAGTTTCTTACAACCAGCTTTACTTTACCGGAGATGCTAAAGGTTGGTATGATATGCCTCGCACGCTTGAAGAATATGAGGGAGGAAACAACGGCTTAGGCCCGCAAGGGGGACCACGCTTTGTTTGGGAAATATTACAAGTTTCTGATCCAACTTTAAATTATGCAAACTACATTCAGTATTATGATGGTCAGGGAAAACCACACATCTCATTTATAGCCGTAGTTCATTCAGGGGCAGATGCAGCCGCAGGAGCATTCAATATTTGGTCACACAGATGGAATTTTACAGTTTTCAGTGGAATGGCATTTACTACTAACGATGTAGATCCTGTTTCTGGACAAAATGTAATTATTGATGGAAATTATGCAATTATGCCAGAAAGAGAGGGTGCGAGTAATAATAGTGGACCAATTAAAACAATTGGTGTATTTGCACACGAATTTGGGCACATATTTGGAATTCCTGACCTATATGATACCGATGGATCGTCTGAAGGTCTTGGAAACTGGTGTCTAATGGCTGGTGGAGCCTGGGGAGGTAATGGTTCTTCACCGGAAACTCCGGTACATATGAGTGCATGGGTAAAAAAGGAACTTGGGTGGGTAACTCCAATTAATATTAATTCGTATGAAGATGCACTTGCAGTGCCCAACGTAGAAGAAAATCCTATTATTTACAGAATGTGGCGTGATGGCACAATCACTAATGAGTATTTTTTAATTGAAAACAGACAGAAGATTGGATTTGATGAAAACATTTACGATTCAGGTTTTCTTATTTTTCATGTAGATGATGCAACAGGAAGTAACCAAAACGAAAATCATTATAAGGTTGACCTTGAACAAGCAGACGGTTTCCGCAATTTAAATAATGGACAGGGTAGAGGTGATGCAGGAGATCCATTCCCAGGTGCTTCACAAAATAATAGATTTGACTGGAATACAAATCCCAACAGTATGGATTATAATTTACAGAATACGTATGTATCGATTAGAAATATTTACGAAGATGGAAATTCAATGGTTGGCGATTTTGAAGTTGGTCCACGATCTGGTGTTTATGCATTTGCCGATCCAATTACAGTTGATTTTGGAGAGGTTGAGATTGGGACAAATAGTATTATTAAAACAGTTCTTCTGGCCAATTACGGTGAACAGGATTTAGTAATTACTAATATCCCTAACGATTATTGGAAATTTCAATTTAGAGACAACACTAACTTTCCCGATTACTTTGTCCACATTTGATTCGCTCACATTAGATTTTAAGTTCTCGCCATCTACTTTAGGAAATATTTAATGAAGTATATCCTGTATCATCAAATGATCCTACATTTTCGGGTTATACCCTTTTGGGTTCCTCTTACATAAACTATCCTGCATTGGCAAAAACATTTTACGCTTCGTCTGGTGTTCAGAATAACGGTGAGATATTAACTATTGATCCAGTTACAGGATCGGGAACTTTACTTGGTCCTTCATCATTCGATGGAGTGAAGAGTATTTCAATTCATCCGACAACAGGGTCAATCTACGGTTTAGTTTCACGAACGATTGATGCTGATATAGTTAAAGTTAATTCTGGTGAAGGTGATTCCCACTTACTTTTCACATTGGATCTACCGCAGATGGCAGGCATTTCATTCGATACTGCAGGTGTTCTTTATGGGATTTTAAGAAACGGATTGGTATATACAATAGATTTAGATTACGGTACGTATACTTTAGTTGTTGATGCTGTTAGTACTTATTCAGGTGTAGCATTTAATCCTTTAACTAATGAACTATGGGCGTCCTCAGCAACTATTGTGGGTAGTAATGTGGATGCTATATTCAAGGTTGATTTGACTACAGGTGACACAACAATTATAGGGCACACCGGGTTAGGCAAAAGAACAAATGATATAATATTTAATGAAAATGGAAATTTATATGGAGTGATAGGTTCCGAAAGTGAAGTAAACGATTTTGTAAGTATTAATCCTAATAATGGAACAGGAACAATAATTGGTTCTGTTGGATTTAAGAATATTCTCGGTTTGGCTTTTGAAGAAACAGGCGTGACTTCGGTTGAAGGAGAGAATGATGTAACTATTCCTTCGGATTATACCTTAAAACAAAATTATCCGAATCCGTTTAATCCAAATACCACAATTAATTTTTCACTTCCTGATAGCGTCAGATGTAAAGATTGTTATGTACAATATACTTGGACAGGAAGTAATAACGCTTGTTGATAACAGAAATCAGCTGGAAATCATACTGTTATCTGGAATGCAAGAGATGTGGCTGGAACTCAGTTAACAAGCGGCATTTATCTATATAAGTTGACTGCTTCAGGAACAAATGGAGAAGAATTTCAAGATACGAAGAAAATGATCTTATTGAAATAATTAATTATTGTTGTTTTTCGCAATCCCTCCGGTTTGAAACTTGGAGGGATTTTTATTAGGATTATTTAATAAAATCATTGTTATATTATTTAACTTTATTCTATGATCTTAATTATTTAGAGGATATAATGAAAAAAATAAAACTACTCTTCACATCTCTCTTAATTTTTCCTACATTAATTTATGCGCAAACAACTTATAACGGTCCCGCATCGGGGAGTGTTACTAATGGAGTTATTGTAACAACTGATAATTTTAGTGCCATCGCAATGGGTGATGAAATACTTGGGGAACCTCGTATAATGGAATTATTGGAGTCTGATGAAGAACCATTATATCTAAAAAATAATGGACCAGTTTCTGATAATTATTTTTATGTTGAAGTTGGGACACAACAAGATGGCATAGATATAGGTACAAGTTTCGAACTTCACAGTTTTGAATCAATAGGATATCAAAGCTTACATCCACCCGATCCAGCCATGTCAGTCGGACCGAATCATGTAATCGCAGCGGTAAACAACGAATTTCATATTTATGATAGAGAAGGTACTTTATTAAAAAATATTTCTGAGGCTGCCTGGATTTCGCAAATAATTAATACCCCAGTTGTTTCAGACCCACAGGTAATTTATGATCATTATCATAATAAGTGGGTAATGCTTTGGTTTACAAGAGACCAGTCAATATTTCAGGCACCATTTATTATTTGTTACTCAGATGATGAAAATCCACTTGGTACGTGGTATATGTATGCAATTAATTCAGAATTAAATGGTTCGACATATGCTGGTAACTGGGGAGATTATCCTAAAATCGGTTATGATGATCAGGCTTTATATATTGCTTCAAGGCAGTTTCGATTTGATGGTGGTGGGCGAGATTATTCAAAGATAAGAATTCTAAATTCTAATGATTTTTACGCTGCTCAAGGTGGACCTGTTACCTGGTCAGATATTTGGAATATTAGAGTGAATGGAGAAAATTACGATGTTATAACCCCATACTTTTCTTATGATTCCGGAAATGACACTGCATATTTTATTTATTCCAGGCAAACAAGTTCAGGTGCAACAAATTTTTATCAGCTTTTTAAAATTACTGATCCAATAACCAACCCAGTCTTAACAAGTACTCCACTAATTACGTCTACACCTTATTACAGGGCACCCAGCGCACAACAACCTGGTGGTAATCCTGTAGATAATTTTACCTGGATGTGTAAGGCTCCCGTCTTAAGAGATGGTTTGTTATACGCAGCTCATGCAATTAGAAATACACAACATACTACATATTCCAGTATAAAATACTTTGTGATTGACGTAAATTCTAATACTCTGGTTGAGGAAGTAGAGCAAGGTGAAGATGGATATTTTTTCATTCAACCTGCAATAACAGTTGATAAAGATCATAATATTGCAATAACATATAGTAAATCTTCCAGTTCAACATACATAGGTGCATATTACTCTACAAGATTTTCCACAGATCCTCCCGGATTAAGTTCAAGCAAAGTGATGAGCGAAGGACAATCTACACAGACTGGCTCTACGCGTTGGGGCGATTATTTTGCAGCAGTTGTTGATCCGGTAAACCAGTACCATATTTGGCTATTTTGTGAATTTGCAAAGGGTGGAGATTGGAGTACATGGCTAACAGAACTAAGGATGAAACTTTTCTCTGGAACTCATGCTCACTCTACTCCCAATTCAATTGATTTTGGAGATGTTGAAATAGGAACGACTAGCTCAACTTATTCTTCTGTACTTGCTAATTTTGGAGAAGCTGATTTAATAATATCAAGCATACCTTCATCAGTCGGTGACTATAATCTCGTTACAAATCTATCTTTCCCTGTAACATTAGCGTCATATGATTCTTTAACTTTAGAATTCAACTTTTCACCAATTATTGTTGGTAGTTCATCTGTTCTTTATGATATAACAACCAATGATCCGGATTTTCAGGGAATAACTTTAAATGGAAATTGTTATCAAATTGTTCCTGCCATTGAAAAAACTATTTACGCTTCATCAGGACTACAAAATGATGGAAATATAATCACGATTAATCCGCTAACAGGCTGCAGGTTCAGTTATTGGTCAATCATTTTTTCCTGAAGTAAAAGGATTGGCAATTAATCCCCTGAGTGGAATTATTTACGGCTTGGCAGCTCCTTCAGGTTCTACTGAAATTATAAGAGTAAATTCAGAATTTGGTGATTCATATAGTTTATTTTCAGTAAATATTCCTTCTATTGCTGACATTGCATTTGATACTCTGGGAATATTCTATGGAATCGGAGTAAATGGAGAACTCTATACAATAGATTTATCAAACGGTGATGTAACTTTTGTAATTGATGCTGTAGGAAATTATTCAGGAATTACATTTCACCCACAAACAAATGAACTCTGGGCAACTTCACGTTCATTTTTACCTCCAAACAAAGATGCTGTTTTTAAAGTCAACATCTTAACCGGTGATACAATAATTATTGGACATACAGGTTTAAATAAACTTACAAACGATTTGGTTTTTGATGAGAACCTAAATCTTTATGGAGTAATAGGTTCCGAAAGTGAGTTAAATGATTTCGTAGGTATTAATCCTAACAATGGAACAGGAACAATAATTGGTTCTGTTGGATTTAAGAATATTCTCGGTTTAGCTTATGCAGAAACAGGCGTGACTTCGGTTGAAGGGGAGAATGATGTAACTATTCCTTTGGATTATACCTTAAAACAAAATTATCCTAATCCATTTAATCCGACTACAAAAATTGAATTCTCGTTACCGATGGAATCAAATGTTAAACTGATAGTTTATAACATACTTGGGCAGGAGGTCATTAGATTAGTTGATAATCAAATGTCTGCTGGAAATCATTCAATCATCTGGAATGCAAATGATGCAGGTGGAAACCAGCTTACAAGCGGCATTTATCTATATAAGCTAATTGCTTCTGGAATAAATGATAATGAATTCCAGGACACCAAGAAAATGATTCTATTGAAATAATAAATTAATATTGTTTTTTTTAATCCCTCCGGTTAAATTTTTCTCGGAGGGATTTTTTATTGCGTGAATATGGAACGGCCTTTCCATTATATAAAAACAAATAAGATGGTATTTCTAAAATAAAACCTTAACAAAGTATTTTATCTAAAACCTCCAGTTTGTATTTTGTAGTGAAATATAATATTAATCTTTATTAAATATCCACTCAACAAAGGGTAAAATAATGAATAGACTTACCATTATCCTCAAAAGGTTTATTTTCTTTACACTGATATTATTTATAGGATCAAACTATGCCCAAGACGATCCGAATATTGATAATACGATGCATTTATCTCCACCGCCTTCAGTACCTGCAGATTCACCTGTTGGCAGGGAAATTATAACCTCAAGTGATGGATTCGATAATTTTTATTTGGGAATAGATTTCGCAGAACCCCATATTTCTGCTAATCCAAATAATCCCACAGAATATTTTAACGCTTTCAACACGAATGCTGTACATTTTACTCACAATGGTGTTGATTGGGTTTTCCAGACTCCCAACTTTGGTGCAAGCATGCGAGGTGACCCCGTGACAGCGTATGATAGCCTTGGTAATTTGTATTACGAAAATATGTTCGGAGCAGGAAGTATCGAAGGATGCAAAGTAATTGTATCTACAGATAACGGTGCAACCTGGTCATCATCAGTGACTGCTATTTCAGGTGTAGATAAAAACTGGATTGCCGCTGATCAAACTAGTGGACCTTATGCAAATTATGTTTATACAACTATGACTGCTGGTGGTAGTTATGGTAATTTCTCACGGAGTACCGACTTTGGAGCAACCTGGCAAACCACTTTCAGTCCACCTACTCAATCATTACCCGGTATGATGGTGGCCGTTGGTCCAAATACAATTGGAACTGATGTTCCCGGAGGTGCTGTATATGTAGTTACAAATTCAGGAAGTTCTGTTGCTTCAACCTATACATTTTATGTTTCAACAAACGGCGGGGCAAATTTTTCATTAAAATCATCTCAATTCTTTGCTAATTATGTTGGGACCTATGTAGGTGGAAGAAATTCCGTTGAAAATATGAGAACAAGACCCTATCCATTTATAACCGCAGATAATAGCTATGGACCTTACAGAGGGAGACTTTATCTTGTATATACATCAAATACACCAGCAGGAAATGGAAACAAGCCGGATATTTTCTGTCGTTATTCAACTAATCAAGGAACATCGTGGTCTTCTCCTGTTGTAATAAATGATGATCCTAACACTACTGCAAATCACCAGTGGATGCCTGCAACCTGGTGCGATAAAGAAACAGGTAGATTATATGCAAAATGGTTTGACACAAGGAATGTTCCTACAAGCGATAGTGCAGAGGTTTACGCTTCATATTCTGATGATGGGGGATTAACCTGGATTGCTAACCAAAATCTTTCAACATCAAAGTTCAAAATTGATTGTTCAACTTGTGGGGGTGGTGGAACTCCACGTTACCAGGGTGATTATGATGCTATTATTTCTAACAATGTTACATCAATGTCTGTTTGGTCAGATTTCAGATTTGGGAGCTTTTCCAGCTTCGTTGCATATTTTCCTGATTTTGCAATGACAGTTTCAGAAACTGCAGATACAATTAAACCAAATGAATTGATGAGTGTCACCGTCAAGGTACCCGCAGTTAAGTTGTATGATAATTCGGTGAAGTTTTCAGCAGAATCTGTACCCTCAGCAAATTTTATTTTTGATTTTCCTCAGGGTGATTCTCTTACATCCTATCCTGATTCGGTTCTTCTAACAGTAAATGCAAATAATATCCCAGAAGATAATTATACTATTCGCATTTTTGGTGAAGGACCTAACGGCACTCCTGTTCATGAAAGAAATGTTCAATTACTTGTTACTAATCCCGTAACGAAAGTTTTGCAGCCAAATGGTGGTGAACTTTTATACGTCGGTACTTCTTATCCGGTAAGATGGGAGAAAATATTTGTTGATTTAGTTAAGCTTGAATACTCTACTGATGGAGGAACAAACTGGAGTTTGATTGCTGATGGTGTTGATGGTAATATTGTTTCTGGTGGTGAGGAGGATTCACCGCTGGCATTTAATCAGTATGACTGGACAGTGCCAAATACAGTTTCATCTAACTGTCTGATTAGAGTATCCGATTCAATCGATCCATTGGTTTTTGATGTTAGTGAAGCACCTTTTACAATTGAAACTGGACCGCAGCCCGGATGGATAGTGCAAACCTCACCGTTATCAACAACTATTTTATGCGTAGATTTAGTTGATACAGTGGTTGCATGGGCAGGTACTATTGACGGAAAATCAATTAGAACTACTAACGGTGGACAGACCTGGGCAACAACAGTTGGTTCTCCCGGCGGAGAGGTTACAAGCATCAGTGCAATTGATAATAGTAAAGCATTTGCAATATCTAACTCCGTTTCTTCTGCCAGAATAAGAAGAACCGTTTCATTAGGTGTAAGTTGGGGTACAGTATATGAAAATACAGATCCAGATGCACGTCTTAATGCAATTAATATGATAGATGAATTGAATGGCTATGCTGTCGGAAATCCACTTAGTGGGCAATGGCTTATTTTGAAAACTACTGATGGTGGTGTAACCTGGAACGATATTTCAACTTTACCGCAGAATGGAAGTGAAAAAGGTATCAGTAATTCTATGGATTGGACAGATCTTCAAAATGGATGGTTCGGAACCGATGATTCCAGGGTTTACAAGACAACCGATGGCGGACTTACCTGGACATCAAGCACAACTACATTTCAGAATAGTAATGCTGTTTCTTTTACTGACATATCTAGTGGTGTTTCTGCTGGTGAAGAGATAAACTGGACGACTGACGGAGGTGCGACCTGGTTTACAAAACCAGGACAAATTCCTGGTGAAATAGTCAGTGCAGCATCCGCTGAACAAATAGACGGAAAGTTTTTCTTTGTTACAGGAAGTGAAGTTTACAAGACTGAGAATTTTGGCGATAGTTTTATTCTTAACTACTCACAGTCAGATACACTTCAATTCATTGATGTTGATGTTATTAAAATTGAAGAGAATTATTGGATAACTGGTTATGCAGTTGGCAACAATGGAACAATTGCAAAATACAAAGAACTCTATCTCGTCACAGAAACAGAACCGATTCATAATATTATTCCTGAATCCTATTCACTTAAACAGAACTATCCAAACCCATTTAACCCAACTACCAGCATTGAATTCTCATTACCTGTTGCTGCTGATGTTGAGTTAAATATTTTCAACATACTTGGTCAAAAGGTTGCAACCTTGATTAACGAACAACGTTCTGCTGGGTATCATTCAGTTTTATGGAATGCAGATGATTCAAACGGCAGGAAGCTAAGCAGTGGAATTTATTTCTATATGCTCAAAGCTTCAGGAATAGATGGAAATGAGTTCCAGGAAATAAAGAAGATGGTATTACTTAAGTGATGGCTTAGCCATCATCCTGATTCCGCAATTGCGGAAGAAGGATCACAACTATAAATTGTTTGTAGGGGCAAGTCGTTGACTTGCCCGAATTATTTGCCCCGTCTGGCAGTTGCCGGATTCGGGGCTTTTCTATGTACTCTCATCGAGTATTTTTTCAAAAACATCTGGTAATTTATTAAAGCTGTTCTTTCGGTTTCTCTCTTGAATGTGTAATGCAAAATCGGTAGTTGCTTTTGAGTTTACAAATTTATTAACTCCTTCTACAATTGCATCGGGAGAATTTGGTATAACAACAAATCCTGTTTTCCCTTCATCCACAAATTCTGCAAGTCCACCAACATCTGTAACAATAACAGGTTTATAAAAACCGTAAGCAACATTCAGAATTCCGCTTTGAGTTGCACTCCGGTAGGGAAGTAAAACAACATCCGAAACCTGGTAGTATTTTGCTACATCTTCATTCGGAACCAATTGGTTTATTAGTTTAACTTTTTCTTCAACTGTAGTTTTTTGATTAACTCAAGGTATTCTTTCGGGTCATCATAAAACTCACCTACAATTAATAATCTTGCTGTTGGGTTTTTGTGCAAGTATTTTCGGGAATGCTTCAATGAGGATGTCAAGTCCCTTGTAATGTACTAATCAACAAATTCTGCAAGTCCGCCAACATCCGTTACAATAACCGGTTTATAAAAACCGTAAGCTACATTTAAAATTCCGCTTTGAGTTGCACTCCGGTAGGGGAGTATAACTACATCCGAAACCTGGTAGTATTTTGCAACATCTTCATTCGGAACAAATTGGTTTATTACTTTAACTTTTTCTTCAACTCGTAGTTTTTTAATTAACTCAAGGTATTCTTTCGGGTCATCATAAAACTCACCGACAATTAGCAGCTTTGCATTCGGATGCTGCGAAAGTATTTTTGGAAATGCTTCAATCAGAATATCAAGTCCCTTGTATTTTCTTACATATCCAAAAAACAAAAGGACAAGTGAATCTTCTTCAAAACCCAATTCTTGTTTTAATTTTTTTATGTCAATGTTTTCATTTTGTTTATAACAATCATAAACGGGAAGCTCAGACTGTAAACTTTTTTGCCTTTTGAAAATTGTTGAACTTCTTTTTCAACTATGCCAGACAGAGCTAAAAATTTTGATGCAGACTTCAATCCAATTCTTGTAAGAAATTTATCAATCGCATTTGCTTCGTGAGAGACAACATTTTCAGTAATAAAAAGAATTTTGTTCTATATTTTTTCCGAATCAGAAATGATATTACTCCGTGACAAAATCCAAAGAAAGGATGCCACCAGTCAAAAACAACTAAGTCAGCATTTTCTTTTTTTAACATTCCGGCAACTTTAAACCAGTTGAAAGGATTGATTGAATTAACAACTCTTTCATTTGGGACATTGAAAACTTGTTCTTTGCTTTTATCAAATTGTGTTGTACCAGGGAATAGAAATGATGGATAAAGCAGTTTGTAGTTATAAATTTTTATATCGAAATGATTCTTTAACGATTCATAAGTAGATGTTACAAAAAGAGCGTTTCCACCACGATAGGGATAAGCAGGACCGATTAGTATTATTTTTTTCTTCAACTAATTTGACGACGATTATTAAATATTCAATCGAAATATAATCAAATCGAAAAAGGTGGAGAAAGAAGCGCTATGTCAGTCTGAGCTTCATTTCAGAAGATCTTAGTAAAGTCAATGTATAGATGCTGATAATTGAGTCCACACTTCGACGGAGTTCAGTGTGACATTCATAAAACTTAAACTTGTATTCAGAAGAATCATCCTCATCTTCAAAATCTTCATCACTTTCCGGCATTGTAAACATTGAGCTCAGCATATCTCTGAATTGAATACCGTCTTCAATTTTACTTCTGCTAAGTAATGAATATTCAGATAATCCAAACAAGAGAAATTCCATAAGTAATATTCTTGAACTTCCGTTTATTGAAGGTTGAAATTTTTTCACAACGTTTTCAAGTTGAGGAATATTTTGAAGCAGTGCTTTATATTCTTTATCAGTTAAGTTCATCATCAAATCTGTTTTGTTCCCTTTTTGAACCAATCAATGATTGGCTGATATGGACTTGGCTGCTGTGTTTTCTTAAGTCCATCTGGGGTGGGGAAGTATTTAGCAAAATTATTTCGTATTGCCTTCCCAATTAATATCTGTGCAACTTTTGCCGGACCTTCCTGTTCACCTTCATAAACAAGTTCTATCTTCCCTGTGATTGAAGGAATTACTCCATAAAGATCACTTACTCTTAAATGAGTTTCTTTTTCATTGTTGAGTATTTGTCTTCTTTCAGCAGTGCTGATTAAATTTTCATAAGCTGAGATTGAAAGCCGTGCAGACACACCGCTCTTTGCATCGATATATTCACTGCCTCTAGCTTCAAAAGAAATTTGTTCAACCAGATCGTGTAGGATTTCGTCAGGAGTTATTTTTTGCTTTTGATCTTCTGTAAGATTTGCTTCCTGCTGTGTAATACTTTTTGAGACTTCAAGATTTTTCGGATAGTGTGTAAGAATCTGGCTGTCAATTCTATCTTTAAGCGGAGTTACAATTGAACCTCTGTTTGTGTAATCTTCCGGATTTGCAGTGAAGATGAATTGAATATCAAGCGGTAATCTTACTTTGAATCCACGAATCTGAATATCACTTTCCTGTAGAATGTTGAATAGTGCAACCTGAATTCTTGCCTGCAGATCAGGTAACTCATTTATAACAAATATTCCTCTGTGTGAACGGGGAATCAATCCAAAGTGAATTACTCTTTCATCTGAGTAGGGAAGTTTAAGGGCTGCAGCTTTTATTGGATCAACATCACCAATTAAATCAGCAACTGATACATCAGGTGTTGCAAGCTTTTCGGTATATCTTTCTGATCGGTGAATCCAGGAGATTTTAGTTTTATCTCCATCTTTTGAGATAATTTCTTTTGCATAGACTGAAAGTGGAATTAATGGATCATCGTTCAATTCAGAGCCTTCAACTACTGGTATGAATTCGTCCAGCAGGTTTATCATTAACCTTGCAATTTTTGTTTTTGCTTGTCCTCTTAAACCAAGAAATAAAATATCGTGACGCGAAAGAACAGCAGTCTGAAGATCAGGTATAACAGTATCATCAAATCCAATTATACCATCAAAAGGATTTTTATTTTCCTTCAGAAATTTTATCAGATTCTCTCTTAGTTCATCCTTGATTGATTTTGGTTTATATCCACTTTGTTTTAAATCACCTAGTGTTCTAATCGTTTTAATGTTCATTTATTACCTTACTCTTTTCCTTCTGTTTCGAATGTAATCTTCAAATAGAAAATCGCCGAGCCCTGTCAGGTTACTGTAATAAGCTCTGCCGTTATTAATCTTTGTAAACTCGCGTACAAACTGTTGAAGATATGGATCACGTGCGATCATAAATGTTGTGATGTCTATATTATGCTTTCTGCAAATGGCAGCCTGGTCCAATGTTTTATTTAATATTTTTCTATCAAGTCCAAAACTGTTCCTATAATATTTTGCACCGACTTTCAGGCAAGTTGGCTTACCATCGGTTATCATAAAAATCTGCTTATTATTTGTTTTCCTTTTTCGAAGAATATCGTGTGCTAATTGTAATCCGGCAACTGTATTTGTATGGAATGGACCAACTTCAAGATATGGTAGATCTTTGATTTCAATTGGCCATGCATCATTTCCGAATGCAATAATATCAAGTGTATCTTTCGGATATTTTGTTGTGATCAATTCAGAAAGCGCCATAGCAACTTTTTTTGCCGGAGTTATTCTGTCTTCACCATAAAGCACCATTGAATGAGAAACATCAATCATTAATACTGTTGATGTGAGAGCTTTGTAATCTCGCTCTTCAATCTCAAGATCTTTTTCAGTCAGTTTGAAATCATCTATTCCGTGATTGATTTGAGCATTCTTTATTGAATCAGTCATATCTATCTGGTCGAGAGTATCACCGAAGTTGTATTCTCTTCTATCAGAAGTTATTTCATCTCCGTGGCCAGAAAATGGAGTTCTGTGGTTTCCTCTTGCGGATTTTTTTAACTTACCGAATATTTCTTCGAGTGATTGTTTTCTGATCGTCATTTCACTTTTAGCGAGTAAGACTGAAATTTATTTCCATCTTCATTTTCTTTGATAAAACCTTTTTCCTTCAACTCATCAATAAAATCGCCCATACCATATTCTTCATCAGTCAGATTATATTGCCTGTCGAGTTCATTCATCCAGTTTAGCGCTTCAGAAACATCGCCAGATGTTATAGTGACAATTTGAAGAAAGACTTTGAGTAATTTTTCAAAGCCACCATTGCTGTTTTCATCAGGTATAAAATCAGTAAATCTATGACCAATCATAATAGTGTAAACAAGATTAATGAATTTTTAGTTCGCAATAATTTCAGTTTGAAAATAAATCAAACTTGGTGTTAAAACAAGAATATTTTTTTGAGATAAAGAGAGGGTAAGGGGGAATAATTCCCCCTTAAAATTATTTTTTGTCAGGAAGAATTCTGTGTTCCAAAACGTTATCTATCAGTTTGTATTCTTTAGCTTCATCAGAAGTTAAGAAGTAATCACGATCACAATCCTTGGTTATTTGTTCAATGGTTTTGCCAGTATGCTTAGCGAGAATATTATATAGAGCATCTCTCGTTTTAAGCATTTCTTTTGCATGAATTTCAATATCTGTAGTTTGTCCCTGTAATCCACCGATCCAAGGCTGATGAATCATAATTTTTGAATGGGGAAGTGCAGATCTTTTACCGGCAGTACCACCAGTTAAGAGAATTGCTCCCATACTTGCTGCCATACCAACACAAATTGTTGAAACATCAGGTTTTATATAATGCATTGTGTCGTAAATTGCCATTCCGGCTGTAACACTTCCGCCGGGTGAATTGATGTATAAATTGATGTCCTTCTGTGAATCCTCTGCTTCAAGAAAAATTAACTGGGCGATAGTTAAACTTGCTATATGATCGTCAATTGGCATACCGATAAAAATTATTCTTTCACGAAGAAGGCGTGAATAAATATCCATTCCACGTTCGCCTCGACCGGTCTGCTCTATTACATAAGGTACCAATTGGTTAAAAATTTCTATTTTGTCTTTCATTCTTTTTCCTCTTTCTGCTTCTGTGAAAGTTTTTCAGGATTTACTTTATTAATTTCATTTTTTTCTTTTAGGAAGTCGAATAGTTTTTTATCAAGCATTCTCTCGACCTGGTTAGAAGATTTATAATAATTTATAAGTTTATCTACCGGTAAACCGGTTTTTTCTGCATCGACTTTTGCAAGCTCTTCAAGCTCCTGATCATTTACCTCTAATTTTTCTTTCTTCTGAATTTCAATTTTCAATTGATACCATTTTACTTCATTGAGTGCTGAAGGTTGAAGGTATTCTCTTAAATATTTATTATCAACCTTTTTCATACCTTCTTTTTTCAGTCGTTCTTCTTCGCTCTTAACCATTTCATCCAATATGCTATCTACCATAAATGATGGAGGCGTAAAATCATTTTTTGAAATAATTAAACTGATGAGTCGGCTTCTTGTGAATTCCTCAATTTTCTGTTCGTAATAATTCTGAATATTCTTTTCGATTTCAGTTCTAAGCTCAGCTTCAGTTGATAATTTATCTTTTGTTACTTTTTTAATAATCTCTTCATTTAATTCCGGAAGGACTACTTTTTTTATTCCAAGTATTAATACTTCATAATCAAAATGCTCAACAATTTTTTCTTCCCCTCCTTCTTTGTTCTTAATAGTTTTTTCATCGTGGAAATGAAACTTAAATTTTTCGCCTACTTTTTTTCCCTTCGCATTTGATTTTATATCAGGATGAACATTTTCATTCGAAAGATCAATCTGCATTTTTTCAGGTTTAGTATCAGCTACCGGTTGCCCGCTCTCATCGATTCTTGTTAGTTCAACATCTAAAAGATAATTTATATCTTCTCCAACTACATTACCATCTTCCTGAGTGCTGTTTGAACGAAGAACGTGCTCAATTTCTTTCTCAACTTCAATAGAAGTTGCTTTTAGATCAGGCACTTCAATTAACTGACCTGTATAATCTTTAACATCAATTTTTGGTATAACTTCGTATTTGATTTTAAACTTAAAGTCTTTCTCAATGTTGAAATCGAGGTCAGTCATTACCGGCTGGCCAATAGGCTGCAAATTTTTCTCTTTTGCTATCTCCCAGAATTTTAAATTCGCTACTTTCTCAGAAGCTTCAATCTCAAGTGAGTCACCATATCTTTGTTTGATAATGTGTTTTGGTACTTTGCCTTTTCTGAAACCTGGCACCTGAATTTTACTTGTCTGCTTTTTTACTTCTGATTCAATATCAGTTCTGATTTCATCATAGCTAAGCGTTACTTCTACTTCTTTTTCAGATTGTGAAATATCATTTACATTTAATTCCAAATTAACCTCAAATTAGTTAGTATGTTAAAGCTTGTGCGAGAACGGGGACTCGAACCCCGACACCTCTCGGGTACTAGATCCTAAGTCTAGCGCGTCTGCCAAATTCCGCCATTCTCGCAGTTATTTGTTATTTTTCTGTGTAAATCTTAGGAAAATTGAGTGCAAATATACTGTTAGCGAATTTGTATATCAATTCTGAAATTAACTTATCAAATAGCGAAAGATCAGATTCATATTGACTGCTTGACAACCGAGAATTAGATAATTTCGTTCAAAACAAATTATTATACTTAGTTTTGTAAAAACATTTTTCAACATTAAAAAGTTCTGATGGATAAATTTATTATTACTGGTGGAAGGAGTCTTTCCGGCAGTGTGAAAGTCAGTGGTTCAAAAAATTCTTCACTTGCTTTGATGCCGGCCTCGATTTTAGCCTCTGGCAAATCTATTTTGAAAAACACTCCTGAACTCAATGATGTATTTACAATGTCAAAGCTCTTGAAACATCTTGGTGCCGAAATAAATTTTAATGATGAAGTTTTAGAAATTGATAATTCATAATATAAATGAGTTTACGGCTCCTTACGAACACGTAAAGAAAATGCGGGCATCTGTTTATGTTTTGGGCCCATTATTAGCAAGATTCGGTAAAGCAAAAGTCTCGTTACCCGGCGGTTGTGCCTGGGGACCGCGACCGGTAAATCTTCACATTGAGGCAATGAAAAAACTTGGTGCTGATATTGATTTTAAAGATGGATACATTTTTGCAGAAGCTAAAAAGTTAAAAGGTGCTAAAATTAATTTTGATGTTTCTTCTGTTGGTGCAACAGGAAATGCAATGATGGCAGCAACTCTTGCAAAAGGTACAACCTTAATTAACAACGCAGCCATCGAACCGGAGATTACACAACTTGCTGAATTTCTTTTGAAAATGGGAGCAAAGATAAACGGAATAGGAACTAACACACTCGAGATTGAGGGTGTGACAGATTTATATCCTGCAGAAATCACTACTATTTCTGATCGTATTGAAACCGGGACATTGCTCACTGCTGCTGCAATTACTAAAAGTAAAATTACTTTGACAGAAACTTCCTCTGAATTTCTTGAAGCAGTGCTTCTGAAGTTGGAAGATTCTGGTTGTAAAGTGAAAAGAGAAAAGAGTAAGCTAGAGATTGATGCAAAGAATCTGGAACTGAAACCTGTATCTATTACTACATCGATTTTCCCCGGATTTCCAACTGATATGCAAGCTCAATGGACAGCACTAATGTCAATTGTAAATGGTGTGTCTACTGTAACCGATACGATTTACTTTGACAGATTCAAGCACGTTCCTGAATTGAATCGTCTCGGTGCTCAAATTGTGCTCGATCAGAATACTGCAGTTATTACCGGAGTGAAAAAGTTAAAAGGTGCCAAAGTTATGTCAACTGATCTTCGTGCAAGTGCAAGCCTTGTTTTAGCGGGACTAATTGCCGAAGGGACAACCGAAGTTTTAAGAGTTTATCATCTTGATAGGGGATATCAAAGAATCGAAGAAAAACTAAAAACTCTCGGTGCTGATATTCAAAGAGTTGCGAGCAAAGATTATTAAAATATTCAAATGATAAATTTTCTTAAAAAAAATAATTATCTGTTATTATACCTTCTCATAATTGGTGTAATTAATATCTTTCTACTCTCTCTTCCTTTGACTAATGTTTTTGGTTATGAATTTTCAGCATTGAATGCATTGCTATTATCTTTTTTATCCGGGCTGTTCTAGTATTTCTTTCTTAAAATCCCTTGTTAAAGAAAACAAGGAGTTTAATGCAGAAAATTATTTATCAGCATTAAGATGGATGCTTTTCATACCATTCGCAATTACAGTTGTCAATTCTATCGTAGTTGGATTTTGTTCTTTTACTGATGGACTGCTCTTTTATTTGGTAATTACTTTTCCTTCGGTTGTTATTGGTAGTGCTCTGGGTGCTGCAATTTTCGTTTTATTAAAAAAGTTTAGAATAATATCGTTTATCATTCTTTATTTATTTATTCTATTCATACCTGTGCTAGAAATATATTTCAATCCTCAGGTTTATCTTTATAATCCACTCTTCGCTTATTTTCCGGGAACTATTTATGATGAGGGACTTAGTGTTGATTTAAAACTCACACTTCTATAGAATATTTAATATGGTATTCTTCTCTGCTATACTTTATTATATCGTAGGTTGGGTCAATAAGGATGTTGCACGCAAGAAAAGACTATTCTTATTTGTAACTGCAATTTTCATTGCTGGATTATTTTACTTTATTGCCTCTCCAATTTTTGGCTTTACTACAACTGAATCAAATTTAAACGAAAGGCTATCTTACAGAGTAGAGTCTAAGCATTTTATAATTCAGGCTGACAGACGAATTGAAAAAGAAGTTCTTCAACAAATAGCATTGAATCAGGAATATTATTACTCACAGTTGAGTAATTATTTTAAGGAAGAACCATCTACAAAAGTAAATTCATTTATTTTTTATGACAGAGAACAAAAGAAAAATTTATTCGGAGCAGGTTCTGCTGACGTTGCTAAACCCTGGTTAAACTGTATTTATGTTTCAGTCGATACCTGGGAAAGTACTCTTAAACATGAGATTGCACATTGTTTTACTGCTGGTTTCGGAACCGGAATATTTAAACTTGCCGCAGGATTTAATCCAGCATTAATTGAAGGAGTTGCGGAAGCTGCGGATGGAATTTATGATGAAAACAGTATCCATTATTTGGCTTCATTAGCTTATAAAAACGATTATCGAGTTAATTTAAATTCAATGTTAGGCAGTTTCAGTTTCTTCGGA
Source organism: uncultured Ignavibacteriaceae bacterium (assembly GCA_963802005.1). Classification (GTDB taxonomy): domain Bacteria; phylum Bacteroidota; class Ignavibacteria; order Ignavibacteriales; family Ignavibacteriaceae; genus IGN2. The sequence continues at coordinate 353,866 of CAWDGX010000023.1, forward strand.
AGCGTGTCAAGTCTCTCTTACATTTATTCCGGGTCATTCATTAAATACTTGACTAATCAATTCGGGATAGAGAAAGTTAAGCTTTTGTATCAAACTAATGATTTTGAAAAATCTTTTAAAACCGACCTTGATACAGTAATCAAAAATTATGAGATTTTTCTGGATACATTAACCATAAGCGCAACGAAAGATAGAGCTAATTATTACTTTGGTCGTAAGCCTTTGATAAGTAAAGTCTGTCCAAGATACATTTCATCAAGTCTTGCAAATGCCTGGGAGTATTATTCATCCAAAAATTATTCTAAAGCTAAAAGCATTTTTGAAGATATTCAGTCTAAAACTGAAAATTATAGTGCAGTAATTGGTCTTGCAAAAATTTATGAAGACGGGGACTCACTTTCGAAAGCAATCAATTTACTGCAATCGAAAGTAAATTTATTTCAAGGAACAAGCTATGAGTTCAATCTAAAGTTTCGATTATCTGAACTGTTTGTAAAAGAAAATAAGTTGGAGAAAGCAAAAAACCTATATAATTTTTTATTAAATGCTAAGCCAAATAGAAGACTAGAATTACTAAGCAGCACAAGATTATCACTATTAAAAAATGGTACTCTTAAAAGATATGTCAACGGAAGTGATTTTGACAGATACGAAATCCTTAAAAAATTGAATTCAAAGAAATACTATTACGCATCCATACCATTGATGATTGATTTGAGTGAAAGTCTTAAAGAAGATTATCATGTATTTCTATCAAATTTTGAAAATAATTTAGAAGTTAAGGATGAGATAAGTAGTTACGCTGCTCTTAAATTATCTGAATATTTGCTGCAAAACTTTGATTACGTTAAAGCCAGAAAAATGGCAGGTTTAGCATTGCGCTACAAAAGCAACTTTAATTTGCTGAAACTAACAGAGGAGAATTCTAAAAAGACTGAGTGGTTTCTCAAAAATGCTGAACATATTCTTAAGGAAACTAATTTCGAATTGAATTAGGTAAATGAATTTTAAAGCTAAATTACAGAAATTCAATTTTCTTCAAACCGCTTCTGAGGTAGCGGAAGAAGTTGGTGTTGAAGTTTATGTTGTTGGTGGTTTTGTCCGCGACCTCATTTTGAATAGAAAAAATGAAGACATCGATTTTCTGATTGTAGGTGATGTGATGAAGTATGCACAAACTTTAGCCGCTTCATTCGGGATTAATGATGTCGTTGTCTTTAAAACTTTCGGTACAGCACACTTCACTTATGAGGGATTAAATTTTGAATTTGTTGCAGCAAGAAAAGAATCTTACAGAAAATCCAGCAGGAAACCGCTTGTTTCAGAAGGAACATTTTTTGATGATATATCGAGACGTGATTTTACAATAAATACAATAGCAGTTTCAATTCTAAAAGAAAATTTTGGAGAAGTAATTGATCATTTTAATGGAATGGATGATATTGAAAAAAAACTTATCAAAACTCCTCTTGATCCAAATATAACATTCGATGATGATCCTCTAAGGATTTTACGAGCATTTCGATTTGCTTCACAATTAAATTTTAGTGTTGACGAATCCATTTTGAAATCTGCAGAAGAATTAAGAGATAGACTCGAAATAGTTTCTCAGGAAAGAATAACCGATGAATTCCTGAAAATTCTAAAATCACCAAAACCTTCAGTTGGGCTAAAACTCTTGCAAATTTCAAAAGTGATGGGCGTAATTTATCCTGAAATATCACAAATGATTGGAGTTGAGCAAAGAGCGGAATACCATCACAAAGATGTCTTTTATCACACACTGGAAGTTGTAGATAATATCTCAAAAAAAACTGATGATGTCTGGTTAAGATTTGCAGCACTTGTTCACGATATTGCCAAACCAAAAACTAAAAAGTTTGTTGAAGGAACAGGTTGGACTTTTCATGGTCACGAGGAACTGGGAGCAAGAATGATGAAATCAATTTTCAAAAGAATGAAGCTCCCGATGAACAGGCTCGCCTATATGGAAAAATTGGTTAGACTCCATTTACGCCCAATTGCTCTTGTGAGTGATGATGTTTCTGATTCAGCGATTAGAAGATTGATTGTTGCCGCTGATGAAGATCTTGAGCATTTAATTACTTTATGCAGGGCTGATATTACAAGTAAGAATCCCGAAAAGGTGGAAAGATACCTTCAGAATTATGAAATTGTAATGAAAAAGGTACTTGAAGTTCAGGAGAAAGATAAACTTCGAGCGTTCCAATCACCGGTAAGTGGGGAAGTTATTATGCGGGTTTGTAATCTGAACCCTTCGAAGAAAGTTGGAGAAATTAAAACAGCAATCGAAGAGGCAATTCTAGATGGAGTGATCGCAAACAACTATGAAGAAGCTTATGAATATCTATTAAAGATCAAAGATCAATTTCTTGAAAATTAGTCAACTCTATAGTTTAACTCTTAAACCTAACAGGTAGGTTTTATCATTCCTCACTGCTTCGTTATTTCTTATTCCCATAAAAATATCAACCGGAATTTTATCTTTTATTTTTCGAATTTCTTCAGTTGAATTAAAATCATGTGATTCAGACAGTATCAGATTAGAGTTTACCGATGCAGTTGTGTCTTCCTCGGTTTTCTTATCTTTTTTTATCACCAAGGCATAAACTAATATCCCTGCGATAATAAGACCTCCGACTACATAAAGCGCAGTGTCGTCATTACTGTCATCGGATTGAGTTGTACCGCTGCTGCCTCCACCAATATCTTCAAAAATTTTAAGTCCACTCTGAGCAAAAACATCCGATGAAAAAATTGCCACAGATAAAATCAGAACAAAAGAAATTGTTTGTAAGGATAACTTTAAAAATGATTGCACTTTTTTTGCCTCTAAATTGTTATTGCTAATATAAGAGAATTAAACCTTATGTATTCAAGCGGTGATTTAATCCCGCTTTTTTTAAGCATCGAGATTCCTTCAAATAAAAAATGGCTTTGCACAATTAACCGAATATATAGTTATTCTACCGTTTGTAATGTTAACAAATAAGATCGAAGCATATTATGTATTTTTGCCCTGGGTTTTATACATTCATAGAAAAAATGTAACATTGCATATTATCTAACTGTCTAATTCATTAAAAAGGGAAAATTCAAATTGGAGATCAGAATGCGATTAACATTGATTATTTTATTTACAGTTTTATTTTCAGCATATATAGTTCCTCAGGAAAAACTAACGCTGGAAAAATCTATTAGCATAGCTTTGCACAAGAATTCAACTTTGTTGAAGAGTTCTAACGAAATTGAAAGATTTGAATCAGGACTGCAAGCTGCATATGGAAATTTTCTTCCCACTTTAGGATTGAATGCTGCCTGGGATTGGTCTGAATCCGATGTTGAGGGTGGCGGAATAACCTTTATAAATGGAATTCCTGTTGAAAGAGTAGCTACCACATCTACTTCCAGAGGTTACCAGGGTTCAGTCTATTCCAATTGGACGTTGTTCGATGGACTAGCGAATCTTGCAACTTTATCTCTGAGTGAAAATAATCTTGAATCTGCCCAGTTCACTCTTGAGAGGATAAAGCAAGATATTGTCTTCCAAACAATGACCCTTTATTATCAGGTAGTTTACAATTCACAATTGCTCAATGTTAAGAAAGATGATTTGAAGTGGAATGAGAAAAATCTTGAGACAATAAAAGAAAGAAACAGACTTGGAGCAGCTACATTAGCAGATGTTTATCAACAGGAAGTTGCAAAAGGAACTGCTGAACTGGAGTTGATCAGAACTGAAAATCGGCTTGAAACCACTAAAAAAGATTTACTCTTCTATCTGGGCATAGATGTTTTAGAAGAATTTACATTTACTGATACATTAACGACCATTGATTCTGGAATATTGAATTCGAATTTATTAGCCGAATATCAAGATATTAGTGAATTGGTTACCGATGCGCTGAACCAAAGATATGATTATAAAAGTGCAATGTTAAACTATGAAAGCTCTAAAGAAGGTGTTACGATTGCAGAATCTGGACATTGGCCAAGTTTTACGGCAAGTGCAAATTATTCTGTGTTTACGGATAATATTTCAAATCTTGACCAGTCAAAAACCCTGGGTCTCGGTTTAAATCTCAACCTCCCTATTTTCCTTGGATGGTCAGTTACCGACCGTGTTCAGATCGCAGAGGTCCAATCTAAGAATTCAGAAATTGAATTAAATGATTTGGAAAGGGAAATAAAAAAAGAAATAAAAACTAATTTTCTTGATCTTCAGGCATCACAGAAGGCATTAGTTGTAAGTGAAAAAAATATATCTGCAGCAAGTGAAAATTTGAAAATTGAAGAAGAGAAATATGTGCTTGGTGCAGGAAAACTTCTCGATGTGCTTATCGCAAACTCACGTTATACCACAGCGCTGACTGACCTACTGAACTCTCAGTTTGGATTTATCGTGCTAAGCCAGCAGTTGAAGTACAACCTTGGAATTTTAGATTATAAAAATTACGAACAATAGACTTTTAGGAGATAAATAGCATGGCAAATGGCAAAAGAAAAAAATCAAAGAAAAAACTTTTCATCTTTGGTGGATTAGGTTTACTCGTGATTATTCTTCTTATCGTAACCTTTGCGGGTGGGAGTAAGGAAAATATTATTATGGTCCAAACTGAAAAAGTTCAGAAAAGAAACATCACTCAAACAGTTACTGCCACTGGAAAAATTGATCCGGAATTTAAAGTGCTTATTACACCCGAAGTTACCGGTGAAATAATAAGCTTGCCTGTAAAGGAAGGAGATATTGTTAAGAAGGGGCAGCTACTTATTAAAATAAAAGGTGATCAGTATATGGCACAAAAGGACAGGTTGGAAGCCAATCTTAAATCATCTGAAGCCTCGCTCCAAATGCGTGATGCAGAATTAAACAGGGTACAACTTGAGTATGATCGCACAAAGGAACTTCATAGCAAAGGTTTGGCAAGTAATTCTGAATTAGAAACTGCTGAAGCTAATTATTTAAGTACAAAAGCAAGTTATGAGTCCGCCGAGGCAAATGTACTTCAAAGTAAAGCTCAATTGAGAGAAGTACTCGAGACTTTATACAAAACAACAATTTATTCTCCGATGGATGGAGTAGTTACTCAGCTTAATGTTGAGCTAGCTGAAAGAGTTTTAGGAAGCGGTTTTAGTCAGGGAACAAATATTATGACAGTTGCAGACCTGAGTAATATGGAAGCAGTTGTTGATGTTGATGAAAATGATGTAGTCCTGGTTTCTGTTGGCGACACTGCTAACATATCAATTGATGCATTTGGTGATAAAGAATTTCATGGTTTGGTTACTGAAATTGGTAATAGTGCTAAAGAAGCTGGTTTTGGAACTCAGGAACAGGTGGTAAATTTTTCAGTAAAAATTAAATTGATAGACCTTGATCCAAACTTGCGTCCGGGAATGTCCTGTAATGCAGATATTGAAACAGAAACAGTTGAAAGTGTTATAAGTGTTCCTATTCAAAGTGTAACTGCCCGGACAGATGTTCCGGTTGAAGAAGATTCCACCAAAGCTGATGAGAAAGAAGAAAATGGAAATGGAATGATGAAAAACAGAAAACCAAAAGAAGTTGTCTTTTTGGTAGATAATGGAAAAGCTAAAATGGTTGTTGTTGAAGCAGGAATAAGCGATGATAATTATCTTGAAATAAAAAGTGGTTTAGACGAAGGTGCTGAAGTTGTGTCAGGTAGTTACCGTGCAATTTCAAGAGAGTTAGAGAACGACTCTGTTGTTAGAGTTGAGAATAAACGTAGCGATGGCAATAAAGAAATGGCAGAAGAGGATGACAACTAACCAATTCGGGAAATAACATGAATATTATAAACATAGAACATATTGCAAAAATATACGATCTTGGATTAGAAAAAGTTCATGCTTTAAGGGACGTCTCTTTGAGAATAGATAAGAATGAATACGTTGCTATTATGGGTCCCTCTGGTTCAGGTAAATCTACTTTGATGAATATGCTTGGATGCCTTGATACTCCAACTACAGGAAAATACGAATTTAACTCGGTTAACGTTAGTGAAATGGATGATAACGATTTAGCAAGAATCAGAAATAAGGAAATTGGTTTTGTATTTCAAACATTCAACCTATTGGCCAGATCTGATGCTCTTCATAATGTGGAACTGCCATTAATTTATTCTGGAATTCCTTATTCAGAACGAAGGGAAAGAGCTGAAAAATCTTTAGTAGACGTTGGGCTTGGAGACAGGATGCATCATAAACCAAATGAACTTTCTGGCGGACAAAGACAACGTGTTGCAGTTGCAAGAGCTTTGGTAACTAATCCTTCTATCATATTAGCAGATGAACCAACCGGTAACCTTAGATTCGAAAACCGGTGCAGAAATTATGGTGCTGTTTAATGAGATCCAGGAAAAAGGTAACACAATTATACTTGTAACTCACGAGGAATACATAGCCGAACACGCAGCAAGAATAATCAGATTAAAAGACGGGCTTGTTGAAAAAGATGAAGTAGTCTCAAAAAGATATATTCCTGATTCAAAGGAAGCAAGTGTTAGTTAGATTGTAAATGATATTTACGGTATTAAATCGTACGTTGATTTTTTGAATAGACTGAATATTTTAATAGTTAAAACTAAAAAATTAGGATTTATATGAGATACATTCTTTTCGAATTTAAAGAAGGATTACTCATCGCTTTCCGCGCCCTTCGCACAAACAAAGTCCGCACATCACTTACAATGCTCGGTATCTTTATCGGAATCACTGTGGTAGTTCTTATGTCTACTGCGATTAAAGGAATTGATAATTCATTTCAAAGTGGGATTAGTGCATTAGGTTCCGATGTTCTCTATATAGATAAATGGGCGTGGTTCTCAAACGAAGATTGGTGGAAGTTACGCAATAGAAAAAGTATAGATATGGCCGACTATGAGCAGTTTAAAGAATTAGCGAGGCTTCCAATTGCTGTTGCCCCCGTTATTAACTCTCAGCAGCTTGTAAAATTTAATGATAGAAGAATAGAAGGTGTATTTCTAAATGGTTCTAGTGCAGATTATGTCAAAACTACAAACTTTACTTTTGAGCAGGGAAGATTTTATAATGAAGTTGAGAGTAATGCATCGAGACAAGTTGCTGTAATTGGAAGTGAGATTTCCAAAAAACTTTTTCCTAGAGGAGATGGACTTGATAAAACTATTAAGATCGGTGGAGCTAACTTCAAAATTGTAGGAGTTCTTGCCGAACAGGGAAGTTTTATTCTTGGTCCGTGGAATCCTGATAATCAGGTCTTTATTCCAATTGGTAGTATTTTTAAAAATTTCATTGCACAACATAGAGGTACAGTAACTCTTAATGTTAGGGCACCCAATCCTGCTATGGTTGAAGAAACAAAAGCTGAAGCCGAAGGTGTTATGAGAAAAGTGAGAGGTCTTAAGTATGATGAGGAAAATGATTTCTCAATAAATCAGCAGGAAGGCTTAATGGAAAACTACAATTCAGTAGTTGGAGTTATTCAGATTGCGGGATTGTTTATAACTGGTTTGTCACTCTTTGTTGGAGCAATTGGAATAATGAATATTATGTTTGTTTCAGTGCGTGAAAGAACAAAAGAGATCGGCATTCGTAAAGCAATTGGTGCCAGAAGAAGAACTATTCTTGTTCAATTCCTTCTTGAATCTTCAGCAATCTGTCTTACTTGGTGGAATTGCAGGATTAATAGCGGCTATTTTAGGGAGCATGCTGCTTAAACCAATATTTCCCAACTTCTATTCAACCCAGTGCTGCTGTTATTGCAATTGGTGTTTCTGCCATAACAGGTATTTTATCTGGCTTTGCACCAGCTTACACTGCTTCAAAATTAGATCCTGTTGATTCCCTCAGGTATGAGTAGATGAGAATCGATCAACTATTCTCAATTTCCTTTCAATCAATTCTTAATAATAAGTTAAGAACTTCACTTACTATTCTTGGAGTTGTAGTTGGAATTTTTTCCATTATTGTAATAATGACAGTCATTACAATGCTTCAGAACAGTATTGAAGATGGACTGGCTATGTTAAGTAAAAATACTTTTCAAATTCAAAAGTTTGATGCGATGCAGGAAATCATCGTGACAGAAGCCAGAGAAATCGTAAAAATATTACAATAGATGAGGCAAATAGACTAAAAGAAATTATTGACTCAAGCATTATACGTTGGAGCTGAGCAATGGCAAGGAGGAAAAGTTGTTAAGTATGGTAATAGAGAAACGAATCCAAATAATCACGTTGGTGGTCAAACTATTGATGCTATGCGGACCAATGATTTTAATGTAGATTTTGGAAGAGATTTTAGACAGGATGATATTCAAAACTCTACGGACGTCTGTATTTTGGGACAAGAAATTGTTGAAAAACTTTTTCCAAATATGGATCCGCTTAATCAAATAGTAAGAGTAGATAACAGACCATTACGGGTGATTGGAATAATGGAAAAACAACCCGAAATGTTTGGAGAAAGTCACGACAACTATGTTCTTATACCTATTACAACCTGGCAATCTATGTATGGAAAATATGGCAGAAGTGTGAACATAATGGTTACCGCCCCAAGTCAGGAAGCATATAATGATGTTATTGAATCTGCAATCGGTCATTTTAGAAAAATAAGAAAAGTTGAACCGGGTGAACCAGATGATTTTTCAATATTCAGTAATGAATCCATGATCACTCAGGTTAATGACATAACCGGACCTATAAAAATAGGTGCTCTTGCAGTATCGCTTGTAGCCCTACTTGCAGCAGGTGTTGGAATCATGAATATTATGCTTGTCTCCGTAACTGAAAGAACTCGTGAAATAGGTATCCGCAAAGCTGTCGGTGCAAGGAAGTCCAGCATACTTATTCAATTCCTTATAGAAGCAATTATACTTTGCCTGGCTGGGGGTTTTCTTGGAATTATTCTGGGAATTGGAATTGGAAACTTCTTTGGAAGTTTTTTAACTGCACAATTTGCTATTCCTGTGGACTGGGTAGTCATAGGAATTTCGATGTGCATCGTTGTAGGATTGATCTTCGGAACATACCCTGCATACAAAGCTGCAAACCTTGATCCCATCGAATCATTAAGGTATGAGTAAATGAAAATAAATCAGCTTTTTAGTATTGCTTTGCAATCTATTATCAACAATAAACTAAGAACTTCACTTACAATTCTTGGAGTGGTTGTAGGAATTTTTTCCATCATTGTTATAATGACTATTATAACGATGCTCCAGAGCAGTATTGAAAATGGACTTTCACTTCTAAATAAAAATACATTTCAGATTGAAAAATTTGACAGAATGCAGGGACGCGGTGATGGGCAAGACAGATCGTGGAGAAACAGAAAGAATATTACAATTAATGAAGCATACAGACTTAAAGAATTATTAACAGGTGCTTTATATGTCGGTGCAGAACAATGGTCATTCGGAAAAGTAATAAAGTTCGGTAACTATGAAACCAACCCGAACATCAGTATTGCGGGTGAGACAATTGATGGTATTAGAACAAATAATTGGAAAGTTGAATATGGTAGAGATTTAAGAGAGAATGATGTTCAGTATTCTACTGATGTTTGCTTGCTCGGTGCTGATGTAGTTGATAAAATATTTCCGAATATGAATCCTATTGGCCAAACAGTAAAAGTTGATGGAAAACCAATGAAGGTGGCTGGTGTCCTCGAACGGCAACCTTCAATGTTTGGGCAGAGCAGGGATAATTATATCGTCCTTCCAATAACAACCTGGCAATCGATGTATGGCAAATACGATCAGAGCGTTAATATAATGGTTACAGCACCCAGCAAAGAATCTTATAATGATGTTATCGAATCAGCCATCGGTCATCTCAGAAAAATAAGAAAAGTAGCACCCGGTGAACCTGATGATTTTTCTGTTTTCAGTAATGAGTCTATGATGACCCAGGTAAATGATATTACCGGACCAATAAAAATTGGTGCATTAGCAGTTTCGCTTGTTGCACTTCTGGCGGCGGGTGTTGGCATTATGAATATTATGCTTGTATCCGTAACTGAAAGAACCAGAGAAATTGGAATTAGAAAAGCTATCGGTGCAAGAAAGTCCAGCATACTAATTCAGTTTTTAATAGAAGCTGTTATTCTATGTTTGGTCGGTGGATTAACAGGAATTATTATTGGTATTGGAATTGGAAATTTTGCAGGTAGTTTTTTAAATGCACAAACGGCAATTCCGTATGATTGGGTATTAATAGGAATAACAATGTGTGTAATTGTTGGACTTATCTTTGGAACATATCCTGCCTATAAAGCTGCCAACCTTGACCCGATAGAAGCGTTGAGATATGAGTAACCAATAATCTGAAAAACGGCGTTGCTGCTAACCGGCACCTCAGACCAACATCGCCACTTAGATTTTACAAATATTTAATTAAACAAAACTTCATTTACAAACTACACTGAACAACAAAGCCGAAACGAAAAATAAATTTTTAAACTCCAAAAATGCCAAATGCGAAAACGCTTTCGGCTTGAGCACAGGTTAGCAGCCCTCGTTTGATTTTATTGCTTTGGCGTTCCATGTCATGTATGATCTTCCAACCATTCTCTGTCTTCAGCAATACCAAAGTTTGTCGTCCACTACCACTTTTTGCTTCTCCATCTTGCACAAAAGAAACATACGAATAATAAGTTGCTATAGCGATATCATCAAAAACATCAATCTTTAAATTCTTTATTTCTTGTTTGTAATGCGTGATTGAACCAAAAAAGGTTTCTTCGAATTATTATTACTGGTAACACTTGACGATCAAAAGTACGAGGACCAAATTTGGTAAATTTTTCATTTACTAAATGGTTGCCTATAAACCTTCAATATTTGCAGTTCGGCATCTTTAACTATAGGCTTAATAACTTTGCGTATTTCATCTTGTGCTTCAGGAAATTTATCATTGATCAGGTCTCGTTCGGTATTCTCTCACATGAAGAGAGTGAAAGAATCAAATTCCCGGAAATATTTTTGGAAAAATACTGAATACTTATCTCATATTATTTTCTATTTTCAATTTAATTAATCCAAAATATTTATCTTTGAATAGCGTAAAAATTAGTTGCCTAACGGCGTCGCTTTTCACCCGTCCGCCACGGACAGCAATGAGGAACTGAAAAGCTACTGTTAATAATTTTAACAAATTTATTTATTAGAACAATGTTACACTGTAATGTTTACTATTTTACCATACCCGAAAAATTGAATAATGCCGCATTGAAAATGCGTTCGGGTGGATAAGTGTATTATGTCTCTCCGTGATTAAAATAATAGTGTTTATATCTTAAATAACTGACTAAAATATTTCCAATATTATTAATGAAACTGAAGTATATTATTGATTTCTGAGTGATCATGATATAATAAAACGTAAAATCGAACTTTTTCATTTTATTTCGAAACCTAGTAATAGAGATATCATCCTGAAATGACTTATTATCTGCCCATTCACTCGATTTGCTAATTATAGCGTGGATACTATCTTTAAGAGAATATGTATTAGAGGAAGTGATCTCGTGCAATAGTCGCTGATCCCCAAATTCTTCCTCACTTGAATTTTGTGCATCAACCAGTCCATCCGAATAAAGGTACATTCGATCACCAGTTTCCATTTTTACTCTATTCTCTTGAAATTCAGGTTCAGGAACAACACCGATGGGGAAATTATTGGATTGTAACATGATCGGCGAACCCCCTTTTGGTAAATAAACCGGTCTTGGATGACCAGCAGAAACAAAACAGAATTCTTTCGACTCTACATCATATATTCCATAGACTATTGTAAAGTACTGACCAGTATTTGGATCAATAGGAAATTGTTTATTTAGTCGCTCAAGTACTTCAATAGGGGAAATCACATACATATTGTCAGAATTATTTGGGGCATTCGAAATTTTAAGAGGCATTGATCTTGGAGAAAGCCATCGATTTAAAGTTACCGAAAGAAGAGCAGCTTGAACGCCATGACCACTTACATCTAATACATAGAAAATAATATGTCGACCATCTAGGTCAAACACATTAAGGGTATCACCTGCCAACTCATCACAGGAGATAAGTTCCCATGCTGCAGAAACACTTTTAAAATTAGTAAGTGAAGGGGGAAGAAAGCTCTTTTGTATTTTGGCAGCAAACTGAAGGTCACGTCGAATTAGATTATTTGCATTTTCTAATTTGGCATTTGAAATACGAAGTGCATCTTCAGCAAGTCGGCGGGCTGTAACATCAGATTGTATACCTACAAAATGAGTTACTACACCGGCATGATTACGAATTGGAGTTATCGACAATCGGTTCCAAAATGGTTCTCCGTTTTTTCGGTAATTCAGTATTTCAACAATACATTCTCGTTTCTCTTTAATTGCTCGACGTATTTCTTCAATCGCTGAAGGATCGGTATCCTCTCCTTGAAGAAACCGGCAATTTGTTCCACATGCGAAATCTGCAGTGTACCCGGTTATTTTCTCAAAACCTTTATTAACATAAATAAGGGGACAATCCGGTTTGGTGGCATCAGCAATAGTTATACCTTCAGCTGAACTAGCAAGAGCAAGGTCCTTCAAACTTAATTGCTCTTCAAGTGATTTATTTTGAAGTAGTTCATTAGAAAGTTTTACAGGTGTTTTGTTTTTTTTTGTTTTTGACATGATTAAATCAAATTTATTATCAGTATTCTTCTAATCAATTTTAACTGTTGTTCTATTAAAAATGAACTAACCTCTCATATAACAATGGTTTATCTTCAATAACATTGTAATTCCGCAAGTGACTAGGAATTAAATCTTTGTCTGCTTCCAATAGTTACAAAAGTGTTCAATCATATTTTACTAAACAAAACCGGAATTATTTAATTATTGATCTAAAAATAGGTGCATAGAATAATAGAGACAAGAAAAAATTATGTGATTAATCGCGAAGTTTTAAAGGAAAGTTCTCTTTCATTAAAAGAGTGCAATGAAGGAATACTTTTATAAAGGTTTTGCTCAGCCTCCTTCAGCAGGAGGTGGTGCATAATCCTTTACCCTGATTTATACATTTGATTTTTAGCAGGGGATTACAAGCTGCAACAATTAACAGCGTAGATTTATTATTTCTGTAAAATTTCAACTTTTTCATCCCAAATTCTTTGCCATAATCTTTAAAGGGTTCATGCCATTAAATTCTTCAGGTTCAAGTTTCTCAACTTCTGTAATTGTCATTTTACCATTATGCTTTTTCCAACTGCAAATCTGAAAAAATACAATTAACCAACACCCATTCTTAAATCCGTAACTACAATTTTATTATTTATTTACTAACTTTATAAAATCCTTTTGTAAACCATTGTAGCCTTTTAACATTCCAATCTTCCGCAATAGAATTTAAAAGTTCATTTTCGGAAGTGTGAAATTTCAAATTAATATTCTCTGATTCATCAAATAATGAATAGATACCTTCCAAATAACCGCTGTCAGTCATGCAAATTACTCTCCATAACAATGTGTTAAAGGGTGATGGTCCCACAAGAGTTTTTGAAACTGAAATATTTTGATTTAGCAGCGACTTTTCAGCAACTGAACTTACATATTCTTTTGCACCAATACTCCAGATCAAGTATAAACTACTAATAATCAGTCCTAAAATATTTATTTTAAGTGCACGGCTCGGTTTTCTTTTAGCGAAAAATAGTGCTCCTATCCCTATAAGCAATGGAATTGTATATAGAGGATCAATTACAAATATTGTACTCCAACCTACCGGAAATTCTGAGAATGGAAGTAATAATTGAGTTCCATACACAGTAAAACTATCGAGAATAGAATGAGTAATAAATGATAGAAAAACTACAAAAAACCACCTGATTTTATGTTTTTTAGTTTGCGGATGAATTTTAATTATTAACCATACCAATAATGGTGTTAATATGGCCATATAGAAAAATGCGTGACTTTCAGCTCTGTGATATGTAAAATCCTTTACTGCATTACCCATAGGAATTAAAACATCCAAATCAGGTAGTGTACCACATATTGCACCCCATAAAGAGGCCCTGCGCCCACTTTATTCTGCATTACAGCTTCGGAAACTGCGGCTCCTAAAGCTATTTGTGTGACTGAATCCATAGACTATTTAAGTTGTTATTAGTTATACGAAAAAGGATACTCAATTATTAAAATGAGTAGTTGAAGAAAAATATGCTTACTCCAGTATAGAATTTTCGTTTATCCGATTAAAGAGTGAAAATTACACCCAATGACGCATAATGAAATAAGGAAAATGTATAGACTTTGTCATTATCAGCTCCACCTTCAAGGATACGATAACCTAACTTTATATTAATTTTATCTGTTGCACTATATGTAAATGCTGCTAATATATCCTCGGCTCTTCCTTGTGGTGCCGCTAATGCATCTCCAGTTAGTAAAAATCCAAATTGATCACTGATTTTTAGAAAAAATCTAAAATTTATTAGTGGTACAAAACCAACATTTTCATTCACGGCTTCTTGCTCATTATTCTTTAACTTAATTTCTGCATCCCTGATTTTTCCGGTTAGACCTAAACCAAATTCTATAGTTTCTCCAAGATAAAGATCGTAACGATAGGTGAGTCTATAAGAATTAAACTTATAGCTCCCTTCAGTTTCAGTGTTTGATAAAAAAGTTTTGTCTGTAAAAATTACATCTTTGTTAAATGTACCTTTAGCAGTAATTGTTAATGGTGCATATAAAACGGATAAATTATGCCTCTCTAAGAATTTGTAATTCAATCTTATTCTGTAGAAAAACTCATTATCCGATTTCAATTCTTCCGAAAATGAAAATAATATTCCCTTATCACCCGGAATTCGCACATCATTATAGCCGCTTTTTACTAAACCGGATTCAAGATCAACTTCAATTTGAGAATATATTCTATTTGGTAGTGCTGATAAAAAAACAAAAATGATGGTGAAGAAGAATAATATTTTCATTTTACTTGCTCCTATAAATCAGATATTGTTTATATATACCTAACTATTACTTATACCGAATCTGCGGTCTGCAATTCGGCAGATATTCACGAATTATTTTCAATTTTAATATTTGCGACAAAATAATACAATAGACTTTCCTTTCATCCAGCTAACGGCGTGTTATGTTAATACGTTAAAACACAACAGCCGTAATTAAGTTCTCTGTTGTTAATTAATATTTGCCTACCTCATTTAAGAAGAAGTAACATCCTGTTATTCGCTGTCTTAGGCAGCAAGAGCTTTTACGTTATTAGTGAACCGGGCCGCATTCTTGCTGAACGCAATTCGTTTTTACGGTCTTACCGTATTGCACGCCGTTAGTCGCGGTCACCGGTTCTTTAAGCTGCAATATTTATTTCGTAATCCTCTTCTTTTTCTGTTATTGCATATACCTTCATCATCAGTTTCCGGGCTACTGCTACTATTGCCTTCTGTTTACTTCCGCTTTTCTTATACACCCTTTCAAACTTGTTTAATAGGTTTCCATCTTTTCTTACTGCTACCCAGGCTAACTGTATGATGATTGATCTTAATTGTTTATTACCTACAAGCCCTGTTCTGCTTCGTATTATTGCTTCCCCGCTGCTATGCTCGCCCGGAGTTAATCCAACATAGTGAACAAGCTTCTCTCCGCTCTCAAATCTCCCTTTTCTATCAAATAAGTAAACAACCAACCTTACTGCGCTTACTATTCCTATCCCGTTTATTTTTTCTATCCGCTTAATTCTCTCTCCCAGCTCCTCTTCTTCTGATATTTCTTCTATTCTTTTTTCTGTGTCTCTTATCTGTTCCTTTACATAGTCATATTCATTAAGCAGCGATGAAAATTTTTTGTTAAAAATGCCTTCCTGAAATTTTACTTCTCGTAATTTTTCAACCATCTCTTTGTTCCATCTTTCCCATTTCAATGGATGGTTCTTTGCCTCAAGTATTGATCTTACCTGCCTTAGTATCTGTCCCAGTCGCATTTTCTCTTTGTCATATATCCTGAACAGAGATCTGTATTCACGAATTTTCATCTTCGGGACCTTTACCTCTCTCAACAATCCTCTTGAATGTTGGAATGCAAGTTTCCTTGAATCGATTTTATCTGTTTTTACAACACTACCATCACGGTATATTCTGTTTGTTGGTGTTACTATTATTTTATATCCTCTTTCGTTAAAGTAATCGTAAATCCAGAATCCGGAGAAGCAGCATTCATACACAATATGTAAAAGAGCGTCTTTATAATTATCAACTAAAAACTTTTCCAGTTCCTCAGCAATCGGATGCATACTAAAAGTCTTTAGCTCCAGATCATAAGTCCTTACAGTAACTACCCATCTTTTTTTTATGAACATCTATACCAACATATATGTCTTTATTTTCAAAGCAACTATTCATTTTGAGTCCTCCTACTTTTTTAGAGAACTCAATTTAATTACTTATTTAAACATACGTTCTTGAGCTTGCCTACCGCAGGTTGGGCGCTGGATAGGTGTATTAAAAAGATTGATTAAAAATTTATTTCGGCCACGGCCAGACACGACCACCATCCTCATAATCTACCTTTTTTCTTCTTAGGAAATTAAAACGAAAGATGAAAACAGTAGCAAGTATTGTAATCATAATAAATAATAAGTTACCTGCTGCTATTTCATTAAATAATTTAACTGGAGAAAAAGCATCCAGTAAAAAATTATTATTATTTGATCCTATAGAAACTAATATGAATGCAAAAATAGCACCAACATATAATGTAACTATTAATCTCAATGTGAATTTTAAAATATCTTGTAAAAACATATAAACCTAACGGCGTGGCAAATAACCGGCGCCCCTGCACAGGGATGCCGCATTTACAAACTACGCCAAAGTTTATGCAGACAATGATTATTTTTCACTGCAATCATTGGCTGCTACTATTTAGTTTATCACACTACTGCCGAACAGCAATGTTTTAGTTTTCACAAAACTTAAGAACCGCACAATTGCCGCTTACATTTCGGCGTCCGGTTGATTTGCTTGTTAGCTACGTTGTAGGTATTAAAAATTTTCCCATCAACCTTCATAAATTTATTTAGACTTATCAGAAAGTTCTTCAAACTTTGCTTTCATTGTAGGATTTCCATGTGTTAATTTTTTTATAGTTAGATCTTCCGCTTTATTATTGGCCAATCGTAGATTGTTTTCAGAAGATAACAATGCATCTTTAGTTTTTTGAAGATGATTAATGGTTTTATCAATTTCGTCAATCGCAGTTTTAAATTTACGACTAGCTAGATCATAATTTCTTGCAAATCCTTCTTTAAATGCGTTTATTTTTTCTTCAAAATTGGTAATATCAATATTTTGATTTCTCATCAAATTTAGTTCTGCTTTATATTTCATTGAATTCATTGCAGCATTTCGAAGAAGCGTGATAATAGGAATGAAAAATTGTGGGCGAACAACATACATTTTATCGAATTTATGAGAGACATCAACAATTCCCTGATTATAGAATTCGTTTTCTGCTTCTAAAAGCGAAACAAGAACTGCATATTCACATTTCTTTTCTGTACGATCTTTATCCAGTTCTTTAAAAAAATCTTCATTTTTCTTTTTTGTAGCAGTTTCATCACCTTCATTTTTCATTTCAAACATGATTGAAATGATTTCATTGCCAGATTCATCAGTTTCCCTATAGATATAATCACCTTTGCTTCCAGATCTGGAATCATTGTCTTTTTCAAAATAGGCGTTTTGAAAAGCTGTTGCACGAAGCTTATTAAATTCAATTTCACAATGTTGTTCAAGTGTTTCGCCAATCATTTTGGTTGAAAGTTTAAGCTTCATGTCTTTGCGAAGAGCAATTTCATCATCTTTCATTTTGATGATATCATCTTTTGTCTTAAGTTCAGCAGAAAATTTTTCGTTTAAAGATTTTTCGAGTAATTGTTTTTCTGTTTCTTTATTTTTTAGATCATTGGCAAGATCGTCACGTTCTTTTTCAATTTCTTTAATTGCTTCTGATACTGATAGTTTTTTCTCAATCTCTGCATTCTGAATTTTTGATTTCATTTCAGCGATCTCAGATTCTTTCTTAGCTAATTCTTCAGCAAGTTCGCGTTCATTTTTGGCTTTCAGTTCAGTTATTTCTTTATCCTTTTTTGCAAGATCTTCTTGCAATGAATTTTTAAGATTCGCTTCAGCAAGCTTAACCGCATTTTCTTTTTCTTTTTCAGCAAGGTCTAATCGATTTTGTAATTCTTCTTCGAATTGATGATCTCGAACTTGCTTAAGAATATCAGCAAATCCAGCCTCATCGACTTTAAAAACCTTTTTACAATTTGGACAAATAATTTCGTTCATTTTAGATCCCAATGTTTTCTATTTGATAAAGTTAATCATTCGATTCATTTCAGACAGAGTAGCTAACTATTACTTATACTGTACAGAATTATTAGTTAAGGTACATATATATGCGTGCAGCTGCATATCTATGTTCCAATTGTTTCCAAAATCTTTCATTTTCATACTATTTAAAAATAGGTTCTGCATATATATCATCCTTGCTCATTTCAGTCTAACTGACTCTTCACACCCAAGCCTTAGTTTAAAACAAGAGTGTAAATCATTGTTGTCTTTATTCCGTGAGATAATTTTTTATTAAATAGAGAAGTCGCTTTTTGAAATCCCGCAAGGGAAGCGTTCCTGTAGATGTAATGAAGATATGTATGCAACTCAATCATCTTTCCCCGAATTAAGTTTTAACTGGTTTAAACTTAGTTCAAACTCAAAATAGAATCAATCTGTTTTTCTGTAAAAGTCACTCATCATAAAACTAATTTTTGTATTTGGACAACAAATCGTTTGGAAACAATGAGTTAATCATCGAACATTTACCCAATCATTAAGCTTTTCTTTAATTGAATTATCTGTCATATATGAGTTATGGACTTGATAAAAGCCCTTCTTAAATTTAGATTTCGTAATCAAAAACCTTGTTTCCCTTTTGAAATTAAGCCATTATTGCATCATTATTATTCTACTCATAATTCCTGCTTTGTCAGGAATCTATGCGCAGAACCAATACAACACATTTTCTGTTACAGATACAATTCCGATCAATTTCAATAATGATCTATAGTATCACAAGCGTTTCAATTATTCCATTCTCAGAAAAGATTACTCTCAGAAACTCAGTTATTCAACCATTAACAGATTACAAGTTTGATTACCTAACAGCTACATTCACTTTATCAGATTCACTACCTTACTCAATTTTCGATACTCTCTTTGTTACCTATGAAACTGTAAGACTAGGGCTGAAAAAAGAATACAAGAACAGAAGTCTGGTTGTAAAGTACAGATGAGAGACTAGGCGACACTGTTCAGGTTGTTCAAACTGAATCTGGTGGCTTTACCCCGGAATCTATTTTCGGACCCGGGTTACAAAAAAGTGGAACATTGATCAGGGGATTTACAGTAGGTACAACAAAAGATTTTTCATTAAGCAGTGG
The DNA here is from genome assembly GCA_963802005.1 of uncultured Ignavibacteriaceae bacterium. Taxonomy (GTDB): domain Bacteria; phylum Bacteroidota; class Ignavibacteria; order Ignavibacteriales; family Ignavibacteriaceae; genus IGN2. Next base: position 373,385 of record CAWDGX010000023.1, read on the forward strand.
ATTGAGATTACAACTCTCTGGAAATTTAACTGATGATATTGAAGTAGTTGCAGCTTTAACTGACCAGAATACACCAATCCAGCCAGAAGGAAATACAGAAAGACTGGATGAGATCGATAAAGTATTTATACAGATTAAACATCAGAATGCAACAGGCACTTTTGGTGATTATAATCTGAGTAACAGAAATGGTGAGTTCGGTGTTATCAACCGAAAACTTCAGGGATTGATGGGAACAGTTAACTTCGAACCGCATAAAGGTTATGTTGCAATTGCAGGTTCTCGTGGCAAGTTTAATACGAATATGTTTAATGGACAGGATGGTATTCAAGGTCCGTATGTACTAATTGGCGAGAATGGAGAAAGAGATATAATCGTACTTGCAGGAACGGAGAAAGTATTTCTCAATGGAATTGAAATGGTTCGTGGTGAAATAAACGATTATACAATTGACTATTCAACAGCAAGGATCACTTTTAATCCAAAAAGATTAATTACAAACGCAAGTAGAATATCAGTTGACTTTGAGTATTCAGCCCGGAAATATTCAAGAAACTTTTTTGGTTCTGCTGCCAGCACTATTTTATTTAGTGATAAATATAAAATCGCTGCTCAGTATTTGCAGGAGGGAGACGATCCTAATGCGCCAATCGATTTTACATTAACCGAACAGGACAGGGAAATATTAGCTAATGCCGGAGATAGTCAGCTTAAGGCTACGAAGTCTGGTGTTCAATTGGTAGCTCCTGATTCTCTTGGTGTGATTAAAGGTATTTATCAGGCAGTGGACACGCTGATTAACAATGAACCGTTTACATACTACGTTTATAATCCCGGTGATTCACTTTCAAAATATATTGTAACATTCAGTTATGTTGGGGAAGGAAATGGTGATTATATCCGTGAAGCACTTGGACAATTTTTCTTTGTTGGTATTCAAAAGGGAGGATATCTGCCAATTATTTTCCTGCCTCTTCCTGAACTAAAGCAACTTGGAAACATTGCTGCTACTTTCAATCCATTTAAAAATGTTCAGCTAGATCTGGAGTACGCGGGAAGTTTGTGGGATAAAAACCGTCTTTCATCTTTAGATGATGGAAATAATTTTGGTTCGGCTGCAAATCTATATTTAAAAGTAATTCCAAGTGATGTGGATATTGGTTCTCTTAGCCTTGGTAAAATTGGTTTTTCTTATCATGAAAGGTTTATCGATAAAAGCTTTACATCAACAGACAGATTTAATGTTGTGGAGTTCGATCGGATTTACAACACTGCAGGTTCATCACAAAGCGAAGGTGAGCAATTCAGAGAAGGAAAACTAAACCTCATTCCAATAGAAGAAATGAATGTAATTGGAACAATCGCATCACTAAAACGTGGTGACACTTTTCAGTCTAACAGGTATAATGGTTTGCTGACGCTTTCGAACAGAAAGGATTATAGTCTCAAATACGATCTTGATTATGTAGGAACGGAAAATATAAATATTGGAACAAAATGGTGGCGTCAATCTGGAGATGCTAATTATATTTTATGGGAACTGCTCAAACCAGGATTTAGTTTTTTATCAGAAAACAAAAGACAAAATAGAATAGGGAGTGATTCTTTAATTGCAGGAAGTTTTGAATATATTGAATTAACACCTAACCTACAGCTTCTTGAAATTAATGGATTAGGTATAACAGCGAGTTATACTCGAAGAGATGATTATTTACCTTTAGCTGGTATTATGCAAAAGGAAGCTGTATCTGGTGCTCAGATTTATGATTTGACATATCGTGGTATTGAAGAATTTTCTACATTGTTGAACCTTACTATCAGAAAAAAAAATTATTCTGAGGCATTCAAGCAACTGGGACTTATTGAACACTGAACAGCTTCTCATACGGTCTCAATCAAATTTTAAATTCTGGGAGAAAATTATTGATGGATATCTTTATTATGAAGTCACCACCGAAAAACAGGCACAGCTTGAAAAAGTATTCGTCAGGGTTGAACAGGGAACAGGAAATTATAAATATCTCGGCGACTTGAATAATAATGGTATTGCAGATGAAGATGAATTTGAACTGACAGTATTTGACGGCGACTATATTCAAATCACTGTCCCATCTGACGAACTTTTTCCTGTTATAAATCTCAAAACAAATACAAGATGGAAAATTCGGTACGCAGATATTTTTGATCGAAATTCTTTTATTGGAGCAATCCTTCAACCAATCTCAACAGAAACAGTTTGGCGTATTGAGGAAATAACTCGTGAAACTGAACTCTCAAGAATTTATTTTCTTAAGTTGAATTATTTTCAACAGGAAGGTACAACAATCCGGGGAGCAAATTACGTTCAGAATGATGTTTATATAAATGAGAACAGGCAGGACCTTTCTTTTCGTTTCAGGTATACTCAGAGAATCGGTATGAGTGAATTTAACACAGGTGTGGAGAACAGCTACAATCGGGAGCGAAGTTTAAGAATAAGGTTCAGGTTGGTGAAAGAAGTAAGTAATCAAACTGATATTGTTAATTTTACTGATAATTTATCTTCACCGCAGTCATCAAATAGGAACAGGCAAATCAGTGATAATAATTTAACAACAGATTTCTCCTATCGTCCAATTAATATTATTGAAGTCGGATTGAAACTGAAAGTTGGAAAAAGTGAAGATACTTTTCCTCTAGTATCTACAGTCATTGATGTAAACTTACAGGCAGTACGGTTTACTCTTTCCTTTGCTCAAACTGGAAGGTTGAAAATTGAATTAGAAAGAGTTGAATTGACTTCAAACACTCTGGAAAACATTATACCATTCGAAATGCTCAATGGGAACCAGATTGGAAAAAATTATTTTTGGAGAACGAATTTTGATTACAGAGTTGCTTCTTTTCTTCAAACAACACTTGGTTATGAAGGAAGGTGGCAGGGAATAGGAAGAGTAGTTCATACTGCACGTGCAGAAGCGAGAGCGTATTTCTAAAATTAGTGTTCTCAATATCTGAGTGGTAATGCAACTTTTCACCACTTAGACAATAAAATTATTTAGGTTCATTTAGAAAGGAAAAAATGAATATAATCTCAAACCTGATTGAAGCACACATTTTTCGGGAATCTGAAAAAGGTATTGAATTCCTGTTGCTTAAAAGATCGGAAGGACAACCATATCCCGGGTTGTGGCAAATGGTTACTGGAAAAATTAAAAGCGATGAGAAAGCATATCAGACTGCATTGAGAGAAATTAAAGAAGAAACCGGTTTAACTCCCATTCAACTTTGGGTAGCACCGACAGTCAATTCTTTTTATGAACCGAGAGATGAGTATATCTGTCTTCTTCCGGTGTTTGCTGCACGGGTAGAATCTTCCAAAGTAAAACTCAGTAGTGAGCATACCGAATATCAATGGGTGAATAAAACAACTGCTCAAAAACTTCTTGCCTGGGAAGGACAAAGAAAAGCAGTGCAGATAATTGAAGATTATTTTCTTAATGAGAAAAGCTTTTTCCATTTTGTAGAGATCGATATAAAATGATTGCTCTATTAATTGATTAAGCGAAGGAAAATTATGTATTAAAACGCTATTTGATTATTTTTTCGAAACAAATCAAAAAAAATTTAAGGAAAGTTTTGAGTTTATTAGTTGTTGGTTCGGTTGCATTGGATTCAGTTGAAACGCCCTACGATAAGATAGACGATGCTCTTGGAGGTTCTGCCACATATATCTCACTTGCTGCTAGTTATTTTTCTACCTCCGTTGAATTAATCGGAGTTGTTGGTAGTGATTTTCCAAAATCTTACATTGAAATGTTAGAGCAGCATAATATTGGTTTGGAAGGATTACAGATAATTGAGGGAGAAAAAACTTTTCGCTGGGGAGGAAAATATCATCACGATTTGAATGTCCGGGATACACTTTTTACAGAATTAAATGCATTTGAAAATTTTAATCCAATCATCCCCGAAAGTTTAAAGAAGTCTAGATATGTTTGCCTCGGTAACATCGGTCCTGATCTTCAAATTAAGGTTCTTGATCAAGTGTCTGATCCCCAGCTTGTTGTTTGTGATACAATGAATTTATGGATAAACATTATGAAACAGGATTTGTTGAAACTTTTAAAGAGAGTTAACGTTTTTATACTTAATGATTCAGAAGCAAGATTGCTGACCGAAGAACCAAATCTTATTAAGGCAGCAAAACTTATACGTAAAATGGGTCCTGAAATTCTAATCATAAAAAAAGGAGAGCATGGTGCGCTGCTTTTTACCGGTGATACAATATTTTCTGCACCTGCTTATCCTATGGAAATAATTTTTGATCCGACTGGTGCTGGAGATACTTTTGCAGGTGGGTTTATCGGTTACCTTCACAAAACAAGAGATCTGAGTCCTGAAAATATTAAGCGTGCTGTTATTTATGGTAGTACAATGGCTTCATTTTGTGTTGAAAAATTCAGTACAAAAGGCATTGAGGATCTATCTCATTTACAAATTCAGGATAGATTTAGAGAGTTTATAAAAATTTCAAGTTTCAATGAATCCGACTGATTATTTTTCCGTAAAATTCGAAAATCAAAAACTGATCTTCCTGGATCAAACTAAATTACCTCTCGAAGAAGTTTACGTTGAGACGGATAACTACGAAAGAATAGCTGTTGCAATTGAACGACTCGAAATGAGAGGTGCTCCTCTTATCGGTATTGCTGCTGCTTACGCACTTGCGCTATCTCTAAAAAATGTTAATGCCGAGCATGAAAAAGTTTTCAACTTATCCTACAAACGATTAGCTCAAACCAGGCCAACGGCGGTAAATTTATTCAAATCTCTAAATGATCTTAAAGAGGAATTTGAAAAGCTATCAGATAAGAAACTTGCTTATGAAACTCTTCTTTCAAAAGCCAAAGAGATCCATCAGAAGGATGAAGAGTATTGCCTTAAAATGGGCAGAAACGGGTTGACTATATTCAAACAAAAATCAAACGTGTTAACGCATTGCAACACAGGAAAGCTTGCCACAGGCGGTATTGGAACGGCCTTTGGAATAATCAAAACTGCTTTCGAAAATGGTTTAGTTAATCACGTTTTTGCTGATGAAACAAGACCACTTCTGCAGGGATTACGATTAACAGCTTTCGAACTTGATAAAAGTGGTATCCCTTTCGATCTGCAGACTGATTCATCAGCTGCCGAATTAATGAAGCAGGGGAAAGTTGACCTTGTTATTACAGGTGCTGATCGAATTGCACTTAACGGTGACTCAGCAAACAAAATTGGAACGTATAGCCTGGCGATACTTGCAAATTATCACAACATACCTTTCTACATCGCAGCTCCAACAACAACAATAGATAGGTCCACTCCAACAGGAAAAGAAATTGTAATTGAGTATCGAAACAAAAGAGAATTATTTTATATCGGTGAAACACTCATCACACCTGAACATTATAGTGCCTTCACTCCAGCATTTGATGTAACACCAGCACATTTAATTGCCGGAATTATTACTGAAGAAGGTTTATTTACTTTTCCGTATAACTTCATCCAATGAGTGAAATAATAAAAACTGAAGCTGTGGTTCTAAGCAAAATGAACTACGGCGATTCTAGTAATATTGCTTCACTTTTCACTGAGGATTTAGGAAAAATTAGTGTGATAATTAAAGGTGCACGCTCAGTAAAATCAAAATATGGAAAAGTGGTTGATCCGTTAAATTATTTATTAGTTGTGATTTACAATAAAGAATCCCGTGAAGTTCAATTGCTTTCCGGTGCAGATATCATTCAGCATTTCCCTGAAGTTAAAAGTGATCTTAGCAAGCTTAGTTATGCGTATGCAGTTTTAGAACTCGTGAAAAATTTGCTGGCAGAACACCAAGTAAATAAGAAATTGTTCAGAGGAGTTATAAAGATCTTAAGCAGGTTAAACTCAGGTGAAGAGCAGCCGGAAGTTACATTTGGTAGATTTTTATTTTTTTTCTTGAAGGAAACAGGGTATGAAATTCAGATAGATGCCTGTACAATTTGCGGAAAGCAAAAATTCAGTGAAAATATCTACTACCATCGTGATAAAGGTTTGATATGCGGCGAATGTAAAAGGTCGGTGGTTGATATTTATGATATTAATGTGGAACTTTTAAGGTATCTTGATTGTCTAAAAAGAAATGAATCCGCAAGCAATTTCAGTAATCTAACTATACAAAAAGCTTTATTATTTATGGAAAACCATCTTAAATATCACGTTCCTGATTTTAAAGGAATTAGTTCATTAAAATTATTTAATTAGAGGTACACTTAGCTATTTGATACTATCCTGAGCTTAATTCAGGTAAATATAATCTGATAAAAATATTGGAGTAGTAAAATGAAATTAAAAGGAATTATTGGAGCAGCATCTCTGTTGTTAATAGGGATTGTTTTTGGAGCAATTTTAGTCTCCGGTTTTGGTCTGGTGCGGCCAAGCTTAGCCGACCTGAATTTAGGTGCAACTGAACCTCCGGTAAAATTGGATGCAGATGCCTCATCTTTCAGCCAGGCTTTTATCGAAGTTGCCGAGACTGTAACTCCTACCATAGTTCAAATAGGTGTTGTTTCTGAAAGAGAGAATCCTCATAGTAATTGGTTCTTCCCATTTAAGGATATGCCGAAAGAACAAAGAGGTTCCGGAAGCGGAATAATAATTTCGACTGATGGCTATATCGTAACCAATAACCACGTAGTTGAAAATGCCAGCAAGGTTACGGTCGGACTTTCAGATAAAAGACAGTTTGATGCAACTGTTGTGGGAACAGATCCACTAACAGATCTTGCAGTTGTTAAAATTGATGCAAATAATCTTCCGGTTGCATTTCTTGGAAACTCAGATAATCTAAAAGTTGGTCAATGGGTGATGGCAATTGGTAATCCTCTCTCATTAGCATCTACAGTTACAGCAGGAATTGTAAGTGCAATTGGAAGAGGTCAGTTAGGACTAATAAGAGATAGTTATGGCGTTGAAAATTTTATTCAGACGGATGCAGCTATTAATCCTGGAAATAGCGGCGGTGCATTAGTTGATTTATCTGGTTCTGTAATTGGAATCAACTCAGCAATTGCTTCAGGTGGTGGCGGAACTTATATCGGTTATGGGTTTGCTATTCCTGTTAATCTTGCAAAAGCAGTGGCCCAGGATTTAATTGCGCACGGAAAAGTTAGCAGAGGATATATCGGAATAAATATCGGTGAAGTTGATAATGCAATCGCTAAATCTCTTGGTATGGATAAACCGAAAGGAATCATCATCCAGGGAATAGTTGAAGACGGAGCTGCTTCTCAATCCGATTTAAGAGCTGGTGATGTTATTCTTGAGATAAATGGTCGCGAAGTCAACCGACCGAATGAGCTGCAAAGTTATGTAGCATCTCTGACTGCAGGAACAACTGTTAATTTGAAAATTTTCAGAGATGGTGAAATCTTAGAAAGAAAAGTTACACTCAAAGCTCGTGATGAAGACGTAAAAACTGAGCCGGCATCTGATAAAGGTAGTACTAAAGAGAATAGTGAGTCAGGATTGACGACAGCTACTTTCGAAAATATTGGTTTGACAGTTAAAAATCTTACCGAGAAAGATGAAAATGATTTTAGTCTTAGCAGTGGTGTTCTTATCACAGATGTAAAACCTTTCAGTACAGCGGAAGATCAAAGGTTGTTTGCAGGATTAGTTATTATAGAAGCAGATAAGGATAAAATTGATGACGTAAGTGATTTCAAGCAGATAATAGAAAAAAAGAAAGGATCTGCACTTTTACTTAAAGTGGTAGATAAGGATGGAAATAACAGGTTTGTTGGTATAGAAATACCGGAATAATTTATTGGTAAAATAGTAGAACATTTGACGTCCCGATTTTTATCGGGACGTTTTTTTTATATTTGCCTATCCATTAAATAATAAATTTTATGATAAGATTTTTAACTGCCGGCGAATCGCACGGAAAGTCTCTTGTAACAATTGCTGAAGGATTTCCTTCCAACCTTCCTATATCCTCAGAGTATATCAATTTTCATCTGAAGAGACGACAATCTGGTTTTGGCAGAAGTGCCAGAATGAAAATCGAATCAGATACTGTGCAAATTCTGAGTGGAATTAGATTCGGGAAAACTATTGGCTCACCAATTTCTTTTTTAATAGAGAATAAGGACTGGGCTAATTGGCAAGATGTTATGAGTGTTGATAAGAAATTATCTGACGGTAAGAAAATAACAATTCCACGTCCAGGTCATGCGGATCTTGTTGGAGTCACGAAATACAATTTTGATGATATAAGAAACTCAATTGAAAGGTCCAGTGCCAGAGAAACTGCTGCAAGAGTAGCAGTTGGTTCAGTTGCCAGAAAATTTCTTGAACATTTTGGAATTTTTATTGGAAGTTTTGTAGAGAGTATCGGTGGGATTTACCCAACAAAAGATTACTTCAATCAACTTTTGCAAAATAAAAACGTAATAGAAAAATCCGGATGGAATATTTCAATTAAAGCTGATAAAAGCTCTGTCCGTGTTCTCGATCAATCACAAGAAAAGAAAATCATCAATAAGATAAATGCTGTAAAGAAAAGTGGTGATACACTGGGTGGCACTTTTATTACAATTGCCACAGGAGTACCAGTTGGATTGGGAAGTTTTATGCAATTTGACAGAAAGCTCGACGCAGATATTGCTTTCCATTTTATGTCTATAAATGCGGTTAAAGGAGTTGAAATAGGTTCAGGATTTAATTCTGCTGATCAACTCGGTTCTCAAGTTCACGATGAAATAACAATTAATAAAAAAGATTTTTCCCGGGAATCAAATAATGCCGGGGGAATTGAAGGCGGAATCTCAAATGGGTTACCGATAATAGTTAGAGCAGCGATGAAACCAATATCGACTTTAGCTAAACCACTGAAAAGTGTTGATTTAAGTTCAATGAAAAAAGTTTCCTCCAGGTATGAACGAAGTGATTTTACTGCAGTTCCTTCCTGTGCAGTAATTGCCGAAAGTATGCTTGCCTGGGTAGTTGCTAAACATTTCCTGATTAAATTTGGCGGCGATTCAATTGAAGAGACGGAGGATAATTTTACCTCCTTCACAAAAAAATCCATCAACAGAATTACTAAGGGATTAAAAAAATAGTATGGTAAAGATTAACGTATTTACTTTCAATCTATTCTCTGAAAATACAATTGTATTGTGGGATGATGAAACTAAAGAGGCTGCTGTTATCGATCCGGGAACTTCTTCTTCTGATGAAGAGACGATATTCTCTGAATTTATTTCATCAAAGAATTTAAAAGTAAAATATCTTATTAACACTCATTGTCATATTGATCATATACTTGGCTGCAAGTTTATCAAAGAAAAATTCAATCCTGTTTATTTTGCACCGGAGAAAGATCTTCCATTACTTGAACATGCTCAGGAACAAGCAACGATGTTCGATATTTCTCTTGACGAACCACCTAAACCCGATGAGTTGATTACTGAGCAAATCAGAGCTGTCAATAGGAAAATCTAAAATGAAATTTCTTTTTACACCAGGTCATACACCTGGAGAGTTCTGCATCTATCTGGAGGATGAAAAAATTTGTATAACCGGAGATGTTCTTTTTAATGAAAGTATTGGCAGAACGGACTTGTGGGGAGGCGACTATGATACTCTGATCAATTCTATTCAAACAAAATTACTTACTCTTCCTGATGATGTGGTAATTTATCCCGGGCATGGTGAAAGCAGCACAATTGGGTACGAAAAACAAAATAATCCATTTATTGTTTAATAAGAATTCTTAAAAATATTTGTCATTGAGGTATACCTTGAAAGATAAAATTGAAAAACTCTCAAAACTTAAAGAAGAAGCCAAACTTGGTGGTGGCGAAACACGTATTAAAAGTCAACACGATAAAGGGAAGTTGACCGCACGGGAGAGAATCGAATTGCTCGTCGATGAAGGCAGTTTTGAAGAAATTGATATTTTCGTCAAACATCGGGCAACTGATTTTGGGTTGGATAAGCAGCACTTTCCCGGTGATGGTGTTGTAACCGGATTTGCCAGAATAGATGGAAGACCTATTGCTTTATTTAGCCAGGATTTCACAGTCTTTGGAGGATCACTCTCTGAGACACACGCTGAAAAAATTGTTAAGGTTATGAATATGGCGATGAAAGCCGGAATTCCAGTGATCGGATTAAATGATTCTGGTGGTGCAAGAATTCAGGAAGGTGTGATTAGTCTTGGCGGATATGCTGATATATTTTTACTAAATACTCTTGCCTCAGGTGTTGTTCCTCAAATATCTGTAGTTCTTGGACCTTGCGCAGGTGGTGCAGTTTATTCTCCTGCAATTACTGATTTTATTTTTATGGTTAAGAACACAAGCCATATGTTCGTAACCGGTCCCAATGTTGTGAAGACTGTAACTCACGAAGATGTAAGTTTTGAAGAACTTGGTGGTGCAGAAACTCACGCAAGTAAAAGCGGAGTAGCTCACTTTATTTATGAAAATGAAATTGAAACTTTGTTGAATGTTAGAAAACTTATGAGTTTCATTCCACTAAACTATCGGGATAAAAGTCCTGAAAAAGAATTTAATATTAACAATGTTATTCCTGAACCAAAGCTTGATGAAATAATCCCTGATAATCCAAACAAGCCATACGATATGAAGCAGGTAATTTCACTTCTGGCAGATGAACAGGATTTTTTTGAAGTTCATCAGTACTATGCTGAAAATATAATATGCGGCTTCTGTAGAATTGGTGGAATGGCAATCGGTGTTATTGCTAACCAGCCACAAGTGCTTGCTGGAGTTTTGGATATAAATTCTTCAACTAAAGCAGCAAGGTTTGTTAGATTCTGTGATGCGTTTAATATTCCAATGCTTGTTCTTGTTGATGTACCAGGTTTCTTACCAGGTACTGAGCAGGAATGGAATGGTATAATCCGACATGGTGCAAAATTATTATTTGCTTTTAGTGAAGCAACAGTTCCTAAAGTTACCGTGATAACTAGAAAAGCATACGGCGGTGCTTATGATGTTATGAACTCAAAACATATTCGTGGAGATTTTAACTTTGCCTGGCCTTCAGCTGAAATTGCTGTAATGGGTCCAAAAGGTGCTGTTGAAATTATCTTTAAAAAAGAAATTGCAAAAGCGAGTAACCCTGATAAAGAAATTGAAAAAAAGTTATCAGAGTACATAGAAAAATTTGCCAATCCTTACATTACAGCCGAAAGAGGTTACGTCGATGATGTAATTGCACCTCGAGAAACAAAGCAAAAACTTATAAATGCGTTTAATCTGCTTCGCACAAAAGTTGATACTAATCCAAAGAAGAAACATGGCAATATTCCTCTTTAATTGTTAACGTAATGTTATTAGAGAAGTTATGGAAAGTATTTAATTTTCTACTTGATAAAAGATTTATTAAATACTAACTTTGACAAAGTAATTTTTTAATCTGGAGAGAATATATGAGGCTGAATTTACTGAAGTGGCCTAGCATCCTGCTAATACTGGCATTTCTTTACTCATGCAGCGGCAGCGATGAAATTACCAAAAAGAAAGATGATGCTCTAAGTCAAAAGGGTAACGTCGTTGCGGAGATGCTTGAGCAAGCAAGGCAATTCTACTTAATAGCATTAGAAAAACAAAAATCAGGTTTAGTTGAAGAGACTGTTCAAAATTATGAATCAGCATTAAGGATAATTAATAACCTCAGTTACTACCCTGGTGTTGATAACAATGAAGCATACATTGAACTTGAAACAGCCATTATTGAAGATTATAAGGAATATGTTGATGGCTTACAGGAAATGCCTCCTGGTGTTTCCATGGCTGCTCTTGAAGAATGGATGAGAGGTTATGTATCAGAAATTGAACTCTCGGATGATTCGAGGAATGAAAGAGAAATTATTCCTGCCGATATCCCTCTGGAAGTAAATGGATACGTTGATCAATACCTAACATATTTCACTGGAAAAGGTGAGAGATCAATGCGCCTTTGGCTTGAAAGATCGGGAAAATATTTTCCAATGATGTCTAGCATTTTTGCCGTAGAAGGGGTACCACAGCAGCTTATGTATTTAAGTATGATGGAAAGCGGTTTAAACCCAACTGCAAGATCGTGGGCAAGGGCTGTTGGACTATGGCAATTTATTAAATCTACTGGAAATCTTTACGGATTAGATGGAAACTTTTATTATGACGAAAGACGAGATCCGGTTAAATCTAGTGTTGCAGCTGCAGAACATTTGAAAGATTTGTACAACTCTCTGGGAGATTGGTACCTTGCACTTGCTGCATACAATAGTGGTGAAGGCCGAGTTCGAAGAGCCATGAAAAAATCTGGTTCTGATGACTTTTGGTCGATAAGAAAATATCTTCCAAAAGAAACTAGAAATTATGTTCCTCAATATATTGCAGTCTGCATAATCGCAATGGATCCTATAGCCTACGGTTTCAGCAATATAGATTATCAAACTCCTTATACATTTGAAAGTTATAATGTTCCTGGAGCAGTTGACCTTGGTTATCTGGCTACAATTTCTGGAACTGATCTTGAAACATTGCAGGATATGAATCCTGAGCTTACACAATTAAGCACACCTCCGGATTATCCGGGCGGTTATCCACTCAAAATTCCTACTGGATCGCTGGAGCAGTTTGCAGCACAAATGCAAAATATTCCCGAGTCAGCTCGCAGAACATTTCTCGTTCACAATGTTAGAAAAGGTGAGAATTTAAGTAAGATCGCTAAAAAGTATGGGGTTACTGTTTATGACCTTGCCGATGCAAATAATATTTCAACTAAATCAAAGTTGTATATCGGTGTCCCATTGAGAATTCCGGTTCTTGTTAATCCAAATGAGAACGATTATTCTTCTAATACAGACATAACAATTGCACAGGATAATGGAAACAAAACCGATCAGGAATATGTATCTCCATATGTTTCTCTAAATGGTGAAACAAGTAAAGAGGAAGTGATTGCAGTTAGTGAAACGGAAAACTCAGTTGCCGAAACTGATGGTGAGATTGTTGAAACACGGGTTACAGAGACTTTCATTGAAGAGAAAGAATCTATTGGCACAATTGAATCAATTGTTCCTGAAGGCTATGTATCGGTTACCTATCGGGTTAAAAAAGATGACAGCCTTTTAGGAATTGCCGATATGTTCAGCACCAGAGTTAGTGACGTAAGAAACTGGAATAATATTCCTTACACGACATCAATCAGGGTAGGTCAACAGCTTACTATTTATGTCCCAGAAGAGAAGCAAGGTTATTATGCAAGCTTAGATAAAAGTACTGAGATTGAAGAGAAAGCTCCTAAAAATTATACTGAAACAAATAAACCATCCTATGTATACCATACAATAAATCGTGGAGAAAATTTAGGTTTGATTGCAACGCAATATGGAGTGAGCATTGCAGCGTTAAAAGAATGGAATGGATTGAGAAATAATAAAATTATTGCTGGTAAGAAATTAAAAATTTATACTGATGAAGATTACTTCCCTTCCATCAACGATATATCCTCTAAAAATACCAAAGGAAGAGTAAACTATTATAAAGTTAGAAAGGGTGACTCACTAAGTGAGATTGCTGAAAGATATCATCTATCAGTTGCTGAATTGAAAAAATGGAATAACTTGAGTAGCAATAACATCAGATATGGACAGACGTTAAAAATTTATACAAGCGGAACATCAACTTCCTATGTTGAAAGCACTTCATCCTCATCCGGAGATGTGAGTTATCATAAAATTAAAAGAGGTGAAACAATCGGTGGAATAGCCGAAGAGTATAAAGTTTCAGCTTCAAGTATCAGAGAATGGAATAATTTATCAAGTAATAAAATAATTGCTGGAAAAACTCTAAAAATTTATTCTGGTAGCTATACCCCTGCTGAAAATGATAAAGTTTCACATAATAATGAGTTAACGAGTGAATCAATCACTCATAAAATTCAGCCGGGTGAAACAATAATTGGTATTTCTGAAGATTACAGAGTTTCCATAGATGATATAAAACGCTGGAACAATTTAAGTAGTAGTAGAATCTATGCAGGAAAAACTCTGATAATCTATTCAAATGGAAATGGACATCAGAGTTCCAATACGACTGTAGCTAATAATAAAAATAAAAGTAGCTCTTCTACACATAAAGTAAAAAAAGGTGAAACCCTCGGCGGTATTTCTGAAAAATATAAAGTGAGTATTGCAAGCCTAAAGAAGTTAAATAATCTAAATGGAAATAAAATAATTGCCGGTGAAGAATTAAAGATTCCCAAATCTTCAACCACTTCATCTCAACTAACTAAAGATGGTTATCACACAGTTGAGAATGGCGAAACTTTATATTCTATTGCTATTAAGTACAAAACATCAGTTCAGAAAATTAAAAAATTAAACAATCTTTCAAGTAGTAAAATTATAGTTGGTCAGAAGTTAAAAGTGGGTTGATTTCCTTTTCGTCAATTATTAGTTTAGAGCCGTCACGAATTAGTTCTTTTTTTATTTTACTTTAAGCCGTTAGGGGTGTTGTTCCAATCTAAATGGAATGACTGAGATAAAACCCTAACACCTGATCTGGGTAATGCCAGCGTAGGGAAACGGGCTAAGAACCTGCCCACCATCTGGTGAGGAATGATTAAGACTTTAGCCGTTTCTTCAAACGGCTTTTTCATTTTAAAATTTTTGTTCGATATGAAAAACTTAATCGTTCTATTTTTCATTTTAAACTTCTCAACTTCTGCTCAGCAAATTACAATTCTTGGTAGGGTTGAAGATGCCGTCACTAATTCTCCATTAGTGAAAGCAAACATACGTCTCTCCACACAATCTGGAATCGGAACATATTCCGATGATAAGGGTGAATTTATATTAACTGCCGTTATGGACTCGACCGATACTCTTACAGTTTCTTACGTTGGTTATAAAACTGAAATTGTTCCTTTTGAAAAAGTATATAAAGAGGGAACTGTAAAGACAGCCGATAATAGTATTTCATTTATTTTCAAGTTGAATCAAGAAATAATAGCTTCACAAACTGTTTTTGTAGAAGCGACTATATTCAAAAAAGGAATTACTCCTTTAGCGTTTGACCAGATAAAAAGGAAGGAGATTGAGAAAACCTATACTGTTTATGATATCCCAAAATATCTGAGTGAGCTTCCTTCAACGACTTTTTTTTCTGAAAGTGGAAATGGAATTGGATATAATTATTTAAGCATCCGCGGTTTTGATCAGAGAAGGATTTCTGTGTCCATAAATGGAATACCTCAAAATGATCCCGAAGATCACAATGTTTACTGGCTTGATTTTCCTGATCTTCTTGCAAGCACAGAATTAATTCAGGTTCAGAGAGGTGCTGGTTCGGGAGTCTTTGGATATCCTGCTATTGGTGGATCAATCAATATTATTACTTCATCTTTCTCGAATGAGCCAATGATAAATCTCTCATTAGCTTATGGAGATTATGTCACAAGAAAATATTCTGTCTCTTTTTCGAGTGGATTGATTGATAATCAGTATTCTGTTTATGCAAAACTTGGGCAGACTCTCAGTTCGGGTTATAAAAACCAATCGTGGATCAATTTTAAGAATTATTTTCTTTCAGCCATCAGATATGATAAAAATTTTACTACACAGCTTAATTTTTATGGCGGACCAATTTCAGATGGACTGGCTTACACAGGTGTTGCAAAATTTGCCGTTAAGGATAAGGATATGAGAAAAGAAAATTATTCTTACTGGGAAGCCGACTCTTCTTCATACACTTACACTGTTCAAAGAAGACCCGAAGAGATAGAAAATTTTTCTCAGCCGCATTTCGAGCTGCTAAATGACTGGCAGGTTTCAGAAAAGTTTAAATTTAACTCAGCTTTATTTTTAGTTATTGGTGATGGTTTTTTCGATTATGATGGTTCATGGTCTGTTTACTACGATGATTATTTCCGATTAAGGCAGAATGGATTTGATACCAGTTACATTCCAACTAACGCATTAATTCACGCACAAGTTAAAAATACTCAATTTGGTTGGATACCACGGTTCAGCCTGGATCACATAAATGGAACTTTATTCTTTGGAGCAGAATTAAGGAAGCATAATTCAAATCATTGGGGGAGTATTGAATATGCAGAAAACCTTCCACCGGGAGTTTCTCCGGAATACACATACTATTCATATGAAGGAGCAAAAAACATTTTCAGTTTATTTGCAAATGAATCTTATCAAATAAATGAATATTGGAATTTAATGGGAGAACTTCAGTTCGCTTATCACGAGTATAGATTATTTAATGAGCAATATGTCGGTAATGAATTTACGATTAGCGATCTTTTTTTTAATCCACGAATCGGTTTAAATTATAAACCAATTAGACCATTAAATATTTATTTTTCATTTGCACGCGTCTCCCGGGAACCACGGCTTAAAGAGTATTATGATGCGGCAGAATCGAGTGGAGGAGAAGTCCCGCAGTTTGAAATCAATTCAGATGGTTCTTATAATTATAATGAGCCGTTAGTTCAATCTGAAACAATGAACGATTTTGAACTTGGTGCTTCATTGAACGCAGAAAATTATTCTATTACACTTAATCTTTTCTATATGTTATTTGATAATGAAATAGTTAAAGATGGACAGGTTGACCGATTTGGTCAGCCAACAACAGGTAATGTTGATAAAACGATTCACAGTGGTGCCGAACTTTCTGCTATCTTCAAGCTTTGGCAAGATCGAATAGAAATTTTTGGAAATGCTTCCTGGAGTAAAAATACTATCGAAACAGGCAAATATTATTTAGACTCAGAAAATTATATTGATCTCAGTGGAAACAGAATAACCGGTTTCCCTGATTTTCTTGCAAACATCGGAATTGTTTTTCAGCAGTCAGGATTCTATTTAAGATACACCGGTAAATATGTTGGTGATTTTTATTCTGATAATTATGATGAAAGTCTTGATGACTATTTAATTTATTATCCAGGATTTGTGGAATATTCTGATAACCTGAATGAAGGATATTTTGTTTCAGATATTTTTGCAAGTTATGAATTTTCAGTGTTTAATACTTTATCTCCGTGGAGAATTTTTGGACAGGTAAATAATTTATTTGATAATTTATATTCAGCTTACGCTATCGGTAAAGAATTCTTTCCAGCAGCAGAAAGAAATTGGCTGGCAGGTATTCAGGTTGGATTATAATATTCACTTGTCAGTCTGAGCTTGTCGAAGACTGACAATTCATTATTTTTCACACTTCGACAGGCTCAGTGTGACATTGGGATCATTGCTAAGTCATATAAAATGAGATTACTTTTATGAAAAAATGCATCATACTCGCTAACGGAAAACCACCAAAGAAAAGTGTCATTACTTTTTTTCAGAAGAACGGATACAATAAGTTAATCTGTGCAGATGGCGGTGCTAATTCAGCATTAAAGATGAAATTCGTTCCGGATTTGATCATTGGGGATCTCGATTCAATTTCACCTGAAGCATTGAAAGAGTTTAAATCAACATCAAAAATCATTAGAATAAAAAGACAAAATGATACTGACGTTGAGAAATGTTTGAAGTATGCTATCAAAAATAGTTTTAGTGAAGCATTACTTGTTGGAATAACAGGTAATCGTCTGGATCATACTTTCTGTAACCTTGGAATCGTTTTGAAGTTCTCACCATCCATAAAATTATCACTGATTGCTGAGAACTCATTTCTTAAACCATACAAAGGAAAAGTAAAACTCAGAACACATCCCGGCGAAACAATTTCTGTTTACGGAATTGACAGCAAAACAAAAATCAGTTCTAAAGGATTGAAATACAAATTGAATAATGTTGCACTTCCATTCGGTGAAAAAGAGAGTACAAGTAATATAGCAACAGGCAACAAAGTTGAACTGCATATAACTGGCGGTCTTATGTTTATTATTCGTGACGTTAATCTGATGATGAAATATGATCTCTTTTAGTACTTGGGATGTTGTAATAGTTGTTCTTTTCTTTGCTTCTGTTCTGTTCATTGGATTTTTCACTGGAAGAAAAACTGCTACAGACGCTAATGATTACCTGCTTTCAGGAAGAAAGTTAAGTCTGTTTCTATTTGTTGCTGTAAATGTTTCAACGTGGTATGGTGGCATTCTCGGAGTAGGGGAGTTTACTTACCGCTATGGACTTGTTAGCTGGTTCACACAGGGATTTCCTTACTACATTTTTGCTTTTCTTTTTGCTTTATTCTTTGCGAAGAAAATTAGAGAAGCATCACTCTTTACCATTCCAGATAAACTATCAGAAGTTTACGGAAGAAATGTTGGACTGGTTTCTGCGGTAATTGTTTTTGTTCTTGTTTCTCCTGCACCTTATTTGCTTATGAGTTCGAATCTCATTTCGCTTTATATTCGGTATCGATATTATTCCGGCATTGGTAATTTCTCTTACTTATTTCAATTGCATTTATTTGATAAAAGGTGGATTTCGCTCAAATGTTTATGTTGATGTTTTTCAGTTCTTCGTGATGTTTGCAGGTTTCATTCTCATTATAATATTTTCAGGAATGAAATTCGGATACGATTGATTTTATTTCTTCTTCTGTTCCCGAAAATCATTTGAAATTGACAGGTGGAATGTCGCCAACATTTTTAATTATTTGGTTTTTAATTGCGCTCTGGACATTTGCAGATCCCGGTTTCCACCAAAGATGTTATGCAGCAAAATCAGGTAACATTGCGAAGTGGGGAATAATCATTTCAATTTTCTTCTGGGCTTTGTTTGATTTTCTGACAACATCAACAGGTTTATTTGCAAAAGGCGTTTTCCCTGATCTTAACAAATCCTGTATTGCATTCCCACTATTTGCAGAACAGGTTCTGCCTGCAGGAGTTAAAGGAATTTTTTATGCAGCACTTTTTGCAACTATACTATCGACACAAATTAGTTTTTTATTTTTAAGCGGAACAACAATAGGACGTGACTTCGTGTATAGAATCAGTAAATACGAAAACGAATAGTAATCTTAAAAGCTATACAATTATTGGACTTATCTTTTCCGGAGTGATTGCAATTCTTCTTGCATACTTTATTCCCTCAGTGATTGAAATTTGGTATACAATCGGTTCACTTTTTATTCCGGGAATTATTCTTCCGGTTGTTAGTGCTTACTTTCCGAAGATAAGAATCTCTAAAAATATTATTTTGATTGAAATGATTGCTGCTTTTATTTCAAGCACGGTTTGGTATTTTATTAGAAGTGAATTTGCAACTGCATCTTTACTAGGTGAGATAGAGCCAATGCTTGTTGGGATGTTTTTTGCACTTTTAATTCATATTGTAGGTTTATTCTTACGAAAATAGTATTTGCTCTAATCTAGTAATTTTCTAAGTTTAAACTAATCTTTTAACGAGGTTAATTATGAAATTAAAATTCATCTTTGTTTTATCTCTCCTTTTATTTTGTCTCCCAATAAATGCTCAAGAAGGTTGGTTTCTTCAGTCAGGCGGTATGTCTGAACTTTTGGGAGTATCTTTTATTGATGCAAACAACGGAACAGTAGTTGGAGCTGTCGGTACAATTTTTAGAACAACAGATGGGGAGCTAGCTGGACCAAACAAACAAGCGGAACAACAAAAGCTTTATTAAGCGTATCATTTTCCGACGTCAATTATGGAACAGCAGTGGGGAGGACTGGTATCGTCCTCCGAACTACGAATGGAGGTTTAAATTGGCTGAGTCAATCTAGTGGAACAACTTGGGATTTAACGTCAGTATCCTTTACAGGTCCAGATACTGGAACGGTAGTTGGTTATGGAGGAAGAATATTTTATACCACTAATGGAGGAACAAACTGGATAGCTCAAACAAGTAGTGCTTCAGGAAATCTTTGGTGTGTATCGTTTAGTGATGGAAGAAACGGTACTGCTGTTGGTAATTTTGGAAATATAATTAGAACTACAGATGGTGGATTTAACTGGGTCAACCAATCTAGTGGAACTTCAAAGAGACTTAATGCTGTAAACTTCATAAACACAAACTATGGTACTGCTGTTGGAGATTCAGGTATAATTCTTAACACCACCGATGGAGGAGAAAATTGGGTAACCCAATCAAGCGGAACACTTCTAACTCTTAGAGGCGTATCCTTATTTGATCAAGTAAATGGCATTGCTGTTGGCAGTTTAGGTACAATTTTAATCACTACTAATGGTGGAATTAATTGGGTGAACCAGATGAGCGGAACTACAGATTTACTTTATGGAGCTTCCCTAATAAATATAAACGAAGGATTTGTCATTGGAGGAATAGGCGTTGTTCTTAAAACCACTAATGGGGGTACAATCTGGAATCAAGTAACTGGAACGTCAAATAATCTTAATGATATCTTGTTCATTGACGCTAACAACGGAATAGCAGTCGGAGAAGCGGGAACAATACTTCGAACAATGGATGATGGAAATAGTTGGATAAGTCAGAATAGTGGAACATCTGTTGATCTTCATTCAGTTTCATTTACAGACGAATACATCGGTACTGTTGTTGGTGACTACGGAACAATTCTTCGAACCACGGACGGAGGTGTAAATTGGGAAAGTCAAGCAAGTGGAATTTCTTCTAACCACTTTTGGGGTGTGTTCTTCACTGATAATTACAATGGAACAGCAGTTGGGACATTGGGTAGAATAATTCGAACAACAAATGGAGGTAATAATTGGCAAATTCAATCAAGTGGAACATCACAGCATTTAAGCGACGTATGTTTTACGAGCCCAAATAACGGGATAGTTGTAGGAAATTTGGGTAGACAATCTTGAGAACCACTGACGGTGGTACAAATTGGAACGTGCAATATTTAGGTGGTTTGGATTTATTAGATGTATTCTTAGTTGATGCGAACAATGGAACGGTTGTCGGTAGCACAGGCAGAGTTCTTCGAACAACTGATGGAGGTTTAAATTGGCAAAATCAGACAATTGGAACGTTTGAACAACTTAATGGTGTATACTTTACAGATCTAAACATTGGATCGGTTGTAGGACGAAATGGGATTATTTTTCGGACAACTGATGGAGGTATAAATTGGTCAAATCAAATAAGCGAATCAACTTATGATCTAAACCAAGTATATTTCACTGATGCAAATAAAGGTGTAATTGTCGGAGACATTGGGACAATTCTAAAAACAACAAACGGTGGCGTAACTTTCATTGAGGATGAAACTATTTCATCACAACCAAATTCATTTCTGCTTTCGCAAAACTACCCAAACCCGTTTAACCCAACAACCAGTATACAATATGCAATTGGCAGCCTGCCCGACGGCAAGGCAGGCCAGCAATTCGTTACACTAAAAGTTTACGACTTACTCGGTAGAGAAATTGCAACTTTGGTGAACGAAGAAAAACCAGCCGGAGAATATGAAGTTGAGTTCAATGCATCGAATTGAACAAGTGGAATTTATTTTTATCAGTTACAGAGCAGGTGGATTTTGTTGAAACGAAAAAGATGATTCTACTTCGCTAAAACTTCGGATTTTATATTCCGATAAAGTGGAGTTCACGTGAAAGAGTACGTTTAAGCTAAGTATTAGACAAATGCTTTAACTTAACTTATCTTTACTTTTTTCTTAAACAATAATGAAAAACAACCGAACCAGTAAGCATCAGCAGAATAAAAGCAAGTGAATATTCTGTTGGAATGTGATACCACTCGGAGATCATCATCTTCACTCCTACATAAAATAAAATTATTGCCACACCGTATTTCAGATAAATAAACAGATCAACCACTCCAGCAAGTGCAAAATAAAGTGCACGCAGACCGAGAATCGCAAAAATATTGGAGGAGATAATTATAAATTCATCTTTAGTGATTGCAATTATTGCCGGGATGGAATCAACAGCAAAAACAATATCAGATGATTCAATAAGCAGAAAAGTAATAAACATTGTAGTAGCATAGCGTTTACCACCTTCGGTTATAAAAAACTTACCTCCTTCGTAGTGAGGTGCAAAGCTTAAATATTTAGATGCGAGCTTCACAAGCCAGTTATGTTCAACATCAATTTTATGCTCACCTCCAAAAGCCATCTGGTAAGCCGCATAGAGAAGGATGAGAGCAAAAACATAAATAATTGGTTCGAAGAGATTTATTAAACTAACTCCTGCCACAATAAATATTATCCTGAAAACAATTGCGCTGAGAATTCCCCATTTAAGCACGTGCGGCTGGTTTTCAGGTTTTACATTCATTACCTGGAAGATGAGAAGGAAAACAAAAAGGTTGTCTACCGATAAAGATTTTTCGATAAGATAACCTGTAAGAAATTCAATTGCTTTTTGTTTCCCGAGATCAAAATAAAGAAATGCATTAAATGAGAGGGCAGTAATAATCCAGATTGCACTCCAGATAAGGCTGGTTTTTAAAGTGATCCTGCTGGTTCTTCGCTCGCTTACATAAAGATCAATATAGAATAGGATGGCGACTATAACCCAGAATACGATCCAATCAACTAATTCGCGTTCCATTTAAGAAATTAAATTAAGGAAGAAGTATTGCAGCAGCTAAAACGGTTGTCCATAGACCATTTTTATCCCCCTGAGCTGACTGTGTTACATTAAAAGTTTTTACAATTTTTCCTGACATTTTATAAATATCCTCTCGTTCATTCCAATCGGTATCGGAATTAAATTCTACACCGAGGGTTGTAGCTAACATTGTTGCTGCTAAATCTTCTGCATATTCACCGGCAACTTTTTCTGTTTGTCCGTATGGGTGGTGCTCTGAAAGATATCCATAAGCATTTTTATCCGTTGGTAGCGCAACGCCAAGAGACGCAGCAATTAAACGATTAGGTTCGTTTGTTGAATTTCGTGCAATAACTGCGTGAACAATCTGACCTGGTTCAATTTCTTTTACACCTTCATCAATTGTTACACGTTTGCAGTTTACCGGAAAAATGCTGCTAACTGCTACCAGGTTGCAAATTTCAATTCGAGCTGATCTTAGTGCTAATTCAAATGAAGTCAAATATTCTTTATTTCTGCCAACACCCTTGGTGAAAAAGATTTTTGTTGGTCTGTACAATTTAGGTTCCCTCCTGGAATTACTTGATAAATTTCATAAATTTTCTTTTACCAACTTTCAAAACCATTCCATCGGTCATCTTAACCATCAAATTAAAATCAGTTATTTTTTTTCCATCAATTGAAACTCCACCTTGTTTAACCAGCCTCCTGGCTTCGCCTTTTGACGGAGCAAAATTAACTTTCAGAATCAAATCTAATATATTAAATTCAGAAATTATTATCATCAATCTTAAACTCTTCAATTTCATCAGGCACTTCTTTTTTAATAAATATCCTGTCGAATTCTTCCTTAGCCTGAATTGCAGCTTCTTCGCTGTGATACATACGCACAAGAGTACGAGCAAGTTTTCTTTTAATATCTCTTGGATTCACTTTAGAATCTTCAAGCTGATGTTTAATTCCTTTTAATTCTGATGTTGAAATATCAGATGCAAGTTCATAATAATTGTAAATCAAATTATCAGGAATGGAAAGAGACTTGCCATAAATTTCTTTTGGTGATTCAGAAATCCCAATATAATTATCATACGATTTGCTCATCTTCTCTACACCATCTGTTCCGACTAACAATGGCATTGTTAGAATAACTTGTGGTTCCTGTCCGTGTTCTCTTTGAATATCTCTTCCAACCAACAGATTAAATTTTTGATCAGTTCCACCAAGTTCAACATCACTTTTAATTGCGACCGAATCCATCGCCTGAGCGAGAGGGTAGAGCAGTTCGTGAATGCTTATTGGTTCACCAGCTTTGTAACGCTTCGTAAAATCATCGCGTTCGAGTATTCGCGCAACAGTATATTTTGAAGAGAGGCGAATTACATCCTCAAAGCTCATCTTTCCAAGCCACTCGGAATTATAAACTATTTTTGTCTTCTTTGCATCGAGAATTTTGGATGCTTGCTGGAAATAACTTTCTCCGTGTTCTCTTGTTTCTTTTAATGTAAGTGAAGGGCGTGTTGCATTTCTTCCGGAAGGATCACCAATCATTCCGGTAAAATCACCAACAATAAGTATTGCCTGATGCCCAAGTGATTGAAACTGTGCAAGCTTTCTCAAAACAACTGAGTGTCCGATATGCAGATCAGGTCTTGAAGGATCACAGCCAAGTTTTATATTAAGAGGTATTCCTTCGTTTGATGAGCGTTCAAGTTTTTTTAATAATTCCTCTTCAGGAATAATTTCACTTGTACCTCTTTTAATGAGGTCCATCTGTTCGCTAATCGGTGGAAATTTAAGTTTATTCATCAGTTTTATTTAGTACATCATTGCGAACGTAGTGAAGCAATCTTTATTCCTGAGATTACTTCGTTCGACTAAAGTCTCTATTGCAATGACGAATTTGCGTTAATATTTTATTCTTCTTTCCTGATCTCTTTGAAAATCTCTTTTAGCTATATCTCTTCGTTTATCGTAGACTTTTTTACCCTTGGCGAGAGCAAGTTCAACTTTTACTTTTCCGTTCTTAAAATACAATCTCAAGGGAATCAAAGTTAATCCTTTTTCTTTCGTTTTGCCAATAAGCTTTCTTATTTCACCACTTTTCAAAAGCAGCTTTCTTTCTCTCCGTGGATCGTGATTGTTAATGTTGCCTTGCGTGTATTCACTGATATGAACACTCACCAGCCACACTTCTCCTTTTTCAATTTTTGCATAGCCATCAATAAGATTAGCTTTGCCCTGTCGAAGAGCTTTAACTTCTGTTCCAACCAAAACAATTCCAGCCTCGAATGTTTGCAGGATAGCAAATTCGTGTCTTGCTTTACGGTTTACTGTTATATTTTTTTCTGTGTCTGTTTTTTCCATCTTGAAAAATCAAAGACAAAAATCCCCTTAAATGATGTTAAATGCAACAGACGAGAGATATTTTAAGAACATTTAATGTTGGGTATTATAGGACAAGAAGTTAATGAGATACTATTTTCTAATGATTTAAAAATAAAAAAGGCAGCCACCCTGACTGCCTTCCATTTTTCAACTACTAAGGATTTATTATTCAGTGCAATCCGTATCGTCCAGCTTTTCATCCCAGCAGTGCCAGCTATCGTCCTTGAAATAGACTGAATCCTTCACTCGACCGAAATGAGATTCATAACTCCACTTAATATCAATCAGGTTGTTGTCCTCAGCTTTAAATATCTGATAAAATCTGTTGAGCGGAACTTCATTTGTTTTTCCGTAGTGAATAAAACTTCCATCTTGTGGCACATTGGGTGATATTAAAGTGTATTTAACATCTGCTGTTTCTTCTTGTGGATTTCGGTTCCATTCAATTGAAAGATATGGAGATGGTGATTGCGGTTCTTTATTTAGTGTCCACGTTCCTTCCGTTGCCGGAAGATTTGAAAGTCCTGTAAACCATTCAAAATCAGTGTAGTATCCAGATTTTGATAATAGCATTTTCCATTCTACTCCTTCTGTAACAGTTTTCCCATACAATTTGGCTGTATAGTTTTCTTCCTCAACCGAAATATCATATTGCCATAACCAGCTTCCATCAGTTTGCAGAGTAGGTTGATGATTAAAAGCTTCTCTAAAGGCTGTAGCAGGAATAACAAGATTCAAAGTGAGTACAGAATTCCACACTGCAACATTCAGCAGCAGCCCAGCTCCAATTCATTTTGGTTGCCAAAGGGAACTCTACCATCATTACCAGTGATGTGTCTGGGAATTCACCAAAATCTATTAGCATAGTTGATTGAGAAGGCATTGTAGGCACCTCGTCAAGTGGATTAGTAGTTTGATCAGTCTTCGCAGGAGACAATTAATGTAATGAGTCCAAGGATAAGATAATAATTGGCAGGATTTTAATAAAACGCATCATATGTTTTCCCTTATAATTTTTCTCGACTTAATACAAAATCTGGACAAGAATTATGCCTCATCGGAGTTGCTTGTCCTTTTCTCTCAGGGAGAAATTAGGATTGGCTATTTGGAAAACAAGTAAATATGTCTTTCAAAATTACAGCCCTTTGGCTATTTTAACCTCCGATTTTAATATTCAAATGAGATAAAACTATTGCTTTTCAATACTCTCAAAACAGTAATCTTAATAATCTTTTTAAACCTTTCTGTAATATCTCAGGATTTTTCGATCAATAGAATAGATCCCCCAAATTGGTGGATTGAAATGAAATGGGATACTGTCCAACTGATGGTTTATGGAGAAAATCTGAATGGTGTAAGTGTTAGAAGTGATGATGAGAAACTGAAGATTTTAAGGACTAACTCGCCTGAAAATAAATCTTATTTGTTTATTGATATTTTTATCCCTGCTGAACTAAAACCCGGTAATTTCAAATTAGTTTTTTATAAAGATGATGTTAAAGAGGAATTCATTTTTCCAATATTGAATAGAAAAAATTCTGCTGAAGCTCACAACGGATTCAGTAATGAAGATGTGATATATTTAATATTTGCAGATCGGTTTTGTGATGGTAATTCATCCAACAATACAATTGGTGATTCACTTGATGAGTTTACTTCCGCAGATCTTGATGGACGAAAGGGTGGTGATATTGAAGGTATTATTTCAAAACTCGACTACTTGAAAGAACTGGGAGTTACAGCTCTCTGGATAACTCCAATGCTTGAAAATGATATGTGGATGAGTTATCACGGATATGCAGCAACCGATCTTTACAAAATTGATCCTCGTTTCGGAAGCAACGAACTTTATAAAAAATTAGTCGATGAGGCTCATAATAAAGGATTAAAAATTATTCTTGATCATGTTAGTAATCATATTGGTATAAATCATTACTGGGTTAAGAATCTTCCTATCGCCTAATTGGTTTAATGGCTCACCTTCAAATTTTATTCCATGCTTCACATGACAAGATGGCTTTTCTTGACATTCATGGCGATTCAACAATTGTTAAACAAATTCAGCAGGGATGGTTTACTGATTATATGCCTGATCTGAATCAAAGAAATCCATACCTGAAAAAATATTTAATACAAAATACTTTGTGGTGGATAGAGTATGCAGGTATTGATGGAATAAGAGAGGATACATATCCTTATTGTGATCAAAAATATTTATCTGAATGGGCAGAAGCAATTTTAACTGAATATCCAAACTTCAATATTGTTGGTGAAATCTGGCAAGGAGTTCCTACGGTTGTTTCAGGTTATCAAACTAATTCACCGATTCGAAAAATAAATTTTGATTCGAACCTTCCTGCTGTTACTGATTTTGCTTTAGCTGATGCAATCCGGGATTATCTTAGCGGAAAAGAAAATATCTATAAAGTTTATGAAACAATTGCGCAGGATATGGTTTACTCCGATCCTGATAATCTGTTTGTTTTTATGGATAACCACGATGTTGATCGTGCAATGCTTTTGGCGAATGGAAACATAGATAAAGTTAAACTTGCTTTAAACCTTGTACTTTTTACAAGAGGAATCCCAGTTATTTTTTATGGAACTGAAATTGGAATAGAAGGTGGAAAAAAACATGGTGAACTTCGGCAACCTTTCCCCGGTGGATTTGAAAATGATCAAAGAAATGCTTTTACAGAAGAAGATAGAACAAAAGATGAAAATGAAATATTTAATTATCTGCAGACTCTTTTGAAGTTAAGGAAACAGTATCCCGCTTTATCTCAGGGTAAGTTAACTCATATATATTCAGGGGATAACATTTACTACTTAATAAAAACTTTTGAGGATGAAAGGATTCTTCTTTTATTAAACACTGGTGATGAAAATATTTCTTTTTATCCAACCGTTTTAAGAATGATTATGCAGGATGCATCAATCATCAAAAATTTAATTACCGAAGAGGAAACTAATTTAAATGAAGATGTGTTGATTGATCTCGAAACTTGCTCAACAAATATTTTTCTTGTGAATTAAATTGGAATAATCAACTAAATAATTCAGGAATTAAAATGCTCGAAATACAGAAGAAACTATCAAATACATTTTATGCAATTCTTGCTCTGCCCTCAACGGCAATGGGCTTTGCTTTATCAATTCAAATCGCAGTACTTAGCTGGATTTTAAATTCACAATACGGATTGGATATTCACGAAATAGGAATAGTGTGGGCAGCAGGTCCGCTTGCCGGAATCTTTGGGCAGGTGATAGTTGGATTCATCAGTGACAAAGTCTGGTTCTGGGGAGGGAGACGCAGACCATTTATTTTGATTGGTGGAACTCTTGCGGCAGTAATGATTATTGCACTTCCAAACATTGGAGCAATCAATGACTTCTTAGGAGTCGGGAGCATACTTGCAGTTGCAATTGTAGTTGCACTAACTCTTGACCTTGCAATAAATATAAGCTTCAATCCAACTCGCTCAATTATTGCAGATGTTACTCCTGATGGTGTTCCAAGAACAAAAGGCTATACGTGGATGCAAACAATTTCAGGTTTCTGGGGAGTGATGGCTTATGCGATCGGTGCAATCTTTGGAAATTATTTTTTGATTTATCTCGGTGCAATTATTAGTTCTTGGCATTTTCATTCATTCCACCATTCTTTATAAAGGAGAGTCAAGCACTTACGATTCCTGAAGAAGAAACTGTCATTACAGAAAAAAAATCCAAAGTTACACAATGGGGTGAGTTGTTCAAGTTATATTTTGCTCATGGTTTTTCCTGGATTGGTGTACAGACAATGTTCGTTTATATAATTGCATACATACAGCAAAAGTTAAATCCTGCAAGTGAAATGGAGACAGGACAGATAATTGCAATTTCATTTCTCGTTTTAAACGCAGTTGGATTTATTTTACCGGCATTTGTTCTTGAACCGATTACCGAAAAGATGGGAAGAGTAAAAACTCATTTAGTTTGTGTTGCAATAATGTCACGTTGGTTATTTTGGGATTGTTTTAATTGGAACTTCCTCAATCATTCTTTACATCTTGATGGCTGTTTGCGGTATTGGTTGGGCTGCAATTGTAAGTTTACCATTCGCTATTATGTCGGAAAAAGTTGATGAAAGCAGAATGGGATTCTTTATGGGGATATTTAATCTCTCAGTGGTTCTTCCACAATTAATTGTTAGTCTGGTTTTAGGTTATTTCATTCAGGAAGCACAGGATAAAAATTTAATCTTTATTATAAGTGGAACCACTCTTGCAATTTCTGCGATACTTTGGCTGTTTGTTAAAGAGAAACAAGTGAAAACAGCGGAATAATATTTATATCATTTAGATTCATATTACCCTCGTCGATGCTAGTAATGTATGATATTCAATCTTATACTAGTTGCAATAATTTCTACCTTCCTAAATCATTTTATTTAGAAAGAATGGCATTTTCACTTACTATTTGTGGTATTATTTCTGTTAGAATATATGTTGTTGAGTCGGGATTATTCAAGAATAAATGAATTGAGTAATTATTTGCAACATAAAACAGAAACAAATAAGCACTCTTCATCCTCGCAAATTTCTCTGAAATGTGCATTATCAGTAAAAATTAATTTCTAAGATTAAAATGATTCTTTTTAGAATTTATAAGGAGACAGCATGAAAAATTTAATACTTTTTCTAAAAGCAAATTTGTTGATAGTTCTATTCCTGTTTATTGACAATTCGTTTAGTCAACAGGCATCAAGGTGGGATAATATTCCCGAAGAAGCTAAAGACAGAAATTTCTTTAAAAGGTATGAATGGTTTTACAGACAGAGGGCATTTCCGTACGATACTGTTTCCTCTTATACTTATTTATCAGAGTTTAATAAAGAAATTCAAAAAGTAAATGAGCAGGGTGAAAATCCATTGAGTGATTTGCAATGGAGCCAGATTGGACCGAGTGGTATCAACTCTGGTTTTCCATCACACTGGGGTGAAATGAGCGGAAGAGTTCGTGCAATTGCTGTTCATCCAACAGATCCGAATACAGTTTACATTGGTGCTGCAGCCGGCGGAATCTGGAAAACAACTAATGGAGGCGCAAGCTGGGTTAACCTGACTGATAATCTTCCTACATTATCCTATGGTGCAATTGCAATCGATCCGAACAATCCAAATAATGTTTATGCAGGTGCTGGTGAAATTCTTTACAATTTCAGCACTATAGTATATAATGGACAGGGTCTCTATAAATCAACTGATGCAGGAAGCACCTGGACACAAATAACAAATGGTTTTGGTAATATTACACACTTTGGTGATATTCAAGTAAGTCCTCATAATTCAAATACAATTTTTGCGGCTCTCGGCAGTGGATATTATTACACAGGAAATTTATCCAATGAAGGAGTATGGCGAAGCACTGATGGCGGAATTAACTGGACAAAAACTTTATTTGTTGTAGATGCATTTGATGTTATTGTACATCCTACAAATGCTGCCCAGGTTTATGCTGCTTGTGGCGGAGGAGTAACCGGAAGTGGTTTTTATATTTCGTTTGATGCAGGTGCTACCTGGTCGCAGAGCAATACAGGTTTACCTGCTGCTAATACTATTTTAAGAATGCAAATATCGATTTCTAATTCTTCACCATCAACAATTTACGGAGTAGTTTACGATAACTCAGGTACACCAAAAGCGTACAAATCAACCAATGGTGGATTATCCTGGGGTCAGATTTCAGCAGGAACACAACTTGGTGGAAATTATGGAAGTGGCTGGAGTGATCAGGGTGGATATGATCTTTGTATTGCTGTTAATCCTTCCAATGCCAATCAGGTTTTTATTGGAAATATAGAACTTCATCAATCAACAAATGGTTCAACTTTTTCTCCCAAACGAATAAGCGGAGGATCAACAGCATGGGATTGTCCAACTCACACAGATTTACATAGAATTGTTTTTTCTCCATCAAACAGCAATATAGTTTATATCGGATGCGATGGTGGAATTTATAAATCAACAGATGCAGGGAACAATTGGAGTTCAGCAAATAATGGTATTGAAACAATTCAATTCTATAGATTAGCTTCTCATCCAACAAATCATGATACACTATTGGGAGGAGCACAGGATAACGGTAACTTCAGAACATTAAATGGAGGATCGACAGCATGGGATTTTGTATCAACAGGTGATGGAATGGAATGTTTTTATGATCATACTGTTCCAACCACTGTATATTTTTCAACGCAGAATGGAAGTTTGAATAAAAGTACAAACAGCGGTACAACAACCACCTGGCTGGGCAGTGTTAATGGCAATTGGTTAA
This sequence comes from uncultured Ignavibacteriaceae bacterium, assembly GCA_963802005.1. Lineage (GTDB taxonomy): Bacteria > Bacteroidota > Ignavibacteria > Ignavibacteriales > Ignavibacteriaceae > IGN2. The sequence goes on from CAWDGX010000023.1 coordinate 404,616, forward strand.
CTCCATTTTTTATGCATCCGCAAAACAATCAATGGTTATATACTGCAAATAATAGTGTTCTTCGATCTACAAATGGAGGTGCATCATTTACCGTTATAGCAAATAATGTTTCTCCCTCAGATAAAATAAATACAATGAGCCAAAGTCTTTCAAATCCTATACTAATGATTTTGGCAGGAAGCGGATGGTTCACAAGTAATCCGGTTATTAAAAGATCAACAGACGGAGGATTTACATGGCTGGATATTACAAGCAATGTTCCGGGTGCACCCAGATATGTATCAAGAGTATTAGCATCTCCGGTTATTTCAAATACAATGTTTGTTGTGAAGTCAGGATTTTCTGCAGGGAATAAAGTTTATATTTCTACTAACCAGGGTGTAACCTGGACTAATATTTCCGGTAACTTACCAGATATACCTCACAATGATATTTTTGTTGACCCTATGTATGCGAATCATTATTACGTTGCAAATGATTTTGGTGTTTACAGAACTACCAACGGAGGAACCTCATGGCAAAGAGAAGGAAATGGAATGCCTTTCGTACCCGCAATGGATTTTAGTTATTCTAATTCTGGTGGAAAACGATATCTGAGAGTTGCAACTCACGGACGTTCTGCTTTTGAAACCGATCTCGATTATATAGTTCCGGTGGAGCTTACCAGCTTTACTGCACAGATCAATTAATGGTAACGTAGAATTGAAATGGACAACAGCAACTGAATTAAATAACAGCGGATTCGATATCGAACGCAGCATTAATGATGGTTCATTTGAATCAATTTCATTTATTCCCGGTGCAGGAACTACAACTGAAACACATGATTATTCTTATACGTAGACGAAAATATTTCCGGATTTTTGAAATACCGTCTAAAGCAGATTGATTTCGATGGTCACTTCGAGTATTCACAGATTAGTCTCAGTTAAATCATTGGCAAATTTTTCATTTGAGCTGCATCAAAATTATCCTAATCCATTCAATCCGATAACAAATATTTCATATATCCTTCCATCAGAAAGTAATGTGACACTGACTGTTTTTAATACAATCGGTGAAGCAGTAGATGTACTTGTAAATGAAGTTCAGCAGGAAGGAAAATATGATGCTGTATGGAATGCAGAGAATTATCCATCCGGAGTTTTCTTCTACACAATTGATGTGGTACCGGTTAAGTGGTAAAGCAACCATTTAGAGAAAGTAGGAAGATGATATTGATTAGATAATATGAATTTTGTTAATTAACTATTTTATACATTTGAAGCCCCTTCGCGGGGCTTTTTTTATAATAGCTAATTGTAAAGCATTTCTTTTTAGAACTTGATTTTTTGGATCAACGTTGTTTCATTCAGAGACAAAATGATATTATTGATAACAGCAATAAATAACATAATCAATGTTCTGGAAGCTGGATTGAAATGGCACTTATATTGTTGTTTCAATTAAAATAGTATTCAAAAAATATCCATAATAGTGAGGGTAGAGGGTTATGGATGAATTCCGTGTCAAAACCATCAATGACATTACAGTTGTCATAGTTGAACTTGTAATGGCTAATGCCTTAGATTGTTTTAAAACATTGCAAGAGGCATTACACAGCAATCATTCAGAATCCCCAATCCGAGATGTTAATAGTAATCAGGAATCCTCTCTTTATTGATTAAATCATCTGCCACCAACGGAAACCTGCCTGACGGTGGGCAGGTTGATGAGATATTTTTATTTGCTATTCAATAACCACTAGTTAAGTCTACTAATTGAATAAGCAAACTGATTTAGTTATTCCGGGCGCTTAGAGAACTGTGAATAAGAAAGAGGGCATAATTTAGCATAAGAAATTATGATAAAGGATAGAATTTCTATTCACATTTAATAACAATTGAGGGGTAATTATGAAAAATTTCATCCTGTTAACTTTACTGATGATTATATCATCAATTTCATTTTCTCAAACGATTAATGGTCGTTTGCTGGAAATGGAAACAAATGCAAATTCTTTTGATTCTACTTTATTTGTTACACTGCAAATAAAATTGAATGAAAATGAAAATGCAGTCTTAGGTCACGCAAACAATTTAAAATTTGACTATTGTTCATCAGCACTTCAGTTTGTTGAAGGTACATATGTCAATTTTAATGAAGCCGATGGTTATCAGACATCTACTATTACGTGTCCTTGTGGTAGTAATACGATAGAAAATATCGAAATACTCTTGGATACGGGAACCGGTCGCGAAGTAACTGATGAGTATATTAATTTTATAGTATTTGAATTCAAAATAATTGATTTCAGCCAGTTAGCTTGCGTTTGTCCACAAGACAGTGCACAGTTGTTTTATTTCCATTCACCATATACAACAGTAAACGGTCCAGATTGTGAATGGACAATAGGTGAATGGTTATGCTACGAAGAATATGTTCCGGTTGAATTAACATCATTTACAGCAACATCAAAACCTGGTAATGTAATACTTAATTGGGCTACTGCCACTGAATTAAACAATAGTGGTTTTGAAGTTCATAGAAGCATTAACGATGAAGATTTTGAAATCATTGCATTTATCCCCGGATTTGGAACTACGACAGAACCTAAGAACTATTCCTATACTGATGAAAACGTTTCAGGATTTCTCAAATACCGTCTAAAGCAGATTGACTTTAATGGTAGCTATGAATATTCTGAAGTGATTGAAGTTAAGTCACTCATAAATCTATCATTCGAGTTATTTCAAAACTACCCAAATCCATTCAACCCGATAACAAAAATCGCTTATACACTTCCTTCAGAAAGTAATGTAACACTAACAGTTTACAATTCAATCGGAGAAACAGTTGAAGTGATTGTTAATGAGTTACAGAGTGAAGGAAAATATGAAGCTGTATGGAATGCAGAAAGTATTCCTTCAGGAGTATATTTCTATCAATTGAGGGCAATCGATCATTCGACAGGCTCAGGACAGGATTTCGTGGAAATAAATAAAATGATACTAATGAAATAGTCAGTAGAAGGATTCAGAATTAAGCAGAGGCGAGTCTCTGACTCGCCCGCATTATTTGCCCCGTCCGGCAGTTGCCGGATCAGGGGCTTTTTTATTACTTGCCAATCGTTAATCAATAGTTGCTTATATCAATTAATATTTGCAATTTTATAATAATGGTTCTGCACCTTAGGAGAAACTTGTAGGATTACAGTTCTCTTATCTTCAGTTCAGAATATTGTGCTTCCCCCAAGGCGTGGAGTTCTGAAAAAATATTCAGAGGAAAGCAGCTATGGGCAAAACATCATTCCTTTCTTTTTTAAGCTTATTAATATTGCTTACTGAAACTGTTTCGGGCCAGAATGATATTAGAATTCAAGGCAAGGTTACAGATGTTAAAGGCGATCCACTTATTGGTGCAAATGTTATTATACTGAACACTTCTCACGGCTCATCCACAGAATGGAATGGGTCCTATTTTATTGATCTACCTGCGAGTGAAAAAGAACAGCAAGTAATATTGGAGGCACGCTATGTTGGATATATCTCTCAATCAAGAGAAATTAAATTAACGTCTGAAACCACCATTCAAGATTTTTTATTGGAAGAAGATGTTCTTTCATTAAAAACCGTAGTTGTAACTGCTCAAAGACGTGAAGAGAATCTTCAAATAGTTCCCATTTCTATAACAGCAATTGAATCAGATGAAATTATTAACAAAGGTGCAAAACTAATATCTGATTTACGTTATTCTGTACCCAATTTAAGTTTCGGACCTGGAAATAATTATCAGGGTGGTATAAGAACCGCAATAAGAGGAGTAGTTGGTACAAGCAATAACACAGGGGCTGAAGATAGAGCCGGATATTTTATAGATGATATTTATTGCGGGCGTATGCTTTCTTTCCACCAGGACTTGTTGGAAGTTGAACGTGTGATCTTGTTAAGAGGTCCGCAAGGGACTCTCTTTGGCAAGAATGTAATATCGGGACTAATAAATATTACAACTCGTAAACCACATGGACGATTGGAAGTAAATGTAAGATTGGCAGGAGGAAACTATAGTTCATATGGGGGCAGTTTTATGCTTAATGTTCCAATAATTGAAAATAAACTTTTTGCAAAGATAGCAGGAAAAGTATCCCGAACAGATGGATATGTTACTAATATTTACAATAACAAAGATACTAATGGAGAGGAGATTATCGGTGGTCGTTTACAATTCAGGTATCTTGCTTCCGAGGAGCTTGAGTTACTTTTGAATGTTGATGGCTTTGAAAGTTCTATGGATCCCAGAGCGGAGACAATACTTAATGACGGCAGATATGAAAATCCGCGGGAACTTTCACATGACGAAGATGGATTTGATAATTTGGATTTATACAGCACTGCACTTACTGTAAACTATCGTCTACTAAATGCTCATAACCTCAAATCTATTTCTTCTTTTCGATGGAATAACAACTGGAATCGTTCAGATTGGGATTTTACATCAGATCCTTATTTAACTGGTGAGTGGACTGACTCAACCAGACAGTTTACGCAAGAGTTTCGTTTAACTTCTCCCAGATATGAAATTTTCGATTACGTTGCAGGACTCTACTATTTTTATCAGAATATAGATAAAAACGCCACGCTGACTGGTGGTACTGATTTTCCCGTAACTGATGGAAAAGCTGTCTGTAAGGGTATCGTGATAGGGCATTCAATTGCCGGTTATGTAAACGCAAATTTACACTTGCTTCAAAATTTATCCTTAAATGCTGGATTACGATACACGTATGAAAAAAGATCTGCTGAGTTCAACTCAAAAAACTATCCGATGCCTATATTCTACATAGATGTAGAAGACTACTCGGATAGCTATTCTGATGAAGTGCTTTCGCCAAGATTAGGATTGAATTATTCTTTATCTCCAAATGTATTTATGTATGGATTTGTAGCCCAGGGTTTCACAAGTGGTGGCTGGAATTTATATTTTGCAAGTACAATGGAACGTATGAAATACGAACCTGAATATGCCACAAGTTTCGAATTAGGTATTAAGTCCAGTTGGTGGAACAACAGAGTTATTGCAAATCTTTCAACGTTTCTTACGAAATTCATGGATTACCAAGTTGCTCAGTACTTTGAAATTGAGGAAGATGTGTGGGAAGTACAAAGAACAAATGCTGCAAAAGCAACTACAAAGGGTTTTGAACTGGAGATATCAATACTTCCTATAAAGGAAGTGAAAATCAGTGGCGGCTGGGGTTATGCTGATGCAAGGTTTGATGAATACAAAGACGCTGGGGAAGAAGGAATTAATTACGATGGTAACAGACTTCCTTGGGCACCCAAGAATGAATACAACATTTCAATCGAATACCAGCAAGCCATTGGAAATTTAGGAAGTATACTGCTTTATGGGGAGTTTGTACACCAGGGTAATTTTTATTGTGTGGCTGACAACGATCCTGAGTTATCTTTTGTCGATAGTCATGAGCTGTTAAATGCAAGAGTTGGTTTCAATTTCGCTGATAATTTGTTCGGGATTTCTTTGTGGGGAAGAAATTTGCTGGACAAGGTTTATTTGCTTGATAATTCTCCCGCAAGGGGCATTCCATCTGTCTGGTATGGACCACCGCGCGTGTATGGCATTGAAGTGTATTACAACTTTTTAAGGTAGTAATTTATTTTTTAGTATGAATAGAAAAGTTAATATCGTATTCTTATCAATAATCTGTTCAATTCTGTTTACTGCTTCAAATTCTTTTGCACAAAATAAAGAAATACACTTCGAACATTTTACTGTTGAAGATGGTTTGCCAACTAATTCCTTTTGGAATCTTACTCAGGACTATCTGGGTTTTATGTGGTTTACCACCAGCAGCGGTTTAGTAAAATACGATGGATTCGAATTTACTATTTATCAATCAAATAAAAATGATTCTAATAGTATTTACGTTAGCGATGGTGCCAATATTTATGAAGATAAATCTAAAAACCTGTGGATTACACTAGTAAATGGCATGAGTTTATATAACAGGGAAACCAACAACTTCACAAATTATTTAAATGATCCGAATGAAGATTGGACTTACGATAATATTATTCATGATATAAAGGAAGACTATAGCGGTACATTATGGATTAGTACCAATACAAAAGGTGTTATAAGACTGGTTAAGAATCCTGAAAAGTTCAAAAGTCATCAAGACATTATCGATAAAAGTTATGTTCACGATCCAAATGATTCTACAAGTATTCCTTCAAACCTTATATATACAGTATTTGAAGATAAATCAGGAATATTATGGTTTGCAACGAATAGAGGTCTAAGTAAATATAATAGAGAAACAGATGATTTCACAACATACAAAGTGGATAAAAAAGAAGCTTATTACAATAAAATGTATGCGATCTTTGAAGATAGCCAGAGTAATCTGTGGATTGGAACTATAGGAGGAGGTCTGGCAAAATTTGATAGGAAGAAATGTGAATTTGAATTTACTTCATTCGCAAGTGGAAGAGACTATATATCAGAATTACCAAGAGATAGAAATGATGCTAACTGGCTTCAGCGGTCAATAGTCGAAGATTATGATGGTACTTTTTGGATTACAACATCTGGAGCAGGGCTTATAAATTTTAATCCTATTACTAATGGTTTTATATCGTTTGTTCACGATCCAACAAATCCGTATAGTCTTAGTTTGGGTAGTGATTATGCACATGCATTATATCGAGATCATTCAAATGTATACTGGTTAACCAGTAATCAAGGTGGAATTAACAAGTTTTCTATGGGAAAGAACTTCAGGCACATTATGTATAATCAGTCGAAACAAAATAGTCTAAGTGATAGAACTGTGAGTTATTTATTAGAAGATAAAGAAGGAATTATCTGGATTGGTACATCTGGGAGAACTTTAAACAAGTATAACAGAAACACAGAGAACTTTACTCATTATCCATTTCCTGCATCAAAGGATAATTCAATTAACAGCGATTATGTAAGATGCATTTTTGAGGACAGCGATGGTATATTATGGATTGGAATGCATCTAGGTGGTATTTATAAATTTGAAAAATCTACTGGAATATTTACTTCCTTCATATTTGATCCACAGAATCCAAACAGTATTAGTAATAACAATATAACTGCAATTTGTGAAGATGATTCTGGTAGCTTATGGATTGGAAATGGATCAGTATCAGGCGTATTAACTGAATTCAATAAAACAACGGGTGAGTTTTATCATCACAAAGAAATACGAAAGTAAATCTCCTGAGATTGGTAGTAATAGTACTCGAAGAATTTATGATATGTACATAGATAAGGAAGGAATAATCTGGTTTGTAAGTAAGTTAAGGAACTTGAACAAGTTTGATACATCTACAAAGCTGGGAGAAACATATAAATTTGATAATCTTTCAAGTGATTTCAATTATTTTCAATTTATGAGGATAAACAAAACAGGATCTGGATTGGAAGAGATTCCGGAGGACTATTGCGCTTTGATAAACAGAGTAAGACTTATAAAATTTACAGGATAAGCGATGGTTTACCCGATGAAACGGTTGGAGCAATTTTAGAAGATGATAATGGATACTTATGGATGAGAACCGGCACAGCTATTTGCAGATTTAATCCTGAAGATGAAACCTTTAAAGTATTATAATCTATCCCAGGGATTTCAAAAATTTAACTGCTGGCGTGCCTGGAAAAGTGAATTGACTGGGGAAATGTATTTCCCCGGTGATGATGGATTTTATATTTTCCACCCTGATAGTATTAAAGATAATTTAATACCTCCCAAAATTGTATTAACTGAATTTCAAATATTTGATGAAATTGTCAAGATTGGAAAAAAACGCCTCTAAAAAAACAATCAGTATTGCAGATGAAGTAATTCTTGAGCACTGGCAAAATGATTTTTCAATAGAGTTTGCTGCTCTTCATTATACAAATCCAGCAAGAAATCAGCACAAATATAAATTATCAGGTTACGAAGATAATTGGAGAACCGCCGATGCGAATCGTTTAGCAAAATATACTAATTTGTCTCCCGGTGAATATATTTTCAGAGTAATAGGTTCAAACAGCGATGGCATCTGGAATGAAGAAGGTGCATCAATTAGAATAATTATTCTTCCTCCCTGGTGGGCAACAACCTGGGCATTATCTTGCTTATGTTTTATTAATTATTGCATCAATTTACTTTGTGTGGAGAATGCAGCTAAAGAGAGTAAGAATTAAGCACGAATATGAAATGAGCAAATTTGAAGCTGAAAAGATGCACGAAGTTGATGAAATGAAAATCCAGATTCTTCGCAAACCTCTCTCACGAATTCAGAACACCACTAACATTAATTTTCGGACCAGCAAAAGATATAATTGATAAAACTAAAGAATTTAAAACAAAAGAAAATGTAGGAATAATAAAAAGAAATGCAAGCAGATTATATGGTTTGGTAAATCAGCTACTAGATCTTTCCAAGCTTAGAAGCAGGCAAGATGAAACTGGAAGCAAGTGAACAAAATATTATTCCACTGCTGAAAGGATTCGTTTTATCGTTTTCCTCTTTGGCTGAAAGAAAGAAAATCACATTGAAGTTTAATACAATTGAAGAAAATCTTAATGTATATATAGATAAGGATAAGTAGAGAAGATTATTAATAATCTTCTCTCCAATGCATTCAAGTTCACACCAGAAGGAGGAAGAATAGATTTTACAGTAGAGAAATTAATAAAATGACGCTGAGATAAGAATAACTGATAATGGTATTGGTATAGCAAAAGAAAGAATGGATAAAATATTCGATCGTTTTTACCAGGTAGATGGAAGCCATACAAGGGAAAGTGAAGGAACAGGAATAGGATTAGCATTAACAAAAGAACTTGTTGAACTGCATAAAGGAAAAATAGAAGTTGAAAGTGAATACGGAAAAGGAACAACATTCAAAGTTCTTCTTCCACTGGGTAAAGATCATCTAAAACCAGAAGAAATTGTAGAAAAAGAAATTCCGGAAGAAACGGAAATCAACTTAGAAGAAACTGAACTTATTCCTGAGATGAAAAGTGGAAAAGAGAAAACTGATATTGATGTATTATTAGAAGACAGGATAAACCATTACTCTTAATTGTAGAAGATAATTCAGATGTAAGAAAATATATCATCAGTCATCTGGAAGATGATTACAGAATACAGGAAGCAGTTGATGGAGAGGATGGTTTACAGGAAGCATTAAAGCATATTCCCGATCTTATTATAAGTGATATAATGATGCCGAAGATGGATGGATTTGAGTTGTGTGAAAAACTAAAAACAGATGAAAGAACAAGCCATATCCCAGTGATACTGTTAACTGCAAAGGCAACAGATAAGGATAAATAGAAGGATATGAAACAGGAGCAGATGATTACATAATGAAACCATTCGATGCAGAAGTATTGAAAGTAAGAATAAAAAATTTAATTGAACAAAGAAAAAAGTTACGCGAGCATTTCAAGAAAGAAGGATTGATTGAATTAGAAGATAAAGAAATAACATCGATAGATAAAAAATTTCTACAAAATGTTATTAAGATAATAAACAAACATTTATCGGATACATCTTTCAGTGTTGAAATATTAGCAGATGAAGTATCGATGAGCCGAAGAAACCTGGATAGAAAATTAGTAGCATTAACTGGTGAATCTCCAGGTGATTTAATACGAAGAGTACGATTAACTCACGCATCAAAACTAATAACTCAGAAATTTGGTAACATCTCGAAATTGCATTGGAAGTTGGTTTTAGCAATCCCGCATATTTTTCAAAATGCTTCCGCGAGCAATTTGGTCTTACACCTTCAGAATATAAACATAACCATTCTAAATAGAACGTTTTCATACACTTTCATCATTTTGTCTCAAAGTTTATAGTTTTTGTCCCAAATGTGGTAGATAAACACACTACTATTAGTTTACCTTGGGTTGTTTAAAAAATACTTTAAGTTAACATAAGAAGGATGTTATGAAGCGCGAAATGAAATCTAACTTAACATATACTCCATCACTTTTTGTTGCATTTCCTATAGTACCCATTACTTCATATACACAAGAAGGCTGGTTTCAGCAAAGCAGCGGCACTACGTTTAAATCTAAGATCAATTTATTTTTTAAGAATGAAAATGTCGGTTGGATCGTAGGCGATGACTGGAATACTAAAAGCGGAGTGATTCTTCATACCACAAATGGGGGGACTATGTGGAGAAACACAAGTTGTAATTGAAAAAATAGGCATAAAGATGTGTCAATTTATTAATGAAAATATTGGTTGGATAACTGGTGGAAATTTTAAGCCACATTCTTTTAATTCTTATGTGAAGTTTTTTAAAACAACAGATGGCGGAACTTTTTTTTTTTTTTTTTTTTTTTTTTTTTTTTTTTTTTTTTTTTTTTTTTTTTTTTTTTTTTTTTTTTTTTTTTTTTTTTTTTTTTTTTTTTTTTTTTTTTTTTTTTTTTTTTTTTTTTTTTTTTTTTTTTTTTTTTTTTTTTTTTTTTTTTTTTTTTTTTTTTTTTTTTTTTTTTTTTTTTTTTTTTTTTTTTTTTTTTTTTTTTTTTTTTTTTTTTTTTTTTTTTTTTTTTTTTTTTTTTTTTTTTTTTTTTTTTTTTTTTTTTTTTTTTTTTTTTTTTTTTTTTTTTTTTTTTTTTTTTTTTTTTTTTTTTTTTTTTTTTTTTTTTTTTTTTTTTTTTTTTTTTTTTTTTTTTTTTTTTTTTTTTTTTTTTTTTTTTTTTTTTTTTTTTTTTTTTTTTTTTTTTTTTTTTTTTTTTTTTTTTTTTTTTTTTTTTTTTTTTTTTTTTTTTTAAAAAGCAGTTGATGATTTATATGGTGTCAGTTTTACAGATTCATATAACGGTACGGTTGTGGGAATTTGGAGGAACAATCCTGAGAACAACGAATGGTGGAGTAATACCTGTAGAAATTTCAACTTTCACAGCATCAATATCAATGGGCAAGGTCTATCTTAATTTGACAACAACAACAGAAACCAACAACAACGGATTTGAAATTGAGAGAAGAAAGGATAACTCTGAGTGGGGAAGGATTGGTTTTGTTAAAGGATACGGAACAACAACAGAGCCTAAGACATATTACTTTACTGATGATATAAGAATGTGTACGTCAAATTCGGTTGCGTATCGATTTAAACAAATAGATTTTGATGGCAGTTATGAGTATAGCGATGAAGTTTTAGTTGATAATCTTGCACCAATAGATTATGCATTGCAACAAAATTACCCGAATCCTTTTAACCCGGCAACTACTATACAATACTCATTAAAAGAAAGATCATCAGTAGAGTTAGTATTGTATGATATACTTGGCAGAGAGGTAGAAGTATTGGTTAATGAAGAAAAAGATGCCGGCTATTACAAACTAACTTTTAATGCAGGGAGATTAGCCAGCGGTGTCTATCTCTATAGAATACAAGCAGGAGATTTTGTTGAAGACTAAAAAGATGATCTTATTAAAATAAAGGAGGCTGTGATGACAATACTTATCTTTACTTTCTAATTGCATTTCATTTATTGCAAGTCACATCATCTGCACAAGCACCTGATACACTGTGGACAAAGACTTTAGGAGGAATCTTTGAAGACGAAGGAACGGTAATCATAGAAACGATTGATAAAGTATTTGTCGTTGGTGGGCATAAAGGGGATAATGTTTATGATAGTGCGTTTGTTCTCGGTTTAAACAGTGTAAGGTGATATTTTATGGTCCAGCGTGAGTTGTTATGGAAATCCAGGGGAGTTTGTCATTCCAGATTTATATAGAATCGGCTTCTGGAGATTATGTTATGGGTTTCGGATTTTTTGATAACGGATTGCTTAGAGTTTATTCCAACGGAGATTCAGTTGGATATTATTGGCGTCATCATCCAAGTATAGAGGGGTCCCCGTTTACATCATATCTGTAAAACATCTAATGAGAATTATGTTCTGTCATATGTTGCTGATTTTACTTGTTTACTTCTTGAAAAAGTAGATAGTTTTGGAAATTAATTATGGAGTAAATTCTATAGATATTATGCTAATAGTCACGTTATTCAATCAGACGATGGTGAATTTGCGATTATTAGTGATAAATGGGAGTGAGATTGCAGGGGGGTGGTTGGGATTAGTGTTACTAAAGGTTAATGCTGACGGTGACATATTATGGACTAATGTTGTATATAAAGATTCTATACCAAATCGCACAATAAGAATAACGAATAAATGTTTAACAGAGGTATCAGGTGGAGGATATTTGATTTTAGCTAATGAATAATGGTGAAAAAATTTGGTTATTCAGAACTGACGAATTAGGGGATACACTGTGGACAAAAAAATATGGGGGGAGTGGAAATGATGATGGCGAATATTTTACAAAAACACCTGATGGCGGTTATATTATTGTCGGTTCTACGGAATCATTTGGAGCTGGTGGTTCAGATGTTTGGTTAATAAAATTAGATTCACTTGGCAATACTCAATGGACGAAAACATATAGGCGGCACAGAGGATGATTATGGTAATTATGTTCAGGTTACATCAGACGGAGGTTATATTGTTACAGGTAGTACATATTCATATGGGCAGGGCGAAAGTGATGTATGGGTAATAAAATTAGCTCCAGATCCTTTACTCAATATAGAAGCCAAACAATAACATTGTAATATCAGATTATAGATTAGCACAAAACTTTCCCAATCCTTTTAACCCATCAACAACTATAAAATATAGAATAAAAGAAAGATCATCTGTTGAGCTTAGTATTGTATGATATACTTGGAAGAGAGGTTGAAGTATTGGTTAATGAAGAAAAAGATGCCGGTTATTACAAAATAAACTTCAATGCAGGAAGATTAGCCGGTGGTGTTTACCTATACAGAATACAAACCGTGCCTATCGGCAGGCAGGCAGATTCTTTTGTTGATACTAAGAAGATGGTCCTCCTCCGTTAGGCACTGCGGCGGATAAATGTTGATGAAGTAAAATAAATTATTAAAGAAATTTATACAGTGAGGCTGCTATGAAAAACTTATCTCTAATTTTTATTGCATTTCTTTTAATACAATTCACATCACTTGCACAAGAGGGCTGGTTCTGGCAAAATCCATTCCCAACCGGCAGCAACTTATACTCTGTTGACTTTGTAAACGAGTTTATAGGGATAGTGGTTGGCTCTGAGGGGGGTCACTTTAAAAACTAATGATGGTGGTGAATCTTGGGCTAAAAAAAAAAAAAAAAAAAAAAAAAAAAAAAAAAAAAAAAAAAAAAAAAAAAAAAAAAAAAAAAAAAAAAAAAAAAAAAAAAAAAAAAAAAAAAAAAAAAAAAAAAAAAAAAAAAAAAAAAAAAAAAAAAAAAAAAAAAAAAAAAAAAAAAAAAAAAAAAAAAAAAAAAAAAAAAAAAAAAAAAAAAAAAAAAAAAAAAAAAAAAAAAAAAAAAAAAAAAAAAAAAAAAAAAAAAAAAAAAAAAAAAAAAAAAAAAAAAAAAAAAAAAAAAAAAAAAAAAAAAAAAAAAAAAAAAAAAAAAAAAAAAAAAAAAAAAAAAAAAAAAAAAAAAAAAAAAAAAAAAAAAAAAAAAAAAAAAAAAAAAAAAAAAAAAAAAAAAAAAAAAAAAAAAAAAAAAAAAAAAAAAAAAAAAAAAAAAAAAAAAAAAAAAAAAAAAAAAAAAAAAAAAAAAAAAAAAAAAAAAAAAAAAAAAAAAAAAAAAAAACTTTACAGATGCAGATAAAGGGACGGCTGTTGGTTATGAAGGAATATTCTCAGAACTACAGATGGGGGTATAAATTGGATATAACAAACAAGCGGGACAGTAGAAGAATTGAGTGGTGTCTACTTTACAGATGTCAAATAGCGGTACAGCAGTGGGTAATGACGGAACAATCCTAAGAACTACAGATGGTGGTACAACCTGGAAGCAACAAACAAGCGGAACAACAGAAGATTTATATGATGTCAGCTTTACTGATTCAGATAACGGTACAGCTGTGGGTAGCGATGGAACAATTCTCAGAACCACAGACGGCGGAACAACCTGGACACGACAAACAAGCGGAACAACAGAAACATTTTATGGTGTCAGCTTTACAGATTCAGAATAACGGTACGGCTGTGGGTGGTCGGTGGAACAATCCTAAGAACTATCAGACGGTGGAACAATCTGGATCACAATAAGCGGAACAACAGAAACACTTTGTATGGTGTCTGCTTTACCGATGCAGATAACAGGTACTGTTGTGGGTGGATGAATGGAACAATTATAAGAACTACTAATGGTGGTACAACCTGGACATAACAAACAAGCGGAACAACAAACATTTTAATAGGTGTCAGCTTTACTGATTCAGATAACGGTACGGCTGTGGGTGGAAATGGAACAATTATAAGAACCACAAATGGTGGAGTTTCATTTGTTGAAGAAGAAGAGATTGATGAAATACCAACTGATTTTAACTTCACTCAGAATTTTCCCAATCCCTTCAATCCCGCTACAAAAATAAAATACTCAGTTCCGCAATCATCGAATGTAATAATTAAAGTCTTTGATATACTCGGTAACGAAATTGAAACATTAGTTAACGAAGAAAAACCAGTTGGCACTTATGAGTTAACTTGGTATGCAGAGTGATTTACCAAGCGGAGTTTATTTCTATCAATTCAAAGCTGGTGACTTTGTTCAAACTAAAAAAATGGTGCTGATGAAATAGTTTTTATTAAAAAAGAAATTTTTATAAGGAAACTACCATGAAAAACATATTTCTGATCTTTATCGCACTTGCTTTATTACAATTCACATCACTTGCACAAGAGGGTTGGTTCTGGCAAAATCCAATACCCACGGGAAATTTCTTGCATTCAGTTGATTTTGTGGACGAGTCAACAGGCTGGGCTAGTGGGTCATTACGGAACAATCTTAAAAACAACTAACGGTGGAACTACTTGGACACAACAAGCAAGCGGTACAACAAGCCAATTGAATGGTGTCTGCTTTTACAGATGCAAATAATGGTACAACCGTGGGGGGTGGTTGGACTGGCACAACTCACGAGGGAACAATCCTAAGAACAACAAATGGCGGTTCAACCTGGACATCACAAACAAGCGGTACAGAAGCATATTTGCTTGATGTTTGCTTTACTGATTCAGATAACGGTACAGCTGTGGGACACTATGGAACAATTCTCAGAACTACAGATGGTGGTTCAACTTGGATAGAACAATCAAATCCATCGACAGGAACAGGAGCTTATTTGTACAGTGTCAGTTTTACTGATGCTTTAACAGGCTCAGTTGTGTCAGGCACAAAAATCCTAAGAACTACGGATGGCGGTACATCCTGGATAGAACAAATGACCGGAGTAACAGGAGCGCTAAAGGGTATCTGCTTTACCGATTCAGATAATGGTACAGCTGTAGGTGAATGGGGAGCGATAATAAGAACTACGGACGGCGGAACAAACTGGATAGCACAAACGAGTGGAGCAACAGGGTGGTTGAATGCTGTTAACTTCGCCGACTTTGATAACGGTATTGTTGTGGGTGGCGGTGGAACAATTCTAAAGACAACTAATGGCGGCTCAAATTGGACATCACAAACAATCCCAAACGGGGGATGGCTGGAGGGTGTTAGTTTTAATGACCCAAACAATGGTACTGTTGTGGGTTCTCCTGAAATCTTTGGGGATTCTCCAATAATTCTTAGAACAATTGATGGTGGAACAAACTGGACATCACAGGTACACAGTATAACTAATTTACGTCTTACAGGTGTTTGCTTTACTGATAACTTGACTGGTACAGTTGTTGGTGGTGGTAGCACTATCTTAAGAACTATAGATGGTGGAACAACGTGGACAGAAACAAATAAGTGGGACAACGGAATGGTGGTTATGGGGTGTTTGCTTTACTGATTCAGATAACGGTACAATTGTGGGGGAGAATGGAACAATACTTAAGGACTATTAATGGTGGAACAAATTGGATAACACAAATAAGCGGAGCAACAGAAAGATTGAGAGGTGTTAGCTTTGCCGATGCACTGACAGGTACAGCTGTAGGTTACAATGGTACAATTTTAAGAACAACAGATGGTGGTACAACTTGGAATCAACAAATGAGTGGAACAACCTATAATTTATATAGTGTTAGTTTTTCTGATTCTTGAGAATGGCACGGCTGTGGGTGAAAATGGAACAATCCTCAGAACCACTGATGGCGGAACAAACTGGACACAGCAAATAAGTGGAACAACGGATTGGTTGGGAAGTGTTAGTTTTATCGATTCAGATAATGGAACGGCTGTAGGTGGTGAGCTATTACTACCATCGTATGGGATAATTCTGAGAACAACTAACGGTGGAACAAACTGGACACAACAAATAAGTGAAGAACCTTTATACTCTGTTAGTTTTACTGACTCAGACAACGGAATTGCTGTTGGTGGTAATGAGCTTTTTACTAATGGTAGTACAATTTTGCGAACGAGTAATGGTGGTTCAACCTGGAATTCACAAATAAGTCCATCATTCCTACCACTAATTGGTGTAAGCTTTACAGGTAAAGAAAAAGTTACTGCTGTTGGTTTTGGGGGAACAATTGAGGACAACAAATGGTGGCGTTACATTTGTAGAAGAAGAGGAGATAGATGAAATACCAACAGATTATAACTTAAGTCAAAACTATCCCAATCCATTTAATCCTGTCAACAAAAATAAAATACTCAGTTCCTCAATCATCCAACGTTCTAATTAAAGTCTTTGATATACTTGGTAATGAAATAGAAACATTAGTTAATGAAGAAAAATCAGTTGGCACTTATGAAATAACCTGGTATGCAGAACGAACTTCCAAGCGGAGTATATTTCTACCAGACTACAAGCAGGTTCTTTTGTTGAAACAAAGAAGATGATTCTACTAAAATAAGTATGAATCTATAATTATTTATAATCATTAAAGGAGGAAGTTATGAAACAGTTTTTTTGTAATTCTTTTTGTTCTCTTACCGTTATCTATCCTGAATTCACAGGTTACGATTAACGTTCCGGGAGATTACTCGACAATTCAGGCAGCAATTAATGCTGCAAACAATGGGGATATTGTTTTCGTTGCTGAAGGCACATACCTAGAAAACATAAACTTTAAAGGTAAAGCTATTACAGTTGCCAAGCTATTTTATTAACGATGGAGATACATCTCACATTACAAACACAATAATAGATGGCTTCAAAGCCATCAAATCCTGATTCTGCATTTGTAGTGTATGTTCAAAGTGGAGAAGATACAACTTCTAGTGTCTAAAAGGATTTACAATAACAGAGTGGGACAGGGACATTAATAATTCTACGCGGGTGGTGGAGGTATAGCAGTATATACATGCTGGCGGGACTAACTTATAAACAATATTAGTGAAAGAATTGAAAATAATACTGTTTCAATTGGAACATAATATATCTAAATCACATAGTATCTATACAACTGTCATACGATAGAGATATTATAAGAAATAATTCAGCGATTGATTCATCTTGGGCTTATGGTGGAGGAATATATTCTAATTTTATAATGAAGGTAACGTTATAATCGCAAATAACATTATTGGGAATAATACTTGCAATGGAACTGTTGCTGCATCGGAGGTGGAATAAAGTTTTACAGTCAATGGTTAATTCAGCTTATATCTTAATAACAAGATAGATGCAAACAATACTGTCTACATGGTATCAATTGCTACTGGTGGAGGAATTGATATATGGGGACCTATTAATGGCGTGTATATTATTAGCAACTTGATTAAAGGCAATACGGTTCAAACTAATAATCTCAGGGGTGGCGGTATTGATATTTATCAACTGTGACAACTAATACACCAGTAATAGAAAACAATGTTATAGTTGATAATTATTCAAGTATTTATGGTGGTGGAATATTTGTTGATTTGGTATTAGAGGATTCATTCAAACCTGGATTGAGTCAAACTCAAAATACAACTAGAATATGGTGATGTTCTGGCCGATCAATATCTTACAAATAATACATTGTATAATAATAGTGCAGGTATTTCAGGTGGTGGAATTTATACACATGATATGACTTCCAACATTATGAATTGTATTTTATGGGGAAATACTGCACCAAGTAGATCCACAAATTGCTGGTACTGTGAACTGTTAACTTATTCAGATGTTGAGGGTGGTTGGACAGGAACAGGAAATATTAACGAGTCATCCTCTATTTGATATGGGCTCAGAATTTTATCATTTGTTGGAGATACTTCTCCTTGTGTCGATTCCGGAAATCCTGATCCACAATATAATGATGTTGAAGATCCTCAACAATTTAGGTAATCCATTATATCCTGCACACCTTACTTTAAGAAATGATATAGGTCATGTTGGTGGTCCTGCTTCTCTTGGGGATACTGGGAATGGCCAATTCCTGTTGAGTTAACTTCATTTACAGCTACAACACAATTTGGAAAAGTAAATCTTCATTGGACTACTGCAACTGAGACAAACAATCTTGGTTTTGAAATTGAAAGGAAAATTCTTAGTAACCAAAATTTAGGTGAGTGGGTAACAATAGGATTTAAAGAAGGACACGGAACAACAACAGAACCGAAAGAGTATTCTTATACAGATGATGTAAGCTACTATACAGGCTTTTTCATCACTTGCATACAGGTTAAAGCAAATAGATTTTAATGGTAGTTATGAGTACAGCGATGAGGTTTTAGTAGATAATACTTAGCACCGATAGATTTTGCATTACAACAAAATTATCCTAATCCCTTTAATCCGTCTACAACTATAAGTTATAGCTTACCAATAAATTCACAAGTTAAGTTGGTTGTATACAACGCATTGGGTGAAAGTGTAATGCAATTGGTAAACGAAGAAAAAGAAGCTGGAACACATCGAGTTAGTTTAAATGCAGCAACGCTGCCCAGTGGAGTATATTTCTATCAAATAAATGCAGGGGATTTCGTTCAGGTTAGAAAAATGATGTTACTTAAGTAAAAAATTCATCGTAGGGGCAAGTCGCGACTTGTCCCTACAAATAAGTGTGAGAAAGATATGGAAGAAATAGTACCGACTGAATTTCAGTTAAGCCAGAATTATCCTAATCCTTTTAAGACGAGGACAACAATTAAATACTGTGTCCCGGATAAAATGAAAATAAAACTGGAGATTTTTGATGCTAATGGTAATAAACTAAAAACCTTAGTTGATGAGATTAAAGAAGCTGGAACATATAAGGCAGAGTTCAATGCAAAAAATTAATAGTGGTGAATATCTTTACAAACTTGAATCAAGAGATTATTTTGAAGCTAAGAAGATGGTGCTAGTAAAATAATATTAGAGAAAGTGTAGTTAACAATCATTGATATTTGATAATAGTAAAAAGTGCAATTTCAAATGACTTGCTCTGAGCTTGGTTTAAATTGAATTTGAATATGAAAGTTGATACTCTTTAAATATATCAATTAATATCAAGCTCATTTAGCTAAGCGGATTGATTTAATATAAATCAAATCTTCTATAAAGGGTATCAATATGTTTTTAAATAGTTATCTCATCATCAACTCGTCTTCTATTTCAAATCTAAAAAAACTATCAATTCTCATCAATAACTAATGGAGAGGCTAAAATGAAAACTATTTCATTAATCGTGATTGTTGTTATAATTCTTTTCTCTTCCAATATTTATTCTCAAACTGTTGATTTATCTCAATCACAAACCAAAATTCATCGCATCCATAAAAAAGATGGTTCACTTCTTGAAATTAGAACTCTTCTTGAATGGAATAACGATCAATGGGAGAATTCCTGGAGAAACATATACTCATACGACACAGAGAACAAATTGATTGAAGAGTTAGACCAGGGTTGGAATAATAATATATGGAATGATATGTTTCAGGTTTTCTATTCATATGATACCAATAATAATCTGATCGAAATGCTAGCTCAATATTCATCCGGGATAAATTTTTTAAGATATTTATATTCTTATGATGCGTATAATAACCGTATAGAAGAAATCCGTCAAATGTGGAATGGAACTGAATGGGATAATGGTGGTAGGGTTCTATACACATATAATATAAATAATGATCTAACTGAAGAAATCATTCAAGAATGGGATGGGTCTTATTGGTTGAATGTGGAAAAATATACTTATTCATATATAATAACAGAGTTAGAGAACGTTGAAGAACAAGATATTGATTATAATATTTCAAACAACTATCCAAATCCATTTAACCCATCAACAAAAATCAGGTATACTATACCAGAGAGAAGTAAAGTAATATTGAAGGTTTATGATTTGCAGGGGAAGGAGATATCAATACTAGTGGATGAAGAAAAACCGAAAGGAAGTTATGAATTTGAATTTGATGCAAGCTCTTTACCAAGCGGCATCTATTTCTATAGGCTACAAGCGGGTTCTTTTATTGAAACTAAGAAGATGGTTTTATTAAAATAGTCAGAAAACAGAGTTAAGAAGTGCCCCGAATTACTTCGGGGCTTTTTTATGATCAATTCTCTTACTTATTTTAGTTTTTGAAATTTTAATAGGAAAAATAAAACCAATCAATGCACTTTCTTCTCTTAACAGTTCTTTGCTCAACTAGCATTGCATTAATTTTAAAATACAGTGATACAAAGAAAGGGGAACCAATTGTTCTTCTGGCTGGTAACTACCTGGTTGCTTCGTTAATAGCACTAACTCTATTATTATTCAATGAATCAAAATCGTTCTCTTTTCAAACACTGATATTTGGAGCAGTACTTGGATTGATATTTGTACTTTCATTTTTTGCATTTGCAAAATCAGTCAGTTATGCCGGAACAGGCTTAGCAACAACAAGTTCAAGATTATCTGTAATTATTCCCATTCTTCTATCTATAATCATCTATAATGAAATACCAAATGAATTTCACCTGATTGGGTTTTTATTTACTGCAATAACATTCATCCTGTTTTATTTTTCAGTCAAAGGAAATAACAAGGAAGGGGACGGATTATTAAAATATCTTTTTCTCATTGCTGTACTTATCGGTATCGGAATAAATGATTTTTCAATGAAGGTGTTTAAAAGCTGGAGACCAGAACAGGAGGAGCCGTTCTTTGTATTCTTTATTTTTTCATCAGCGTTTGTGTACTCTTCAATTTATATCATCATTAAAAAAATAAAAATCGTGAAGCAAACAGCATTGTGGGGATTGGCACTCGGTGTACCAAATGTCTTTAGTACAGTTTTTTTGCTTGGTGCGCTAGCATTACTTCCAGCAATTTTAGTTTATCCATTAACAAATGTGGGAATAATTATTTTTACTACTTTGATGGCTTTTCTAATCTGGAAGGAAAAACTAAACCGCTGGGGTGTTTTAGCACTCGCCAGCGGTCTGTTAGCAATTTTATTTTTAAGTATTGGAGGGTAATTTAATTTTTTACTTCATCAACATCATCCACAAACATTACCATAATTCCAGCAACAATCATTGAAGCTCCACCTAAAACAAGAGCATAAATTGCTTCTCCAGCAAAAATGTCTCTCACAAAAAATCCTAAAATGCTTGCAGCTGTAATTTGTGGAATTACAATAAAGAAATTAAAAATTCCCATATATACTCCCATCTTTTCTGCAGGTAAGGAACCAGTTAAAATAGCATAAGGCATTGCAAGAATTGATGCCCAGGCTAAACCAATTCCCAGTTCAGAAACTAAAAGTAGATTTGGATCCTTAATCAAATAAAATGAAGCTAAAGCCAAACCACCAATAACAAGACTAATTAAGTGAACAGTTTTTCTGTTAGTTAACTTTGCAAGCCAAACTAAAACGAAAGCCATCACTGCAGCAAATCCATTATAAACTGACATAAGCACACCAACCCAATCAGCACCTTCATTATACAAAGCTGTTGTTGGATCTGATGCACCATAGACGTGATGAGTTACAGCGGGTGTTGTATAAATCCACATAGCAAATAGAGCAAACCAGGAAAAGAACTGAACAACCGCAAGCTGCTTCATTGTTTTTGGCATATTGTAAAGATCGTTGAGCTACAACAACGAAACCGCTTTCAGACTTATTGTTTTTTACAAGATAGCCAGCAATGATTTGTAGAATGCCAAAAGCAGCACCGCCAACGAATAGAACATATAAACCGTAGTCAATTTCATTAATGCTGATTGAGATGATAATTGTAATTAAAATTCCAAGCATCAACCAGATTGAACCATCTTTGAAAAATCTTTTTGCAGGAACTTGTATTCGGGTTACTTTTGCCTTTATGCGTTTCTTCAGCTTCACTGAATTTCTTTAATTCTTCAGGAGAATATTCCTTTGTTCTTAAAACAGTCCAGGCAACAGCAAGAAAGAAAACAATCGCACCAAAATAAAATGAGAACTTGACTGAATCCGGAATTTCTCCTGCAGGAGCAATGTTGGAAATACCAAACCAGTTTGTCATCATATAAGGTAATGCGGATGCTATTACTGCACCGCTTCCTATGAAAAAACTTTGCATCGCAAAACCTGCAGTTCTTTGTTCAGAAGGAAGCATATCACCAACGAAAGCTCTAAACGGTTCCATTGAAATATTTATTGATGCATCCATTATCCAAAGCATTCCAGCTGCAATCCAGAGAGCAGGAGAGTTTGGCATAATTATGATCGCGATCGAAGCAAGGATAGCTCCAACTAAAAAATAAGGTCTTCTTCTTCCTAGCCGGTTCCAGGTGTTATCACTCATATGTCCGATTATCGGTTGAACAATTAAGCCTGTTACGGGAGCGGCAATCCATAAGATGGGAATGTTATCAATGCTGGCTCCTAAAGTTTCGAAGATTCTGCTTACATTTGCATTTTGAAGGGCGAATCCAAATTGAATTCCAAGGAAACCAAAGCTCATGTTCCATATTTGCCAGAAGGAAAGACGGGGTTTTTGCATATATGATTCCAAATAATTTTAAAGTGTATTTATTTTTTTGTATTGATAAAATAGTATGAAATTCGATGATATAATAAAGTTAGTTGAGGAAAATTCATACTCTGCTTTTTTCTACACTCCATCAGTTTATAAGAAAGCTGTGTCATATCTCTTCCTCAAGCCAACTGAAGTTATTACAATCTATAAAAAGGAGGATCTTGACTTTTCATTCAAGCTTATCCACAAATTAATAAATAAAGGATATTTCGGTTATTCATTGATAAAATATGAAGCCGGATTCTTATTTGAAGAAAAGTTAGCCAATCTTATAGACAACGATAGTGAAAAGCTAATTCAGTTTTTCTTCTTTGAAAAGAGGGAAGTGAAAAAACTAAAGTCTTCTAAAATTATTATTGATGATTTTTCGAACGATAAATATTCTGTTTCAGATTTTGTATTAAATCGTTCAGAAGATGAATTTGTAAACGATATTGGAAAAATTAAAAATTATATAAAAGCAGGAGATACATACCAGGTTAATTATACTGTTAAAGGAAAGTTTAATTTCAGTGGTTCATACTCTTCATTCTTTCAAAAACTACTCTTCAACCAGTCAGCAAAATATTCAGCATTTATAAATAATAATGATACATTTATTATCTCTCTTTCTCCAGAGCTATTTTTTCATCAAAAAGATAAAAAGATTATTTCACATCCGATGAAGGGTACAGTTAGAAGAGGACATAATGAAAATTCAGATCGAATTTCTGAAACAGATTTAAAGACAAGTGAAAAAAATCTTGCTGAGAATGTCATGATCGTTGACCTTATTAGAAATGACCTCGGGAAGAATTTGCCGCTATGGTAGTATTAACTGTTCCGGAATTATTTCGAATTGAAAAATATGAATCGTTATTTCAAATGGTGAGTGAAGTTCAGGGAAAGCTGAAAAAGAAAACAGATATCAGGAAAATAATCCAGAATATTTTTCCGTGTGGATCTGTGACCGGTGCTCCTAAAATAAGAACTATGGATATAATCAATGAAATAGAAAAAGATAAAAGAGGAATTTATACAGGCTCGATTGGTTTAATTACTTCGAACGAAATAAAAATGAATGTTGCAATCAGAACTATTGCAATTAATAAGAACACTGGTGAAGGAGTAATGGGTCTGGGTTCCGGAATTGTTTGGGATAGTGATCCGAAAAGTGAATTTGAAGAAGTGCTTCTGAAGAGCAGATTTTTGACCGAGCATCTGGATTATTTTGAAATCTTTGAAACAATGAAATATAAAAATGGAGAAATAACATTTCTTGATGAACATCTTGCCAGGATGAAATCCGCTGCAAATTATTTTCTATTTAAATTCAATGAGAAAAAGATTAGGAGAAAGATTGAAAGTGTAATTCTCTGGCATTGGTAAACGGCAAAACAAAAAAATCAGAATCGAATTAAATAAATGGGGAGAAGTAAGAATTGATGTCTCACATATTTCAAGATTGCCCAAGAATGTTTCAGTAATTGTCTCCCAAAATACAATTAACTCAATAGATAAATTCAGACACTTCAAAACTACACATCGAAAATTATACGATGATGAGTACTCCTACTTTAGTTCGAAAGGATTTTATGAAGTATTATATTTCAATGAAAGAGATGAATTGGCTGAAGGAAGTCGGGCAAATATATTTTTAAGAAAAGCAGATTCATGGTATACTCCTTTTTTAGAATCTGGAGCACTACCGGGTGTTTATCGAAAATACTTCATTGAAATGCATCGGAATGTCATCGAAAAAAATATAAAAATTGAAGAGCTGGTAAATGCTGATGAAATGCTATTGACCAATGCTTTAAGAGGTGAAGTAAGAGTAAGCAAGCTTTTCATTGGAGATAATGAGTACATTACTTTTCATAAGCAACCGTAATTGATATCAGGTATTTAACTGTAAAATTTAATAATTTGGTACATATTTAATTTATTGTTTCAACTGCTTTTAATGGAAAATTCAAACAACGCTACATCACGAAGAAAAAAAGAACATTTGGATTTAAGTCTAAATTCAGATGTTGCTTTCAAAACAAAAACAAATGGTTTCGATTATTATGATTTTATCCACGATGCAGCAACGGAAGTTGAACTTGATAAAATATCCTTCGAGACAAAATTTTTCAAAAAGAAAATTAATTATCCGTTTATTATCTCTTGCATGACCGGAGGCACAGCAGAAGCAGAAAATATTAATGCACAGCTCGCGATAGCTGCTGAAGAATTGAGGATTCCAATTGGAGTTGGCAGTCAGAGGCAGGCACTCGAAAATGTAAACTACAGGAAAACTTACTCTGTTATAAGAAAGAAATGCTAAATCAGTTCCTGTTCTTGGGAATCTTGGTGCTGCGGAATTTGTGAAGTTGAAGTCAAATGGTCAAATTAAAATGTTGATAGATCTTGTGGAGGCCGATGCCTTTGTAATTCATCTAAATCCGTTACAAGAGCTAGCTTCAAAAAGAAGGAACTCCTAACTTCAAAGGATTGCTAAAAAGTTTTCGAAAGCTTACTAAAGAAATAAATATTCCGGTGATTGTTAAAGAAATTGGGTCGGGAATATCCTCAGATGTGGCAAAACGATTACTTGAAACTGGTGTAAAAGGAATTGATGTGGCTGGTGCAGGTGGTACAAGCTGGGCAGGTATTGAAATCCTGAGAAATAAATCATACCAAGAATGATTATTTTTGGGATTGGGGATTGCCAACTTCTTATTGTTTGAGGGAAAATTCAAAACTGAAAAAGAAATATGATTTTGTTCTCATTGGCTCAGGTGGAATAAATTCTGCTATTGATGCTGCAAAAGCTTTTGCACTTGGTGCTGATTATGTTGCATCAGCGAGAATAATCTTAAAGCAGCTTGATGTCAAAAGGAGTAGAGGGCGTAAATAATTTAGTCTTCAATTGGTTTGAGACAGTAAGAAAAATAATGTTTCTAACCGGTTCAAATTCATTAAAAGAATTAAGAAAAAACAAACTGTTGAGAAAAGAACTTCTTTACTAATGAAAAATATGAATTACATCTCATTGTATGAAACTGAAAGAAAAAAAATAAATAAAATTCTTTCCAGTGCGCTCAAAAAAAGAAAACCGGCATCACTGTATGAACCGGGATCATATATTCTAAACAGTGGTGGTAAAAGACTACGACCTTTGCTTGTCTTACTTTCATCAAAAGCTGTTGGAGGAAATTTCAAAGATGCTTATAATGCTGCGGCAGCGGTTGAGATGCTTCATAACTTTACGCTTGTTCACGATGATATTATGGATAATGCCGATAAGAGAAGAGGAAGACTAACTCTTCATAAAATGTATGATAACAGCACTGCAATACTTACCGGAGATAGTTTACTTTCAATTGCATATGAGTACTTATTAAAAGATTGCAATGGAAGTGCAAAGCAAGTGATTAGTTCTTTCACTCACGGTTTAATAGAAGTTTGCGAAGGTCAAAGTCTTGATACTGATTTTGAGTCGAGAAAAAATGTCTCGCTTTCTGAATACATAATAATGATCAAAAAGAAAACTGCAGCAATGGCAGAAATGTGTTGCAAAATTGGAGCATTGCTCGGTGACGGGACAAAATCGCAGGTAAATGCATTGGGAAATTATGGATTAAACCTTGGAATTGCATTTCAAATACAGGATGATCTCTTGGATATTTCTGCAGATGAAAAGAAATTTGGCAAAACAATTGGCGGTGATCTTGTTGAAGGAAAGAAGACTTTTTTATTCCTTGAAGCACTTGAAAAATCAAGAGGAGAAGATCGGAAAAAATTAAAGAAGGTTATTGAAAATAAAGGTGTCAGGAGAAACCAGGTTTTAAATTACAAAATGATTTATGAAAAGCTTGGCGTGCTTGATGATGCCCGGAGTGAGATCAGAGCATACACACAAAAAGCTTTAAGATCTATTAATTTGCTCGATGAAAAAAATAAAAAAATATTTAAATGGCTTGCTGATTCTCTAATTCACAGAACGAGTTAATGATAGAAAGAACTATTAAAATAATTAACAAAGCAGGCTTGCATACACGACCTGCAGCAACCATTGTAAAAATGGCAGCGAAATATAAATGTGAATTTTTCATCTCACGTGATGGTATGAGTATTAACGGAAAAAGCATTATCGGTGTGATGACTCTTGCCGCCGAAGAAGGTGCTGAATTATTTTTATCTTTTAACGGTGAAGATGAAGAGCAGGCTTCCAAAGAAATATTAGATTATTTCGAAAGAGGATTTGACGAACTTTGAAATCATTTCAAGAAATATACCGGGCTTCTGAAAATAAAATCGCAGGCATTGGGGCTGCACCGGGGATTATCATTGGTGAAGCATACCTTTACACCAAAGAAAAACTTCAGATTAGTAAAGCCGATATAGATGATATCGCAAAAGCAAAAAGTGATTTAACCGAGGCAATTGCTAAATCGAAAAAAGAGCTGAATAAAATTTTTACTATTGCCCGGGAAAAAATGGATGAAGTTCGTGCTGCAATTTTTGAAGCCCAATTGATGATACTTGATGATCCGATTTTACTAGATGCGATTGTAGAGAGAATCGAGACCGAAAAAAAATCACCTGAGTATATAGTAGACGATGAAATATCAAAATACCAGAGCAAAATGTTCCTTTCCAACGAAGCATATATGAAGGAAAGAGCTATGGATATTGAGGATATTAAACAGAGGATTATAAGAAACCTTCAAAAGAAAAGATGGGGTTCAAAAATTGATCATAATGTAATTGTGGTGAGTGATTCTCTTACGCCGGCTGATACTATCCTACTTTCAAGAAATAAAGTACTTGCATTTGTCACTGATCATGGTGGCTTGACCTCTCACGCTGCAATCATTTCTCGATCTCTTAATATTCCAGCAGTTGTCGGCACGCATAACTCAACAGCCCGGATAAAAGATGGTGATGAGATAATAGTTGATGGCTTTTATGGCTATGTAATTACAAAACCTTCAATTGAGCAAAAAGAATTTTTTATTGAAAAAAGAAAAAGACTTCTTGAATTACAGAAAGATCTGGAAGAACTTAAAGATGAAAAAGCCATCACAAAAGATGGAAGAGAAATAAAGCTCCTTGCAAATGTTGATGTCTCTGGTGAGATAGAAATGGTTGTTACAAGTGGTGCAAGCGGAATTGGTCTTTATAGGTCAGAGCAAATATTAAATGAGATTGGAGAATTCCCATCTGAAGATGAACAAACTACGATATACTCTAAGCTTTCTTCAAGAATTTATCCCAACACAATCACAATCCGGGTATTTGATATTGGTGGAGATAAATTCCGTTTCCTAGATTTTGAAGAACCTAATCCCTTCCTTGGCTTAAGAGGAATTAGACTTTTACTTGAAAACCCTGTAATGTTCAAAACGCAGGTAAGAGCAATTCTGAAATCGAGTGAGAATAAAAATATTAAGATGATGCTGCCGATGGTAAGCACTCTTAAGGAAATCAGGGAGTCAAAAAGAATCATTGAAGAATGTAAAAAAGAACTGAGCAGTGAACAGATTAAGTTTGATCAGGATATTGAAGTTGGAATTATGATTGAAGTTCCATCTGCGGCTGTGATGGCAAGAGATTTTTCGAAGGAAGTTGATTTTGTGAGTATCGGTACAAATGATCTAGTTCAATATCTGATGGCTGTCGACAGAGGTAACGACCTGGTGGCTGAACTCTATCAGGAATTTAGTCCCGTTGTTATTAATACTTTAAAACACATTATTGATGAAACAAAAAAATCAAAAAAGCCTGTAAGCCTGTGTGGGGAAATGGCTGCAGACACTCTCGCAATGCCGCTTTTAATCGGACTTGGGCTTGATAGCTTAAGTCTTTCATCTTCAACTATTCCTTATGCTAAAAGAATTATACGAAGCTGTGATTTTAAAAAAGCAAAACGACTTGCGGCACAATGTCTTAAACTACAAACTGAAGAAGAGATAAAGGCAGCCATTGAAGACTTCTTTACTAAAAATAAAATTACAAGAACCAGACAAATAATTTAACTTCTATGAATATAAACGAATTCATTAAAAAGTACGATACACAAAATCAATTTAAAGTTCTTCAGGAAACACATAAGCAAGTATCGGATGCCTGGAATAATAAATTTGATGTATCATCCCTAAAGACTCATAAATTTTCTTCAATCGTTTTTTGCGGATTAGGCGGGTCAGCGATAAGTGGAGATTTACTTAATGATTATTTATCAGGTGAATTCAAGATACCTTTTACAGTTGTAAGAGGCTATAATCTTCCTTCCTATGTAAATGAAGAAACTCTGGTTATTATCTCTTCCTACTCCGGCAACACTGAAGAAACAATTTCTTGTTTTGAACAAGCATTAAAGAAAAAAAGTAAGATCGTTGCTATTACTTCTGGAGGAAAGATTAGGTGAAATTGCTGCGACTAATAAATTGCCGATTGTAAATCTGCAAAGTGGTTATCAGCCAAGATATTCACTCGGACAAAGCTTTTTCTCTTTGCTGAAATTAATGCAGGAACTTGGCTTAGCTAATGAAGATAATATTGTGAAGATGATAATCAATCTTTGGCAAAACAGAGCCGAAGAATATTCTTCTGAAAATAATAGAGCTGTACAAATGGCCAAAGAATTAGTAGGTTTCATTCCCGTTATTTACTCGTCTGAATTTCTTACCTCAACTGGTTACAGGTTAAAATGTCAGATGAATGAAAACGCAAAGTTACATGCATTTCATAATTCTATTCCGGAAATGAACCACAATGAAATTATCGGCTGGGAATCTTGTAAAGAAAAACAATTCAATGCGAAGGTTATTTACTTGCTGGATAGGGATTTTCATCCTCAGAACTTAAAGCGATTTGATGCATTGAAAGAAATGCTCACCGAACAAAAAGTTGAAGTTCTGACTCTCAGCAGTGATCAAGCAAGCAAAAAGGTACGAATTATGGATTTGATTTTCTTATCTGATTGGATATCTTTTTACGCATCGGTTTTACGTGGATTCGATCCTTCGGAGATTGATTTTATTCATAGGATGAAGAAACGACTCACTTAACTTTAGCGCTCCGGATGATAAAATAATCATTACAAATTTTATCCGGTTTTATGCTTGTTTTCTTTTCCAACACAAGAAAAATATTTTTAATAATTTTTTTTCTAATACTTCTCGTTAGTGATCTTACCTTAGCGCAATTTTTATATTTTGGTAGAAATAAAGTTCAGTACGAAGAATTTGACTGGAAGATTATGTATACCGAACATTTCAATATTTATTATTATGGGGAAATGGAGTTCGTTGCACAAATAGGGGCAAAGTATGCAGAAGAAATGTACGAAGAACTTAAAGTCAGGATGAACCATATCGTCTCCCGCAGAATTCCACTGATATTTTATAATACAAGTAATGATTTTCAACAAACTAACACTACGCCCGGATTAATTCCGGAAGGTGTTGGAGGCTTCTTTGAATTTTTAAAAGGAAGAGTTGTGCTTCCGAGTAATGGTTCCTTGCAGGATTTTCGACATGTCATCAGGCATGAACTTGTTCATGTTTTTATGACAAATAAAGTTTACAGAATCTTAAAAGATCATCGAATACCAACTAACAAGTTGCCGCCACTTTGGTTTGTGGAAGGACTAGCAGAGTTCTATTCAACTCAATGGGACGCGCAAGCTGAAATGCTCATGAGAGATGCTGTCATAAATAACTATTTCGTTAACCTCGAAAATATCTATGCGATCTATGGTACTTTTCTTATGTACAAAGAAGGGCAGAGTTTTCTTGAATTTGCTGCTGAGAAATATGGTGAACCTAAAATTGGATTATTAATCGACAACTTCTGGATGTACTCTAACTTTGATGAAGTTATGGAAACTACTTTTAAGCAATCATTTGAACAAATAAATGCTGAATGGAGTTATTGGCTAAGAAAAAAATATTATCCTTTATTAGAAACAAGTTATCCGACTGAGTTTGGTTCATTAAAAGTTACTGAAGAAGGTTTCAATTTTTCCCCGGTTTATTATAAAGTTAAGAATCGTAACTTCCTCTATTTTGTTGCCAACAGAGATGGTTATGCATCATTATACAGAGCTGAATTAACTAACGAATATTTTCCCCTATATTCAACTGAACTGGTTCTTCGCGGCGAGCAAACAGAAGAGTTTGAAGCTTTTCATTTGTTTCAGTCTGCCATTGATATTTCAAAGGATGGAATAATCGTCTTCAATACGAAGATGGGCGGAAATGATGCAATTCACTTTTATTCGATTTCTGAAGGCAGAATAATTAGAACATATCAGGAGCATAGTCTCCTTTTTATTACTTCGCCAAAATTTTCAGAGGATGGTAATCGCATCGTCTTTAATGCCGTTGACAGAAAAGGTTTCAGCGATATTTATATTTATGATTTGATTGAAGATAAGCTGGTAAGATTAACCAATGACTATTATGATGACAAAGATCCTGTATTTGGAATCAATGATCAACAAGTGATATTTTCTTCTGACCGGACTGGCGGAAAGTTCGAAAAGAAATACAATTTATTTTCTGTAGATATTAACAATTTTCGAATTGAATACATTACAAACCTAGATGCCAATAATTTCTCGCCGGAACTTTCTCCCGATAAAAATTCTTTGTTATTTACATCCGATTATAACGGAGTAAGAAATTTATATGAACTGAAAATTAATGATGGGGAATTCGGAACAAAAGTTCATAAAATATCCGAGTTTATTTCGAGTGTTTTTAATCCCAGGTATATTGATTCGACCAGAATAACTTTCTCTGGTCTCGAAAATTATTCCTTCAACATTTATGTCTTTGATCATCAAAATGAAATAAATGATTCTTTATATACAATTGAAATGGATATGAATTTACCATTAAAAATTTGGTATGCACAATCAATCGACGTTCCGTCAGAGGATGAAAAATTAGTTTACGAAAAAGAATATTCGCTTGACTTTGCACAGAGTGTAGTTGCCACCGACCCGATTTTTGGAACCAGAGGCGGTGCAATTTTTTCAATCAGTGATCTTTTGGGGGATGACAGGTACACATTTCTTATTTATAATAATGCATCGGTGCAAAGTGAAATACTCAATAGCTTCAATGTTGTAATCCAGAAATTAAATTTTGCCAAGCGGGTAAACTATGGTTTCGGAATTTTTCATTTAAGCGGAGAAGTATATGACTATTCAGATGTCGATGAATATTATTATGAAAGGAGCTTCGGAGGTTCTTTTCTGTTAAGTTATCCTATTTCTAAATTTCAACGGCTTGAAACCACCATTACTTTAAGAAATTCAAATAAAGAAGTTATTGCCAATGTTATAGAAAGAGAAGCAACCTTATTTACAAACACTGTCGGTTGGGTTATTGATAATTCTATCTGGGGTTTTACAGGGCCGATTGATGGAATGCGTGCGGCAATTTATCTCGGTTATACAACAGATATAAAGTACAGCAATGTAAATTACTTCTCAGTTATTTTGGACTACAGACATTACCAACGATTTGCCCTCACAACACTCGTGGCATTCAGAGCTGCGTTATTTTACAATGAAGGAAAAGAAGCAAGATTATATTTTATTGGTGGAAGTTGGGATTTAAGAGGGTGGCCACGTTTTGGAATCAGAGGTGAAAAAATCTGGTTTACTTCTGTAGAATTTCGCTTTCCACTGATTGAGCAAGTTGGAATCAGGTTTCCGTTTCTCAGATTAGGATTTCCGGGAATTAGAGGCGCAATTTTTTATGATATGGGAGGTGCGTGGAATAATCAGTATACTGAAACTCTTGGCTCAGTTGGTTTCGGATTCAGATTTAATCTTTTCGGTGTACTTACGCTTCGTTACGACATTGGTAAAAGAATAGAAAAAGAGTATTCAGTATTTCAAGAAGGATGGTTTTATCAATTCTTTTTTGGATGGGACTTTTGAAATATAAAATAATTCTTTTGTTAATTCCTATTTTAATCTATGGCTGTGCCAGATCTGTTATCAAATATTCTGTAAAGTTGGATAAAAATCCATATCAAATGTTTGGCAAAAATCCTTCGAGAGAATTTTATATCCCGACAACGATATCAGATTCACTAGTTCTGAAATGGGAAAATGAAATGTATGGAAGCTTTCTGAATTCATCCGTTGCGATTTATAGTGATCTTGTTTTCATTAATGATCTTTCCGGAAGAATTTTCTGCTACCAATTTGATACCGGCAAAGAAATAGGGAAAGTTAAATACAGCACTGGAAGTGTTTATTCAACACCTATACCATACAAGAATAATATAGTTTTTCCTGTGGCAATTGAAAATGAAAGTCTAACAGAGCTAGTTTACTATAATTATAAAGACGGCAAAGAACTTCATAATATTGAACTTCCAGGCAGAGTGTTGACCCAAATGATCTCTGATAGTAGTGAAATTTATTTTACAACTGAAATAGGCTCAGCATATAAATTTACATCAAGAGGAAAAAAAGTATGGGAAACTCATACAAGAGTTCCTACCCGCAGTTCTCCTGCACTTAAAAACAATTTATTAATTTTTGGAAATGACAAAGGCGAGATAATTGCTCTCGATTCAGAAACCGGTGATTCAGTATATGCAAAAAAAATTGGCGGTGTCTTTTTTTCAGGCTTAACTATTTCCGATAGTCTAATTTTCGTGGGAAATAATAATGGATATTTATATGCATTAAAAGTTTCAAATGGTGAAATTATCTGGCAATTCGATTCAGGGGCAAGGATATTAATGAATCCTGCTGTCGATGAAAAAAATGTTTACATTGGAAATTTAGAAGGGACATTCTATTCAATAAATAAAACTGATGGAATGCAAAATTGGAAAATAAATTTCACTGGTTTGTTGGATGCAACTCCATTGATTACGGAGAACATCATCATTTTGCCTGATATAATATTCGCTTTGCATCTGATCAATAAAGAAGATGGAAGAGTAATTAAATCAATTTCGCTTGAAGGAAGAGCAAAACTTACACCGGTAATTCATAATAAAACTTTATTCATCGGATTTGATGATGGAGTAGTCAGGGCTTATGAACTTGTTTATTAAATATATTTGGTATGTGATTATCGCATCATCGTTCTGCGTTTTATATGCACAGGAGAGTTCTAATAGTCTCACAATTAATACCAATAGTGAAAATGCAGGACTATTTATTGATAATAATTTTATAGGTGTGGGTAATGAGTTTCAAGTTGAATTAGAACCAGGTGTTTATTCAATCAAGATCGTTGAAGATCTAAAGAAATGGAACGCAGAAATAGTCACAGACACAATACTGGTAGAAAATTCTGAAGAATTAATTCTCAAATATACTTTTGAAGATCAGACACTTCTCAACACAAATCCACAAGATGTATATGTCTTTGAAAGGGATTCACTTGTAGGTTTTACTCCAATCTTACTAGAGGCAGGGTTCAAAGAACTTAAACTGGATAAGCCAGATTATAAGAGTATTTATGTTATGCCTGAAGAAATCTCAAACGGAAAGATACCTGAACTATTATTCACCGGGCAACCACCCAAACAACAATTTTACGGTTCAACACTATTTACTATTTTACTTGGAACAGCAATAGCGCTTGGGGCAACTACTGCTTACTATAAACTTGAAGCTGATGATAAATTCGAGGAGTATAAAATAACTGGTAATCCTGAATTAGTTGATGAAATTGACAATTATGATTTGATAAGTGCTGCAACATTAATAGCTCTTGAAGTAAATCTTGGATTAATTATTTACTTCTTCCTCGCCGAATAATTCAAACTGTTTTAATAAATTAGAAAAGTATTTCTAAAAATTATTAAATGATTACCGTACTCGAATCAATTAAATTATCCACGGAATTTCTTGCTGGGAAGGGCATTGAATCATCACGCACGAATGCAGAACTTCTGCTTGCAGATATAATGGGCTGTAAGAGACTTGATTTATACCTGTTGTTTGACAGACCTCTCAGCGAAGTTGAACTTCAACGCTATCGGGAGTATATAAAAAGAAGAGTAAGTTTTGAACCATTGCAGTACATTTTGGGAAAAGTTGAATTTTATGGTTTGGAATTAAAAGTAAATCAGTCAGTATTGATTCCTCGACCAGAGACCGAACTGCTCGTTGAAAATATTATTAATCAGGTACTCGAAAGAGAAAAATGTAATGATACTGGATGTGGGTTGCGGAAGCGGTAATATTTCAATTGCAATCGCTACAAATTTAAAAACTGCAAACATTATATCAACTGATATTAGTCAAGAAGCATTACAAGTTGCTAGGGAAAATGCTGATAGACATAATGTTTTGAACAGGATTAAATTCATAAATCATGATATCTTGAAAAATGATTTCAACACTTTCCCAATGTTTAATTTAATTGTGTCGAATCCACCTTATGTTTCAAAGCAAAGTTTTTCATCACTTCAAAGGGAAATAAAAGATTTTGAACCAAGAACCGCTGTTACTGATGAAAGTGACGGTTATAATTTTTACAGAACGATTACAGAAAAAGCATCAACTAAATTAAACAAAAATGGAAAACTCTTTTTTGAAATTGCTCAAGGACAATCTGATGAGGTAAAAAAAATTATGAGGCGAAATAATTTTGACAATATCACCGTGATTAAAGACTACCAAAATATTGATCGTATTGTTTATGGAGAATTTAAATGAAAGCAGTTGTGCAAAGAGTTAATTCAGCATCAGTCACTATCAGTGAACAAAACTATTACCAGGAAATTGGCAAAGGATTGTTAATTCTCTTAGGAATTAAAACTGGCGATAAGGAAGATGATGTAAATTTTATAGCAGATAAATGCTCCAATCTTAGAATATTTAAGGACACTGAGGACAAAATGAATTTATCAGTAAAAGATGTCGATGGTGAAATTCTCATTATTTCACAATTTACACTTTACGGTGAAACTGCAAAAGGTAATAGACCAAATTTCACAGATGCAGCAAAACCCGACGAAGCAATTCCACTTTATGAAAAATTTGTTTCAAGAGTTAAAACAAACTTAGGTGATGACAAAGTGAAAGAAGGTATATTTGGTGCAATGATGGATGTTCAACTTGTTAATTATGGTCCTGTAACTGTCCTTGTTGAATCTAATAAATAAAAAATATGAATAATGTTTTGATGGTATTTCTGGATGGTGTTGGTATTGGGAAAAAAGATTACCAATTCAATCCATTCTTCAAATATGGATTTAAGGCATTCGAAAATACATTTGGAGAGATTCCATCACTCGAAAACAAGAGATTAACTAGTGGAAAAAGTTTTCTTTTCCCTACTGATGCAACACTTGGAGTTGAAGGATTGCCGCAAAGCGGCACTGGACAAGCAGCGCTGTTTTGTGGTTTCAATGCACCGAAGTTTGTAGGAAAACATTATGGACCATTTCCATATACAACAACTATTCCTGTACTTCAAAAAGATAACATCCTTGTTTACTTCAAGGAGAAATATAGAAGCAGCTATTTTGCAAATGCTTATCCCAAAGTTTTTTTTGATTATGTAAATTCAGGTAGATCACGCCTTAGTGTTACAACTCTTACTTGTCGTCTATCAGGAATTAAGTTAAATAGAGTGAGTGATGTGAGAGCAGGGCGAGCTTTAACCGCAGAACTTACCAATGAGGGATGGAACAAACGACTTGGTTATAAATTGAAAATTATACAACCAAAAACTGCAGCACGACGGCTATTACGAATTGCTGAAAATTACAAATTCACTTTGTATGAATATTATCTGAGTGATCATATTGGTCATTTAAGACTAGCCAACGAATTTGATAAGTTATTTTCTGAATTAGATGAATTTCTATTCACACTTTTAGATGAAGTTAATTCAAAAAAAATGACTCTCGTTATTTGTTCAGATCATGGAAATCTTGAAGATTTATCAGTCAAGACGCATACAAGAAACCCAGCATTAACCATCAGTGCAGGAAAATCTGCAAAGGCAATTGCTGAAAGCGTTACAGATATTACTCAAATTAAAAAAGCAATAATCAAATATTGTAAATGAAAGATTTTCCGGTAATTAAAGTTGCTATACTGTTTGTCACAGGTATTTTATCTGCTCATTTTATTGAATTAAGTATGTTGTCAATAATACTTTCTTTCATAGCCATTTTACTTTTAATTATTTTTTACAATAAATATAGGAGCAATACTTACTATTATTTACTCACATTAATATTTAGTGGGTTTTTAGTTTTCTCGATCGGGAATAATATCGCTGCAATTAATAAATCTAATTTCAATCCATTCTGGACTAAAATTGACAAAGTAAAAAACACAACAGCAGTTGGGGAAATTGCAAAGATTGATCTTATCAGGGATGGCCAGCTTATTTTCTATCTATCAGTTGATTCTATTTACTCAGATGAATTTTTAATTAAAGATGAGTTGAACATTCTCTGCAAAGCAAAACTAAGCACCAAAGCAATAAGCGAATTATACAATGAGTTGAAACCCGGAAACATTCTGAAAGTAACAGGATTTTATCATAAGGGAAAAGAGAAAAGAAATCCTGGAGAATTTGACTACGACGCGTATTTGAATTCAAAAGAAATACTAGGTATTCTAAATATCAATGATATATCTTCGATTGCTATTCTGGACTCAGAAACGAATTACTTCAAAAATGTAATTCACCAAATCAGAATATCGATTGACAATCAAATTAAAAAGTACATATCCTTCTGAAACAGCAGCTTTACTGCGTGGTTTGTTGCTTGCTGACAGAGGCGAAATAAATTATGAAACAAAGAAGCAGTTTATTAATGCCGGTGTAGTTCATGTACCTGGCTGTCTCTGGTTTGCACGTCGGATATATCATTTTGATTTTTATATTTCTCTTCGGAAGATTTAATATTTACCTCCGTTCGATGCTGACTATCTTCGGACTAATTTGTTTTATGTTTATCACAGGAGTGCCGCCATCGGTTTTTAGAGCAACTGTGATGGCTACAGTCTTAATTATTGCTTTCTTAACCAACAGAAGTACAAATCTTATTAACTCAATCTCTATAGCTGCTCTCATAATTCTTATCCTAAATCCAAATGAAATATTTAATCCTGGATTTCAACTTTCATTTGCTGCGGTTTTGGCAATTGGAATTATTTTACCTTATATGAATAATTTAATTGATGGATGGAATATTCAAAATAAATTTTTTAGATATGTGATTCTATTTTGTGCCGTTTCACTTAGCGCACAGATTGGAACATTACCTTTCACTCTTCTTTACTTCAACAAATTTTCAGTCATTGCCTTATTTACAAATCTTATAGTAATACCCGCAATAGGTGTTATTCTTGCTTCAGCAATTGCTACACTTGTCATCTCAGTAATCTTTCCATTTGTGGCAATATATTTTGCTGCTGCCAATGACTTTTTTGCAGCAGGGATTTTAAGCATAATAAAATTTTCAGGTGATTTATCATTTTCGTATATAAGTATTACTAATTACTCAATCGCAGATTTAATCATATTTTATTTAATGCTGATATTTTTACTCTACTTTCTTCCTAGATTCAATACAATGAAATCAAAATTGGTTTTACTGATTTTGATCCTCGCTAATACCTTTATTTATTCTTCAATAGATGATACTAATTTATTGCCGGATAATTATCTCAGCATTTTGATGATTGACGTTGGCCAGGGAGACGCATTTCTAATTAAATTCCCAAATGGTAAAACAGCATTAATTGATGCAGGAAATACAACCATTTTCTTTGATAATAGCGAACGAGTAATTTTGCCATTGTTGAGTTACCTGGGAATTAAGAAAGTAGATTATGGGATTGTAACACATATTGATTCAGACCATTATAGCGGTTTCGTTTCACTTATTCTTGAAGGTATGATAGGAGAGATTTTTAAACCTGAAATTGATACTTCTATCAGCAAAGATAAAAGGTTTGAAGAATTTATCAGTGAGAGAAAAATACCTATTAGATACTTCAAAGAACATAAATACGAAATAGGAAATACTGTGCTTTACTTCTTGTATGATGAAAATCTTAAAAGTATGTTAGGCAAATCTACAAATGACCGAAGCGGTATCTTTAAACTAGAATATGGAGAAACAAGTTTTCTATTTACCGGAGATGCTGAAAAGAGAATCGAAAAATTTTATGCAAACAAGTATAAGTATTTCCTTGATTCGGATGTTTTGAAAGTTGGGCATCACGGAAGTAAAACAAGTTCCTCTGAAGTATTCTTGGACTATGTTACACCGGAAGTAAGCTTGATTAGTGCCGGATTTAAAAATAAATTTGGTCATCCTTCCAGTGAAATTATTGAAAGATTAGAAAATGTTGGTTCAAAAATATACCGAAGCGACTTACAGAAAGCTGTTCTGCTAAGATCTGATGGTGAAGAAATAAGAATAATTAATTGGTAAATTAAAAAATTAAAATCTGTGAGAATAAAAATGAATGAAACTAAAATTGAAGTTGGTATTATAATGGGCAGTGATTCCGATCTCCCAGTAATGGAAGATGCTGTGAAAGTTCTAAAGGAATTTGGAATTGGTTATGAAGTAAAAGTGCTTTCTGCCCATAGAACACCCAGCCAGCACGCCGAATATTCAAAGTCCGCTGTGGACAGAGGATTAAAAGTAATTATAGCTGCAGCTGGCGGTGCTGCTCATCTTCCTGGTGTAACCGCTGCACAAACTACTCTGCCAGTTATTGGTGTTCCTATTAAAGGTAAATCTCTTGAAGGAATGGATGCACTGCTTTCAATAGTTCAAATGCCGCCTGGAATTCCAGTTGCTACTGTTGCAATTAACGGAGCTAAGAATGCAGCAATATTAGCTGTGTGTATTCTGGGTGTCGCCAATTCTGACATTCAAAAAAAACTTGTTGAATTTAAGAAGAAGATGGAAAAAGAGTCACTTGCGAAGAACCACAATATAACAATTTGAATAAAAAATTTAAATGGTAAGATTCTTGATAGGCAAATATCCTTTTTTTTAATGAATTTAATGCTTAGAAAATTTGCATGAATAGTTAATTTTCCTTAATGTTGATTGTATAAATTTTGTGTGCAATATTTATTTCTTTGGATCACTTCAAACATTTATAGAATAGTTTTTAATTATGACCTTGTTCATAGGACAACAACTAATCAACATATCTTCAACTAATTTCTGGAGGGTCTCCACATGAAAAATCTTTTCGTTTTTACAATTCTTTTTTCACTTTTTTGGTGTTTTACATTAGTAGCACAACAAAAAAGTGTTGATGTTACGGTCGATGCTAGTCCCAATCAAGGCTCACTCACCATTACAGGTGAAGATGCTATTTGGGATGTACTGTTTTCATTTGATGTTACTGCTGCTTCAGGCGCCGCTGGAAATGCTGGTGCTGAATATGCTAATGGCTATTACTATACCACCCGCTGGGCTTCAAACTTGATCCATGAATATGATATGACAGGCGCTCTTGTGAGAGAGTTTTCAGGTACCGGGTGTAACAGGACTTAGGGATCTTGCTTACGATGGCCAATATTTTTACGGTGGTGCTTCTGGTGCTACTATCTATCAAATGGATTTCGGAGCTACACCAACATTAATTGGTACAATACCTGTTAGTGGTGTAACTGTAAGAAATATTGCTTACGATGAAGTTAATGATGGTTTCTGGTGTGGCAACTGGGCAGATCCAGTAACTTTGTTTGACAGAACAGGTACACAGCTGGATCAAATTGTAACCGGCTTACCTGGCCAATACGGTTCTGCATATGATAATGTTTCACCTGGCGGTCCATTCCTTTGGGTATTCGATCAGGGTACTGGTGCAGGAACTCCTCAGCTAATTCACCAGTTTGATATTGCTACTGGATTGGCGACAGGTGTTACACATGATGTAACTCTGGATGTTATTGATCCGGCAGGAATTGGTGGAGGATTGTGGACATCAACCGATCATACACCAGGATTTTTGGTAATGGGTGCCTTACTTCAGGGTGTTCCTGATGAAATGGTTGTTTATGAAATAGCACCTTCTGGTCCTCCTTGCCCGGTTGGACAAGCTACAGATCCTACACCGCCAAGTGGTGCTACGGGTGTTCCACTTACGGGTAATACCGCAAGTTGGGTAAATGGTGCTGGAGCTACTGAAATTGAAGTATTTTTCGATGGTGTAAGTGTGTATACTGGTCCACCAATAACATCATTATCCTTAGCTGGTGTTGAACCTTTGGACTATTCTACAACCTATACCTGGAAAGTTAACGGATCTGATGGTACTTGCTGGACTTTTGGCCTGAATTGGACTTTCACTACAATTGATGATCCAAATATAGTTAACCTATTCTGCGATGATTTTACCGCTGGATTAGGTGGCTGGACAATTACAAATGATGGTGGTACCTGTGTATGGGATATATTCCAGACAACTGACTATACTTTGCCACCAACAGCAGCTGGAAATGTAATGGCAGCGGACGCTGACTTTTGTGGAAGTGGAACAACATTACTTTCTACAGCAACTTTAAATAGTGCTATTGATGCAACAATGTTTGGATCAGTATGGCTGGAATTTGATAATGACTGGCAAGCAATAAATGCAGCAGACTTTGCATATGTTGATGTAAGTACTGACGGTGGAACTACCTGGATGAATGTACTTACATTTGATGAGATAGATATTAGAAATACACATGAAATCTGGGATATGACCTCAATGGTTGCACTCAGCAATTTTAATATTAGATTTGTATCAGTTCAGCCCGGATGGGATTGGTGGTGGGCTGTTGATAATGTATGTATATATGGTTCAGATCCAATTCCGGTAGAATTAACTTCATTCACCGCAACTGCTGATTACGGTGTTGTTAATTTACAGTGGATCACCGCTACTGAAACCAACAACCAGGGATTTGAAGTTCAGAGAAGCAATGGCAGCGATTTCGAAGCAATCGCATTTGTTGACGGTCATGGCACAACAACCCAAAGTCAAGCTTATACTTATTCTGACAAATCTGTAGAAGTTGGTTCATATACTTATAGACTAAAACAAGTTGACTTCGATGGAACATTTGAATATTCAAATGTAATTGAAGTTGATGTTCCAGCTCCTGCTGAATTCGGATTAGATCAGAACTATCCTAACCCATTCAACCCAAGTACAAAAATAGCATTCCAGTTAGCTGTTGATTCAAAAGTTAGCTTGAAGATATTTGACGTATTGGGACAGGAAGTTGCTACACTTGTAAATACAAATCTGGTAGCAGGTTCACATAATGTTAATTTCGATGCTTCAGCATTGAATTCTGGTGTTTATCTATACAGAATTGAAGCAACCGGAATTGATGGTGCAAACTTTATAGATGTTAAGAAGATGATATTGACCAAATAGTTTGGACAGTTAAACTTCGAACTCTACGAGTTTGACAGCTCTTTAAAAGGCCAGCTCTGAAATATGGGCTGGCTTTTTTATGTCCCTTCTGAATTCATTGAAAAATTCATTCATTGCTTGTTCAAGTATTATATTATAATTTTACTTAGTTTTTATCCACTATTTGGCAAAAAAATGAAATCAATAATCGCATTTTTAATGTTACTTTTAATCTTTGGCTGTTCGTCAAATAAATCTGATAAAGAGCTGTTTGATGAAGCTCAAATGGATTTGAAAGAGCAAAGAATTCCTGAAGCTGTCGCAGCATTTGATGAGCTAATTAACGATCATTCGGATAGTGAATTGGTTCCTGAAGCGCTATCTCAGCTTGCTTCAATTTATCAGAACAAACAGATAAAAAGTCTTTCTGATAAAGAAAATCTTGAAAAGGCAATTGAATTATTTCAAAAACTTCACGATGAATATCCTTCAAGCGAATTTGCGCCTTCAGGATTATTTATGGCAGGTTTTATAAGTGCTAATGAACTTCAGAACTATGAAACTGCCACGGTTTATTATAAACAATTTTTAACTGAATACCCTGACAATGAGTTGGCTTCATCTGCACAAGCTGAGTTGGATAATATGGGCCTCCCACCTGAGGAAATTCTCTTAAAGAATATGGCTAAAGAACAATAATGGACAAACCTGTTAGGGACTTTAAAATTTTCTTGATCCAACATTTATTTCAAAGCTTAATTCGCTCGAACTAAAAGCCAGGTTTGTTGTTGAGGGTTTTATGGTTGGATTACATAAAAGCCCTTATCATGGTTTCAGTGTTGAATTTTCAGAGCATCGTTCCTACATGCAGGGAGATAATCTTAAAGATGTTGACTGGAAAGT
Organism: uncultured Ignavibacteriaceae bacterium; assembly: GCA_963802005.1. Classification (GTDB taxonomy): domain Bacteria; phylum Bacteroidota; class Ignavibacteria; order Ignavibacteriales; family Ignavibacteriaceae; genus IGN2. Next base: position 447,882 of record CAWDGX010000023.1, read on the forward strand.
ATTTGGCAAGACTGAAAAATATTTCATAAAACAATACGAAGAAGAAACGAATTTAAGGAGTCATATTTTTCTGGATACAAGCAATTCGATGGCTTACAGTTCCGGGAAAAATTTATCAAAACTGGAATACTCATTAACTCTTGCTGCAGCATTAAGTTATTTGATGGTTCATCAGCAAGATGCTGTTGGATTAACTCTCTATGCAGAAAAAATAAATAAATATTTGCCGCCAAAATCCTCACGTGCTTATCTTCAGGAGATATTAAAAAATTTGGCTAATGTTCAGCCTTCTGAAAAAACAAACACTGCTGCAAGTTTGAGTGAAGCTGCGGAAAAGATTAAAAGAAGAGGACTGGTCATCATCATCTCAGATTTTTTTGATGAGATTGGTTCTGTATTAGAAGCTTTGAAACATTTCAGCTATAAAAAGAATGAAGTGATTGTATTCCAGGTTCTGGATCCGATGGAAAAGACTTTCGCTTTTGGTAAAGACGCTATCTTTAAAGATTTGGAAACAGGGGATGAACTGACAACTCAACCTTACCAGATTCAAAAAGCTTATCGTGAAGCTATGTCAGAATTTACAAACAGGATTAAAGACTGAATGTCTAAATTCGAATATTGACTACAATCTTGTCGATACATCTGACCTTTATGACAAGGCCCTAATTCGCTATATTCAAAAAAGAAGTAAGTTATACTGAGAAGTTATTTATTTCTCATTTAGAATAAACTTTTGATTTTTTCTAGATATTTTTCTGAAAAACTCTCTGCCTCAGCTTTAGATTTAGCTTCCGTTATAATTCTCAAAATCGGTTCCGTGTTAGATTTTCTGAAATGAACCCAATGATCCTTGAAGTCAACTCTCAAACCATCATCCGTGTTAATCATCTGGTCAGAAAATTCCTCAATTAATTTCTGAATCACTGCATCGGGATTTGTGGTCAACTCAATTTTCTTTTTTGAAATGAAAAATTGCGGTAACTCTTCTTTTAATTGAGATAAAGATTTCCCATAGTCTGTAAGGTGCTGAAGAGTCAATGCGATTCCAACAAGTGCATCTCTACCATAATGCAATACAGGAAAAATTACTCCGCCACTTCCTTCTCCGCCGATTACTGCTTTCACCTCTTTCATTTTCTTAACAACATTAGCTTCACCAACAGGGGAACGAAAAACTTTACAACCGTATTTTGCAGCGACATCATCAACGGCCCTGGTTGTTGAAAGATTAACAACTACGTCACCTTTTTTTCTGGAAAGAACAAACTGAACAACCTGAACAATTGTATTTTCTTCACTGAACGGCTCACCTTTATCAGTTATTAGAACCAAACGATCAACATCAGGATCAACCACAATTCCTAAATCTGCTTTCGTTTCTTTTACCTTTTTCATAGTCTCTGTCAGGTTTTCAGGTAGTGGTTCAGGTAGACGTGGGAAAATTCCAGTTTTTTCACAATCCATTTCTATCACTTCGCAACCAAATTCTTTAAGAAATTCTGGAAGCACATATGCACCGGCACCATTAACACAATCAAGTAAAACTTTAAATTTTCTTTTTCGAATCTCATCTAAATAAATCATTCCCAGATCTAAAATTGCATCAACGTGATTTTGAATTCCTTGTTTGTATTCAGTTCTTTTACCAATCTTATCCCAGGATTTATAATTTAGATCAGCTATTATTCTAAATATTTTTGCATTTGAGCAAACTCTTCGGGTGAAAGGAACTGACCGGTTTTATTTAGCAACTTTAATGCATTCCATTGGTTCGGATTGTGGCTTGCAGAAATTGCAATTCCGCCAGAAGCATTTAATTTCTTTACGTTGAATTGAACTGTTGGCGTGGGACAAATACCAATATCAATAACATCAATACCCTTTGCGAGTAAGGTTCCTGTAACAATCAGGTTTACCATTTCTCCTGTTATTCTTGCATCTCTTCCAATAACTACTTTACCAGATCCGATAAATTCTGCATACGCATTAGTATGTTTAATAATTACTTCCGGTTCTAATCCATCACCGACTATTCCACGGATGCCGGAAATGCTAGTCATCAAAGTGCCCATCTAAATTCCTTAATTGTTTAGAATAATTAATTTGAGTCTGTGCAAAGATAATTATTTGCTAATTGATTATTTGACTTTAACTTTATACAATTCTTCTACCAAAATACGTATCTGATGAAAAAGGAAATCAAAAAAATAAATAGTAAGCTGGTTAAGCACTTTGGCATACCAAATCGACAAAAACGATTACCTGGTCCTGTAGATACTTTAATTGCAACAATTCTTTCACAAAATACAAATGATAAAAACTCTTACCAGGCATATCAAAATCTTAAGAAAAAGTATAAATCTGTGAATGAGTTATCAGTTAACACCAAGAAGTGAAATTGAAAAAACTATCAAAGTAGCAGGCTTGGGAAAGCAAAAATCAGCAGCAATTAAAAACTTTCTTTCTTTTTAAAGAAGAATAATGGCGAATTAAATCTTCAATACATAAAAAAGATGCCCGATGACGATATACTGAATGAACTCACTTCAATTAAAGGCATTGGAGTTAAAACTGCAAGTTGTGTTTTACTATTTTCACTGGATAGGAATGTTTGTCCGGTTGATACGCACGTCCACAGAACCCTTAATCGGATTGGTATTGTTAAAACCACTACACCCGATAAAACATTTGAGAAAATAAAGAATAATCTTCCTGAAGCTACTGCACATCAGTTTCATACGAACTTAATCAAATTGGGCAGAGAAATATGCAAATCGGCAAAACCGTTATGTTCCTTCTGTCCGCTGTTGAAGATATGCAAATTCAAAAAGAAGAATTTGAAAAATGCAGACAAAAAAAGCCCCAATAGCTTCCTCCTCTTGGATTCGATTTAGATAAGCATTTTTAGAGTCATGATTTCTGATTATCTTTATTTTGCTCTAATGCTTAATTCGCTTAAATTTGAATTAAAATTTCCACATCTATAAAACTATCAGGAGTTATTAAATGGCAGAACAATTAGGATTGCTTGGATACGATTATGTTGAATTTTATGTCGGCTCAGCAAAAATGTGGGCTTACTGGCATGCAAAAGCTATGGGGATGAAAATTGTCGGATATTCAGGACCGGAAACTGGTGTTAAAGGAAAAGTATCTTATTATCTCGAACAAAATAATCTTCGCATTGTAGTTACATCAGCAATAAATCCTAAGCAATATGAAATATATTCTTTTGTTGATAGACATGGCGATGGAGTTAAAAGATGGTCATTAAAAGTTAAAGATGTAAAAAAAGCATTTGATGCAGCAATGAAGAATGGAGCAATACCTGCCTGGGAACCAAAAAGAACAGAAAACGAAAATGGTTTTATCGAAGAAGCAGCACTAAAACTTTATGATGATGCCGAGATTGTTTTTGTGAACCGTGATAATTATAAAGGAATCTTCAAACCAGGATATGGAAAACCAATTCAAAAGATTGATATTGTTACTGAAGAAACAGGATTGCAAGCAATTGATCATATCGTTGGAAATGTACGAACCAATGAAATGGATATATGGGTAAACTATTTAAATAAAAGCTTGAACTTTGAAACATTCATAGATTTTGGTCCTGGTGATATATCTACACAATACTCAGCGCTTCTTTCAAAAGTTGTTCGCTCGACAGAAGGACCAGCTATTAAAAACCCTATTAATGAACCTTACGATGGATTGAAGAAATCGCAAATAGAAGAATATATTGATGAGTATCTTGGATCAGGTATTCAACACGTTGCTGTTATTACAAACGATATTATTAAAACTATTGCAGCGATGAGAAAAAACGGAATGGAATTTCTTTCCGTTCCCGATTCCTATTATGACACATTAAAAGAAAGAGGTTTTGAAGTTACTGAAGACATCGATGAATTAAAGAAATATGGAATTCTTTGTGACATAGAAGGAAAGGGGTATTTGCTTCAGCTCTTCACCAAACCGATTGGTGACAGACCGACATTCTTTTATGAAATAATCCAGAGAAGAAAAGGGGCACAGGGATTTGGACAAGGTAATTTCCAGGCATTGTTCGAATCTATTGAAAGAGACCAAGCGCAACGAGGCAGTCTCGAGAAATCAAAATAATATTAGATCAATTTTTCGGAGGTTATGAATGGCATTCTACGTAAAAGTCGGCAAAGTTCCACCGAAACGTCATACAACATTTTATAAAGAAGATGGTAAATCACTTTACAGGGAAGAACTTTTCAGCACGAAAGGATTCTCAGGAATATATTCGAATAAATATCACCTTTACATGCCGCCGCAGGTTGAGAAGATTGGCGAAGTAAATCAAGGTAAATCATTCGATTGGCCTAACGCCCCTTTACAGTATTATCATTTCTTTACTGATAATAAAAAAAGTGATGGAAATTTTCTTACTGCTCGGAATGAGTTTCTGAAAAATGATAACTGTGTTATTTCAACAGCTCATCCAACTGAGGACACCGAAATATTTTTCCGTAACAGTTATTCACATGAACTTATATTTATTCATCAAGGGACCGGTGACTTTCTTTCAGAATATGGTCGTCTGTCTTTCAAAGAGTGGGATTACATAATGGTACCTAAGGGTACTACTTATCAAATTAAATTTAGAAATTATAAAAAGGCGAAGTTATTTATTGTTGAATCATCAACTCCGTTTGACATTCCGAAGCATTTCAGGAACGAATATGGACAGCTTACTGAAGAAGCTCCGTATTATGAGCGCGATTTCGGTGTACCGGAATTTATGGATCCAATAGATCAAAAAGGAAAATTTCAACTTTTATTGAAGGTTAGAAACAGAATTTTTAAATATATTCTCCCGCATCATCCATTTGATGTTGTTGGATGGGATGGATTTCTCTATCCTTACACTTTTAATATCAAAGAATACGCACCAAAAGTTGGAAAGATACATCTTCCTCCTCCAGTACATCTAGTTTTTACAACTCAGCATTTTGTTGTTTGTAACTTTGTTCCGCGATTGTATGATTTTCATCCAGATGCAATTCCTGCTCCGTATTATCATTCGAATGTAGATAGTGATGAAGTTCTTTATTATGTGCACGGAAATTTTATGTCTAGAAAAGGTATTAAAAAGGGCTCAATAACTCTGCATCCTATGGGTATACCGCACGGACCTCAACCAGGTAAGACGGAGGCTTCGATAGGTAAAAAAGAAACAGATGAATATGCAATTATGATTGATACATTTCAACCGCTACGAGTAACAAAAAATGTAAAGGATACTATGGTGAAGGATTATCAGCCAATCCTGGTTAGAGAAGAAGAAGTAAAATTTATATTAATATTATAAAGAAATAAATGAAATTAGTATCATACACAACAAAGAAAAAAGACAGACTCGGATTATTTGTCGATGGAAAGATTTATAATCTACAAGAATGTGCTGCAGGTATGGGATTCGAACTTCCAAATAGAATGAGAAGATTTCTACGAGGCGGTGATGAATTTATGAATCTTGCAAGACAAGTTGAACAGGCTATTAAAGATGGTAAAATAACTTCCTTTGTTTTAGATGAAAAGCTGAAACTCTTAGCACCAATACCAAATCCGCCATCTTGCAGAGACGGCTATGCTTTCAGACAACATGTTGCAACAGCCAGACGAAACCGCGGAGTTGAAATGATTCCGGAGTTCGATCAATATCCTATTTTCTATTTTACTAATCACAATGCGATTTTTGGCGAAGGTGAAATTAGAGTTGAAGATGATCATCTACAAAAACTCGATTTTGAACTTGAAGCTGCCATTGTAATTGGAAAAGAAGGAAGAAATATTTCAGTAGATGAAGCCGATAGTTATATTGCTGGTTACCTAATAATGAACGATCTTTCAGCTCGGGTTCTTCAAATGGAGGAAATGAAATTAAATCTTGGTCCTGCGAAGGGAAAAGATTTTGCTACATCTATTGGTCCCTGGCTTGTTACTCCCGATGAACTTGAACCTCACAAAATTTCTGCAGAGAATGGAAATAAATACGATCTTCGAATGACAGCAAAACACAATGGGAAATTAATTTCAGATGGAAATATGAAGGATATGAATTGGTCGTTTGCTGAAATAATTGAACGTGCTTCTTATGGTGTTAGATTGCTTCCCGGTGATGTAATTGGTTCAGGTACAGTTGGCACCGGTTGTTATCTTGAACTAAATGGAACCTGGGCTTTAGAAGCAAAAGAAAAAGGAAAAGATTTTACTCCTATCTGGCTGAAAGACGGTGATGAGATTGAACTTGAGATTACCGGACTTGGAGTCCTTAAAAATACTATCAGAAAGTCCAAGAAAAGCAGATCAATACTTGCAAAGAAAAAGAAAACTTCTTAATGTTTCATTACGAACCTAAAGATTTATCAGTTCCTGAGGTACACAGAGTTATTACTTGGTGGAGTTGCGCCAAGACCAATTGCACTCGTTTCTACAATTTCAAAAGTCGGTATAAATAATTTGTCTCCATATTCTTTCTTCAATGCGTTTGGTGCTAATCCTCCGGTTGTAGCTTTTTCTCCATCTCGTCGTGGAAGAGATGCAACTTTAAAAGATACATACAACAATCTGATTGAAACTAAAGAATGTGTAATTCAAGCTGTTACTCATTCAATGGTAGAACAGGTGAGTCTTGCATCTGTTGAATATTTGCCGGATATTGATGAATTTATTAAATCAGGATTAACTCCAATTGATTCAGATTTTGTGAAACCAAAACGGGTTAAAGAATCACCTTTTCAAATGGAATGTAAATTACTTGAGATGAGAAGTTTTGGTGAGGGAGGAGCCGCAGCAAATTTAGCAGTATGCGAAGTTATAAAATTTCACGTAGCTGAAGATTTATTTACCAAGAGAATTATTGATCCTCTAAAAATCGATCTGGTAGCACGAATGTCCGGTGATTTTTATTCCCGAGCTGGTGCAGGTGTTTTTGAAGTAGAAAAACCAATCGGCAAAAAATGTATCGGATACGATCAAGTTCCAAAACACATCAGAGAATCCGAAATTTATTCTGCAAATGATCTCGGCAAGTTTGGAAATTCAGAATCAATACCTGATGAAAATGATGTTAAAGAATTTATTAAAAATTTGAGAAAGAAAAATTAGAAGATTATGAACCAGGTAAAGAAGCTTTTTTGAGATACCAGAGATTGAATGAATACAATCGGATGCTTAAAGCAGCTCTGGAATTGAAAGACAATCAAAAAACAAAATATTGAGCTTGCAGTTAAATCGGCACTACAAAGTAATGATATGGATTTTGCATGGAAGGCAGCGTTGTTTGTGAAGGATATAAAATAATTCTCTTTACTAGTAAACAATTAAACTGAACTCACTCTATAAGTGAGTTTTTTAATATTATGAGCAAAACAAAACCACTTTGGATTCCTTCAGAAGATAGAATTAAGAATTCCAACTTCTCAAAGTACTATGATTTCTTTCGGAAGGAGTATAATCTTTCATTTTCAAACTATTCAGAATTACATTCATGGTCAGTCACTGAAATCGAAACTTTCTGGGAATCGATTTGGAAGTTCAGTGAGATAATTCATTCGAAACCCTATGAGAAAGTTCTTGATAAACGAATAATGCCGGGAGCTAAATGGTTTGAAGGCGCTGAGTTAAATTTTGCAGAAAATCTGTTAAGATATCAGAGACGATCACATAGCTATTGTTAGCAGCAGGGAAGATAAACCAGACGTAATTTTGACATACAAGCAACTTATATGAACTTAGTTGCTGCCTGTAGTGAAGGACTGAGAAAGATTGGGGTCAAAAGAGGAGATAGAGTTGCAGGATTTGTTACAAATATTCCTGAAACAATAATTGCAATGCTCGCAACAACCAGCCTGGGTGCTATCTGGACTTCGTGCTCCCCTGATTTTGGAATACAAGGGGTTATAGATCGATTTGGACAGGTTAAACCCAAAGGTACTTTTCGCAATAGAAGAATACCAGTATAACGGCAAGACTATTAACTGCAGAGAAAAAGTTGGAAAAGTTGCTAGCCTTATTCCGGATATCGAACGAGTAATATGGATTCCTCAATACCAGCAATTAAATTCAATTCAAAGGAACAATCAAAAAAGTAAGGTAGATTTAGGTAAGTATATAATTTTTAATGACTTATTAGATATTACATCAAATATAATATCCTTTGAGCAATTACCATTCAATCATCCGGTTTATATAATGTATTCCTCAGGTACAACTGGATTACCGAAGTGTATGGTTCATTGTGCAGGTGGTATTTTAATTCAACATTACAAAGAGCATGTTCTACATACTGATCTCAAAAGAGATGATATAATAACCTACTACACCACCTGTGGTTGGATGATGTGGAATTGGCTAATCAGCTCTCTACAAGTGGGAGCAACCTTGTATTTATACGATGGTAATCCTGTATATCCTGATTCAGAAATCTTATGGGAGAAAATAGAGGAGAATAAAATTACTATTTTTGGTACTTCACCAAAGTATCTGTCAATATTTGGAAAACAGGGATATTATTCCAAAAGAGAAATACAATCTTGGATTCATTGAGGGCAATATTTTCAACAGGATCACCACTTCCAGAAGAAACATTTAAATGGGTTTATGAAAATGTGAAATCGGATTTACAGCTTTCTTCAATTTCTGGTGGAACAGATATTATATCCTGTTTTATGCTTGGTAATCCAATTCTACCGGTTTATTCTGGTGAAATTCAATGCAAAGGATTGGGAATGAAGGTCGAAGCTTTTAATGATAAAGGTGAATCAGTAATTGGAGAAAAAGGTGAGTTGGTTTGTACTGATCCATTTCCTTCGATGCCTGTTTATTTCTGGGATGATGAAAGTGGCAGAGAAATATCGCAAAGCATATTTTGAAAAATATGGTGGAATATGGACACACGGAGATTACATAAAAATAACCGAGAATGGTGGAATTGTTGTTTACGGAAGATCAGATGCAACTTTAAATCCTGGTGGAGTGCGAATTGGAACTGCAGAAATTTACCGGATTGTTGAAGAACAAGAAGAGATTGCTGACAGCATTGTTGTTGGCAAAAAATTCAATGGTGATGAAAAGATTATTTTATTTGTTGTTCTTAAAGAAAATATAAAGTTAAATAAAGCTCTTAAAGACAAAATAAAACTAGAACTTAAGCAAAAAGCTACACCGAGACACGTTCCTTCAGAGATTTATGAAGTAAAAGAAATTCCAAGAACAATCAGTGGAAAAAAAGTTGAGATTGCTGTTTCAAAAATTCTGAATGGGGAAGAAGTTGAGAACAAAGATGCACTCGCAAATCCTGATTCACTCAAACAGTTTTATCAAATACACAAAGAAATAAATTTATACGTAAAGAGCACTTCCAAAATCCCTTCGATGATTTAATGTAATCTCGTTATCCTCACCTAAGAATTTGAAGATGGCGATACAAGTTTTCCTGGCTCCATCATCATCGTAGTTTCTATCTGTTCTGATAATATCAATGAATTTAGTTAATGCTGAATCAAAATCTTTTTTTCGAATATTATCAATTGCAGATAAATATTTTTCTCTGACTTCAGAATCAGTAAATGAGCTTTGATCACGCTGCAGCAATTCAGCAAGAGTAGTTATTGCTTCGGCAAGTTCAATATTGTCTAAGTTACCATCAACATTTTCAACTAATCGCTTCGCTTCCTTTATATCTTCAAAAAGTAAAAGTTTAGCAAGAAGAACTTTTACTTCACTATTGTTTATATCACCCTTGTGAATGTCTTCCAGAATTGCCTTTGCCGTCACAACATCGCCATTATTCAGTATAATTTTTGCGTGCTCTATTTGGTCCGCAAATTTGCTTGGGATGGATTTCTTCAGCCAGTCCTTTATAGCTGATTCTGGTAAAGCACCAGTAAATTCATTAATAACTTCACCATTCCTGAATAGCTTTACATTTGGAATTCCCTTAACTCCATACTTCATTGCATACTTCCTGATTCTTATCGGTATCTACTTTTACTAACTCCCAGTTATCTTTGTTTTCTTCAGCGAGTTTTTCAAGAATTGGTCCGAGCATCCTGCAAGGGGCACACCACTCAGCCCAAAAATCAACAAGAACAGGTTTATCAAAGCTTTTTTCTATTACATCTTTTTGGAAATTTGTTATTTCGTAATTCATAATTAATTAAGATTTTTTATAACATTTGATGATAAAATCCTTGTTGAGATTCAACTACTCAAAATCCCAAGAATATATTTCAATATATTTCCCAAAGAAAAATTAAGAATTGTCTTGCAAAATAAAAGAACTGACATAACAGCCTTTGTCTTATCGGGTGGAAAAAGCAGCAGGATTGGAACAAATAAAGCTTTGCTTCAAATTGAAGGAAAACCTTTAATTCAAAGGTTGGTTGATTTACTAGATCCAATATTTTCAGAAGTAGTAATTAGTTCCAATGAACCTGACTTGTACAATTTTACTGGGAAGAAGATTGTTCAAGATATTTATTCAGCAAGGGGACCTTTAGCCGGAATACATTCTATTCTAAAGTTTACAAATACAAAAATGAATTTTATTATTTCTTGTGATTTACCACTTATCAGCACTGAGTTAATCAACTATATTGTCAATTATGAAACTGTGAAAGATATTATTCTACCAGTGGCGGATGGAAGAATCCAGCAAACGTGTGGACTTTATTCTAAAAATATTTTAAATGAAGTTGAAAAACTATTGATTGAAAGCAGCCAGAAAAACAGTAAGCTGAAAGGAAGTATATATGAGTTGATAGGACAGGGTACCGACTGAGATTGTTGAAGTGGATAAATTTGATTTTTATAGTCCAAATCTGTTTCTAAATATAAACACACCTGAAGACACAACTACTTAAAATCCATTTTCAAAAAAAAGTGAGACCAAATTTCCAAATATTCTTTTCTCATTTTATTATCATTAGTTGTAGTTTATTTCTTTGCTCAATTCTTAGCCGATAAAGTATTAGTAAAAAACTCATTTAATGGATGCATAGAATGTCATGGCGAAATGGAAGGTTTCTCAAGTGCACATTCTCCTAATGTGATAGGATGCGAATCCTGTCATTTAGGTAATTCATTTACTTCGAATAAAGATTTTGCCCACAAGGGACTGATAATTATTCCTGGAAATTTGTCTGATGCTGAAAGAACTTGTGGAGCAACTGGCTGCCATCCTGGAAATCCGCAAAGGATCAATACATCAATGATGAATACAATGGGTGGTGCAATTTCCGTTAACCGTTTTGCTTTTGATGAACTAAAAAAACCTGTCGGACTATTTAATGTTAAAAACCTTACTCAATCAAATGCTGATAATCATTTTAGAAATTTATGCGCATCCTGTCATCTGGGAAATGAGAAAACCGAGTTCGGTTCAATTACAGAATTATCACGTGGAGGAGGCTGTAATGCATGTCATTTAGATTACAGCAATGAAGCAAGTGAACAATTAATCGATTATCAAAAGTCAACTGATGAGGAAAAAATTTTACCAAAGATTCATCCACAGTTGAGTTTGAATATATCCAATGATCATTGTTTTGGCTGCCACGCCCGATCTGGAAGAATTTCGACAAATTATGAAGGGTGGTTTGAAACTCTTCTCAGTGAAGATGAAGTTAAGGATAATAGTAACTACAGAATTTTGATGGATGGAAGAGTATTTCAAAAAAATAAGGACGATGTTCATCATCAGGCAGGAATGGAGTGTATTGATTGCCATGTTTCACTGGAAATTATGGGTGATGGAAATTCTTATGAACATATGGAAGAGCAGGTAAGAGTTCAATGTGAAGATTGTCATTCAAAAGAAACTAATTCTAATCAATTATGACGAGCTTGATTTTGAATCTAAAAAAATTGTTGACTTGAGAAAATTTAATTCATCGAATGATAAATATCTTGTTACAGAGAAATCAATAATCCCTTTGATAAATGCTTTTATTAATTCATCGAATCAGAAATATTTAATTACAAAATCAAAAAAAGTAAAGTTTCAATTAAAACCTCCTGCATCAATTTGTGTTGAAGGCAGTGCACACGAAAGATTATCCTGCAGTTCTTGCCACATGGAATGGGTTTCACATTGTGTCGGCTGCCATACGGAGTACGATCTAAAATTGGAAGGATATGATTTACTTGATAATAAAGAGATTGTCGGAAGTTGGAATGAGACTCCAAGTGATTTTTATGTTGATTATCCGGTTCTTGGAGTAAGGAAAGAAAATTTCGGTAAAGAAATTATTGATACTTTCATACCCGGAATGGTGCTAACAATAGAAAAAATGAAAAACGATCCGAATAAAAAAATATTTAGGAGATTGTTTGCACCAACGTTTTCTCACACAATTAACAAAGAGGGAAGAAGTTGTGAATCTTGTCATAATAATCCTTTGGCAATCGGATATGGAAAAGGAACAATGAGTTATTCAAATAATGGTAGATGGAATTTCATACCACAATTTTCAAATCATAAAGAAGATAACTTACCGAAAGATGCCTGGATTGGGTTTATGAAAACGAGAGATGAAACATCAACAACCAGAACAAATACACGTCCATTTTCAATTGAAGAACAAAAAAGAATTCTGCTGGTCGGTGCCTGTCTGACTTGTCACCTGGGACAATCGGAATTAATGAAAAAAAGTCTGATAGATTTTGAATTAATTCTCCAAAAAGTCTCCAAAAAATGCATCTTACCAAACTGGAATTGATTGCTCGACCACAAAAAACTATTTACGCGATAAAATAGTTTACTCAGGTTCACGGTTCTTTTTTCTTAGAAAAAGTCAAATTGAATTTCTTTAGAATGAAAATAATTTAATTCACCAACCTCATTTAAATCATTTAAAACCAATAAAGCCACTGGCAGTAAAGTTGGTATTTATAAATATCAACTTTTAAATACGAAATAGCTTGAACTTCAATACCTCAAACAACGAACCTATTTACCCGATTAGAATTGCTGCGAAGCTACTTGAAATTTCTGTTCATACTCTCAGGATGTACGAAAAAGAAAGTCTTATCATCCCTTTTAAAAAATCTACAAATCATCGCCTTTACTCAAAATCTGATATAGAAAGAATTAAATGCATTCGATCTGCAATCAACGAATCTAAAATCAGCATTCAGGGCATTAAAACAATCTATTCAATGATGCCTTGCTGGGAAGTGATAAAGTGTAGTGAGAAAGACAGGAACAGATGTAGTGCTTTTTCATTGCACAGCGGACCATGTTGGGCAGTAAAGGGTGAAGATACTATCTGTGCATCGAAAGATTGTAGAAATTGTTCAGTCTATCAGGACTACGGTGAATGTGGAAGCATTAAAAAATTCATACGAAATAAAATAGCAGGAAAAGAATGAATTCTCTATCACGAAGAAAATTTTTAAAGATTTCCGGTGCAACTATTGCAACGACTGCTGTTCTAGCCGGATCAGCTAAAACATTTGTAAAAACTGCTGATAAAATCAATGAAAAAAATGTAAAAGGGATCAAGAAGATTCCCACTTACTGCGATTTATGTTTCTGGAAATGCGGTGTTATGGCTTATTTAAAAGATGGAAAGCTCTGGAAAGTAGAAGGTCATCCTGAAGATCCACTAAGCAATGGCCGATTGTGTCCGAGAGGAACAGGAGGAATTGGTGCTCACTTCGATACGGAAAGACTGAGATCCCCGTTGATAAGAAAGAGTCTTCGTGGTGAAGAGAAATGGGTTGAAGTTACCTGGAGTGAAGCATTTGATTACATTGCTGAAAGGATGAATAAAATAAAAACTGAGTATGGACCTGAGTCAATGGCCTTATTCAGTCACGGAGTTGGAGGAACTTTCTTCAAACATTTAATCCGTGCTTATGGAAGCCCAAATGAAACTGCGCCCTCGTTTGCCCAATGCCGTGGACCAAGAGAAACAGGTTTTGAGCTTACCTTTGGTGATATTGTCGGCTCACCTGAGCGAACAGATATTCAGAATTCTGATTGTCTTGTTCTAATTGGATCTCATCTTGGTGAAAATATGCACAACACTCAGGTACAGGAATTTTCCAGAGCAGTTGAAAAAGGTACATCGATCATTGTTGTTGATCCACGATTTTCAGTCGCTGCAGGTAAAGCAAAATATTACCTGCCGATCAAGCCCGGAACTGATATGGCATTGCTTCTTGCATGGATGAGTGTAATTGTAAATGAAAAATTATATGATGTTAATTATGTGAGTAAATATGGATTCGGATTCGAAAACTTTGCTGCTGAAGTTTCGCAGTACACTCCGGAATGGGCTTATGTTGAAACAGGAATTGATCCTAATGTAATAAGAGAAACAGCTAGAGAAATGGCGAGATACAAACCTGCTACACTAATTCATCCGGGAAGACACACTACCTGGTATGGCGATGATGCACAGAGAAGCAGAGCGATTGCTTTATTGAATGCACTTCTCGGTAGCTGGGGAAGAAAAGGTGGATTTTATATTCCTTTCAAATATAATATTCCAAAATATCCTTACATTCCTTACCCGGAAGCAAAAAAAGAACCGGTTGATAATCCAAATAACAAATATCCGTTTGCAACAGCTGAACAAATTTCTACAGGAATAAGGGATGCAACAATAACCGGAAAACCTTATCCTATTAAAGGCTGGTTCATTTATGGGACAAATCTATTACAAGCTTTACCAAACAGAGATGAAACAAAAAAAGCTATTCAGAATCTTGATTTGATGGTTGTTGTTGATGTTGTTCCAAGTGAAATTGCAGGATGGGCTGATGTTGTTCTTCCTGAATCTGTTTATTTAGAAAGATATGACGATTTAAATACTTCACCTTTCAGGGAAAGTTTTGTTGCAATAAGACAGCCGGTTGTAGCAGAACCAAATGATCAGAAACCTAACTGGTGGATAGCAAAAAAACTTGGAGAAAAACTCGGATTAAGTCAATACTTCCCTTGGAATGATATGGAAGAATATCTTGACACAAGATTGAAATCTGGAGGTCATTCTTTGGATGAACTTAAAGAAAAAGGAATCATTCTTGGACCCAAGCAACCAATTTATTTTGAAGGGGGTGTTGAACCTGAATTCTGGACACCATCAGGCAAGATTGAATTTTATTCGACTCAACTTGCTGAAGCAGGATTTGATCCTGTTCCCAAGTACACAAAACATCCCGAACCACCTTCAGGCTTATTTCAGATTACTTTATGGAAGAGCACCTGTTCACACCTTCAGTAAAACACAATCGAATCCGTTGTTGCATGACATGATGAGTGAAAATGAAATATGGGTAAACGTGGATATTGCTAACCGTTATGGATTGAAACAAGGTGACAAAATTAAATTGAAAAACTATGAAGGAATTATTTCTGATGAGATAAAGGTTAAACCAACTGAAAGAATTAGACCTGACTGCGTTTATATGGTTCACGGGTTCGGACAAAAATCACGGCAGCTAAGAAGCACTTATAAAAAAGGTGCAAGCGATGCAGAACTGATCACTCAATACAAAACTGATCCGCTTATGGGTGGGACTGCAATGAATGTGAACTTCGTAACATTTGAGATGGAGGTGTAATATGCCAAGATACGGAATGGTTATAGATACTCGTAAATGTGTTGGCTGCAGCGATTGTGTTGTAGCGTGCAAAACTGAAAACAATGTGCCGATAGGTTATAACAGGGATTGGATCGTGACAGAATCTTTCGGAAAATTTCCTGATATCAATATGGAAATAAGAACTGAGCGATGTAATCACTGCACAGAAACGCCTTGTGTATCATGCTGCCCGACTGGTGCAAGCCACATTCACGATGTTGGCGGTGTTGTTTTAGTTGATCACAATAAATGTATCGGATGTAAAGCCTGCGTAGAAGCCTGTCCTTATGATGCACGTTTCATTCATCCTGATGGTTACGCAGATAAATGCACGTTCTGCATTCACAGAGTTGAAAAAGGAGAGAATCCAGCCTGCGTTGATGTATGCCCAACTTATTGTATGTACTTTGGTGATCTCGATGATCCGAATAGCGAAGTTAGCAAGCTATTAAATTCAAGAAAGTATCATGTGTTGATACCTGATGCCGGAACGAAGCCAAATATTTTTTATTTAGTGTAAGGATTTTATTATGCACGAAATTTTCACAACAAGACACAACCCACACATCGATCCGTCTATGACGATGTGGGGATGGGAAATTCCTGTTTATCTTTTCCTTGGTGGAATGGTTGCCGGAATGATGATCATCGCAGGTTATTTTTTATTCAGCGGAAGACATAAAGAAAGTAATTGTTCCTGCTATTCAATTCCATTCACAAGCTTTATTCTTCTTAGTGCAGGTATGCTCGCTTTGTTTTTGGATTTATCACACAAACCTTATGTATGGAGACTTTACACAACATTCCAGATTACATCTCCAATGTCCTGGGGTGCGTGGATTTTGTTACTTGTTTATCCTGCGTTGATTGCAAACATCATAATTCGACCGCCATCGTGGATGACAAAAAGAATTCCAAAGCTTGTTGATGTTTCAGGAAAAATTCAGGCTCATCCGTTCCTGATAAAAAATATTGGGATACTCAATATGATTTTAGGAATGATGCTTGGTGCTTACACTGGTGTTCTGTTAAGCACAATGGGTGCACGTCCATTGTGGAATACTTCACTGCTCTGGGTTCTGTTTCTTGTTTCTGGTCTCTCGACTGCCGCTGCCTACGTTCATCTTGTTGCAAAAAACAAAGCTGAAAGCGAATTGCTTGCAAAAGCTGATAACGGATTTCTTGTTGTTGAATTATTTGTGATGGTGATGCTATTTCTCGGACTTTTGTCCTCAGCAGGACCACACATAGAAGCAGCGCAATTATTATTAAGTGGACCTTATGCTCCAGCGTTTTGGGTTTTTGTCATTGGATTAGGAATTGTAATTCCACTCGGGATACAGCTTCTTGCAGTTAATCATAAAATTAAGCACACACCAATCGCACCGATAATGGTTATTGTCGGAGGATTGATATTAAGATTTGTAATTGTTTCGGCTGGACAATACAGCCACTGGTTTAATGCACATTTCAAATAACGGAGAAAATATTTAATGACGACATTAGTTAGAAAAATTACTCACGTTTTTGAGAAGGAAGAAGATAAGGTTGCAGTAAAATCGCAGCCTTATTCAAATCCTTATCTCGTTGGTGTTGGGCTCGGACTCGTTCTCCTTGCGGCTTTTGTGATAATGGGCAGGGGATTAGGAGCTTCTGGAGCATTCTCAACATTAATAGCTGTAGGAGTCGATAAAGTTGCTCCGGAACACGCCAGCAACAACACTTTCTATAGCAATTACTTAGGAGATGGAACAACAAATCCATTTAAAGACTGGCTTGTATTTGAAGTGATCGGCGTTTTAGCAGGAGGATTTATTTCCGGTTCACTTGCAGGAAGAGTCAGAAAAGGAATTGAGAAAGGTCCACGAATTTCTTCAGCTAAAAGATTAATGTTTGCTTTCATCGGTGGTGGATTGATGGGGATCGGTGCAAAGCTTGCAAGAGGATGCACAAGCGGTCAAGCTTTATCAGGTGGAGCAATTCTTAATATCGGTAGCTGGGCTTTTATGTTGATGATTTTTGTCGGTGGCTACGCCGCTGCATATTTCATAAGGAGGCAATGGTTATGAACGCACCATTTTATAAATTCGGTTTATTCAATTTTGATGTAAGCTTAATCATTGCATTCATAATAGGTATTGCTTTTGGTTTCGCACTCGAACGCGGAGGTTTTGGAAATGCAAGAATTCTTGCTGCACAATTTTATTTTTCAAATATGAGAGTGCTAAAAGTGATGTTTACAGCTATAGTAACAGCAATGCTAGGTATCTATTATTTATCTGTTATAGGTTTTATGGATTTATCTCTTGTTTACGTAAGCGAAACTTACATCGTTCCGCAGGTTGTTGGCGGATTGATTCTTGGAGTTGGATTTGTTATTGGTGGTTATTGTCCGGGAACCTCTGTTGTTTCATTTTCAACTGGTCGGCTTGACGGACTTGTTTACATTCTTGGTGTGATGGCTGGGATTTTTGTTTTTGGAGAGATATATCCTTTGATTGAAAATTTTTATTACTCGACTAATTTGGGAAGCCTGACAATTCCACAATACTTTGATATGTCTTATGGTTTGGTAGTATTCTTTGTTGTTCTGATGGCTCTTGGTGCTTTTGCTGCTGCTGAATGGAGCGAGAAAAAGTTTGCAAATAAAAATCCGGAGAACAGCTTATGAAAAATTTTCTGAGTAACCTGAGCTCTCCTAAAAAACTTGCACTTATTGCAGTTACTACTTGGATTAATTGCTGTATTTGCAGGAAGTCCTTATTTCGGTTCGAAAGTAAAAGTAAACACAAAAGAACTCGCCCTTTCAACCGTGAAAAATTCTGATAAGATAAATGTTCTTGAACTTGCTGATTGGATAATTAAAGAAAAATCGGATTACACTTTAGTTGATTTACGGGATGAAAAAGAATTCACTGAATATTTTATTCCAACTGCTGTTAATATTCCTCTTGAAACATTACCGGAATCAGGTTTACTGAGAAACCAGAAAATAATTCTCTATGGGGATGATGATTTGAAAGCTGCACAGGCTTGGTTCATTTTAAAATCGAATAATTATAAAGGCGTATATCTGCTCGACGGTGGATTGGACAAATGGAAAGACGAAATCCTGTTTCCAAATCTGGCAGCAGATGCAACTCCTGAACAGATTGCAGAATTCGAAAAGTTAAAAGAGATATGCAAATATTTTGGTGGACAAGCGCAGACAGGCACAACTGAAACAGTTGATACTAAAATAAAACTACCTACTCCGAAAGTAACCACTCGCCCACTGTTAAAAAAACAAAGAAAAAGAAACGCGAAGGCTGCTAGTTCAATTAACAATGAATAGTTGAAAATTAGCTGTCATTCTGAGCGAAGCGAAGAAGCTCTGAAAGTGCTTTGAGATTCTTCAGTTGTCTAACTCCTTTATTCAATTGTCGTTGAACCTTCCGTGACAGAATCTAATCAAAGATATACAAAAGTGTTAAGTTATAAATTTGTCATACCGAGTTTTAATTAATATAGATTATTCTTTAGCCATTAAACTTGATATTCTATTAAATTATACGTAAACTAGTTAGGAATAATTCCTATCTAATAATATTTATCTATGAAAAAAGAAAAACACGAAATAGATTTAAAAGACAGCAATTTAAAGGTTACACCACAAAGGATAGCTGTTCTCGAAGCCTTGAGCGCTTTAAAGGATCATCCAACTGCCGATAAAATCAGAGAGTATGTGGTTAAAAATCATCCTAACATTGCAGTTGGTACGATATATAAGACCTTGGAATCATTTGTTGAAAAAGGATTGGTCAAAAAGGTAAAAACTGAACAAGATGTAATGAGATACGATGCAATACTTGATAAACATCACCATTTATATTGTGAAGACACCGAACGCATAGAGGATTTCTTTGATGATCAGTTTAATGATATGCTTGAAGAATATTTTAAGAAAAAGAAAATACCCAACTTCAGAGTAAAAGATATTAAGCTTCAGATAATTGGAACATTTAATAACAAAAAAAATAATTAAATAATTATTAACCTTATAAAAAATTAGGAGAATTAATATGAGTGATGAAAGTAAATGCCCTGTAACAGGTAGTACTGCAATAAGAGGCACAGCTAACCGCGACTGGTGGCCAAACCAGTTGAACCTCGGCATTCTTCACCAACACCATCCTGCTTCCAATCCAATGGATAAGAAATTTAACTATACAAAAGAATTCAACAAGCTTGACTATAAAGCTCTTAAGAAAGATCTTTATGCTTTGATGACTGAATCACAGGATTGGTGGCCAGCAGATTGGGGTCATTACGGTGGATTGTTTATTCGTATGGCATGGCACAGTGCTGGCACTTATCGTACTGGAGATGGTCGTGGCGGCGGCGGAACAGGCAACCAGCGTTTTGCACCTGTTAACAGTTGGCCTGACAATGGTAACTTGGATAAAGCTCGCCGTCTACTCTGGCCAATCAAGCAGAAATATGGAAATAAAATTTCGTGGGCTGACCTATTGATACTTGCCGGAAACTGCGCGCTTGAATCAATGGGCTTCAAAACTTTTGGCTTTGGTGGAGGACGTGAAGATATCTATCAGCCAGAAGAAGATATTTATTGGGGTGCTGAAAAAGAGTGGTTGGCAACCAGTGACAAGCCTAAAAGCCGTTACTCAGGTGACAGAGATCTTGAGAATCCATTAGCAGCGGTGCAAATGGGTTTGATTTACGTTAACCCGGAAGGTCCGGATGGAAATCCTGATCCTGTTGCTTCAGGACGTGATGTGCGCGAAACATTTGCACGCATGGCTATGAATGACGAAGAGACTGTGGCTCTCACTGCAGGTGGTCACACATTTGGTAAAATGCACGGTGCAGGTGATCCAAAGTTAGTTGGTCCGGAACCGGAAGCTGCACCTATCGAAGAGCAAGGTTTAGGATGGATCAATAAATTTGGAATCAGGTAAAGGTGCTACACGCAACCACTAGCGGTTTAGAAGGTGCATGGAAACCTAATCCAACAAAATGGGATATGGGTTATTTCGATATGCTTTTTGGTTACGAGTGGGAAAAGGTTAAAAGTCCGGCTGGTGCATGGCAATGGCAAGCTAAAAACGTTAAGGAAGAACATATGATTCCGGATGCTCATGATCCATCAAAAAAGCACCCACCGACAATGACAACTGCTGATATGTCTCTACGCTTCGATCCGATTTACGAACCCATTTCACGAAGATTCCACAAAGATCCAAAAGCTTTCGCTGATGCATTTGCAAGAGCGTGGTTTAAACTTACTCACCGAGATATGGGACCAAAAGCTCGTTATCTCGGACCAGAAGTTCCAAAAGCAGATCTGATCTGGCAGGATCCAATCCCTGCAGTCAATCATAAACTTATCAATAAAAAGGATATCGCAGGTCTTAAAAAGAAAATTCTGGATTCCGGATTGACAATTTCAGAACTCATTTATACTGCGTGGTCCTCTGCATCTACTTTCCGTGGTTCGGATATGCGAGGTGGAGCTAACGGTGCGCGCATTCGCTTAGAGCCACATAAAAACTGGGAAGCTAATCAGCCCGAACAATTGGATAAAGTTCTGAAAAAACTTAAAGGCATTCAGAAAGATTTTAACAATCGTAAAGACGGTAAAAAAGTTTCTTTGGCTGATCTTATAGTTCTGGGCGGATGTGCTGCAGTTGAAGCAGCAGCTAAAGATGCCGGACATAAGATTGAAGTGCCGTTTACTCCGGGACGTATGGATGCATCGCAAGCTCAGACTGATGTTGAATCATTCGAACCGTTAGAACCTGAAGCTGATGGTTTCAGAAATTATCAAAAGAAAGCATATACCTTATCAGCGGAAGAAATGTTTATTGATAAAGCTCAGCTTCTTACTTTAAGTGCACCTGAGATGACAGTGCTAATTGGCGGAATGCGTGTGCTTGGTGCAAACTTTGGTGGTTCTAAACACGGTGTTTTTACAGACCAGGTTGGTAAACTTACAAACGACTTTTTTGTACACTTGCTCGATATGAATACTGTCTGGAAACCTACGTCTGATAAAGGTGATACATTTGAAGGTAGAGATCGCAAGACAGGTAAGGTTAAGTGGACAGGAACACGAGTAGATCTGATCTTCGGATCAAATTCGCAGCTTCGTGCACTTGCAGAAGTATATGCTCAGAGTGATGCAAAAAAGAAGTTTGTGCGTGACTTCGTCGCAGCCTGGAACAAAGTTCTCAAAGACTTTGTAGCCGACTGGAACAAGGTGATGAACGCAGACGCTTCGACATCAAGTAAGAAGAGTTTTTGTCATTCTGATCCCGCCTTAAGTGAGAAGGAATCTCAAAACACATTCTATTAAAGGGCATCTCCACGATGCCCTTTTTGTGTTTAATCTTTACTTTCCTTGATTATCTCCCTGAACAGGCATAAGTTTATTGTGTAATTATGGGAGGGCTTTTCGAAATTGGTTTTTTGTTTACAGGGAAACGATGAATCCTGACCTGAACAGATAAGGATTAACTTAAAGTATTTCCTGATGAGAATTTAAGTGAAGGAGAAAGAGATGAAAAAAATATTAACACTTCTTTTTATATTATTTTCTTTTAATGTATCAGATATATTTTCTCAAAATAAAACGTCTTTTTTTAATACCAATTGGTTAAAAACAACTGTTTCCATTGAAGTAAAAATAAAAAATAAGTATCAGCCTATAGGTACTGGATTTTTACTTACCACTCTTTCAAATCATATAATGCTTGTAACTGCTAAACATGTTATTTTGGATGAAAAAGATTCAATTGTCGCAAATTTGTATTATCGATTAAATGAAATAGACACAACA
Organism: uncultured Ignavibacteriaceae bacterium; assembly: GCA_963802005.1. Lineage (GTDB taxonomy): Bacteria > Bacteroidota > Ignavibacteria > Ignavibacteriales > Ignavibacteriaceae > IGN2. The sequence continues at coordinate 470,356 of CAWDGX010000023.1, forward strand.
AGTATATTATTTGAGGCTAATTATCCACCTAAGCTATTGAGGGATAAGGGTTGGTTTTTATCCAATAAATATGATGTAGCAGCTAGATTTGTATTTTTTTCAGAAAAGTCAGATATAGTTTTTATTGATACTTCAAAATTTCTAAACACAAAAAATTTAACTCCGGCTGCAAATATATTAATTCTTGGTTTCCCATTGGGATTACGTTCTGAAAGTTATTCTACACCGATTGTTAGAAAAGGCATTGTAGCAAAAACGGAATCCAATAATATAATTGTTGATGCCTTCGTTTTTCCTGGTAATAGTGGAGGACCCGTTTTATATACTCCACCTTTGAGACTCGGTAAAGGTTTACACTCTGATCTTGAAAATGATGATAAATTGATTGGTATTGTTTCTAATTATATACCTTATCAAGATATTGCTATTAGTCAACAAACAAAAAGACCCAGAATTAGTTTTGAGGAAAATACTGGATTATGCAATGTCGTACCAGTTGAAGCAATAATTGAAATAATGAATAGACCTGATTTCAAAAACATTGATGAAAATATGTATCTATATAGGTAGTGGATAATTATAATCTGTGGGTCAAGCTAGACGCACTTTCGAATTTGGTATTGTTGCAATTTGAAAGTTACTTTCAAAAGGTAAGTTGCTTTTTAAGTAAGGATGCACTTAGAAAAATTTTGATAAATATTAGATGTTACAACTTTTCGACATTGTTTCTCTGGGCTGCCAGTTAGCAGCAACGCCCTTAACAAACAATAGAATTGTAAGTTATTATAAGGAAAAGCAATGGATTATTTATTTTTTTTCATTATTGCATTTTTAGCAATATCCCTTTTTATTTTATTTCGAAAGAAGAAAGTAATGAATGAAAATATTGATTTGGAAAAAATTGCTAAAGAAATAATTTATCATCACGGTTTATCATCCAATACAGTAAGAGGATTTTCTTGTTATATCCCAGACCGGGCACCTTTTCCAGCAACTGAGGGGCTACTTCTTTGGAGTTTCTCGAAAACATATAAACGGATAGAAACACAGATTCAAAAATATTCCTCCACGGCTCGAACTTTTAGAATGGAAGAAATGTTGGATTTATCGAATGAAAAATATGAAAACGAGTTTATCAAGTTCATTCAAGAATATTTATCAGCATTGAAAAAAATTGGAATTTTTCACCCAATTGGAGATGGTATAAAACTATTTGGGAAAGTAGTAGTATTTAATTTAGCCGCCGATCTGAATTCTTTTTTACTATATCCAAATAAATTGAGAGAATTAGAATTGGTCACAATTAACAACCCTATAATAAAGTATTGTGAAAACTCTGGTTATTTTATTTTCAAAAACAAAGATGAATTGATTACAGATAAATATTTAATTAAATAATATTGCCTAACCAGCTAGTTAACATAATCATCAAATTTCTTTGAAAGCAATCATCTACACAAAATACGGCTCACCGGAAGTGCTTCAACTCAAAGAAGTAGAAAAGCCAATTCCCAAAGAAAATGAAGTGCTGGTAAAAGTTATTGCCACAGCAGTGAACGATTACGATTGGAGTATGGTGAGAGGTAAGCCTTATCTGTATCGTTTAATGTTTGGTATTATTAAACCAAAGAGAAAAATACCAGGTATGGAACTGGCTGGTATTATAGAAGCTCTCGGCACAAACGCCACTTCATTTAAGGTAGGAGATGCAGTATATGGAGATATTTCAGGATATGGTTTTGGCAGTTTTGCAGAATATATTTGCATCAATGAAAAAGCCTTAAAACTCAAGCCCGGCAAAATGAGCTTTGAACAAGCTGCATCAATCCCGCATGCATCGATGCTGGCAGTTCAGGCACTAATTGATATTGGAAAGGTTGAAAAAGGGGAAAAGATTTTGATTAATGGAGCAGGCGGAGGTTTTGGTACTTTTGGTTTGCAAATCGCTAAGTTATATAATACTGAAGTAACAGGAGTGGATACTGGTGACAAGCTTAAAATGATGAAGTCGATTGGTTTTGATCATATAATTGATTACCGGAAAGAGGATTTTACTAAAAATGGGCAACGTTACGACTTGATCCTGGACGCCAAGACAAATCGCTCTACTTTCAATTATTTACGCTCACTAAGTCCCAATGGTAGATATGTAACTGTTGGCGGGACTATATCCCGACTCCTCCAGGCTTTTATTCTGGGACCACTAATACGTCTCTTCAGTAAAAAGAAGTCCGCATTGTTGCGCTAAAACCAAACAAGGATTTAGATTATATCAACGAACTTTTCGAAGAGGGTAAAATCAAACCTGTGATAGATGGACCTTACAAGTTAAATGAAGTACCTGAAGCTATTCAGTATTTTGGCGAAGGGAAACATAAAGGGAAAGTAGTAATAACTTTAGACCATAATAATAAATTTTAAAAAATTAGAAGAAATTGAAAGTGACAAACCGTATCGCCGATATACCACAACACAAAGCCGCAAAAATTGCTGGCTTCATGTTCTTATTTGCTTTTATTGTTCCCACTCTTAATTGGGCATTTGTACTATCCAAATTTAATGTTGTAAATGATGCTCTGGCAACAGCCAATAATATTATGGCTAACGAGTTTTTATTTCGTATGGGTCTTTTTATAGAACTAATTATGTCAATTCGGATTGATAGTATTGGCGCTGGCTCTTTTTATATTACTCAAAACAATAAATAAGAGTCTTGCTTTGTTTGCACTGCTTTTGAAGGTGGTAGAGGCGACTATAGCAGTCGTTATTGTGCTTATTTCTTTTATTGCTTTGCAGATATTAAATGGGGAAGCATTTTTAACAGCATTTACACTGGAACAATTACAGGTGCCTGGGAGGATTAATTCTAATTCGCATACTGCTCTATTTTCTATTCCTATGTTTTTTCTGGGGCTGGACATTATGGTATTTTCTTACTTATTTTTAAATCGAGATATATCCCACGGATATTGGCTGGCTTTGGGATCCTTTCATTTGCACTTATTTTCATTCACTCTTTGATGTTTATTATTACACCGGAATACGCTGTGATGCCAATAAATCAAATTATTTTTTGGGCACCGAGCGGTCTTTTTGAAATAGTAATTGGAATATGGCTTCTGTTTAAAGGTGCAAGAATATCTGAAATAGATAATTAAATATGAAAGCAATTGTTTACACAAACGGAAGTTCTTCAATTTAAAGAATTGGAAAAACCAACACCAAAAAAAATGAAGTGCTTGTTAAAGTTTTTGATTCAAAAGTAAACCGTTCAAATGTTACAATTAAAAAGCAATACTATGACCGGGTATAGCAGAAAACGCTCAAAGCAAGATATGCACTACTTAAATGCTGATGGGATGGTTGCTTGTAATCCACGTGACCGAGAAGCAGCTCATCGTGCAGAAGTTGAAAATATCGGGACAGAAAATATTCAATTAGTAACTTGCAAAAAGTGTTGGGTAGTAATTCAAAAAACAGAGAAATATAGGAATTCATATAAGTGAGTTATATTGATTCTAAAAAAACAAGATAATTTTGAATTTCAATGAAAGCAATCGTCTACACAAAATATGGTCCACCGGAAGTTCTTCAACTCAAAGAAGTAGAAAAACCAACTCCCAAAGAAAATGAAGTGCTTGTAAAAGTTATTGCTGCTTCTGCAAATCCGGCAGACTGGCATATGATAAGAGGAGAACCCAAATTTGCACGAATGACTTTCGGAATAACAAAACCAAAAAAGATAATTCCGGGAATTGACATTGCAGGAAAAGTAGAAGCGATTGGCGCTAATGTAAAAGAGTTTCAGCCGGGAGATGAAGTATTCGGGGACTCCGGTTGGGGCGGTGCATTCGCTGAGTATGTATGCGTTAATGAAAAAAGCGTAGTAATGAAACCTTCGAACATTTCTTTTGAAGAAGGTGCAAGTATATCAGTTGCTGCAATGAGTGCTTTACAGGGTCTTCGCGACAAGGGACAGATTAAACCTGGTCAAAAAGTTTTAATTAATGGTGCATCGGGCGGTGTTGGGACATTTGCAGTTCAGCTTGCAAAACATTTTGGAGCTGAAGTTACCGGTGTATGCAGTACCGGGAAGCTTAACCTGGTGCGTTCGATTGATGCAGACAAAGTTATTGATTATGCAAAAGAAGATTTCATAAACACTACTCAGAAGTACGATCTGATTATTGACAATGTTGCAAACCGTTCGGTCGCTGATCTTAAGCGTGCATTAAGTCCCAATGGGCGTTGTGTTATTATTGGATTTTCTTCCATGTCTCGTCTGTTTCAGCATATGTTTCTTGCTCCATTAGTTTCAATGTTCGGGAGTAAGAAAATATTTTCATTGGGGTCAGTGCACCCAAACAAAAAAGATCTTAATTTTCTGAAAGAGCTCCTCGAAACCAGAAAGATCAAACCTGTAATTGACAGAATTTACCCATTAAGTGATGTTGTCGAAGCTATCCGGTATGTTGAAGAAGGACACGCAAGAGGGAAAGTAGTTATAACTATAGAATAAAGCAGCAAAGTATAAAAAACCTGAGGAATACTTTTGAAAGCAATTGTTTATAAAAAATACGGACCACCAGAAGTTCTTCAACTTAAGGAGATGGAAAAAACAGTTTATAATAAGAATGTAAAATAATGAAAGTTGAAAATCTTAACGAAGAAAATACGGCTGAAGTAGTAGACGTTTTATGTGAAGCATTCTACGATTATCCGGTGATGAGATATGTTCTCGGAGAAAAAGATGATTACGATAACAGGCTTCGCAAGCTCGTTGGTTTTTTTGTTGCTAACAGAGCATTTAGAAAAGAGCCTATGTTCGGGATTTACAATTCTGAAAATAGACTTGTTGCAGCAGCAATTGTCACATTGCCCGAAGATATTCCGCAACCTGAAGAACTGATAAAAAGACGAGAGATTCTATGGACAGAGCTTGGCTCAGACGAGCAAATTCGTTATGAAGCTTATGGAAAAACTGCATCTGGTTTGCTGCCCAAAGAACCTCATCACCATTTGAATATGATTGGAGTTCGTCCAGCATACAAAGGTCAGGGACTGGCACGTCAACTAATCACATGCAGTTGAAGAATTGGTGTCGTCTCATCCAACCAGCTCCGGATTAAGTCTGAACACCGAGGTGGAGTCGAATGTTAAATTTCTATCTTCATCTTGGTTATGAGATAGTCGGTCAAAAATATTTTGATAATAATTTTGAGACGTGGGGATTCTTTAAAATCAAAAGGAAAACATTGAAAGCAATCATCTACACAAAATACGGCCCACCAGAAGTTCTTCAACTTAAAGAAGTAGAAAAGCCAACTCCCAAAGAAAATGAAGTACTGGTAAAAGTTTATGCAACAACTGTAACAGCAACTGATTGTGTCTTCAGAAGGGGAGAACCAAAATTTTCAAGATTATTCACAGGACTTACAAAACCGAAAAACCAAATTCTAGGCAGCGAGTTTGCAGGAGAGATTGAAGCTGTTGGCAAAGATGTAAAATTATTTAAAGCAGGTGACAAAGTAATTGGTACAACTCCCGGTTATGGTTCTTATTCAGAATACATCTGTCTGTCAGAAGAAAAATCGACACTTGCTAAAATGTCTCCCAAAAAAAGTTATGAAGAAGCCATCGCTTGCTGTGATGGTTTTTTAACTGCATTGCCTTTCCTTCGCGATAAAGGAAAAATTCAAAAAGGAAATAGTGTTCTTATCATTGGAGCTTCAGGAAGTGTCGGCTCGGCCGCGGTTCAGCTTGCGAAATACTTTGGGACAGATGTTACAGGTGTATGCAGTACATCAAGTAAAAAATTGGTGAAGTCTATCGGAGCGAACAAAGTAATTGATTACAAAAAAGAAGATTTTACTAAATCTGGAGAAACCTACGATATTATTTTTGATTTAGTAGGGAAGACAACTTTTGCACAATGCAAAAACTCACTTACGGATAGTGGAAAATTTCTTGAAGCCGCAATTACGCTCAAAATATTTCCTTCGGTTCTGCGGACTTCCATGTTCAGCAAAAAGAAAGCAATGATTATGGCAACAGGATTAAGACCTCCAGCAGAAAGAACTAAAGATCTTAACTTTATTACTGAACTTGTGGAGACAGGAAAGATTAAACCAATAATAGACAAAATATTTCCATTGGAGAAAATTGCTGAAGCCCATAGTTATGTTGATAAAGGACATAAAAAAGGAAATGTTGTAATTTCGATTGAACATGACAGTTGAGTTTGAATAATAATTTAAGGGAGATAAAATGAAAAGTTTATTGTTATCTATTTTAATAACAAATATCTTAAAAAAATAAAATCAGTAGTTTATTAAATGAGTGAATCGATATAGAATTATTTAAACAACTTAATTTGTTGAATGAAAAGTAAAATTGTAATTCAGGAATTTAAAGCTTCTATTATTTTGGGAATAAAAATAGGAGTTTTGGGTTTACTACTTGGATCCATCTTTCATTTAATTTGGGGAAACATTGAAGAAATCAAGTATACTGCACTAAATGGATTTACTGTTGGTTTTATTATTGGATTCATCGAAGTAATATTTTCGAATTCAAAAATTAGAAGATTGCCGTATTCTGTTCTTCTCCTTTTCAGAGCTATATCATATTTTATTATAACTCTAAGCACAATCTATATTATTCTTATTATGTATTTAAAAAATATACGGACTTACTTCGAGTGCATTGAGTGATCCGAAATTGTTTGAGGAAATTAGAAAAGTATATTTTCTATCAAACTTTAATACGTTGTACATTTTGGTGATCATTCTTATTGTTTCTTTTCTATGGCAGTTAAAGCCTTTTTTTGGAAAAGGAGTTATCTTCAATTATATATTCGGGAAATATCATAAACCAGTTTCTGAAGAAAGAATATTCCTCTTTTTGGATCTAAATGATGCTACTACTTTGGGGGAACAATTAGGCAGCGAAAAATATAGTTCGCTTCTTAATGATTTTTTTGATGATCTGGATTTTGCATTCGCCAAAACTAAAGGCTATGTTCATCAATATGTTGGTGACGAAGTTGTTGTGATTTGGAAATTAAAAAATGGAGTTAAAAAAAATAATTGTCTTAAGTCGTATTTTATTGCAGTTGATATATTAGAGAATAAGAAAAGATATTATTTAAATAAATACAATGTTTTCCCTACTTTTAAAGCGTCGCTTCACTTAGGAAAAATAACCATTACAGAAATTGGAGTTTCTAAAAAAGAAATTGCATACCATGGTGATACAATTAATACAGCATCAAGAATATGTGCAATTGCACATACTCTCGGAAATGACCTTCTGATTTCAAAAGAAGTTTTTGAGAGATTGAATAAAAACGACAATATACATTATGATAATTTAGGTGAACATCAATTAAAAGGTAAGGTTGAGAAAATTCAATTGTATGGGGTGAAGAATATATCAGCGGTAAATTGAAATGAAAAATTTAAATCATCTTTTTATTGTTAGTTTACTTTTAGGTACTGAATCGATTTTTTGTCTTGACTCGGATTCATTTCCGATAAGGAATACCTGGGGAAAAATGACAGTGAAATCTAAATTTAAGATTAGGGAGGTAAAATGAAAAGAATAGCATTAACAACAATTATTGTATTAGTTGCAATTTGTTCAGTCCGCACACAACAATTTGATGATCGACCGAAGATTATGGTTAATGGTGAAGCTGTTGTTAAAGTTCAGCCGGACCAGATCATCATCACTTTTGGCATAGAAACCTGGGATAAAGATATTATGCTTGCCAAAGGGAAGAATAATGAAATCATGAAGAATGCAATGAAAGAAATTCAAGAATCCGGAATTCCGGATAAAGATATTCAAACAGATTATCTTTCTGTTGAGCCAAGATACGATAACAACTATGAGAAAAAAGATTTTATAGGATACTTTATAAGAAACACTTTTGTTGTAACTCTGTCTGATCCGGAAAAAGTTGAAGATTTGGTAACCAACAGTTCTTCAAGCCGGTGTAAATTATATTCACGGCATTAACTTTCAAACGACGGAATTTAAAAAGTATCGTGAGCAGGCAAGAGAGCTTGCACTGAATGCAGCAAAGGAAAAGGCTGAGAAAATGGCCGGTGCATTAGGGCAGTCTATCGGAGATCCTCTTCAGATAAATGAGGGCTACGGCGGTTCTAATTGGTGGTATTATAATAGCTGGTCTGGTTGGGGTTCCGGACGATCAAATATGATGAGTCAGAATGTTATGCAAAACATTCCAAGTGACTCAGACCAAATTTCTGAAACGATTGCACTCGGTAAGATATCTATTAAAGCAAATGTTACGGTGACTTTTGAGCTGAAGAAATAACTATTATATCATTTCTTCTCAATAATATCTTCCACCCAACTCATAACAGCCATTGTTGCAGGGAAGCCGATAGTTGGTAATGCAAGCATAACCGTTTGCTTAATATCTTCTTTAATGCAGCCAGCTTCAATTGCTTTACGTGTATGTGAGTGAACTGCTCCTTCCAGTCCGGCTCCCGATGAGATTGCGAGTTTTATCAATGCACGTGTTTTATCATCAATTGGTCCGGATTTGTGCACAGCTGTCCCAAGTTCTTCGTAAGCTTTTGCAACATCCGGAAAATCCTTCTGGAATTTTTTAAATCGTTTTGGTAGTTCTTTCATTTATGTTCTCCTGTATGAAAAGTTTATAATATTTAACCCAATGTCATCCTGAGTTTATCGAAGGATGAAGATTACATTCCTGTCACACTTAGACAGGCTCAGTGTAAGAAATTGTGGTCATTCTGAGTCCCGCTGTTAGCGGGATAAATTCCGCGAAGAACCGGAATCTATACAATTTTATGGATTCCCACTTGCGTGGGAATGACACTCCGCTCTACTTACTCAGCAATAAATAATAAAAAGACGTCGATAGAAAATAACGAATTCGTTTATATCCTTTTTTATCCGTAGAAACCTTCCAGCAATAATTTACAATCTCTCTGAATTTCGGAAACATTGAAATTATTTCCTCCAGATCTTTAGAATACTCCGATTTTCTTTTTGCAATAAATTTCTGAAAATACTTTTTTACAATCGGTGCAAGTACTGCAAACCATATAAAAGTAATAACCAGTGATCGTATAAGCATTATCACCACAGAAATTGCAACGCTATTTTCCAATTCAGTGGACAGGTAGGAAAGAATGATAACTCCTGCTGACAAAACAAGTATAAAAATTCCTGTGGGACGTAAAAACCAGCTTTTCTTTTTTCTTTTTTCTCTTCGAGGAATTTCTTCACCATTTATCGATGAAATGGATGTCGGGATAACCCCTTTGTAATAATTTAATCTTTGTGGTAGCCTGCCTGCATAAAGTCCTATAAATAATCCTGCAACTAAATGAATCATCACGTAGGCTGAAATAATTATGTACCCGTAGTTTATTTCTAAATGATCAATATTGAACATTTCAACGGATATCTTCTTAATAAAAATATCAAGTGATTCCCATAATGTATTTCCAAAGAGAATTGTGAGCACAACAATTTTCTGAATACCGGAAAAAAACAAAACAGTCAGACCAAGAAATAATGCGGATAATTTGTAAAACTTTTTAGTAGAGAAAAACAAAAACCCTAAAATACCCTGCAGAGAAACAGCCAGGTAAGCGGCGAGAGGGGAGTAGGGACTTACCACCGCTTTAATCAAAATCACAATCAAAGTTGATTTTAAAATATCTTTGCTATTCTTTGAAAACAATGCGATCAAACAAATAAACAAAACTGCAGCGGAAGAAATAAATAATCCTCTTAATGGGATTGTAAGTGCATGTAAAATCCCGCCAAAGGCAGATTCGCTAAATGCCCAGAGAGCGGTAATCTTTAAAATACTGATTCTGTTTTCGTTTATGTCTGAATGAAATAAAGTATTTTCTGAGGAACGCACATTTACCTAAAAATATTGAAGCAAATATTGGAAAATGTTGGAAAGGATAAAAATTGAAAGGTCCATCCATTAACAAGACAGACCTTTGCTAAGTAAAAATAAATATCAGAACTAATCTTTGTCTTTTGCAAATAATGCACGGTAAATAGAATCATCAAGTATACCGGGCATACTCATATGGTCCATAAAAGCAGCCATACCTGCATCCCAGAAATACATATCCATTCTGAACATTTCTCTCGGAGTGTAAACCACACTTTTTCCATCTTCAATAATCAGCAGAACCTCGATTGGATAAGCTGTGAGATGATCAAGACCCGGACATTTATTCTGTTCTGTTTCATCCCCAACAATGTAAAATGAAACTGCTTCCGTCCGGTTACGGGTTAAGCCAAACATCATTGCTTTTTTATCAGGTGAGGAAACTTCACCAACAACTTTCCACTTCAAATCTTCTTTTGGGTTTTTTGTCCATCGGTAATCTTTGTCATCTTCAGTTGGTTGGAAATTTTCAATGTTCATAAACATTTTTTGTTTTAAGTTTTCAAGACCTTGCGTCCCATTCTCATTTTTCTGTGAGTAGATTTCCGGAAACTGGTCTTCATCCTCAAAAAAAGTCATTGGTCCAACCATCATAAACATATCTCTGGATGCGTCACGAAGATCTTCTGTACTTCTTTTTGGTTCACGGCTTTCTTTTACGTTTGTTCCAGCATTCAACGAATGCAGTGCCGAAATAATTTTAGTTTTATAGGGTAGCGTTTTATCAATTGCCTGCTTGTATTTTGTATCATCGAGATCATTAAAGACAATCCTGTTAATTGTCTCAGGATCGGCAATGATTATTTGAATACCTTCGTTGGTTTCGTAGATGCCGACACGTAAAAAGGAAGCAACAAGATATTTGTTTCCAAACGATGTTAGCATTTTAATGTAATCGTCGTTTGTAAAGACGATGAGCTTTCCTTTAAATCCGCAAATATCTTTTCCATCTTCACTAACTTCGTCAGGTGTTGCGACATTTCTTTCCGCAAGTATTCTAAAACCGGCAGATTCAGTTGCTTTAACTACTGATGAACTGATTGAATTAAAATCACCCTTCGCATTTTTTACAGTCAGCATATACATACCGTGCTCAACATCATCTGCGTTTATCACCGAACTAAAAAGAAGCAGGGATGCTGCAATAATTAATCGAAACATTTTCATTTCCTTTTTGTTAAAAGTTATTTCATAAAAAAAAGAGGCTGTCTAAAAAGTAACCTAAACAGTCATTGCGAGGAGTCATCGACAAAGTAATCTTTTGATTATATCAGAAAAATGAGATTACTTCGCTCTGCTCGTAATGACAAATTATACTTTTGAGACAACCTCGTACTCAATTACTTACTTATTGAACTATACTAAAAGTATAACCAAGTTCTAACTGAAACTGACTCATCTGTAAATCAATTGTTTGTTGGCTTGGTGGATCAAGAGGATTGGCTCCGGTAACATTATTAGCAGGAGCATACATAAATCCTAAAATAATTTCATTACTCTTATTGATTGATTTTGAACAACCGAGAGTAATATGACTTTCAACAACTGCAGGTGCAAGAATATTGAAAAGTACTTCTGACTCAGGAATCGGTTGTTGTCCATAAGAATAACCGCCATAGAGTGTCCACATTTCAGGAAGTTTATACATAATACCAAATTTGAAGATGGTCATATCTTCCCAGCCAAAACCAGCACCATCATTATTACCAAGCATGCTAGTTTGAAGATTTGGAAGCAAAGGATTATTTATGGAGACTACCTGGCTATAAAGTATCTGCTGAACATCTAACATTAATGTAAGTTCTTCGTTAGGCATAACCGCAACACCAGCCTGCCAGCTTGCAGGAATGTCAAATCCGCCTTGCTCTGCAAATAAACCTGCATACCTGTCAAACTCACTCATTACCATTTGCAATTGATAAGAAGCACCAATTCTGAACATTTTTCCGAACTGACCCTGGTAACCAATCTTACCACCGAAGCCAGTAGAAATGCTGTTAGCATTACCGGTCAAAGCTGCGGGATCACTTGAGAAAGGAGAGAAGCTTGCTAATCCCTGTGCAGCAAATTTTTGATGAGCAAACATAATTGTTGCGCCAAGAGAATGATTTTTTGCAAATTCAATTGCATAGGTTGCACCAACGAATAACTGTTCAAGGTTTACACCTGTGTTTGGTGAATTAGGATCATAGAATGTTTGTGTCGGATAGTTTGTATTCATTCCACCATTTCCGTAAACGGTAACACCAACAGCCATAGTCGGATTGATTTTCCAGCTTGCACCAAGAGTAGGGAATACAAATGATTTTGAATCACTTTCAATTGTGCCCGGCATCAATCCAAAAGTTCCTTGCATACCAGAAGGATTTCCTTCGACTGTATACTGTCTCATCGGACTAAAATACGCCAGGTTGACATTGTATTGAGTTGGAACAAAAGCTATTACAGCCGGGTTTGTTATTGCACCAAGAGAACTTAACGGCACAGCAACACCAGCTCCGGCTAAAGCTGAATATTTGATTCCATAACCATGTCTGAAATAACCATCTGTCGCAAACAGGCTAGTTGATAACAATGCTGTTATGGTTAAAATGAAAAATAGGTTAGTAACACTTTTTTGAAACATTGGGATTACCCCTTCAATAGTTGTTTAATAGTTAATTAAATATAATCTCCCCTGTAGAAATTCTTATGTAAATATTATTTGAGCACCTGCAGACTTTTCATAAAACTGACCGACTGAAATGATCTCGTCAACTTGTGGGCAGAAATCATTCTTAGTCAAGTGGAACATATCTACAGTTGCTTTGCAGGCATAAAGTTCGCAACCTGCATCCTTAATCATTTCGATAAATTCACGAACAGGTGGAATATCAATTTTTTCCATCTCTTTTTTCATCATAACTGTTGCAAATTTTGACATACCAGGAACTGCACCTAAAACGGTTGGCATTTTTAATCCGCCGGGCATTCTCATTGCTGAATTGCCTACGGTGGCAACGCTAATGTTATCCATTCGATTATTAATAATTGCATCAAGTCCGAAGAATGTAAAAAACAGAGTTGCTTCTATTCCTTCCATCCTTGCACCATTTGCCATAATTAATCCCGGATACACACCTTCGAGTGAACCGTGTGATACTACGATTGATACTTTTTCAATTGGTTGTGACATTTTTTTTTTCTCCGAAAATATTTTTTAATCGATTATCATTCTGAATGAAACAAAGTGAAGTGAAGAATCTCCCAAATAATTGTATTTAGATTCTTAGCTACGCTCAGAATGTCTCTTGATTATATACAGCCTTTAGGTTTTGGAAGTCCAGCAATCTTTGCTGCTTTCTTTGCAGGTCCTTTTGGGAATAACGCATAAAGTTCTTTTGTGTCTACTCCACTTTCTTTAGTTAATTTTCTGATAGATGGTGCGTCACCTTTTTCCTGGAATTCTTTACGCATAAATTCAATTACAATCCAATGACGTTCATTTAATTCTTCGATGCCTTCAAGTTTTGCAAATTCTTTTGCAACTTCTTTATCCCAGTCATTCAGGTTTTTCAGATGACTGTCTTCATCAAGTTCGAGTTTCTTTCCTACTAATTCTATAGTTTCCATTTTATCTCCTGTTAATTTGTTTGTATTTGGTTTAATTTCTTTGGTGGTTGATTAGTATACTGTTGTTCGGCTAAGCTTTTAAGAAACTTTATTCCAAAAGCAATTCCAGTTCTCATTTCCGGAGTATTCATACGTTTAAACAATTGGAAATAAGAAACATTTTGTTCTATTTCTATATCAAGTTTATTATATACTTTAACTGCATTGTTAATAGAGTGAAGCATATCTGGTTGAGTAAGACTTTTTACAGTATTTAATATTGTTACTATGTTATCTCCCAATGCTTTAACATCTTCAGGAGAAAATGATGTGACAATCTTATCAGTAACATTTCCCATTTCCTTAATAAACTGGAAGTATCCTTTTCTGTCGAACTCATCCATCTTATTCATCAAATCAATAATTGATTCACGTGCTAATGGTGATGCATCCTGCAAAAAATCCCGTGTGCTTTCTATTTGATCAAATGCTTTATTAAGGTTGTTTACATTTCTTAACAATTTTTTACCCAGGTGAAGAATGTCTCCGGTTTGTATATGATCGTGCACTTCTTCTAGTTCAACCACTGCAGTTTCATATAAATCTTTACCTACTCTGAACAGATCATCTTTAAGATCTTCCATCTCTCTGCGATGTTTCTTTTGTAGTTCGATCTCTTCAAGAATAATGTCGAGCTTTTTATTTATTTCATCAATCTGATTTTGTGATTTTACCTCTTCCATTTACATCCTCTTTCCAGCCATTGACATTTGTGATTCAATGGGAAGTTCCAAGTCCTTTGATCAGGAAGTTCCAGTACATCCACCTGAACATAATTTTTCCGTAATGATTCATTTTTGTTTCTTCAAGAAGGGAGAATGGTCCAACTCCCGGTAAAGGGAATTTTCCGGGTAAGGGTTCAGTGTCATAATTAAAATCAATTAAAATTCCTTTTCCAAATCCTGATTCGATAAAGCAATTGGCATGACCATCAAATTTTGCGTGAGGCTCTCTTCCTTCAATAACGCTCATAAAGTTTTCATAAAGAATGTCAGCCTGAAAGTGAGCAACCGAACCAGCTTTAGAACTTGAAAGGTCTGTAGCATCTCCGATTACAAAAATATTTTCATAATCTTTCGATCTGAGAGTTTGTGGATCAGTTGGAATAAAATTAAATTCATTTCCCATTCCGCTTCGTTCAATTGCTTCGTCTCCCATATTTGTTGGGATAGATATTAAAACATCGAACGGAATTTCATCTTCTTCCCACGAAACAATTTTCTTATTCTCATTATCAACCCGGGCGATTCCAAATTCAGTTGTGAGTTTAATATTCTTCATATCCAGAAAATCGCCAAGAATCGCTGATGCTTTTGGTTTGGTAAAAGCTCCTGGCAGGGGAGTTACAAAATGAATATCCACCTTATCTCTGATTCCTTTTTCCGTAAAGAACCAATCAGCTAAAAAGACAAATTCAAGCGGAGCAACAGGACACTTGATAGGCATTTCCGTAATATTGAGAACAAGTTTTCCACCTTTCCAATGTTTAAAAAAGTCCCGCAGTGCACAAGCACCTTCAATTGTGTAAAAATCAAAGACACTTTCATACCATAACTTGTCCTGTAATCCTTCTGTTTCACCTGGTCTTATTTTCGCACCTGTTGCAATGATCAAATAATCATAACCAACAACCTGACCATTCTTAAGTAACACTCTATTTTCTTTAGGTTCAATTTTATCGATTTCAGAATTGATGACATTTGTTCCGGTTGGGTAAAAATCTCTTTTTGGTTTAATAACATCTTTGCAAGTGTAAATGTTGAATGGAATGAAAAGAAATCCCGGTTGGTAATAATGAGTTTCGTGCTGATCAATTATCGTAATTTGCCAATCATTTTTATCTAATGCATTATGTAATTTGTTTAGCATCATTGTGCCTGCTGTTCCGGCACCGAGTATTAATAATTTTTTCATCGCTGTTTACTACTTTCTTATTTTTTATTCTTAACTAATGTCACACTGAGCTGGTCGAAGTGTGACGTCAGTCTTCGATAACCTGCCTGCCGACAGGCAGGGCTCAGACTGACAATTTCAATTCATTATCTGCTTGGTGGAATAAGTTCTTTTAATTTTTCTTTTAAGCTGCTGCAATCGCTGAAACTGTTATACACTTCGCATTCCCGGCAATCTCTTCCTGTGCAAATGTTATCTTTATGGTTATGCATCCAGCAAGGTTTATGGTATCCTTCAAATGCTTCACAATTTTTCCGGTCATTTTCACTGCAACCTATAATTGCCCAGCAGGGAATTAAAGCAAGCATTCGGCGGATGCTTTCAATTCCCATTTTGCCTCCATTAATTGTATTTCGTAAGCATTTAATTCTTTCAAGATCCATATCTGAGTAAAGCCTGTGTGAGCTGGATTTCTTGAATGGAATAATCAGGCCTTCATTCTCATACATTCTTAATGTTGGAATTGATATGCCGAGAAGTCTTGCAGCAGTGCTGATTGTATAAACGGGTTTTGTAGATTTATCTGAATTCATTTTTAGTGAATTATTTTTTTAGTACCGACTATTAGCAACAAACCTGCCAATGATCAGTATCAACTTTTTATCCGAATTGGAAGAATAATCAAACTATTTTTATCAAAAATGAAAAAGTGAAAAAGTAATCTTAAGAATGAGAGATGATTAACGTAGAATGAAGTAGGTAAGAGTTAAATGTAACCATTGAACACTGAGATCAGAAGATTATCTGTAATATATGAAAAGGTGTTTTGAAGATCGCCATATAAACTTGACTTCGAATCAAAATATGATACATTGTAAATAAGAATAAAATAATTGTCGGGGACAATCTTCATCGAAACTCCTCTTCATTTACTCTCGATAGATTTTACCCCGTTTTAACATCATAAAATATTCAGGAGGTTGCCATGAAAATTTGTTGCATCCTTATAGTTTTGTGTTCAATCGTTTACTTCCCATCCTGTTCAGATAAATCCAACGTTGATCTTGAATATGAGCGTACTGAAGTGATGAAAGTAGTGGATAACTTTGAAAAAGCTCACGAAGATAGAGATCTCAATTTACTATTGAGCTGTTTTTCGGATAAACCTGATATCATCATTCTAGGAACTGATGAAAACGAACTTTGGGTTGACAAGGTATCGATGGGTGAAAGACAGAAAATAGCATACGAAACATTCGATAAAATCACACTTTCTGTAAGAGATAAAATAATAAAAATGTCTCGAACAGGTGAACAAGCATGGTTCTATATGAAAGTCAATTGGTATGTTGAATCCGGAGGTAATCAATTTACATTTGATGGAATAAGAACTACCGGTGTCTTGGAAAAAGAAAATGACAAATGGATAATTGTTCTGCTGCACACTTCAATGCCAGTTCAGGGACAAGCCGTTAGTTATTAGTAATTATATTATTGAGACTGCCTATTGTAATTATTATCCCTTTTCCTATCAGTGGTTAAGAATAAGTTAGGTTAAAGAAAACTCACCGAAACTTTATTCTGACTGAATAGTCAGTATTTACTAATCATTAGTTTCATTTCAACAGTTGCATACTTATATTTGCCGAAACTTTCAAAATCATTAATTCTATAACTTATGCAAAAACAATATGATATAGCGGTTTTAGGCGGCGGCCCGGGAGGATATGTTGCTGCAATCAGGGCAGGACAGTTGGGTTTCAAGACTGTGGTTATTGACAAGGATAATCTTGGTGGAATTTGTCTGAACTGGGGTTGTATTCCAACAAAATCATTGCTGAAGAATGCTGAAATTTATGATAATATTAAAAATCATGGTGAGGATTTTGGAATAAAGGCCGCGGATTTGGAGTTTGATTTTAACAGGATCATAAAGCGAAGCCGCGATATTTCAGAGCGAATTTCAAAAAATGTTGAATTACTCATTAAGAAAAATAAAATTGATAGGATAAGAGGTTTTGGAAAATTTACATCTAATCAATACAATTGAGATTTTCGATGATAAAGGAAAAGTAATTGATACGATAAAGGCTGATAAAATCATTATCGCTACTGGTGCACGTCCAAGGTCAATCCCTACAGTTCAGATTGATAGAAAAAACATTATCACAAGCTCTGAAGCAATGATTCTGGAAAAACAGCCAAAAGAATTGATTGTAATTGGAGCTGGTGCAATTGGAGTTGAGTTTGCATACTTTTATTCGACTCTGGGGACAAAGGTTACGATAATTGAAATGCTTAAAAACATTCTACCAATTGAAGATGAAGAAGTTTCAAAAACATTGGAGAAAAGTTTTAAGAAGAGAGGAATTGAAATTCTAACTGGTGCTATTGTTGAAAAAGCGGAAGTTAAAGGGAACAAAGTTAACGTTACAGTAAATGTTAATGGAGAGAAAAAAGTACTGTCTGCTGAAAAAGTATTGAATGCAATCGGAGTTATTGGAAATGTCGAAGGAATTGGGCTTGAAGAACTTGGAATTCAAATTGAAAAAAATCACATAAAAGTTAACAAAGAAACTTATGAAACTAATGTTCCAGGAATTTTTGCTATTGGCGATGTAATTGGTCCACCGTGGTTAGCACACGTTGCTTCAGCAGAAGGAATTCATTGTGTGGAAAGGATTAAAGGAATAGTTCATCCACCTGTAGATTATGAAAACATTCCTGGCTGCACTTACTGCCAGCCGCAGGTTGCGAGTGTTGGACTTACAGAAGCAAAGGCAAAAGAAAAAGGATATGAAATAAAAGTAGGTAAATTTCCATTTATGGCAAGTGGAAAAGCATTTGCAATTGGTGAACGGGAAGGATTTGTGAAATTAATTTTCGATGCAAAATATGGTGAAATTCTTGGTGCACATATAATTGGAAGTGAAGCAACTGAAATGATAGCTGAAGTAACTTTAGCACGGTCACTTGAAGCTACCGGAGAATCACTGATCAAAACTATTCACGCACATCCCACATTATCTGAAGCAATAATGGAAGCTGCAGCAAATGCTTACGGCGAAGCAATTCACATCTGATGGAATTTGGAAAATGAGTGAATAAAATTCTTACATATTGTGATCTTGGTTTTATTGATTACATGGAAGCGTGGGATCTTCAAAAGGAAATATTTTCCAAAAGAGTTTCGGGTGAAGTTGAAGATTATTCTACTTCTTCTTGAACATCCGAATACATATACTCTGGGTAAAACAGCTCATAAAGAAAATTTAAAAGGAACTGAGGACTATTTAAAAGAAAATCAAATTTCTGTTTACGATATTGATAGAGGTGGTGATATTACTTATCACGGTCCTGGTCAAATAGTAGGTTACCCAATCGTTGATCTTAATAATTGGTTTAAAGACACTCATAAATATTTGCGTGCTCTTGAAGAAGTGATAATAAAAACTTGTGCGGAGTATAATTTATCTTGTGAAAGAAATCCGAAACACACAGGTGTTTGGCTTGATGACAAAAAAATTGCAGCTATAGGAATTAAAGTCAGTCGTTGGATTACAATGCACGGATTTGCATTTAATGTTAATACCGATCTTAATCTATTTAATGGAATTATTCCTTGTGGAATTCAAGATAAATCGGTTACTTCTTTAAGCAAGGAATTAAATAGAGAGATTGAAATTCAGGAAGTAAAAGAAAAATTACTAGCTAATTTCAAAGATGTATTTGGATATACTAAAATTTTATCTGTTCAAGAAGAAGACTTCATTTCAAACAAAAATAGTTAATACCTAACCGGAAGGCTATTCTATGTCAAAAAGAAATTCTAATAAAATAGTTAAAGCAGGAAAAAAAGTTGCGACTGAAAGAAAGCCAACAAATGGTAAAGGCAGAAGTAAAAAATTTTTCTGGTAATGATTTAATGGGCTTTGATAAGAAAAAGTTGGTTGAAATATTAAAGATGATGATTCGATCCAGGATTATCGATAATAAAGCAATGCGTCTTCTCAAGCAGGGAAAAACATTTTTTCACATTGCTGCTGAAGGTCACGAAGCTGTTCAAATGGCAATCGGATTGCAACTCGATCCAAAAAAGGATTGGCTTTTCCCATACTACCGGGACCTTGGAACAGTGCTTATGGCAGGTTTAACACCTGAGGATGTTTTTTTGGGAACTTTTGCAAAAGCCACGGACCCTGCAAGTGGTGGCAGGCAACTTCCTGTACATTGGGGAATGATAAATGCTCAGCTTCCTTCACAATCAAGCCCTACAGGATCACAATTTTTGCAGGCTGTTGGAACTGCACTTGCTTCAAGAAGAAAAGGAATTAAAAATGTTTCTTATGTAAGTAGTGGTGAAGGCACCACAAGCCAGGGAGAGTTTCATGAAGCTGTAAACTGGGCAAGCCGGGAAAAACTTCCGGTTTTGTTTGTCATTCAAAATAACAGGTATGCTATATCAGTTCCGGTTGAACATCAAACTGCTGGTAAAGATGGTTCTGTTGCTGAGATGATGGGAGGCTTTCATGCTCTTTACAGAAAAAGAATTGATGGGACAGATTTTTTTGAATCGTATGAACAAATAAAAGAAGCTATCAATTACATTAAAAGTGGAAAAGGTCCTGCACTTATTGAAGCAAATGTTGTGCGATTGCAATCTCATTCGTCATCTGACGATCAAAGAAAATACAGAGACCATACTGAGCTCGAAAAAGATAAGCAGGAAGATCCAATAGAAAAGTATCTTGGAAGATTGAAGAAAGACGGAATTCTAAATGATGATGATTACAAAAAAATATGGAAAGAAATAAGTGAAGAAATTGATGAGGCTGCTGATAGAGCTTTTAAATCTGCTGACCCCGATCCAAAAGATGCTGCAAGATTTGTTTTTGATGAAAGCGGATTAAAGGAATCTTTAGATTACGAAAAGAGAATTCCTTCAGGTGACAAGATTGTTATGGTCGACGCGATTAACCATGCCCTGCACGAAGAAATGAAAAGAAATAAAGATATGTATATCTTCGGGGAAGATATTGCAGATATGAAAGGCGGAGTGTTTACAGCAACAAAAGGATTATCAACAACTTTTGGGGATGATAGAGTCTTCAATTCACCACTTGCTGAAGCTAGCATTTTAGGTGTAGCAAATGGAATGGCTTTAGCAGCGTTAAAACCTGTAGTTGAAATTCAATTTGGAGATTACATTTGGCCAGCATTTATGCAAATGAAAAATGAAACAGCATCGATGCGATATCGTTCGAATAATGTCTGGTCAACTCCCGTTGTTGTTCGAGTAGCAGTTGGCGGATATATTCACGGTGGACTTTGTCATAGCCAAAACATAGAATCAATTTATGCACATGTTCCCGGAATTTATATTGCATATCCCAGCAATGCTGCAGATGCAAAAGGTTTATTAAAAACTGCTTGCAGGATAAACGATCCGGTTCTATTCTGTGAGCATAAAGGACTTTACCGGCAAAGTTATTCTATTTCTCAAGAACCAGATGATAATTATCTTATTCCTTTTGGAAAAGCAAAAGTAGTAAAAGAAGGAAATGATATCACAGTGGTTTCGTACGGAGTTTCTATGTGGGATTCAATTTTTGCGGCAAAAAAAATGGAAGAAGAGTTTGGTTATTCAGTTGAAGTAATTGATATCAGAACAATCATTCCACTCGATGAAGAAACAATTTTCAGATCAGTAAAGAAAACAAATAAAGTTATAGTCATTCACGAAGATACTTTAACAGGTGGATTTGGAGCTGAGATTGCAGCCAGAATTGCTGATAATTGTTTTCAGTATCTTGATGGACCAGTGAAAAGAATTGCAGCTAAGGATTCGCATATTCCGTATGCGCCAATCCTAGAGAATGCAGTATTACCATCGAGATCACAAATTTATAATGGTATAAAAGAATTAATAGAATTTTGATGAAAGGTTGATAAAATTATGGATATAATCATGCCCAAAATGGGTGAAAGTGTAAATGAAGGAACCATTATCAAATGGCACAAAAAAGTTGGTGATCAGGTTAAGCAGGATGAGATAATTTTTGAAATAAGTACAGATAAAGTGGATACCGAAATTCCTTCACCTTCTGAGGGCGTACTTAAAGAAATTAAAGTTAAAGAAGGTGACACTGTTGAAGTCGGGACTGTTGTCGCAATAATTGATGGTGAAGAAAGTACTGATATTTCGACTGAACCAGATGTTAAAGTCGAAGAAAAAACTATCGAAGTAAAACCTGTCAGCGAAGAAAAGAAAGCAGAAAAATATGTCTTCATCTGAAGGATTAGTTGAAATTGAAATGCCCAAAATGGGTGAGTCGGTTATGGAAGGAACAATAATTAAGTGGTATAAAAAAGTTGGTGAAAAAATAAATAAAGATGAAACTATTTTTGAAATAAGTACAGACAAAGTTGATACTGAAATTCCATCTCCTGTAGAAGGAACACTTGCACAAATATTAATTGGCGAACAGGAAACTGTAACTGTTGGAACCATTGTTGCAAAAATATCGACTGGAGCTGGAGTAGTAATAGAATCAAAAAGAGAAGTTGTAACTGAAAAGAAAGTTGAAGCTGCTGAACCTGTCTTGATGCATGATAATTTTGCAAAGGTAGAAATGAGTGAAAGAGAAAAAGTTAAAGGGGAAGGGAAGCAGTTTTATTCACCGCTTGTTCTAAGTATTGCTCAGAAAGAAAATGTAAGTTTTGATGAATTGAAAAATATCAAAGGCAGTGGTTTGGAAGGCAGAGTAACAAAAAAAGATATTTTATCATACATCGAATCCAGAAGTAACTCGATAAACTAGTCTCAAAGCCTTTGGAGGAAAGGAAAGAAAGAACAGGAGCTCCTGCGCCATCATTTATTCCTTCGGAAGTTAAAACTGTTTCTTCAGGTGCTGGCATAGAGAAAATACCGATGGATAATATCAGGCAGAAGATAATGGATCATATGATTGCAAGCCGTGATACTTCCGTTCATGTTATGTCGATGATTGAAGTTGATATGACGCGTGCTCATAATTTTATACAGGAAAAGAAAGATGAATTTCTAGCAGCAGTATGGTGTTAAGATTACTTATATGGCTTTTATAGCTCAGGCTTGTGTTAAAGCAATCAAGGCTTATCCACTTATAAATTCAACTATTGATGGAAATACAATACTTCAAAAAAATTTTATTAATCTTGGTATTGCAGTTGCTTTAGAACCAACCGGATTAATCGTACCAAATATTAAAGGTGCTGAGCAATTAAATCTCATTGGATTTGCAAAAGCAATTAACGATCTTGCTTATAGATCAAGAAATAAAAAATTAACACCAGATGATATTTCAGGTGGAACATTTTCAATAACCAATTACGGTGTTTTCGGAACTGTTTTCGGAACTCCAATAATTAATCAGCCTGAAGTTGCGATACTTGGAGTTGGTGCAGTTATAAAGAAGCCGGTAGTAATTAATGTTGATGGTTCAGATTCAATAGCAATCAGACCGGTTATGGCTTTAACTCTTTCACATGATCACAGACTTAATTGATGGAATGCTTGGTGGATTGTTCCTAAAATATTTAAAAGAAACATTAGAAAATTTTGATTCGACAACTATATAATTATGATTAACCAACATCAAAAAGCATTTAAAGAACAGATTGAAAAAACAAAAATTCCTTTAGGAAAAAGACCTGACTGGTTGAAGGTAAAACTTCCTACAGGTGATAATTATTCTGATGTCCGCAACCTGATGCGCAAAAAAAGCTGAATACTGTCTGCGAGGAAGCAAGATGTCCGAACATTGCTGAATGCTGGAATCATCGCACCGCTACTTTTATGATTCTTGGTGACACCTGCACACGAAGTTGTGGATTCTGCAATGTAAAAGTTGGAATGCCGACTGAACTCGATTTAGATGAACCAAGAAGAGTTGTTGATGCAATTAAGCAATTGGATTTACGTCATGCAGTTATAACATCAGTTAATAGAGATGAGCTTGAAGATGGCGGTGCATCAATATTTCAAAGAATGTGTTAGATTATTGAGAGAAGAAAAACCAGATTGCACTGTTGAAATTCTTATTCCGGATTTTAAAGGTGAAGAAAAAGCATTTGAAATAATAATGCAATTTCCTCCGGATATTCTAAATCATAATCTTGAAACTGTTAAAAGATTGTATCACGCAGTTCGTCCACAGGCAAAATATGAGAGAAGTCTTAATCTCATTAAATGGTTCAAGAAAAAAGGACTAAAAACCAAAAGCGGAATTATGGTTGGAATAGGAGAGAGACAGAAGAAGTTTTAGAACTGATGAAAGATTTATATGATCACGGTTGTGAGATTATGACTATCGGGCAATATCTCCAACCAACAAAATTACATTTACCGGTAGATAGATTCGTTACACCGGAAGAATTCAGAATGTATAAAGAAGAAGGTTTGAAGATGGGATTCAAAATTGTTGAGTCCTCACCATTAGTGCGAAGTTCCTACCACGCAGACGCACACGCAAGAGATATTTTCTAAATACACTTATTTACACTAACAAAAAACTAAGGAGATACTATGGCTGATAAAAAAGTGATCGCTGTACTTGG
This sequence comes from uncultured Ignavibacteriaceae bacterium, assembly GCA_963802005.1. Classification (GTDB taxonomy): domain Bacteria; phylum Bacteroidota; class Ignavibacteria; order Ignavibacteriales; family Ignavibacteriaceae; genus IGN2. The sequence continues at coordinate 494,474 of CAWDGX010000023.1, forward strand.
TGCAACTGGTGCACAAGGCGGCGGATTGGTTCGTGCAATTATGTCTGATAAATCAGGTGAATTTACAGCACGTGCATTAACAAGAAATGTAAATTCAGATAAAGCAAAAGCATTAAAAGATCTTGGTGCCGAAGTAGTTGCAGCAGATGTTGATAACTACGAGAGTCTGAAATCTGCTTTCGCGGGTGCTTACGGTGTTTTTGCAGTAACCTTTTTCTGGGAACATTTTTCTGCTGATAAAGAGCAGGAACAAGTTAATATGATTGCTAAAGCAGCAAAGGAAACCGGGATAAAACATGTCATCTGGTCAACTCTGGAAGACACACGCAAATGGATTCCATTAGAGGATAATAGGATGCCTACTTTGCAGGGTAAGTACAAAGTACCTCACTTTGATAGTAAAGGCGAAGCTGAAAAATATTTTACTGAACAAAAACTGCCTGTAACTTATCTATTGACAAGCGGTTACTGGGAAAATATGATTTCTTTTGGCTGGGGACCTACAAGAGGTGCGGACGGAAAATTAGCAATTAATCTTCCGCTCGGAGACAAGAAACTTCCAGGAATCGGTGCTGAAGATATTGGCAAATCTGCTTATTCAATCTTTAAAAGAGGAAATGAATTTATTGGAAAGAAAGTTGGAATAGCTGGTGGACATCTTACAGGTAAACAGATGGCTGACTCACTTACAAAAGTACTTGGTGAGGAAGTTGGTTATAACGCAGTACCATTTGATGTTTACAGAGATTTAGGCTTTCCAGGCGCTGATGACATTGGAAATATGTTCCAGTTCAAGCACGACTTTGAAGAATACTTCTGTGGTGCAAGAGATTTAAAATTTTCTAAATCACTTAATCCAGAACTGAAAAACTTTGATGAATGGTTGAAGCAAAACGTGAGTAAAATTCCAATTAAGTGATGTTTCTCAAATCGAACTAATTAGTGCAGAATATTAAGGCCAGGATGAAAGTCCTGGTTTTTTTTTGTATTATTTTACTAATAAATAATTAATTTTATTGCTTATGAAAAAATATTTTTTTTAATATCTATTTTTACTTTACTTCAACTTTAATTCCCCAATCCCAATTCCAGCAATTCATTGATCACGTTAATTCACTTGGTGATCCTGTGGCAAAGCAAGCTGCGGTTGACAGCTTTATGACTTACGCAAGAACTCAAGGTATTCCTTTCATAGAAGATTCAACAGCTAATTTTATTTATTTAGGAAATCCAAATTCTGTTGCTGTTCCCGGTGATTTTAATGGATGGAGCACATCAGCCTGGCCAATGACACAGCTAAGCCAGACAAATTTCTGGTATCGATCAGAAAATTTTGAACTTGATGCACGACTCGATTATAAATTTGTAATTAATGGAAGCAACTGGATACTCGATCCTGAAAATCCAAATATTTGTCAGGGAGGATTACGGACCAAACTCTGAACTTTCGATGCCATTATATGTTCAGCCTTGGGAAATTGATTTCAATCCGAATATTGTTCATGGAACCATTGTTACAAAAACTTTTTATAGTACGACTGTTGGCACAAATTATCAATTAAGTATTTACCTTCCACCCGGGTTATGATTCGATCGCTGCAACAACTTATCCAACAGTTTATTTTCAGGATGGTTCTGAATATATAAGTCTCGGAAGAGCAGTGAATGTTATTGATAATTTACTTGACAGTTTAAAGATTCAACCTGTGATTGCGGTATTCGTAACACCAAATAACCGAAATGAAGAATATGCAGGTTCAATAAGAAATCAGTACAGATTATTTTTTGTTAATGAACTTGTGCCTTACATTGATTCCTTATATAAAACCAAATCGGATCCTAAGGAAAGATTAGTTCTTGGTGCTTCATACGGAGCGAATATTTCTGCTCTAATCAGTTATAATCATCCGGAAGTATTTGGGTTGTGCGGACTTCACTCAGCAGCATTCCAGCCAAATGGTTATGAAGCTTACAATTTAATTATTAACGGTCCTGTAGAAGGATATTAAGTGGAGTTCCATCTGGGGAACTTATGAAGGTCTTTACATAAATATGAGATCATTCAGAGATTTCCTTATTGGTGCAAATTACGAACTTGACTGGCTTGAAAGACCTGAAGGACATAGTTGGGGTTTATGGCGAGCTACAATTGACAAAATGCTTGAATATTTCTTCCCTGATAATTCAAGCGGTGTTATTGCTGAAAATGGATTTACACCTGATGGATTTATTCTTTATCAGAATTATCCAAATCCGTTTAATCCATACAACCAATCTGCAGTACTACAATTAGCAGTCGGCAATTTGTTACGCTTAAGGTTTACGATGTCCTTGGAAATGAAATAGCAACACTTGTTGATGAAGAAAAAGAACCAGGATCTTATGAGGTTAAATTCACACCAGAATCCAGTATCAAGAATCCAGCTTCTGGAATATATTTCTATAAACTTAGAGTTGGCAACTTTATCGAAACCAAGAAAATGCTATTGCTCAAATAAAATCCGTTTTGGTACTATAATCTTAGGATGGGGGCTTTTTTAGACCGCAAAAAAAATTGACTACTTAAAAAACTTAACATTTCTTTTATTTACACAATTACTTTTTATTTGTATTTTAGAAGTGTGTTTATAAACCATTCGGATATTTAGAGCAGATATTTTTTACTTTTAACTAATGAAAATTCATCACCGGTTATTATACCTGTCCCTGCTTCTTTGCGCCTTCATCATCAATCCGGGTGATGAGGACAAAAGATTTCCCAAAATTCTTGATGATGATAACAGCCAATCCACTAATGTTGGCAACATTGGACTTACAGTTACTAATTTTGGAACATACGGAAACGGATTTGTCCTCTGGCCTGAGCAGCCGAGTTGTGAATATCCACTCGGCAGCGGTATAGAACATCTATTTGATGGTGGATTGTGGATTGGGGGATATATTGCTAATGATTCTCTTGGTCAAGGAAAAGTTGGTCCGTTTGTTACTACTGGTGCAGTAGATGCTTCATCGGTCTCGGCACGCGGTGGTGGATTTGAATATACAAACGCTCCCGGCAATCTTGTTAACTGAAAGATCTTCCTTATACGATTCACGATATTTTAGTCCTTACGCAATTTCTCATCAGGATTTTTTACTTGATTATGTTGATACAAATACTGTTCTGGAAAACGGCGAACCAATCACTGATCATTCACCACTTGGACTTTCAATTCGTGAGGAATCATATGCATGGAATTTTCCGTTTGCAGATTTCTTTGTGATTTTTAATTGCTGGATAAAAAATGTAAACCAAAAATATCTCGATAGCGTATTTGTAGGTTTATGGTCTGATACTGTTGTTAGAAATACAAGAATTACAGGACGACCATCAGGTAGCGCTTTTTATAATAAAGGTGGAAACGGATATAATGATTCGATAAAAATTGCGTATGAGTTTGATGCAGCAGGAGACCTTGGATTTTCAGATAGTTATATAGGTATACAATTTTTAGGTTCTGAACCGAATTTCCCGGATTATTATCCTTCTGGTTTTGAAGATTCTCTTTCATCAGTAAATTTTGTTACCTGGCAATTCAGAAATACAGATGATCCGAATTTCTTCGCTCCTCAAAATGATATTGACCGTTATAAAAAGATGAGAGGATTTTTTGGTGGAAGTAACAGGTGGAACGATGGTATCAATCCTAGATCAATTAAAACTCCATCAAATCGTTCAATGCTCATCACAAGAGGATACTTCGATTATATTGCACCGGGTGATTCAATTAATGTTGTTTTTGCAATTGTATGTGCAAAAAAATATGGAACCGAACCGGCAAATCTTGATACGGAAGAACAAAAAGCAAAATTTATATTCAAATGCCGATTGGGCATTTAGAGCTTACTATGGGGAAGATAGAAACAGGAATGGTATTCTGGATCCGGGTGAAGATCTTGATGGTGATGGAAAAATAACACGATATATTCTTCCCACTCCTCCAATATCGCCAGTAGTAAAAGTAATTCCGGAAAGTCAGAAAGCTACAATTTATTGGGACAAACGAGCTGAATATTCTGTTGATCCTATTTCCGGCAAAAAAGATTTTGAGGGATTTAATTTGTATAGAACTCAATCCGGATTTGATCTTACAGAAAATCAGGATATTGTTAACTCACTTGTTACACTTGCCAGTTTCGATAGTGCAGGTAACAATGTTGGTTTTGATACCGGATTTGATTTTGTTGAACTTGATGAGCCTGTTACATTTCCAAATGATACAAACAAATATTATTACAAATTTGAATTAGACAATTTGCTAAATGGATGGCAATACTTGTTTTCGGTTACTGCGTTCGATGAAGGTGATCCAGCAAACAATCTTGATCAGCTTGAATCAAGTAAATTAGTAAATCTTAATAGAATTATACCCGGCACACCGGCAACTGAAGATCCGGATGTTGAAGTAGGTGTGTATCCTAATCCTTACTATGGGAATGCAATTTGGGATGGTTCATCGGAGCGTCTTAGAAAAATTTATTTCTTTAATTTGCCTCAAGATTGTCAAATTACTATTTATACACTCGCTGGGGATGTAATCAGGCAAATGCAGCATAATGATTTTAGTAGCGGATCAGATATAAGATGGTTTGAAACATATGCAAGTGATGGAAAACAGAAGATGACAGGGGGAGAGCATGCCTGGGATTTACTAACTGATTATGACCAGGCCGTAGCTACAGGATTATACTTATTCACTGTCCTAAATAATAGAACTGGTGAAATTAAAACAGGAAAATTTTTAGTTGTCAAATAATTATCAGGAGAAAAAAATGAAAAAATTCGTACTGTGTTCGTTCTTTTTGTTGTTTGCACTCAGTGGAGTGCTTTTTGCACAAACTTATCCATTGGTAACGATTGAAGATATACAGTTTCAATCAGATTCATCACTACTTGCTGATGGAGATTTACCCTCACCTCTAAATGGTGATACATTGAGATTCAGAGGAGTAATAATGGTAGCTCCGGTTGTTAATGCTGCAACAGACAGGAGAAGAATAATTGCTGCTGGTGCCCGATGGGCAGCTTATATTCAGGATATGGATGGACAAGTATATGATAATTTTGACGGTATGTATATGCTACAAGATGATACTACCGGTGAAAATCAAAATACTTTTTTTGATCTCGTTGATACAGCACAGGTAGTTGAATTTACAGGAGTTATAAGTGAGTATTTTACAACAACAGAAGGCTTTTTATTATTAAATCCAGTTACGCCAGTAGTAATATTAGATCAATTACCAAAGAGACCTGATCCGATTGAATTATCTGTAAGTGATTTCGATAATGGTGGTACACCTAACATACTATCTGAAAGATATGAAAGTGAATATGTTGTAGTCAGAAACGTCATTACAAGCGATCGAAATTTATCCACAGGAACATTTACAATAAATGATGGACTCGGAAATAAAATGTTTATGTACGATCAATCAGGCTATTTTACTTTACGCTCTCACAGGTTGACCGGGGTAACAGAATATGAGCCACCGCAGGATGGATCTTTTATAAGTTATATAAGAGGTATAATTAATACACGTACAGATGGGTACTATATCATTCCTTTGTATCCCGGAGATATTGGTCCTACCACTTCTTCGCCGCCCCTTATTTCCAGTATCAGAAGAAACTCAGCCGAAGTTTCTCCAAATCAAGCCGTTGAAATTTCTGCAAGGATAAATGATCTTGATGGGACAGTGCAGGAAGGGAGAGTTTATTATAGAGTTGACGGTGGACAGAGAATGATGCTGCCGATGACTTTTTCAGCTTCAGATACATTATATAAGGCTACTATTCCTGGTGTAAACAGCGATTCATCATTAGTTGATTTTTATTTATGGGCAAAGGATAATGAAGATCTAGTATCTATTAATCCAGCTGATACATTAACCGACAATTATTTTTATTTGGTATTAAACAGACCTGTTACTATTAATGATGTTCAATACAGTCCCTTTGGTGGTGGTTACAGCGGCTATACAAATTATGAAGTGACCATTAGAGGAATTATTACTGCTGATTCATCGGATATTAAAGGGTATGGATCATCATCTTTCGCAAGAAATTATATGCAGAATGGAGAAGGTCCATGGAGTGGCATTCAAATAAATTTTGGTGATCCATTAGGATCAGAATTATATGGGCTGTTAAGACGTGGTGATGATGTTACAATGACTGGAACGATCCAGGAGTCATTCGGAGTAACCAGAATTAATAATGTAACCGCTTATACTATTAATTCATCCAGCAATCCACTTCCAGATCCATACATTCTAACAACTGGTGAAATTGGAACTCTCGGAGATGGTGAAGTACCAAAAGAGAAGTGGGAGAGTGTGCTCGTCGCATACCAGGATCCAGAAATCACTAATATAAATGCAGATGGTGGAAGTAATTTTGGTGAGATGTATGTAAATGATGGTACAGACGATACCCGTGTTGAACTTGAAGATGGCAATAATTCTTATCAAAATGGATCCGGTTCACCAGGTACAATATTGGTTGAACAAGGTGCTACTTTCGATGAGTTGATTGGAATTATGTATTACTCATTCAGCAATTACAAACTTGTTCCAAGAAAAGATGATGATTTTGTAAACTATACTACAGATGTTTCAGATGAAAACACGATTCCAACTGTATATAGTCTGGAACAGAATTATCCTAATCCGTTTAATCCATCTACAACAATCCAATATTCTTTACCTGAAGCAGGAACTGTAAATATTAATATTTACAATATATTGGGTCAGAATGTAAAGACTATCATTAAGAATTCAAGCCAATCTGCCGGTTCTTACAAGGCAGTTTTTAATGCAAGTTCATTACCAAGTGGGATTTATTTTTACAGATTAGAAGTCAACGATTTTGTTCAGGTAAAGAAAATGATTTTGATGAAGTAATTGAATTGATTTAAATGTGAGACTTATCCGGCAGTTGCCGGATGAGTCTCGCTGGAATTAAATATGCGAATAATTTTACTATTAGTTTCAATATTCATTGCGGTATTAGTTGTTTCTTGCACGGATGATCCGGTAAGTAATCCGGCTGGCAATCAACCACCGAACACTGGTTTATTCCTTTATCCGGATAGTACTATTCTTCCGCAGCAGAGCAGATTAACAATACATTGGTGGGGAGACGATCCTGACGGAACAGTTATTGGATATTATTTTTCCTGGGACAATATTAATTGGACATTTACAGCTTCTAACGATAGTCTTTTTGCACTTCAAATTGGTGTAAGCGATACCATTTATACATTTAGAGTTTCTGCGGTCGATGATGAAGGAAATAAAATATATGACAGTAATATAAAAAGGAATGGAATTGATTTTGGACCGGAACCGTTCATCGACGAAAATGATAATGGTCAATATGATCAGGGAGAATTCTTTTATGACATCGGTTTAGTTGATCCCACACCTGCCCGCTTCGATTTTCCATTACGAAATACGGCGCCAACAATCAGCTGGAATGAATTAAGCTTTTTACCTGATACCTCTTTTCCTGTAATGACATTCAGTTGGAATGTTGATGATATTGATGGTGTTGAATCGATTGTTGCAATTGAGATAGCATTAAATGATACAACTAATCAATCGAATATTATCAGTATTGATGGCAGCGTGCGTACTGTTACACTCCGAACAAATGATTTTTCAGGTACAACAGCAGCAATGGAAATTTTAATTGAGTCGCAGGAAGGAAATATTTTTCCTGAACTATTACCCGGACTCATATTTGATGCAAACAATAGTTTTTATGCCCGTGCTGTTGACATTTCCGGTGCGGCATCTCCTTTTATTTCATTACCTGATTCCGGGCAGACCTGGTATGTAAAAAAACCTGTTGGAAATTTGTTAATTATTGATGACTATCGTACGGTTGATAATGCTTCAACATTTTATTATGCTATGTTCGATAGCCTTGGTTTGACCGGTCACTATAATGTTTATGATATTCATAATGAGACTCCACCATTCTTGAACGTAACATTTTTAGAGACGATTAAAATTGTTTGATTTTCTTTTCTGGTATACTGACAATAGTCCCTCTGTTGATCTTGCAAGTTTTGCGACCGACAAATATCTAACTGCCGGAGGAAAAGTAGCTTTTTCAATGCAGTTCCCACAGACTGTGGATCCTGTAGGATTGGCGAGTTTCATTCCTATTATTTCAGATAGTATTGGCGCAAGGAATTCATTATTGTCAGGGGCTGTAATTTCTTCTGATACAACCGATCCTTCTTATCCGAACTTGCAGTGTACCATCAATATATTCAGAGTAAAATCATTTTATCTTGATCCATTAGCTGCTAATCCAATTTACTACTATCCTAATGGTGAATTACCTGGTTTTGCAGGTTTCACAAATTCCACTGTTACTGAGTTTTTTATTGCATTGCCTTTAGATAAATGTAATGGAACTGGCAATGTAAAATCATTACTGCAAAAAGTATTTTTTGATGATTTTGGGTTGAGCCGATGATAAAAATCTTTACAGTATTTCTTTTATTAACCTGCACATTGATTGCGCAAGAAGTTGGAACTCTTTCAGGAAAAGTTGTTGACGCAAAAACTGGAGAAGCTTTACCCGGCGTAAATATAATTCTTAAGGGGACATACTACGGGGCAGCGACAGATGTTCAAGGTAATTTTGTAATACATAATATAACTGTAGGTATTTATAATGTAGATGTATCCCTCATTGGTTATAAAACATTTGAATATACTGAGACAAAAATAGAAGCCAATAAAACAACACATTTAGATGTAAAATTAGAAGAAACTGTTTTATCTCTTGGACAGGATGTTGTTGTTATTGGTGCAAAACCTTTAATGGATGTTGAAGACACACAAAGTAAAACAACAATATCAAAAGATGAAATTGATAAGTTAATTGTTGAAAATGTTCAGAATATAGTATCGCAGCAAGCTGGTGTAATTGTAACTAACTCAAATGAACTTCATATTCGTGGTGGTAGAACTTATGAAAATGCATTTATGCTGGATGGTGTTTCTGTTCAGGATCCGATTTCCGGGACAGGATTTGGTCTTCAGCTAAGTGCGTCTTCAATCCAGGAGGTTGAAGTTATTACAGGTGGATTTAATGCTGAGTACGGACAGGCAACATCCGGAGTTGTTAATGTTAAAACAAGAGAAGGTGGTGATAGATACAGCGGAACTTTAACTTTTAAGACCGACAACATTGGTAACCCTGATTCTTACCATATTTTTAACACAGATGTACTCGAAGCTAATCTAAGCGGTCCTGAACCTATCACAACCTATTTATTACCTTCACTTGGTCTGAAAATCCCCGGCATTCTAACATTTTTCACAAGCTTTTATGCTGGAATTACTGATGGGATAACTCAGGGTTATTATAAACCAACTGCCAGTCAGTTGATTTCATCGACATTTCATGGAACTACTTTTGCACCACGCACAGAAAACGGTTGGTTCTGGCTTTTAAAGTTTAATTATAATTATTCACCAACGTTAAAGTTCAATTATTCATTCAATCAATCTGTAAACATCAGCCAAAACACACAATCTTTACAATCAAATCTTGAGTACGTAGAACCATCACCTGGTTATCAATATAAATTTCAAGAGATTCTGGATAGCGCAGGTACTTTTACACACAATAATATTTACAATACAATTGGTGTTACTCAGACTCTGAATTCCAGAACTTTTTATGAAGCAAAGTTTAATTACTTTCTTTACAACATTGCGTGGAGATGCAAACGGACTTTATTACGATCAGTATACAATGAACCTCAAGATATCGTAAACTTTCCTATTCAATATTACAACCTCAACGGAGATACTATTGGTGTTATTCCCGGTGATGGTTTTTGGGATACTGGTAATCCATACAACTGGCATGATCACTATGTTGAAGAATTTTCTTTCAGAGCCGATTTAACCAGTTTCTTCGACGAGATGAATAAGTTTAAAGCAGGTATTAACATGCAATTCCAGGAGATGCAGGTTGTTGATATTTACAAACCCTGGGTTGGTGAACTCGGATTGAATAACGATATTTATAATGTGTATCCAGCTTTGGGAGCTTTGTATGCGCAGGATAATATCAACTTCGGCGGGATGATTTTGAATTTTGGATTGCGACTGGATTATTGGTTTCCCGGGAAGATATGTTGATGATGCTGTTGCAAGATACAAATGTAGTTACTATTCCTGATGAAATACGTCAGGCTTATATTGAAAATACATATGAATGGTTTAATGGTAGTCGATATAAAGCAAGGTTGAGTCCAAGACTTGGTGTCTCTCATCCTGTTTCAGATTATCAAACACTATTTTTTTCCTACGGACATTTCAGCAAGTGGCCAAAGCCGCAGTTTGTCTATGCAAAACTTAATCCTGCAAGTGCACAATCATCCTTTCAAAAGTTTGGTAATCCAAACCTTGATCCTGAAACCACAGTTGCATATGAGCTTGGTCTAAAAACTCAATTTACACCTAATGATGTCTTAACTGTTACGGCTTACTACAAGGATATTTACGATTATGTTAGTACCCGTGCTGTTAAAATCACATCATCAAGGCTTTCCGCAGAAAGTTTTATTACTTATGTAAATACTGATTATGCCAGATCGCGGGGACTTGAAGTTGAGTTTAGAAAGAGAATTGGAAATTGGTTTAATGGACAAGCGTCTTTCGTTTATGCTATTGTAACAGGAAAAAGTTCCTCGGAAGAAGAAGGTGTTTTAATTGCCCGTGGAGATCTCGAAGATTCCATTCGCGAAGAATTTTTATCCTGGGATAGGCCAGTTACTGTTTCTCTTTCTTTGAACTTTTATGCGCCTCCAGGCACGTTTGGTGTTGGTGAAAATATTTTAGATGACTGGAACTTATACTTAAGAGGATTTTTTCAATCAGGTAAAAGATATACACCAGCGGTGTTCACCGGGACGGTCGAACCAGACGGTAGAAAAGAATATGATTATGTTCTTGGAGAACGATATACTCAAATTGGCTGAAGATTGGTTTTATATTGACGTAAATTTTGAAAAGTATTTTGAAGTAAGCAGTTTCAAGTTTTCGCTCTTTATAGAAGTGAATAATGTGCTTGACACACAGAACTCAACGATAATAAACCCAGTTACCGGAAAAGCTTACGAATACGGCGATGATGTTCCTAGTAGCTGGAACGATCCAAGATATCCTGATTTGCAGGCACCTATTAACTCCTTATCCATTCAATCCTGCAAGGTACTTAACAACAAGAAATATGAAGTTTGGAATAACATTTAGTTTTTAATTGAATAAATATATTTACATAATAAGTTTCTTTCTGATCATTGGTACTGCAAGAGCACAGTTATTTCCTGTTCTTGGGGGTCAGAGAGCGGGAATTTCCACAGCACAGTTTCTAAAAATTGGAGTTGGAGGAAGAGCTTCAGCAATGGGTGAATCATTCATTGCAATAGCTGACGATGCTTCTGCTCTTTATTGGAATCCAGCAGGAATAGCACAGTTTAGTAAAAATCAGCTAATTATCTCACATAATGTATGGGTAGTGGATATAAACAATGATTTTATTGGGGCAGTGTATCATCTGGACGACGACAATGCTTTTGGAGCTTCACTAACTGCAGTTACAATGGATGATATGCCGGTTACAACGGAGTTCGCTCCTTTTGGAACAGGAGAATATTTTGGTTATACAGATATTGCTGTGTCACTAACATATGCACGTAAAATGACCAAGCAATTTAGTTTTGGTGGATCAGTTAAGTATATCGAAGAAACATTAGATAAGTTGAAAATGCGTGGATTTATGATTGATCTTGGTACCTACTACAGGACTGGACTCGGTTCAACACGATTTGCTGTAACAGTTTCAAATTTTGGTTCTGAACTTGCTCCCGATGGACAAGTGACATTGGTAGGAAACAGGGAAGTAAGTGAATGGCAATCTTTTGCGCCCCCAACAGTTTTTAGAATTGGTTTTGCTTTCGAACCATATGAAACAGAAGAGCATAGAATCACTACTTCAATCCAGCTTAATCATCCCAATGATAACAGTGAAAATGTAGCGATAGGTGCAGAATATGCCTGGCAAAAAATGTTCTTTTTAAGAGGTGGGTATAAATTTAATGTTGACGAACAAAATTTTTCTTTCGGTCTTGGTGTTCATGTTCCGATAAGTATTGCTGAATTTAGTTTTGATTACGCTTATACCAACTTCGAGAAATTAGGCTCAGCACATAGGTTTTCAATTATTCTTGGCATATAATGAAATTTAGAAAAAACATAGAACTCATTATTTTATTACTAGTTACAGCTTTTTTCTTAAGTTGTGACAGATAAGTTTGATATAAGTGAGATTGATACTGGAGATGGCAACGTTAATTTTGGTGGAGATACGGTCTATGTTGAGGTTAAACCGGAATGGGGTGGTTTTAATAGACCGCAGGATGTAATGGTCGGTAGAGAACCTTTTATTTATGTTGCAGATACGGATAACAATAGAATCGTAATGATGAATCTTAATGGTCAGATTTTAGGAATTCGTTCTATAAAAAAACCTGTGGCCTTAGCCCAGGATTATAAATTAAACCTGATTGTTTGTGCACAATTTGATACTTTGTTGGTGGAGACATAAACTTTTAGTGCTGTTTATAAAATTGATCTTGTTTCTGTTTCACATCAGATTGCTATTGCGCCTATAACAAGATTACTCCCTCGTCCGAATGATTTGAATAGACAGCTAGTTGAATATACCGGAGCATGCGTGTTTTTTAATAATATGTTTTATGTCTCCCGGAAAGGGACCCAATAATTCAAATTTTGTTGATCCAGATAATTCGTTGTTAATCTTCATTCCCAAAAGTTTTATTAACAGTGAAAGTGAGGGAGACACTTTGGTTGGAAGAGTACCTAACATTGATCCTTTAGGTCAAGGGCCTGTATCTGCATATGATATAAGTTCATTAGCTTCATTTAATAATCAATCAGTAGATATTATCATTACTTTAACCGGAGGAACCAGCTTTAAAGCAAATTGGCTAAATTATCAGATAACACCTATAGATCAAAAATATGTAAGTAATTTCTCTCCCGGTTCCGGGACCGATCTTGTCATTCCAAATAGCTTTGAAAGACCAGAAGGATGTGCTTTAGATAACTCAGGTAATATTTATATTGCAGATGCAGGTAAAGATAGTGTATATAAATTTAATTCATTTGGCGATGAACTAAATTCTTTCGGTGGACCAGATGTATTTAATGAACCATATGGAGTAGCATTTTTCAATAAGACTTTATATGTTGCTGATACAGGAAATAACAGAATTTTAAGATTTATTTTATCAACGGAGATTCAATGAAATATTTTACAGCGGTTTTATTCTACATCATTTTAATCAGTTGTTATATTACAGCCCAAACTGTCGTACCCATTGCGGATCTAAGATATAATGATGCAAATGGAGTACCTGTAGATACTGGACAAGTATTTACTGTTACTGGAATAGTAACATCATCCAACCAATTTGGAAACAGTGGACCTGGTGCAGTACAAGATGAAACTGCTGGGGTCAGCGTTTATGGAAGTAGTTTTTCAAACGCGGTTAATATTGGAGATTCGGTTACGGTAACAGCTGAGCTCACTCAATTTAGTGGATTGACAGAATTAAGCTTCAATTTGCCCGGAGCCTCTGTAATAGTTCACTCTTCGGGTAATGAAACAACTCCTGGAATTATTACCATTAATGATATCAGTTCTCAGCAATGGAACGGGTATGAAGAATTTGAAGGATCATTAATTAGGTTAAATAATGTAACTATTAATGGTTCTGGTAATTTTGCTAGCGGTACAAACTATAATATTACTGATGCTACAGGTACCCTGACAAGCGGATTGAGAATAGACAATGATGTTTCATCAATTATCGGGCAACCGATCCCATCGAATGCTGTTGACATTATCGGAATGCTCCAGCAATATAAGTCTAGTCCTCCTTACAATAGTGGATACCAGCTACTTCCAAGATTTATTCTGGATATTGTTGATGATGGTGCCCCATTAATTTTGAATCCGGTAATAGCAGCTGACATAAGCACAAATTCTTTTAATGTTTATTTTAATACCGTTAGAAATGGTAATAGCAAAGTAAAATATGGATTAACTCAGAATCTCGAATTGGATTCAGTAGTAGTAATGGAAGATACAACAGTTCATGTGGTTCCAATAACAGGACTTGAAGAATCAACTTTATATTATTTTCGTGCATACTCAACCAACGCCGCTGGAACAAGTGAAAGTTCACTTCAAACAGTAACTACTGCATCCTCAAACCCGGAAATTGGAACTATAAATGTTTACTTCAATTTTTCAGTTGATACGACGGTTGCTATTTCAGGCAATGCTGCTCATGGTAATGTCGATTTTAAACAGAAAATTATAGATAGAATAAACCAGTCTACATATTCTATCGATATGGCACTTTATAGTTTTTTTGGAATGCCCGAAGTTGCTGATGCAATAATTGCTGCGAAAAATCGCGGAGTAATAGTAAGAGTTGTATATGATGACAGGACAACACAAAATAGTATGCAGGCATTGATAAATGCAGGAATTCCCGTTCTAAAAAGAACAAGTGGGATAAATGGAATAATGCACAATAAGTTTTTCATTTTTGACGGACGGGATTCAGTTAACACAAATGATTGGTTGTGGACTGGTTCATGGAATGTAACTTCGACAGAATTGACATGGAAGAATAATGTTGTAGAAATTAATGATCCTGCAATAGCTTCAGCATATCAAATTGAATTTGAAGAGATGTGGGGAGGTTCTGACGATTTACCAAATCCGGCTAATGCAAAATTCGGTCCGCAAAAAACTGATAACACACCACACACTTTTAATATCGGTGGTCAGGATGTTAGACTTTATTTTAGCCCCTCTGACGGGACAACAGCTAAAATTGTTAGTGCAATCAGTACAGCAGACGATAATATTTATTTTGCCATGTATGCTTTTACAAGATATGATATTGCTGATGCTATGAATAATTCAGGAGTCACAGATATCCGAGGAATTATTGAACAAGTAAATACTACTGGAAGTCAATATAACTACCTAAATACGTTTGCAGAAATGTATCCTGCTAGTGGTAATACTCAGCATCACAAATATGGTACAGTGGATGCATCACTTTCAGAAAGTGATCCTACTACAATAACAGGTTCACAAAATTGGTCAAATGCCGGTGAAAACAGCAATGATGAAAATACTCTTATTATTAATGATGTTTTTATAGCCAATCAATTTATGCAGGAATTCAAAAAGAGATATAATGAAGCTGGAGGAACTGGTACCTTTATAATTCCAGTAGTTAGTGTTGAAGATTTTGGTATTGAAGAATTTAGCTATTCACTTTATCAGAATTATCCTAATCCATTTAACCCTGTCACTACAATTCGCTTTGAAGTACCGATTTCCCAGCATGTTGAACTGTCAGTTTTTGATATGCTTGGCAGGGAAGTAAAAGTACTTTACAATGATATTGCTCCGGTTGGAATTGTTACTGTGGATTTTAATGGTGAAGGTTTAGCAAGTGGAGTGTATTTCTATCGCTTAAAAACTCAGGATTTTGCAGCGTCAAAGAAGCTTCTTTTACTTAAATAATTGAAGCTTAGTTGGTAGTATATTTAGTAATTAAGAAATAACATTTTATATTGAGGTTATCCTACTGAATAGATGCGATAACCTCTGAATATTTAGGGAATTCCTTTATTTTTACCGGGGAAAAATTTGTATAAGTTGCCCATCAACTTTAATTTTACAATTCAATTATCTTAAAACTTTTCAGGAATAATAATGCCAGAAATCAAAGGAAAAATAATACAGGTAATCGGACCCGTTGTTGATATTGAGTTTGAAGAAGGTCATCTACCGGAAATATATTCTGCTGTAAAAATACCTCGTGTTACTACTGAAGGTGTTGAGAATGTTCTAATAACTGAGGTTCAGCAGCATCTTGGTGAAGACAGGGTAAGAGCTGTTGCAATGGATTCAACTGATGGATTAGTTAGAGGAATGGAAGCTATTGATACTGGAGAACCTATTACGATACCTGTTGGTCCTGAAACTTTAGGAAGATTGATAAACGTTACTGGTCAAGCTATTGATGGTTTGGGCGAATTAAAATCAAAAATGAAATACCCTATCCACAGACCTGCTCCTGCTTTCAAAAATCTTTCTACTAATTCGGAAATGTTTGAAACCGGAATAAAGGTACTTGATTTGATCGAGCCCTATACAAAAGGCGGTAAGACAGGATTATTCGGTGGTGCGGGTGTTGGTAAAACTGTTATCATCCAGGAATTGATTCATAACATTGCATCACAGCATGGGGGATACTCAGTTTTTTCAGGAGTCGGAGAAAGAACTCGTGAAGGAAATGATCTGTGGCTTGAAATGAAGGAATCAGGTGTATTGGAAAAAACAGCACTTGTCTTTGGTCAGATGAATGAACCACCAGGAGCAAGATTGAGAGTTGGTCTCACTGGTTTAACTGTCGCAGAATATTTCCGTGATGAAGAGGGTAGAGATGTGTTATTATTTATTGATAACATATTCAGATTTACACAAGCCGGATCTGAAGTAAGTGCTCTTCTTGGAAGAATGCCTTCTGCTGTTGGTTATCAGCCAAACCTTGCAACAGAAATGGGTGCTCTTCAAGAGAGAATTACTTCCACTGATAAAGGATCAATTACATCGGTTCAGGCAATTTATGTTCCTGCAGATGATTTAACTGATCCAGCACCAGCTGCTGTTTTCTCCCATCTCGATGCAACAACAGTACTAAGCCGCCAGATTTCTGAGCTTGGAATTTATCCTGCTGTTGATCCGCTTGATTCAACTTCAAGAATTCTTCAACCGGGAATTTTAGGACAGGAACATTACGATGTTGCCAAACACTGCAAAGAAATTCTTCAGCACTACAAAGATTTACAGGATATTATTAACATTCTCGGTATGGATGAACTTTCGGATGAAGATAAAGTTATTGTAAGACGTGCAAGACGTATCCAAAGATTTTTAAGTCAACCTTTCTTTGTTGCCGAGCAATTCACTGGATTTGCTGGTAAATATGTAAAGCTGGAAGATACAATTCGCGGATTCAAAGGAATCATCGATGGTAAATATGATGACTTACCCGAAGGTGCTTTCCTGTATGTTGGAACAATTGAAGAAGCCGTTGAAAAAGCTAAAAAGATGAAATAATGGCAGAACTAAATCTGGAAATAATAACTCCTGAAAAACCAATTTTTAATGATCAGATTGAATCTGTAACAATTCCCGGAACTATGGGAGGCTTTCAAATCCTGAAAGACCACGCTCCATTAATTAGTTCGTTTGAAGTTGGAGTAATAAAAGTTAAGAAGGACACTGCTGAAACATTTTATACAACTTCTGGCGGAACAGTTGAAGTAAGCCATAACAAAGTTTTAGTGCTTGCTGATTCAATTGAGAAAGTAAATGAAATCGATCAAGACAGAGCTGCAGAAGCACAAAAACGTGCTGAAGAGAGATTGAGAAAAAAGAGTGAAGATAATATTGATGAAGCTAGAGCACGTGTAGCTCTAAATCGGTCATTAAACAGGTTGAATGCAGTTAAAAAATATAGCTAATTTTTAAGAAGAAAAAAAATAGCTAGTTCAAATAACCATCCCCAAGAATAAGTTCCCTCACAGATTTATTTTCTTGAAGCTTTTCCTCGAGTTTATCAAAATGCTCTAACAGGTAGCTGAGTCTTTTATTTTCACTTGCAATGGTTAAAAGTTCCTGCTGCTGAAGAATTGATAAACCAGCTTTCTCGGCAATCTTGAATGACTTCAGTTTAGTCTTTTCCAGTGCTTGCCAAAATCCCTGACTAACATTAAAGTTTACAAGTTTTAACATTTCCTGAACTCGCTGTTTGAGTGCGAAGAAAAGATTGTAATTCATATCAGCATCTGCTTCCTGATCACTGATTTTATTAACATCGCTCAGATAATAACCATCGGAGTGCATTTCCAAATCAAATCGTTTAAATCGCCATTTACCAGCAACAACAATATCTAACTCACCGGATTCATAAATTTTTGTTACATCAGCAACCTCTACATAAACTCCGACTTCAGAAATTGTATCTCCGATTCTTGAAACAATTCCGAATCCAGAATTATTTGCAAGACATTTGTTTATTAATATCTTATATCGCTCCTCAAAAATATGAAGAGGATATTTTGAGTTCGGAAAGATTACAAGTGCGAAAGGGAATATTGGTATTTGCATTTTTCTTAAATTAAAATATGGAAGCAATCATTGTGATTGCTTCCATTAATTATAATAATAATTTACTTAGCTTCACTAAATCTTTTTGAAGCTTCAGCCCAGTTAATTACACTCCACCAATTTTCAATGTATTCAGGTCTTCTGTTTTGATACTTAAGATAATATGCATGTTCCCAAACATCCAGTCCTAAAACCGGAGTTCCTTTAAATTCTGAAACATCCATTAATGGATTATCCTGGTTTGGTGTTGAGCCAATAACCAGCTTTCCGTTTTGCACAACAAGCCATGCCCAGCCAGAACCAAATCTTGTTGCACCAGCTTTACCGAATTGAGTTTTAAATTCAGCAAAAGAACCGAATGAAGATTTAATTGCATCAGCAAGTGCACCTGTTGGTTCTCCTCCACCATTCTGCTTCATCAAAGTCCAGAATAAAGAATGATTCCAGTGACCGCCACCGTTATTCCTTACTGCAACAGGATATTTTGAAATATTGATAACCAATTCATCCAAAGTTTTTGTTGCCATCTCAGTTCCTTCGACAGCTTTATTAAGATTTGTTACATAACCTTGATGATGTTTGTCATGATGAATTTCCATAGTCATTTTATCAATGTATGGTTCTAACGCATCGTAAGCATACGGTAATGGGGGCAATTCAAATTTTGCCATGATATTTTCGTTCCTTTCGTTTTTATTAGAAATATTAATTATACTTTTTGCAAATGGTTCAAATACTGAAGCTGCTGTTATTGCAGCAGCTGAATAAATAAATTTTCTTCTTTTCATTAGACTAGATCCTTGGTTAATTTACACTCCAAACGATTCACCGCATCCACAGGTTTTTGATGCATTGGGATTATTAAACAGAAATCCCTTTCCGTTTAATCCATCACTAAAATCGAGCTGTGTTCCCATAAGGTAAAAAAGACTTTTTCCGTCGATGAATAATTTTACATTTTCGGATTCGATAATTGTATCACTATCATTATTGTTCTCAACGAAGTTAAGAGTGTAAGTTAAACCTGAGCAGCCGCCACCTTTAACTCCAACTCTGAGTCCGTAATTTTC
The DNA here is from genome assembly GCA_963802005.1 of uncultured Ignavibacteriaceae bacterium. Lineage (GTDB taxonomy): Bacteria > Bacteroidota > Ignavibacteria > Ignavibacteriales > Ignavibacteriaceae > IGN2. The sequence goes on from CAWDGX010000023.1 coordinate 513,914, forward strand.
AGGAATATTATTCGATTGTCTTATACGGAGAATTTCATTCAGTGCTTTTTCAGTTATTGTGATTTCAGATTTTATATTTGTTTCAGTCATTGTTAACCTCAATTACTTATTAATAATTAAAATGGATCGCCCGGTTCAGCAGTTACGAATTCATGTTTATTAATCTTCCATGCCTGGTGGTTCATTTTTACAAAAAGATTTTTCTCTTCGTAGTGCTTTGCCATTTCTTCAGCCAGCTTTTCTGCCATCTGGTAGCTCGCTTTTATTTCCTTCTTTTCAAGAAAACTTCTTATCCCATATTGAAAATCTCTGAAGAAAAAATTCGAGT
>CAWDGX010000024.1:0-22469 GCA_963802005.1 uncultured Ignavibacteriaceae bacterium
GCAAATATGAAACCTTATGATGTTCGCTTGCATAAAATTAGAGGATTTTCTGGAGCTGTTCGTAGTTCGCAGGCAATAAAAAAATGTGTTGAGGGAAGTGATCTACTTACTGGTAAAATGAAAATAAAAGTTCAGGATGCATATTCAATGCGATCAACTCCGCAGGTAATTGGTGCAGCACACGATGCTGTTGCTTATGCAAAATCACAAATTGAAATTGAACTTAACGGAGTGGGTGATAACCCGATTTTCATTCCTGAAGATAAAATAGCTTTAACAGGTGCAAACTTTCAGGGAACTCCTGTTTCTCTTCCAATGGATATGATTAGTGCTGCAGTAACGATGGTTAGTGTTTTATCTGAACGAAGAATGAACAGACTGAATAATCCTGCTTTGAGTGTCGGACTTCCTGCGTTCTTAACAAAAGGTGCAGGAATGTTTTCTGGTTTAATGCTGAGTCAATACACGGCAGATACATTAATTGTTGAGCAGAGAATATTATCAGCTCCTGCATCCATTCAATCAATTCCTGCTGCTGCAGATCAGGAAGATTTTGTTTCGATGGGAATGAATACTGCACTTAAGAATCAGCAAATTTTGGATAACGCTTATGGTATCTTGGGAATAGAATTTATGGCTGCTGCACAAGGCGCTTGATTTCCGTGAACATCAAAACAGGCAAAGGAGTTTCAAAAGCGAAAGAAGTTATCCGCAAGCACGTAGAGTTTCTTGATGTTGACCGTCCGCTTTATAACGATCATAATAAGATGAAGGCACTTGTTAAATCTTGTGAGATACTTGAAGCTGTGGAAAAAGAAGTCGGCAGTTTAGAATAGAATTGTTAGTCATTGCGAGGAGTTTACGACGAAGCAATCTGTTAACTATGTAAGTATTCAGATCACTTCTCCCCTCTAAAGTCGGGATCGTGATGACGGACTTATCTTATTTCTCTTTTGGCTTAGTCCCGTCTTTCCCTTCACCAATATTGTTATAGAACCGAGTAGTTGGATAGGCAAAATCAATATCACTACACTTATGAAATGCTTCTAGAACTTCTTCTAAAATAATTTCTTCTGTGGAACGTCTTCTACGGGGTTCGCAGAGGAAACGCATTGTTAACAGAACACCGCTATCCTTTATTGTTGTATAAACGATAGGAGTAAGCTTTGTATAAAAAATCAAATATTTTTTTGCGGCAGCTTTAATTTGTTTTTCAGCTTCCTGACTAATATGCATTGCATGCTTGTTTGCAATATCGGTTAATATTTTTTTTGCTTTCTTCCAGTCACTTTCAAAAGTGATTAGCATTGGTATCTCATGCCAGATATGAACAAAACCTGTAGTATAATTAAACTGAGGTTGTGTGAAGACAACTCCATTTGGTATATGGATTACTCTCCCAGTACTTTGATCAGCATCGACCCAGTTACCAATTTCAATCAGTGAAAACTGGAAGATTCTAATATCAATAACATCACCGGAACTTTCTCCGATTTGTATTCTATCTCCAACTTTGAATGGCTGCCTTACCAAAATAAAAAACCATGCAACGATGTTTACAAGCGGATCCTTGAGTGCTATTGCAATACCTGCAGAAACCAGCCCGAGAAATGTTCCTACTGAACCAATAAAACCTAGCCAGGTGCTTAACAGGAACAGAAGAACAATAAACACTGATATATAGAGGGAAATCTTTCTCCATTGGTATCGTTGATTTAAATCATCGATTTTGGATATGAATATTCTTACAAGAACACTACGTAAAATCCCAATGATTAGTATTATCAGGAAAGAAGCGAAAAGTTTTAGCTGTACGTCATGTGATATACCAAAGCTGCTTTGAATCCATTCAAGCATTTTTAATCTTCTATAGTGAGATGAATAATAATTGTTGCAAATATAATCTCTTATAATGAATAAATCTCAATTTTTCAGCCAGAAGCAGAAATTCAAATAAGGGTTAATTATATTAGCAACCAGATAAAATCACTTTAGGTAAAAATGGAAATTCTCTTTTTAATATTAGGATTAATTATAGGTGCTATAGCCGTATGGTTCATTTCTTCTTTTAAGTATAAAGGTGAATCGGGTAGAGTTGAGGAAAGAAGTAAAATTCTTGAGCAGGATAATAGCGAACTTGAGTCGGAATTAAACACAGAGCAGCATAAAGTTATTGATCTCAACTCAAAACTTTCTGCACTACAAACTGATTTTGGCTTATTTGAGGTAGACGGAGGATTATTAATATGAAAATTGCTATAACGGCTGATGTACATTTAAGAACCCAAACCGAAACACCTGAAAGATACAATGCTCTGGAAAGCATTTTCAAAGAGATTCAGCAAAGAGGTATAAAAAATTTACTAATTGCAGGGGATACATTTGACAAAGAATTCTCTAATTATCATGACTTTAATTTGCTATGCGAAAAATATAAAGAAATCCAAGTAACTGTGATTCCAGGAAACCATGATCCTGAAATTGAAAAAAAATTTTTTACCGCCGATAATCTTGAGATAATCAATAAACCACTTATTAAAAAAATTAGTGGATTAGATATTCTTTTTTTACCATATACGCTTACCAAGACAATGGATGAGGTTTTAACAGATTATTTCTACAATAATACTAATCCTGATAGATGGCTTCTGCTAGGGCATGGTGATTATATTTCTGTGAATAGACAAATGAATCCATATGAACCTGGGTTTTATATGCCCATTTCAAGTAAGGCTATAGACAAATATAACCCCCTATATGTTATATTGGGACATATTCACAAACCATCAGAAATCGGGCGAGTAATTTGTCCTGGCTCACCATCTGGATTAGATATTACTGAAACTGGGAAAAGAAAATTTATTATTTATGATATCAAGACAAATAATATTGAAAAAGCATTTGTTCAAACTGACACAATTTATATTATAGAATCTGTTCTAACCTACCCCATTGATGATGAAGCTGAGTCTTTAAAAGGTAGAATTAATCAGATTATAGTAAACTGGGGATTAACAAAGGAAGAATTAAGCAAAGTGAAATTAAGACTCATTATAAAGGGATTTACTAAAGATTTAAAGGACCTTAAAAATATTATTTCTAATCATTTAGAAGAGTGTGGCATATCTTTATATGAAGTGGAAGGTTTAGATTTATCTTCAATTAAAGTAATGAAAGATACAGATGAGGAACTAATTATTTTACTAAATAAAGTAAATGAAAAGATTGGCGACATACAATTGCAAACTATTGAAACTTCGAAAGATAAAATCATAGAAAAAGCAATGGAATTGATTTTTGGGAAGTAAAATGGGTATTAGAATAGAGAAATTATCAGTTAGAAACTGCGGACCAGTCCGAGAATTTAGCCAAAACTTAAATGATTTAAATCTTATTTATAGCAGAAATGAAAAGGGAAAGTCATTCATGGTAGAGTTCATTATTCGTTGTTTATTTAAAAGCAAAAGTAATTGGGGCTATTTGCGAGAATCTGGAAGCGGGAAAGTTACCTTAAGTGGTCTGGACAATAATTCAATAGAATTTACAACAAGCAGAAGTAAGAAATTGGAAGATTATTTTGAAAAAGATCCACGTGGTTTACCCGCATCTCTTGTAAAGCTACTTGTTGTAAAAGAGGGAGAAACCAAAATAGTGAAAGACGAAGCGGGTATTAATAAAGATACCATAAAAGATATTTTATCTCCCAGAAGAATCCTTGATTCAATAGAAAATAAAATTTCTTCAACTGTCAAAAGTGCACTAATTACGGATACTGATTTGGAAATAAGAAAACAGGGAGAAGGAAAGGATTATCATACAACTAAAGGTGAACTTAGACGTGTTGATGAGGTAATAAATCAGTTTGTTAGCGAATATGAGCAAGGCAAATTAAAAGATTTGGAATTGCAAGAGGAAGATTTTGAAACGGGAAAAGGAATTATTGATTAAAGCTAAAAAACATAAGTCTTACAAATGTTAAGAATCGCGAGTTTGAAAAGAATGTCAACAAATGCCAGAGGATGTGATAAATAAACTAAAAAGTTAAGTTGATGATAATGTTATAGAAAAAGGAAAGTATAGCGACCTTCAAAGGAATTACGAGATTAAAGAAGATACGAAAAATTTATTTAATCAGAAAGCCAAAAAAAATTACTTGCAAAAGCGAAGAAATATCAGGCTTATGCACTTTCGGAAGAATTAGAAAATAAAGAAAGAGAATTGAATACGATTCCAGAAGAGGAACTAAATAATATTGAGCAAAACATTTCGGATTATTCTAATAAAAAGGAAGAAAAAAATATTAAATCCAAATCAGTAAAGCTATCGGAAGATAAATCGAAAGATTATAATTGACTTAAATCTCCAAAGGAAATTATCAAAGCTTTTTAACGGCACCAACTGATACAGGGAAGATATCATCCGTTCTATTATTTTTTACAACCTTAGCTTTAATATCTGCCTTAATAGCTGTCTTTTTCGATCAAAAAATAATTGGGATAATCCTGATATTATTTGCAGTGCTTTCAGCTGTTGTCTATCTAATAAAATACAAAAAGTCAATGTCTGTTTATAAAAATTCGCAAGAATTCAAGAGCATAAGAGATGAATTCAAGAACCGATTTAGTAATGAACTTAGAGATTTTACACAACTGGAATCTCTGTTTAGCGAACAAGAAAAGAATTTTAACCAACAGGAAGTGACATCAAAGCGATCTGGATCGCATAAATATTCAGGTTGAAAACTTGAGACGCTCTATCGAAGAAGATCTTAAAAATCAGGGAATTGATTTCTCGATTGAATCAGATTGGAGGAAAAACATTTCTCATCTTAAAAAAAAGAGAAAAGAAATATTAGAAGAATGCCAGAGAATTAAAGAAAAATCTATAAAACTTGAAGTAGAAGAGTCTGAATATGAATTGAAAGATCCGGGTGTAAAGTTCAATAAAAGTGAATTTGAAAAAATAGAAACCGAATTAGTCAAATTGAAAGGATTGCAAACTAAAGGAGTTAAAACAAATGAAGAGTTAGAGGGTTTGGGAGATCACATGAAAGAGTTAAAGCAAGCAATCGAGACCGAATTTAAGAAAATTAATGAAGAAGAATTATCAGAAGATAAATGGAAAGAGCGTGTTAATGAGATTGAAAAATCAAGGAATGATATTCTAAATCAGGCTAAGGATAAACAAGGTGAATTGAGAGGTTTAGGTATAATTGAATCTGATTATGAAAAGGAGAATCCAAGGAAAGAATATACACAATCAAAACTAGATCAAGTCGAAAATGAATTGGAGGCACTTGATGAAAAAGTTAAAGAAGAAGAAAAAAGACTTTCAGATCTACAATCTAATATCTGTTCGATTACGGAAGCTGATATTACTACAAATTGGACTGATTTAATTGAAAGATTATATCAGAAAAAAGAAGAGGTTAAGAAAGAAATTGAAGAAATTGAATCAAGAATAATTTCAGGTATAAAGGTTCACCAAATAATTGAAGAATTTCATCAAGAAGAAGATATAAAGCTTTTAGAAGGATTAAATTCTCAAGAGGTTAGTGAATATCTTTCTACATTAACTGGTAAATACAAAAAGTTATTTTTTGAAGAAGCTGGTATATCTGTTTCAGATGATTATGATAATTTCTTACTTAAGGATTTGAGCACAGGTGCAAAAGAACAAGTTATGCTGGCTTTAAGAATCGGTTTTCTAAAAAGGTCGATGAGACAAGACAGTGCGTTTCTGATTCTTGACGATGCATTTCAACATTCCGATTATACAAAAAGACCAATTTTAGTTGATACCCTTTTTGATCTAGCAAACAATGGTTGGCAGATAATTTATTTTACTATGGATGATCATATAAAGAGTTTATTTAATGAAAAAAGCAAATCCATTGAAGAGAGATATAAAGAGTTTACCCTAAATTAATGATTGTTAGACCTCCCAAAACATCTGAAGAGTTTCAAAGATACAGAGATCTGCGATGGAGAATATTAAGAGCTCCATATAATCAGCCGAAAATAACTGAGCAGGATGATGTTGGAACCAAAGACTATCCGATTATGGTTTGCGAAGTTGACGGAATTCCAATTGGAGTCGGAAGAGCTCATTTTATATCAGAAGATGAGGCACAAATTCGCTCAATTTCAGTTGAAGAAGAGTGGTCAGGAAAAGGAATAGGCTCTATTGTTCTGAAAGAACTTGAAAAAATAGTTACTGCAAAAGGTGCAAAACGAATAATAATTCATGCACGTAGTAGTGCAGTTGAGTTTTATAAGAAGAATGGATACCAGGTTGTTGAACAATCGTATACCCTCTTTGATGAAATTGAACATTTATTAATGGAAAAGTTTTTTGAGTAAGCCCATGAACTTTAATAAATACTTTGAAGCAAATAAAAAAGCCTGGGATAATAAAACTCCTTTCCATCTTAAATCTGATTTTTATGATGTTGAAGGATTCAAAAAAAGAAAATCATCCCTACAGCATATTGAGTTGGAAGAATTAGGTGATGTAAAAAATAAATCCATGTTGCATCTGCAATGCCATTTTGGGCAGGATTCGCTTTCATGGACAAGACTAGGGGCAAAAGTTACAGGGGTTGATTTTTCTGAAGATGCAATAAAAGTTGCTAACGTTTTAAAAGCTGAACTAGCTCTCAATGCAAAATTTATTTGCTCGAATATTTATGATGTTGAAAAACATCTTAAAGAAAAATTTGACATTGTTTTTACTTCTTACGGTACAATTGGTTGGCTGCCCGATCTGAATGAATGGGGGAGATTAATTTCACAATATTTTAAAAGAGAACGGAACATTTTATATTGTTGATTTTCATCCCCTTCTCTGGATGTTTGATGACGAGTTCAAAAATTTGAAGCACTCATACTTCAATTCAGGTGTTATTAGGGATGAGACAGAGGGAACCTACGCAGATATGAGCGCCCCGCTGAAACAAATTCAGTATGGATGGAATCATTCTTTAAGTGAAATAATAAATTCATTAATTCGAAACGGCTTGCAATTAGAATTTCTACACGAATTTCCTTACAGTGTTTATAATATTTTTCCAAACACAATAAAGGGGAAAGATGGTTTTTGGCGGCTAAGGGGAATGGATGATATTATCCCTATGATGTTTTCTATTAAAGCAAAAAAATTTAGATTCTCCATCTTTAAAATTTCATCCCATTCAGTTTTTGTAACAGGCTGAATCGATAATCTCTGTCCTCGTTGAATGAGTTTCATATTTTTTAATTTTGGATTGGCCTTTATCGAATCAAGTGTAATTAGTTTCTTAAATTCCTTTACAAGTTTAATGTCAACCATAAACCACGTTGGAGAATCTTTCTTTGCTTTAGGATCGAAGTGGTCTATTCTTTGAATCGAATTGTGTATGATCTGGATAACCTTCTTTAACTACTTCGCAATAACCAACAACAGCTAATGGATCAGTATTGCTCTGGTAAAATAAAACTCCATCACCTCTTTCTATTTCATCACGAAGAAAATTTCTTGCCTGGTAATTACGAACTCCATCCCAAAAGGTTGTCTGATTTTTGCTTTTCTTCAAATCATTCCAGGAAAATTCTGAAGGTTCAGATTTGAATAACCAATATTTTTTAGCCATTAGATAACGTCCTTTCTTAAAATCTTAGCGTAATTATTACATTTTTTAAGCTGATGTAGTTTTATAGATTGCTATTAAAACTAAGTGAGAATATATTTAGCTCAAAATTAAAACTTAAAATGAATTATTTAAAAGTCGTAATATTTCTGTTGCTTTGTGGAATGATACATTCTCAGTCAAAGGGTGATTTCCAGATTGCACGTTTGAAGTATCAAGGCGGTGGCGATTGGTATAATGATCCTTCTGCCGAAGTAAATCTTCTTAACTTCATTCAGCAGAACACAAACATAAAAGTAGATGCACGTTATCAATTTGTTGATCTGGCTTCGGATGAAATTTTCTCTTATCCATTTCTGTTTATTACAGGTCACGGGAATATAGTTTTCTCAAAAGATGAAGTTTATCGTCTGCGGATTTACTTAGAGAACGGAGGATTTCTTTATATTGATGATGATTATGGCTTGAATAACGCTGTCCGACGTGAAATGAAAAAAGTCTTTCCGGAATATGATTTTGTCGAACTTCCATTTAGCTACGGACTGTATCATTCATTTTACAAATTTGTAAACGGACCACCTAAAACTCATGAACACGATAAAAATGCACCGCAAGGATTGGGTATTTTTATTAATGAAAAATTGGCAGTTTATTATACTTACGAATCAAATCCCAGTGATGGCTGGGCTGATGCAGAAGTTCATAATGATTCACAAGCGAAAAGGGAAGAAGCATTGAAATTTGGAACCAACATTGTAGTATGGGCATTATCGCAATAGCAAATGGAAAGTAAATCAAAATATTATCTTGAATTGCTGAAGAAGCTGGAAGGTTTCATCAGGAAAGAATATTTGCAGCTGCTTCTTTTCGGAGCCCAAGCGTTCTTTGCTGCTATTATTTTGAACTTTACTTTTTATGCTTTCCTTGAATTGATCGCAAACCTCAGTTCAACTGTGCGAACAATTTTATTTTCACTATTCATTTTACTTTCAGCGGGTTTGCTCTTTTTCTTGTTGATAAAACCATTACTTAAATATATCGGCAGTATTCGGAAAGAAGCATATTTTAATGCTGCAATAAAAGTTGGTGCAAACTTCCCTGAAGTAAAAGATGAACTGATAAACACAATGCAGCTCGTCTCTGAGAATAAAAAAGAAAATCTTTATTCAGAAAACCTTATCGACGCAGCATTTAAGAAAGTTTATGAACGAATAAAAAATTTAAACTTTCAATCACTCATAAATTTTGAACGGGCAAAAAAAATTCTTCCATACTTTGCTGCCACAACAATAGTGTGCTTCGCAATTATACTTTTTATTCCAGGAATGAATGCTGCATCACACAGACTTTTAAATTTTAATGAGGAATTTGTTCCTCCACCAAAATTTATTTTTGAAATAAATCCCGGCAATAAAGAAATAACCAAAGGCGATGGATTAGATATTTCTGTTAAAATAAAAGGTTCGCAACCAAAATCAGTTTACCTTGCATCACGAAAAAAAGAAGATGCAGAATTTCAAAAGCAGCAATTAATTCCCGATTCTTCCGGAAATTATTTTCTGTCAATGAATTCAGTTAAAAGTTCGTTTAAATATTTTGCTGAAGCTGATGGATTCAATAGTGAGTATTATGACATTATAGTAATCGACAGACCAATAGTAAGAAATCTTGATGTTGAAGTAATTTCTCCGTCATATTCAAATATTCCAAAATCTGTCCAGAAAGATAATGGAAATATTCAGGCACTTTTAGGAAGCAGAGTATCTTTTAGCATCTCTTCCACAAAATTACTGAAAGAAGTAAAACTTGAGTTTGCTGATTCTTCAATAGTTGATCTTAAAGTAGATGGGGCAATTGCTTCAGGAAATTTTTCTGTCAGAAAAGATAACAGCTACCAGATTAAACTAACCGATGAAAACGGTAACAGTAATCTCGCACCAATTACTTACCAGGTAAAAGCACTCTACGATGCTTTCCCGATAATTGAACTTATCTCCCCAAATCAAAATACAGCTCTTGCCAACGACAACCGAGTTATTGTGATTGCTAATGCTTCTGATGATTATGGTTTTTCCAAACTTCTTTTGAATTACAGATTATCAGCTTCGAGATACGAAACACCTCAATCCGAGTTTAGCTCAGTTGAGATACCAATTAGTAAATCTCTATTAGAACTTGATATTAATTATATCTGGAATTTGACTCAAATGTATCTTGCGGTGGATGATGTTGTTACTTACTACCTTGAAATATTTGATAACGATTTTATAAGCGGACCAAAGTCTGCAAGAACTCAATCATTAACAATTCGTGTTCCTTCGCTTGATGAGATTCTAAACAATGCAGATGAACTTCAGGCACAAAGTGAAACTGAACTTGAGCAAGTTCTGAAAGAAACCGAAGAATTAAAAAAAACTCTTGAAGAGATTGATCAAGAATTGAAAAAAGATGATCCAAAACTTACCTGGGAAGAAAAAGAAAAAATTGAAAACGCTCTTGAAAAATTTCAGGAACTGCAGGACAAGGTTGATGAAATAAATGATCAGCTTGGCGATATGAAAGAGAATCTACAGGAAAATAATCTGCTCTCGAAGGAAACGATGGAGAAATATATGGAGCTGCAGAAACTTATGGATGAAATGACCAGCGATGAAATGAAAAAAGCTATGGAAAAGTTGCAGAACATGCTGAAGGATATGAACAGGCAAATGACTCAAGATCAACTTGAGAACATGAAGCTTGATGAAGAAAAATTTAAGAAGAGCATTGAGAGAACACTCAACTTGATGAAGAGAGTCCAGATTGAACAGAAGATGGATGAGCTGATGAAGCGTACCGAGGAGTTAATGGAGCAGCAGGAAAAGCTTTCAGAGCAGACTGAAAAGACTGATCCTTCTGATCAAAAGGAAATGAATAAACTAAGCCAGAAGCAAGATGAAATAACCAAAGATCTTGAGCAGCTGAAAAAGGAAATGGAAAATCTTGATGAGAAGATGAGCGAAGTTCCTGATATGCCTAAAGAAGATATGGAAGAATTGATGGAGGAATTTCAGAAACAGCAGAACCAGGAATTGTCACAGCAAGCTTCACAGGAGATGCAGCAGATGCAAAAACAGAAAGCTAATCAGAATCAGAAGCAGCTTTCTCAAAATATGCAACAGATGCAACAGATGATGAAAGAGATGAAAGACTCGATGCAGCAGCAAAATCAGATGCAGACTTTGACAGATATGATGAAGATACTGGACAATATTATTTCTCTCTCCAAACAGCAGGAAGATTTGAAAAATGAATCACAAAATCTTGAACCAAACTCGTCAAGATTGGATGATATGGCAAAGAAAGAAAATGATCTCTCGAATAGCTTGAATAATATAATGCAGCAGATGTCTGAACTTTCACAAAAAACTTTTGCAATCAGTCCTGAGATGGGTAAGTCACTTGGAGATGCAAAAAAACAAATGGAAAATTCACTTCAGGCGATGAAAAACAGAAATGGTTTGCTTGCTTCAAACCAGCAGGGAGAGGCAATGAAATCTCTTAATGAATCTGCAATGATGATGAAGAATTCGATGGAATCGATGATGCAAGGTGGGGGACAGGGAGGAATGATGTCGCTTATGCAGCAGCTTCAAGGATTATCGGGTCAGCAAATGAATCTTAATAATATGACTCAAATGCTTCAAAAAATGCAGCAAGGCGGAATGAGTCCACAACAACAGTCCGAGATGCAACGACTCGGGCAACAACAACAGTTAATTCAAAAATCTCTTGATCAGCTTAATAAGGAAGCAAAAGTATCCGGTCAATCATCAAAACTTCCCGGTGATCTTGATAACATCCTAAAAAAAATGCAAGAAGTTGTTACAGATATGCAGGGAGAAAAATTGGATGATGAGTTGATTCAAAAACAGGAAAATATTTTAAGTAAATTGCTCGATGCCCAAAGATCACTCAACGAAAGAGATTATGAAAAAGAGAGAGAATCCAGAACTGGAGAAAATGTTTCAAGAAATTTTCCGGCTGACCTGAATTTTAATTCTCCGAATTCATTAAATAAAATCCGCGATGAATTAAACAAAGCAGTAAAAGAAGGATACTCAAGAGACTATGAGGATTTGATTAGGAACTATTATGAAATTCTGCAGACTGAAGTAATAGATGATCAGTAGTTTGTTTACTCCTACCTCAATCATTACCTATAATAAATAAAGCTTATATCTTAAAAAGGCTCAATTTTATTAATTTTACAGGTTAATTATGTATATTTTTGAGAATCGAAAATCGCTCAATGAATGAATTAATCGAAAATACTCTAAACATTATTTCTAAGATAAGCTCCAGCAGGCAAGGTTATTTACTGCAAATTGGTGAACAAGAATATAAAATTCTAAATATCTGGGGAGGAAAAAGCGAAGATTTCAATTCACTAAATGATTTACTGTTCCAATTGCTAAAAGCAGGTGGAATCGATACCGAAAAGGTAGCAAGTCTCCCATCAGTTAGAAAGATTCTTAAAGAAAAATTTTCAGCTTCATTTTTTATAAAAGATCTTATTTACTTTTCTGAGCGAAACTTATTTATTTACATTCTTCTGTTCTCTGACGATCCTGAAGAATTCAAAGAAGATTCAAAGAATAAAATTATGCCGGTCCTTTCCATCCTTAGCCACCAGGTTAAGAAATGGTTTGAGAAACAAACTGAAAAACACTTAATATCACCCGATCAGTATTTTGCTCCGACAAAAAGAAAAAGAATGCTAGATGAATGGGAAAACAAATTTAGCCTTCTTGTTAAAACCTCACCTGATTTAATATTCATTCTTGATTATTCCGGAAAGATTATTCTGATTAACGAAGCTGCTAAAAATTATCTGGAATATTCACCGGACGAAATGAAAGGCAAATATTTTTTAGATTTTATAAATAAAGAAGACACATCATTAGTAACTTTCTCTTTTAACAAAGTTCTCACCGAAAAGAAAACTATCAAATTCAAAGCTAATCTGCTTACCAAGTACGGCCATGTATTTCCATTCGAACTGAGCTGTAATACTATAACTGAAAATAAGAAAACAATTGGTTTGCTTGGAGTCGGCAAAGATTTGAGTGAAAAGTTCAGGTATGAAACAGAACTCAAGAAGTTAAAACCAAAACTCACAGAAATAAACAGGATGTTAAATATTGAACGAGCCAGAAGTTCTCCTCAGAAATCAGTTGTTGAAGAACTTAATAGGTTGAAATATGATTTTATATCAGGTATTTCGCATGAGTTCAGAACTACATTGGCTTCCATTATTGGTTTTTCTGAAACCATTGTAGCTGATCCTGAATTAACCGAATCTATGAAGGAAGAATTTATTAATGTGATAATGAGCGAAAGTAAGAGACTAGCAAAGCTAATCAACTATTTTTTAGATACTTCGAATGATGAGAACAGGATAATTTTGATTAATAAAACATCTTTTGATCTGGTAAAATTAATTCAGGATGTCATCACTACGAATATGGAATTAGCGACTTTTAAAAATCATCGTAATTAATTTTGACCACCCTTCTGAAGAAATTTATCTGGAAGCTGATAGGGACAGTCTGTTTCAAGTGATCAATGCATTACTTAATAACGCAATAAGGTATACTGACGAGCTTGGAAGAGTTAAGCTGATTCTAAATAATTATATATCAGAGGTAGAAATTATTGTAAGTGACACCGGAATCGGTATTCCAGATGAAGACCAAACCTATATTTTTCAAAGGTTTTTTAAAGCAAGCAGGAGAATGAGTGATATACCAAGTGTTGGAGTTGGCTTGGTTTTTGTAAAACAAATAATTGATTTACATAAAGGTTTAATAACAGTTCAAAGTGAAACCGGCAGCGGTACCGCATTTCTGGTAAAATTGCCTAAAATAAGTAAAATTGAAATTAATGAGGTAAAATTTGAGTAAACTGGTATTCATAGTTGATGATGAGCAATCCATAGCTAAACTGCTATCGTTTTGGGTTAAAGATAAATGGGGCTATGAAGTTGAAGTTTTTTCTAACAGTGAATCGATGCTTAAAAAATTTAGCTTAAAGCCCGACATCATTTTACTGGATATTATGCTCCCTGGTCTGGATGGAATTGAAACCCTGAAAAGAATAAAACAGATGGATGAACACCTTCCGGTTATTATGCTTTCTGCACAGGGCAGAATTGATGTTGCAGTTGATTCAATAAAGTATGGTGCTTATGATTACTTCTCAAAACCAATTGATCAGCAAAAGCTGGAGCTCTCTTTAAAGAATGCTATTCGTAATTATGATCTTGTTAAAGAAATTCAGAATCTAAAAGAGAATGTTAAAAAAGAATATAGTTTCGATAATATTATTTCTGCTGATGGCAAAATGCAAGATGTCTTTAGACTAGTCTCCAAAGTACTCGATAACGACATCACAGTTTTAATTTATGGTGAAAGCGGTACTGGAAAAGAACTTATTGCAAGAGCTATTCACTATAACGGCAGAAGAAAAGATAAACCATTTGTTGTTGTAAACTGTGCTTCTATTCCAAGAGAACTTCTCGAAAGCGAATTATTTGGACACGAGAAAGGATCATTTACAGGTGCTCATCAAAGGAAGCTTGGCAAATTCGAACTTGCAAAAGACGGAACAATATTTCTTGATGAAGTCGGAGAACTTGAAATGTTGTTGCAGGCAAAACTTCTGAGAGTTATTCAAGAGAAAGAATTTGAGCGAGTAGGTGGTAATGAATTAATAAAAACGAATGTTCGAATCATTTCAGCCACTAACAGAGAGTTAAAGCAGGCAGTCGAACAAAAGCAATTTCGTGAAGATCTTTTCTACAGATTAAATTCATTCCCGATATCAATTCCTCCAATCAGGCAGAGACGAGCAGATATTCTTGTGCTTACTGAATTCTTTCTGGAGGAATTCAACAAAAAGCTTCAAAGGAATGTAAAAGGATTCAGTAAAAAAGCGTTGAAACTTATTTATGAATATGACTGGCCGGGAAACGTACGCGAAATGGAAAATACCATTGAACGTTGTATGATTATTTCTGAAAAGGATACTCTGGATTTAGATGATTTACCTCAACATATCAGGGCTGCTGATCCTTCAATCAGTACTGATCAGCAGAGTGTGATGTTCACCGATGACAATATTGTTCCTTTTGAAAAAATAAAAGAGAAATCAATTAGGCACGCATTGAAAGTTACCGGTGGTAATATTGTTGAAGCTGCAAGAAAGCTTCAGCTTGGCCGAGCTACCATTTATCGTCTGATGGAAAAGTACGGCATCGAGAGCTGAATTTTATCGAAGAATCTTCCCAAAAACTGGTCACACTTTAGATGAGTGTTAGTGAAAAAAAATCGATACTGGTAATTGATGATGATATAACTATCCGCAAGCTTATTTCCCATCATTTAAATCTTAATAGTTATAAAGTTTACCTTGCATCCAATACTGATGAAGGTTTTGATCTGTTATTTAATAATAGTATTGATTTGGTCTTATGTGATATAATAATGGATAAAATGGATGGTTTTACATTTTGCAGGTTAGTTCGCGAAAATGAAAAGTATCGATCAATTCCATTTGTGTTTGTTACAGCTAAAAATACTTTTGAGGATAAATCAAAAGCACTTGAGGTAGGCGGAGATGACTTTATCACCAAGCCATTCAACGTGGATGAACTTATTTTAAAGATTAAAGCACTGATCAGACGCTCTGAAATAAATCGAATATATGGTACCCGAAAAAATCTTGAAGAAGTATTTTCTAAGAGAACACCAAAAGTTGTTATTATAGATGATGATAAAGCTGCACTAACAATGTATCGGGCAGGACTAATTAAAACTGGTATCGATTGCCAGGTTGCAGACAATTCTTTAGATGGACTTAAACTCGTCAAAACATTTCAACCTGATTTAATTGTGGCTGATGTAATGATGCCCGAAGTTGATGGCTTTGAATTTCGTGAGATGCTTTTGAATGATTCTGATTTAGCTTCCATTCCTTTCGTTTTTCTAAGCAACTTAGGATCCGACCAGCAAGTTCTTCACGGATTTGATAAGGATATAACTGATTACATTTTAAAGGCAAGCGGCTACAAAATTGTTGTTGCTAAAATTTCAGCATTGCTAAAAAGTCTGAATAAAGAGAGAAGTAAAGTTGTGAAAGATTTGCACGAAGCTTCAGACTTTCTTAAAACGAGTGTAGTACCTGAAAGTTTTCCTGAATTTGAAAACTTTGTAATTCAGTATTGGCATGTTCCTTTTACCGGAATACCGGGCGGTGATTTTATTGATCATTTTATGCTTGATGAAAATCACCTCACTATTATACTTGGAGATGTGATGGGGAAAAAATGGGGGGCCTGGTATTTTGCTTATGCCTATGCTGGTTATATCAGAAGTGCTATTCATTCAGTTATTGAGGATGGAGATGTATCGTCTCCGGGAAAAATTATAAGCAAGGTTAATAATCTGGTCTATCAGGATTCAAAAATCTCTGAAGTATTTTCAACTCTTTCAGTCGTTGTAATTGATAAGCAGAAAATGACGCTCAAATATTCCGGTGCCGGAGATTTACCAATCCTTTATAAAAATAAAACTTCTGGTGAGATAAAAAGAATTGACTCTCGGGGATCACTTTTAGGATTCAGCAAGGATACTATTTTTGAAGATGCAAACCTTCAAATGAATTCAGGTGATACTGTAATTATGGCGACAGATGGTCTGGTAGAATCCCGTGATGATAACGGTGAACATTTTGGTGTGAGTAAGTTAGTAAAGTCAATTCAAAAAGATGATTTTCTTGATTCCCCTTTAAATGTTATTAAGAACGATTTGAAAATATTTAATCAACAAAGATTTGATGATGATATTAGTATGATTTCTATTGCTGCTTCGAAGTAGTTTTATTTTTTACTATTCGTATTTATTCCACGCTAAAATAACTCAGAGAAATAATTTTATTCAGTTGCTTGCAGCTTTTCTGCTTTATCAGCTATTTTAAGTTGCTCAATAAGTTCGTCCATTTGACCTTCCACTATGTTTGAAAGGTTGTAGAGAGTTAATCCTATTCGGTGATCAGTCACACGATTTTGAGGAAAATTATAAGTCCGGATTTTATCACTTCTGTCGCCACTTCCTACCATTAGTTTTCTTTGAGCAGAAATCTTTGCGTTCTGTTTTTTTAATTCACGATCATATAATCTTGCCTTTAAAACTTTCATCGCTTTCTGTCGGTTCTTTAGCTGTGATCTTTCATCTTGACATTGAACAACTATTTCAGTTGGAAGATGGGTTATCCTAACGGCAGTCTCAACTTTGTTAACGTTCTGACCACCAGCGCCGCCAGCACGAAAAATATCTATCTTTAAATCATTCTGGTTTATTTCAATTTGAACATCTTCTGCTTCAGGAAGGACCGCTACTGATGCTGCCGAAGTGTGAACTCTTCCGCTTCCTTCTGTTTCAGGAACTCTTTGGACTCTGTGCACACCACTTTCAAATTTCATATCACCGTAGACATTGTTACCGGTTACTGAAAAGACTACTTCTTTTATTCCCCCAAGTCCTGTATCATTCATATCAATCAATTCAATTTTCCAGCCTCGAATCTCTGCATACCGGCTGTACATTCTGAAAAGATCTCCGGCGAATAATGCAGCTTCCTCACCTCCAGTTCCGGCTCTTATTTCCATAATAATATCTTTATCATCATTAGGATCTTTTGGAAGTAGCAATACTTTTATTTCTTCCTCTAGTTTATCTCTTTCTGATTTGAGATCTTCGAGCTCTGCTTCGGCCATTGATACAAGATCACCGTCGTCTGATGTATCAATTATCTCTTTATTTCCCTCAATATTTTTTAATACCGAAGCATATTTGGTATAAACTTCAACAATTTCACCGAGATCACTTCTCTCCCTCGTAAGCGAAATCATTCTCTCTCTGTCGGAAGAAATTCCTGGATCTGAAAGTTCTTCGTTAATGCCGTCAAATTTATTTTTTATTTTTTCTAACTTATCTGCTAAATTCATATTGTATTTCTGAAAATTGTGTGCAAATATATAAAAGCACCTCTTGAAAATCTAAAAAATGCAAGGTATTAGTGGTAATGAAAACTATCCGAAAATCCTGAAATACAAAATCAAAAAAGAATAACCAACACAATTTATTTTTCATTAGTCTTTGGCTTGCTATTATTTTTCATCATTGTAATGATTCTTATCCAGGATAAAATTGTCGAAGGAGGTAAAGACCTTGATATGATTTTTACTTTTATAGTACCTATGTTTGGATTAGCGATGATGTTTATCTCCAGAATGATTTACAACCAGATGATATCAAAATATGATTCGGCTAGTAGCCTTCTTCAAAAAATTACCTATTACAGAACTGCTAAAATAGTTTCCTGGGCAATGATTGAGGGTGGATGTTTTCTGGCACTTGTAGCAACAATCTTAACTTCGAATTATCTTTATGTAGCAGTTTTTATTTTCCTTTTTGGCTATTTTCTTTTATTGAGACCTTCGACTGAATCTTTGATCAGGGATATGCGATTAAATTCTGAAGAAAGTGATTTAATACTTAAGAGTTAATTATGAAAAAGTTTGATATACCGGTTCATTATAAAAGTTCTTTTATTACCCAGATAAAGAACAGCAGAAAACTTGAAGACCCAAGGAAAAAAGATTTTTCACCAACACTTCTGGATTTTGGACCAGTAAGGTTTTACCTCGCACGTCACTTCGGATTTTGTTACGGAGTAGAGAACGCAATTGAGATTGCATACAAAACAATAGACGAAAATCCCGGCAAACGATTTTTTCTGCTTAGCGAGATGATACACAATCCAGCAGTGAACCATGATCTTTTAAGTATGGGTGTGCGTTTTATTATGGATACTTCTGGTAATCAATTGGTTGCCTGGGAAGAAATTAAAAGTGATGACATCGTAATCATTCCTGCATTCGGAGCCACAATTGAAATTGAAAAAAAATTGAATAAACTTGGAATAAATCCTTATCGATATAACACAACTTGCCCGTTTGTTGAAAAAGTTTGGAATCGTTCAGAAGATCTTGGAAAAAAAGGATTTACAGTAGTAATACACGGAAAGTATTATCACGAAGAAACAAGAGCAACATTCTCTCACTCTGTGCAAAGCTCTCCTTCAATTATTGTGCGCAATCTGGAAGAAACAAAATTCCTGGCAGATGTAATTATGGGTGACAAAACTGCTGCTGATTTTTACGAATACTTCAAGGGAAAACATTCTAAAGGATTTGATGTTAATGTTGATCTGAACAAGCTTGGTGTTGTGAATCAGACAACAATGCTTGCAACTGAAACTCAGGAAATAGCAGACTTACTTAAAGAGACAATGATAAAAGTATATGGAATTGAAAATTTAAGTGATCATTTTTCTGATACTCGCGATACGCTTTGCTATGCAACTAATGACAACCAGGATGCGACATACGGTTTTCTGGAAGTTGCGGCAGATTTTGCAATTGTGGTTGGTGGGTATAACAGCTCTAACACAACTAACATTGTTAAAATTTGTGAAGAAGAAGTTAAAACCTATTTTATTGACTCTGCAGACAGGGTAAGATCAGAAAATGAAATTAGTCATTATGATATTTTGAAGCAGTCGGTAATAAATTCAAAAGATTATTTGCCCCATAAATATCCGGTAGAAATTCTGATAACAAGTGGAGCTTCCTGCCCCGATGCAACCGTTGAAGCGGTGATAAGAAAAATCATATCATTCTATGAAAGTGCAAAGGATGTGGATACAGTTGTTAATGATGTTCTTGAAGCAATGTAAGTAATTAAGAAATTATTTTATCATTTCTTTTTTTGACTTCTGAAATTTGACTTAAAAGTTTTTCAAACAATTCTTTAACAGTTAGGGTTTCCTTTACCAAACCTGAACTCTGTCCAGCTTCAAGTTCACCTTCAGTTTCATCTCCTTCAAAAATACCAAGTCGTTCTCTTTTACTTCCAAGTAATTCTTTCAACTTAATTTCATCCCAGCCATCTTTTTCAGCTATTACTGCACGAGAAGCAAAATCATTTTTTAGCATTCTTACTAAACCAATTTTTTTGAATGCAAGCAAAGTCCCATCATCTTTGGCTTCAACAACTTTCTTCTTATAATTTGGATGAGCAGATGACTCAACCGTCGCAGCGAACCTTGTTCCTATTTGAACACCTTCTGCACCAAGTGAGAGTGCTGCAAAAATTCCCCTTCCCTCAGCAATTCCACCAGCAGCGATCACAGGAATTTTTACTTCATCGACAAGTTGAGGAATTAGTGCCATTGTTGTTGTTTCGTTAATTCCGTTGTGTCCGCCTGCTTCAACACCTTCACCAACAACCGCATCACAACCAACTTCTTCAGCTTTTAAACCATGCTTAACAGAAGGAACTACGTGAACAACTTTTACATCATTTTCTTTTAACAGCTTGATATATTTTCCCGGATGACCTGCCGATGAGAAAACAATTTTTACTCCCTCGTCAATTGTTACTTTTACTAATTCCTCAGCATCACCACGAAGCAGGGGAATGTTTACTCCGAATGGTTTGTCAGTTGCAACCTTGCATTTTTGAATGTGCTCTCTCAATAAATCTGGTTTCATTGAGCCTGATCCGATTAATCCTAGTCCGCCTTCATTAGAAACCGCTGAAGCTAATTTCCATCCTGAAACCCAAACCATTCCTGCTTGTATGATTGGATACTGAATGCTAAAAAGTTCTGTAATTTTTGTTGTGAATTTCATTATATGTAATGTCTATAAATAAAGTGCAATTATTAATTTTAACTATAAATCTACCTCAAAATTAACGCTGTTTACCTTGTTATTAAAATACCCTTTCCATAAGTTTGTAAGCCTTTTTTCAAAAAGCACTTATAAAATTTTTCATTTCATAAAGGTAAAATTATAATGTCGTTTTTCTTTACATCAGAATCGGTTTCTGAAGGTCATCCGGATAAAGTTAGTGATGCGATATCAGATGGAATACTGGATGCAATTTATGCTCACGATCCTTATGCAAGAGTAGCCTGCGAAACATTTGTTACCACAGGTTTAGTATTAGTTGGTGGTGAGATCACTACAAAAACCTATATCGATGTTCCGGCAATTGTACGACAAACAGTTGAAAAAATTGGATACACAAAGGCTGATTACAAATTTGACTCTGAATCTTGTTCAGTGCTAAATGCTATTCATTCACAATCACCGGATATTGCAATGGGAGTCGATACCGGCGGTGCAGGAGATCAAGGAATTATGTTTGGTTATGCTTGTGATCAAACTCCTGAACTAATGCCGATGCCAATTGTATTTGCTCATAAGCTCGTAAAAAAACTTGCTGATATCAGAAAAAGAAATAATGGATTAATGCCTTATCTGCGTCCTGATTCAAAATCACAAGTGACTATTGAGTATAGTGACAATGGAAAACCGTTAAGAGTTGATGCAGTTGTTATTTCAACTCAGCATGATGCAAATGCTAAACAAAGTAAAATAAAATCTGATGTTATTCAGAATGTTATTAAAAAAGTTATCCCTGCTAAATATTTGGATAAGAGCACTAAGTATTTTGTAAATCCAACAGGAAGATTTGAAATAGGCGGACCACATGGCGACAGTGGTTTAACCGGAAGAAAAATTATTGTTGATACTTACGGTGGTTGGGCTCCGCACGGTGGTGGTGCTTTTTCAGGTAAAGATCCTTCAAAGGTTGACAGAAGTGCAACCTACGCAGCAAGACACATTGCTAAAAATGTTGTTGCAGCAAAACTTGCAAAAGAATGTCTCGTTCAGATTTCTTATGCAATCGGTGTTGCAAAACCAATTTCCGTGTTTGTTGATACAAAAGGAACTGGTGTTATACCGGATAAGGCAATTTCTAAAATGATCCAGAAAGAAGTTGATCTTACACCTAAAGGAATAATTTCAAGATTAAAATTACGAAGACCAATTTATCAGAAGACTTCCGCTTACGGTCACTTTGGAAGAAATGATAAAGACTTTACCTGGGAAAAACTTGATCTTGTTCCGATATTTAAAAGGTACTTGAAAAAATAATTTTATTTATTGAACTTTTTATAGATTATTATTTGTTCTGTTACTGTTGATAACTTTAAAGAAATTATATTAAAAAAAGTAAAGGAATAAAAATGAGTGAAGTGTTAGATAAGAAAATTGATTTTTCATTAAAGTATAAAGTAAAAGATATTTCACTTGGCTGAATGGGGACGAAAAGAAATTGAATTTGCCGAAGTTGAAATGCCCGGTTTGATGGCATTGAGAGAAGAGTACAAAGGCAAGCAACCGCTTAAAGGTGCACGTATTGCCGGTTGTTTACATATGACAATTCAAACAGCAGTATTGATTGAAACACTTGTTGAACTTGGTGCAGAAGTCAAATGGTCATCCTGTAATATTTTTTCTACTCAAGATCATGCTGCTGCTGCAATTGCCGCTGCCGGTATCCCGGTATTTGCATGGAAAGGTATGAACGAAGAAGAATTTAATTGGTGTATCGAGCAAACGTTATTTTTTGGTGATGAATCAAAACCACTTAATATGATACTTGACGATGGTGGTGACCTTACAAACATGGTTCTTGATGTATATCCTGAATTAGCTTCTGGTATAAAAGGATTATCCGAAGAAACAACAACAGGTGTTCATCGTTTATATGAAAGAGTGGAAAATGGAACACTCCCAATTCCAGCTATCAATGTAAACGATTCGGTTACAAAGTCTAAATTCGATAACAAATACGGCTGCCGTGAATCATTGGTTGATGCA
>CAWDGX010000025.1:0-272743 GCA_963802005.1 uncultured Ignavibacteriaceae bacterium
GTCAGTAGTCATTCTGAATCCCGAAGCAGAAGGGATGAAGAATCTTTCATCCCGGGTTAAAATTTTTAGCCATCGGTTAGTTTACTCCAGTAGTCGTTCAATCCTCTTTCAGCAATACTTTTATTAAGAAAATCAAAATCGATAAGATCCTTCGAATTAGCCAGGATCCCTTCGATATCCGTGAGGTGTTTTTGCTGCCTCCCCTCTTTATAGAATTCAAGTTTTTTAATAATAACATATTCAGGAGGAGCAATAAAAATGGTTGTGCCTTCTAACTGAATTTCACGTGAATTTTTCATTGCCCATTGATGAAGTTCTTCATCTCCGGTTAGATAAATATCTGCTTTGAATCCACTGTCGTGATGGATTAAATTAAAATGCCCTCTTGATTTACGGTTTAATTCGGTTTTAATGACTTCTACCGGGGGGCAGTAAAAGAGATCAGAAGGAAAAGCGCGGATAAATTTTTCAATTTCACTTTCATTCAAATTAATTACGAGATCAATATCGTGGGTTAATCTTGGGTCACCATAAGTTATTGCAGCTACAGAACCAGTTATAAAGTATCTGAACTTGTTCTGGTTTAAAATGTCAGTATAAATTTTAAAAAGGTTAAGATCTTGCATAGAGAAATATTTCTTTAACTTTCTTTTGAATTTCCTTTTCAGTTAGTTCAGGGTGTAGCTTTCTCAATGAAGCCTTTTTCAGTTTCACAGCGGAGTGATAAAGGTTTAGAGATAACAATAACTTTTTCTCAGGGGTAAAATCTTTTAAATATGAGTTCATAAAAAATATTATAAAAATAAATCTGTTTTAATTTAACAAGCTAATTGCCAAACACCAAGTAAGCAGGCAAGCAAGGTTACCAATCCCTCCCATTCGGCGGGAAGGCATTCAACCAACCAATCTTTTTTATTAACTCTCTCCCGGTTTTCCGGGAATTTATGTCTTCAAATCTTTTAATTTTCATCTAAACTGTAACCTCAAACTTCGAATTTTGAACTATTAAACCCAAATAGACAAAAAACAATGGTAACTGAACACTACCAACACCAACCCACCAGGCTTCGAACTGGGCGTGGAGGATAAAAGCGGCAAGAGCAGCGGTGAGTAGTCCGCCTGAGGCGGATAAATGAGTAGTCCACCTGAATGCAGGAGTAGTGATGTCCTTCCCATCGGATCCACCTTAAATAAGGATGACAATACAAAACACCGGGAACAGGAAGAGAATCAGCCCAATCAAACCGGTTTCTTCTATTAAAGCTAGAGTGCTGTTTCCTTTTTCGCGTACAAATCTTTCACCTTCGTAATGGTCTCCAATCCCGCCAACTTTTTCATTCGGATCGCTCATGCCGTAACCAAGCCCTATCAAGCCGCCTTCTTGTGCAGCTCTGTACGAA
The DNA here is from genome assembly GCA_963802005.1 of uncultured Ignavibacteriaceae bacterium. GTDB lineage: Bacteria > Bacteroidota > Ignavibacteria > Ignavibacteriales > Ignavibacteriaceae > IGN2. The sequence continues at coordinate 1,401 of CAWDGX010000025.1, forward strand.
GGTTCCCACATCCAGATTCTTGAAGAATAGAATTCGGGAAAATCTTTATTAATAATATCTTCAGTGAAATTTTTCAAAGGTGGAGTTATAAAAATTATTAATACAAATAGTGCCGCAATACTAAAACTGTAAAGAGGATTTTCCATTTTTTATTTAAGAATAAAAATATGACCACTCCGAATACTAATGAAAGAATTGAAGCACGGGAGTAGGTGAGGGTAAGAAGCAACAAGTTAGCAGTGAGTAGTAAGCCTAGCGGAGGAGTAGTAAGTAGTCCGCCTGCGGCGGAGTAGTAAGTAGTTAGAAGAAGATTTTCTATTTACTAAACTCATAAGTTTCATAATTACTGACAGGTACTGTGAAAAGAATAACACTTGCCAGTACATTCTGATGTCCGAAAAAACCCATAAAGCCTTTTCCGTGACCGCCTGTCCAGCTATCAGATGGAATATTTGTGATCAAGGAAAACAATGAGAGCAGCACAATAAAAATGTTTGCAGGAAGAAGGAAGTCGAGAATAGATTTACCTGAAAATCGAATCCATAAAATTCCTGCTGAAATACATCCTGAGGAAAGGAGAATAAAATATAAAGCTCTTGTTGCTGAAACTTCAGGGAAAGATGACCAAAAAGCAGTTAATAAAAACCATATTGATGGAAGAAGGAAGAACGAAGATGGTTGATGTTGAGCAAAGCGAAATCCGCCTTTGGCGGAGAAGATGCCTGCCCGCCGGAACACGGATGAAGGCGGAGTATCAGTCACCCTGAGCGAAGCCTTCCTGCCGTCAAGGCAGGTCGAAGGGTCTATTATCTTTGGTTGAGATTCTTCTCCTGCTGAAGCAGGATCAGAATGACTATTTGTTTGTGGACTTTGCACACTGGACTTCGCACGTAAGACACTAAACATTAAGACGATTGTAAAAAACGCACATCACCGGTACAGCGTAATAAAAAAAACTTATCTCTTCTAATAGCACGACTTATAATTGCAAAAGCAAAAAAGGGGACCGAGTATTTAATTATTTTTTCTTGCATCAATGTTTTTTAGTTAAAGGTTTCAGCCGGAGGCTGATCAGCCTTAGGCTGACAAGTGTTATTAATCTCTACAATAGTTTTTAGAGTTCCTGCCTCATTAACTTTTCGGAACATTATCATAATCTTTGCAATAAGAAGCGTAAATATGTAGCTCCAGGTTAATATAAGCAGCCAAACATAGTCGATTGATATTAGTCCCTGGAAAATTAAAATATACAGTACCAAGGAATCCGGAAATAATAATAGCAAATGCTATAGAAATCGTCTTTTGCTTTTCCGAACTTAGAGATTTAAATAGGTAAGCATTTACCGGGAAGTGAACTATAACATATAATGAATATCCGATTATCATCAGAGTAAATATTTTCAGAACAGTAGCGTAATCAACTGAAACGGGAATAATCTGTGGAAAAAAATTAATCACTGAGATTATTACAAGTGCATAAAGTATAACGAGTGAAGTGACAAGAATGAAACCTCGTTTAAGAATATTTGATTTACTTGTATTTGTTTCAGAGAAAAGATATTGTTCAATCAGAACCCCGATATAAAACATAGGTGCAGTCAATCCCCATGCGAATGTGTACGAATTGGCAAGCTCCAATGAAAAAAAATGGTTAACAAAATATTTATCTGCCGCAAGTGCAAGTGAAACCGCTGAGTTTATCACGAATGCTGAAATACCAATCTTATAAAATTCTCGTACGTTGCTTAAAGATGAATTATTCTGTTTGATATATTTCGGGAATCCGATTAAAAACCAGAGCAGCGCAACAACAGGCAAGACACTGAACAAACTTAATTTAAAAAGAAGAATAGCAGGTACTATGAGTAGATGCAGTACGGAATAAAGCAAAGTGAGCAAGATGTAATCCTTGTATCTCCCGGTAAAAAGAAGTTGAAAAACGTAAATGCCTGAAAGTGAAATAAATAGACAGTATACCAGAATTGAAAAAATATCAATAACATTTTCAAATGGAGCGGAAACTATCTGAAGGAAAAAATAAGCGAGTATGGTTGTTAATAAAATAGAACCAGCAACCAGCTTCATACTTATGTTTATTCTTGTAATGGCTATGTTAAAACCAAGCGCACCGAAAAGTATCACTATCGATGCGGTATAATAAATTTGGTTAAACTGGTTATAAATCTCAGCACTAAAAAAGTAGGCAAACAATAAAAGCATTACTTTGGTTGATGCGACAGCCAATCCCAAAAGAATAAGTTTTTTAATATTTGCGAATTTATTAAACATGAAATATTCAATTTTACCTCTCCCTGTCTCCCACTCCTTAGTAAGGAGAGGGAACGGAAGGGTGAGGTTAAAAACTAACGATGGTAAAAATAAAGATTAAAAATGTCTCTTTGAATTGGGTTGTGTTTTGAGAGATGCGCTAACCTTTATACTCTGATTAAAGAAAAGCGAAGTAATACCAAAACCTCCATTATTTGCTGTGCCCAGAATTAAGCATTGAAAATTTATCATACGATTATTTATGTTGAGGAAAAGAAATCATCCTTTATAATTTATCCGTGGGAGACTTAGCTTTATAATAGATATTAAATTGTTCAATAAACAAAACTTTAATGTTAGTAAAAGATTCAATCTTAAAATACCACATTATGGAAAAGTAAATTAGCATTCCAAGAATAACTTGCACACCTAATTTTATAATAACCGGAATACCTGCAGGTAAGATTAGCCCGGTAAAATAAATTACAGCCGACATAATCATTGATATTATAAGAATGGGAAATACTTTTTTAACTACTTCTGTAAAATTCATATTTATAATTTTACCAGGTATGCTAATTACCGGGTAGATAAGAAGAATGCTAACTATTAAATATGCTGTAGCCACAGAATAAATCGATCCAATCACTACCCCGATTATTATTGCAACAATCACACTCCCAGAGGCAAAAATTCCCCACCAGAACATCCATTTTGTTTTACCTTGTGATGTATAAATCCAGCCTGTAGGATTTGATAATGTTTGGATAACACCAACAAATGCCAGTATCTGTATTATAGGAATAACTTCTGACCATTTTTTACCAAATATACCCAATACAAAATTATCTGCTGTTGCAATTAAACCAATCATCATCGGAAATGTAATAAATGCAAGTACTTGTATCACACTTAAAAAAATGCTTTTCACTCTTTCCTTATCATCCTGAATTAAAGACATAGCAGGAAACATAACATTGCTTACCAGGCTTATTATTTGTGTAATCGGAAGTAACATTAAACTATACGCACGTGAATAAATCCCTAAGCTATCAGCTCCCATAAATTTACCTATCAGAAGATCATCAGATTTTCTTGCCCAGTAATTAATGATATTGAACCCGGAAAGATATGCGCTATATGAAAATAATTCCTTTATACTGTCTTTTGAATAAATTAACTGTGGATACCATTTCGATGCGAGAAACACTAAAGGTATTCGAAGAAGTTGAGTTGTCAGGTACTGGAAGACAAGACTCATTACACCCCAACCATTAAAGGCAAGATATACACTCACTGAACCGCTTATAAATACTAAACTAACATCAATTTTATTTAGTGCAGAGTAGTTCATTTCTTTTTGTAGAAGTGCGTTTGGTACTATTGAAAATGAACTTATGATAAACGAAAATGAAAGGTATTTTATTAATAAAGTAAGTTTTTCATTTTCATAAAAACTTGCAAATTTATCGGCGAAAATAAAAAGTAAAAAAGTGAAAATTGCACCAATAACAATATTTAGCCAAAAAATACTTGACTTATGAGAATTGGTTATATTCTGATTTTGTATTAAAGCTGAGCTGAAACCAAATTCACTGAAAATAGTTGCAAAGCCAATGAAAACCATCGCCATCGCTAATAGACCATAATCAGAGGGAAGCAACAAACGCATAAGAATTACTGATAGCACAAATTGTAAAATCTGATTGGAGATTTTACCTACTGTGTTCCATTTAACCCCGGAAATTATTTTATGCTTTAATAGCATGATAAATTATAGTTGATTCAATATTTTGATGTGTTATAATTAACACTTGGTTTAACTTATTTGAATTGCATTGTTAAAAACTTTCATTATCTCATCACCGAAGTAATTGATGTCATACTTTTGCAAAATTTCTGAATTTTCTTTTGCGGCATTTATTAAGTCAGCACTGTTTTTTTCAAATGATAAAATTTCCTTTGCAATGTCTTCAATATCTTTAGGATTAAAGAATCTCATTTTTAAATTAAAATACTCAGCAAAATCAGTTAAAGGAGGCACATTAGAGCATAGCACTGGTTTACCGCAGTAGCTTGCTTCAAGGACAGTTCCACTGGCTGCTTCCCATAATGTAGGTGCTATGACTGCCTTGCAATTGTGGTAGAGGTAAGAAATATTTTCATCAGGTAAATAATCAAATACACGGATAGATTCATTTAGATCCAATTCAGAAATAAGTTCTATAACTTTTTGTTTGTAACTTTTATCACCTGCACCGACCAATACCAATTTAGGAAGATTAATCTGCTTATTCCTTGCAATATTATATGCGTGTATTAAATTGATCTGATTCTTCCTTTCAATAAAAAATGATATGTACAGATAATATGGATAGTCAATTCCGCCAACCTTAATTTGTTTGTCCACATTTACATTATGTGTTGCAATATAATGTATCAAATACCAACTATCTTTTCTAAAGGGATATTTTTGAATCAATTCCTGATAAGGATAATTCCATGAAGTAATAAGTGATTTAGCTTTTTTTATGTGTGAATCAATAGCTTTAAATTCTAATTCTGAATAGTTCGGTAATAAGGCATGTATTGTTGTAACTACAGGGATTTTGAAATGTTGTAACTCATCCAGGTGGTATGGGTAATAAGCTAAATCTGCATCAATGGAATTTGCCCATCGTAATCTTCTTCTTAAAAATTCAATATTGAACCATCTAAAAAACGTCCTCCCAATAAGGTTCATTGACTTACTAATGATCTTGTTATTGCTCTTAGAGTATATAGCTGCCCATTGTACCGGATCTGAAATGATTTTTATGTTTTTATCATTCTATATATTTTATGTTATATTTTTTGCGGGATGTAAAAGGAACATCCAATATTATTTCCACATCTCTCTTTTTTATGCTTTCAATTAAATAGTAAGCATAGTTCTCAATTCCCCCGGACTGACCATAGTCCACAGATCTTAAGTCAATTAGGATTTTCATCCAAAGGGTTCTCTTTAATGGTGACTGGATAAATAAATCATACAAATATAGTTAAGAAATATTTTTAGCGGGTATTGAAAGAGTAATTATTCGAAAGTTTTGAGTTGGTAGTTATTAGTCGGTGGTGAGATGTAACCACTTATTACTACCCTCTACTTACTAATCACTATTTACTATTATAAAGACGTTCCTACCTTTAATTCTCAGGTTGAAGAAGAGAGAAGTTAAACCAAAACCTCCACTATTTGTTGTGCCGAGAATAAAACTTGGTCCAATGGCAATTGTGCTGATATGCCCAATAGTCAAAAATTCTCTGTACAAGAATATCACAAACATATTGTGGCTGGCGAACAGGGCTGCTAACCATGGCATCAAACCTAAAATCGAAAACACTACCCGCAAGCGTAAGTTCACGTCCCTCATATCCAAAGTGAAGCTCATCAATAAACATTGCAGCATAAATTCTTCCTCTTGTTGAGCCAAGAACTTTTACGGGGTATCTGAATTCCCAGTTGAAATATGATCCATCAACAAGATATGGTTGGTATTTAATGGTGCCATCTGGATTATACACAATATTTTTTTTGTTAACAGTCTGCGTTGTGTATTTTAGAATTTGCGTGCTTGAAAAATCAGATGTTGAAGCAAGGTAGCCGAACTCAAAAAAGTTTCCGAATGGAATTACATATGATAAAAGATAACCTTCGGTGAAAAATATATTATTCTGATTGTCATAATCCTTGATTTCCACAAAAGCATCGACCGAAGAATAGTATCCGGCTTTAAATCCAAGAATATGAAAATCAAGTTCGGCAAAATTTGTTTCCAGCGCACCTGAGTAAGGTGTTCCAAAGCCTACTGAAATTCCGATATCGGCTTTTATAGGAATTCCAAATCTTTCTCCGCCCATCATAATAAGAAATGGATTAATATAACCGAGTGTTGAAGATATCTGGAATGCAGATGGAGGATTTAATATTTTATCAAATCTCATTTTATCTATTACTCTTGTGAAAACACTTCCGTAGTTTATAGTCTCTTCCAGATTAAGTTTGAAGGGATAAGTTATTACTTTTGCTCGTGTTTCTGCATCGAGTGCAAGAAATGGATACAATGCACCTTTAATTGAAATAGTTTGATTGTTTGGATCCCGGATATCAACTATTATTTCTGCTTTAGGATCAGGTGGATCAATATACAATTGTTCCTGGATATGGATGAAGAGACTATCATCCAATGGTTCCATCTGGTAATAATTTATCGGCTCTTCGTCATCCTGTGAAAGAAGTGTAGGCACAAACACAAGAGCAAAAAGTAAAATAAGAATAAGGTAATTTGATTTTCGCATCAATTTTATTTTTTTATTAGAATAGCAAGATAATGTTTTATAGCGAAATCTATACCAAAAGTCAGGAAAAATAATTCCTCAAAACGTTCAATGAATCTGTAATTTATATCTTCGATCATCAGTAGTTAAGTCTAAATTGCATTTAAATACGTAATATTTAATACATTGTGGATGGAGTCACTTAAATAGATACTTGATTATAGAAAAGACAGTCTTTATCTAATTACATTAATATCGGATAAAATCAATAATTATGATTAAAATTTGACAGGATAGAATTTATAACTAAATTTAGTTATTGAAAATAATCTTACGGATATGATGCTATCACACTCTACTTCTTTTTTTACGCCTCTGATGAAATACTTATTTGGCGGTCTTCTATTTTTATTGGTGACAGCTAGCTTTGCCCAGGAAGACGATTATCAGGTTGGTTTAAGCCAGGATTATATCAGGCAAAACCAGGGTGCTTTTTATGATTACTCTGATCCCGGTGGTTTAAATATTAGAGTTTCTGTTTGGGGTTACGTAAAATATCCGGGCAGATACATTATTCCTGAACATAGCAATATTACTGATCTCATTTCGTATTCAGGTGGTATTTCCGATGATTCAAATATCGATGAGATGAGAATATTCCGGGTAAATTCTGATTCCACCCAGGAAATGCTTTTATATAATTATGACGAACTTTGGTGGAATGAAACTCTTCAGAAGGATATAAAAATTTCCAAACTCCAGCCGGGTGATGTTCTTATAGTTCCTGGGCGGCCACGATGGTATTGGGAAAATTATCTCACACTTACCCTATCAATAGTTGGAGTGTTACTCTCTTTAGCAACCTTAATAATTACAGCAAACAATTAACATGGAAGACGGATCACAAGAAACATCTAATCTACACGAATCAACTACACTAAAAGACTATTTAAGACTAATCAGAGCTAACCTGATACCGGTATTACTTATAACAATAGCGGGCTTAATTGTTGCGATAATCTATGCCGTCAATGCAATAGATATTTACAAATCTACTGCTACTTTAAAAATATCCCGCCCACAGGGTGGAAGTGTTTTAACATCTCCACTTCTTCCCGAATTTCAAGAATGGGGCAACGACAGGTTTATTGCTAATGAAATTGAAATAATGCGTTCTTTTACTGCAAGACAATTAATTGCGATTACTCTAATTGATAGCTTTTACAGAGACACTGATAAATCAAGATATTTTATTCTACTTGATCAAAAAGCGAAAGCTGAGAATGTTGGAGATAACGTAAAATCAGTTGATGCGCTTGCGATTACACTTAGTGATGTTGCAATTGATCAGAAACGAGGGCTTGATATAATTGAGATAATTGCTATGTCTCCTTCACCTTTTGAGGCTTCACTTATTGCCAATGTTTACGCTCAGCAATATAAGAATTTGAATCTTGATCAGAACAGAAACCAGCTCACTCTTGTTACAAATTTTCTTGATGAGCAGAGAAAAGAAAAATACGATGAGCTAAATGCAGCCGAAGAAACCTTAAGAGAGTTTCAGGAAAAGGGTGGACTCATTGCTCTCGATGAAAGAGCTTCAACCTTAATAAGCGTTCTCGCTCAATTTGAATCACAGAAAAGTGTTACGCAAGTTGACTTAATGGCTTCCAACAAAGTACTTGAGAATCTTAGAAAGGAACTGCAGGCGCAAAATCCCAGGATGGCAGATTACCTTACAAGTCTTACTTCACAGAAATATATAACAGCAATTCAGGAAGAAATTGCAAAACTCGAAGTGAATAAGCAAGTTGTACTATCCAGAAAAGACGGTCTAACTGAAAATTCACCTGTAATTCTTGAATATGATAGAAAAATTAATGACCTAAGAAGGGAGCTTGATAAAGAGCTCGAAGTTTTAAAGGCTGGAATATTTGCGAGCAGTCCTCAGGAAGTAAAAGAATTAACACAAAAAATAATTGCTGAAGAAGTTCGAAATCAATCTCTTCAAACCTCTATAAAGGAGCTTGATAAAATAGTTCAGGGATATGAGGCAAGATTTATGAAGCTTCCTAAAAACGCAATCGAACTTGCAAAACTTAAAAGAAACTCTGAGGCATTGGAAAAATTATACCTGCTGGTTGAGGAGAGATATCAGGAAGCAATTATCAACGAGCAATCGCAACCGGGAAATGTATTGATAATTGATGATGCTCGAATTCCAATAAGGCCTTCTAAACCAAATCGTTCTTTAATTGTTATAATTGGACTTCTACTCGGAGCTGGTTTAGCCGTTGGTTACGTTTTCGTAAAAAATTATTTTGATGATACCATTAAGACACCTGATGATATTGAAAATAGAAAAATAAATGTACTTGCCTGGGTTCCTCATTTTGAAAGCACGCTTGCTGGTGATGAATCAGTTCAATTTGTTGTTGATAAACTACCTGACTCAATTCCCAGTGAAGCATTCAGAGCATTGCGTACACGAATTCAGTTTTCGAGAGTAAATACTGAATCGCTTAAAACACTTATTGATTACTTCTTCAGCTCCACAGGAAGGAAAGACAACTATTGCAGTCAACCTTGCCGGAAGTTTTGCTCATTCGAAAAAGAAAGTACTTTTAATTGATTGTGATTTACGAAAACCAGCAGTTCATAAATTGTTTGGTGCAAACAGAACTCCTGGGTTGATCGATTACCTCACTGGCAACTCTAAGCTTAGTGAAGTGCTAACTGCTTCAACAATTTCAAATTTAAGTTATATATCTGCTGGCACAATTCCTCCAAATCCGGCAGAGATGCTGGATTCTCAGGAGATGAGAAGTTTCCTTAAAAAACTTCGTGATGAATATGATTTAATAATTCTTGATTCACCTCCAATTATTGCCGTAACTGATAGTGAGATTCTAACAAGTATGGTTGACGGAACTTTGCTTGTTGTTTCTTCAGAAAATACTGAGATTGAAATGATGGAAAGATCAGTTGAATTGATTCGGAGAGAGAATACACAATTTCTTGGTACAGTTCTTAACAACTTCAGCTACAAATCAGGTTACGGTTCTTACTACAAATATTATTACTACTACTCGAGACCTGACGCTAAATCAACTTAATCATTTTATTGTAATCTTACTTTTCACACAACTCAGTTAACACACCGTAGGTATCTTTTGGATGAAGGAAAGCAATGCTCAACCCTTCAGCACCTGGACGAGGTTTTTCATCAATTAGTTTTATTCCTTTATTCTTTAATGCTTCCAAAGAAGATTCAAGTTCATTTGCAGCATAAGCGATATGATGAATCCCTTCACCTCTTTTCTCAATAAATTTTCCTATTGGACCTTCAGGATCAGTTGATTCAAGTAATTCGATTTTGGTTTGCCCAATTTGAAAGAAAGCAGTCTTAACTTTTTGATCGGTTACTTCTTCAACTGCATAACATTTCAGTCCGAGAATTTCCTCATAAAATTTTATTGATTCATCCAAATTCTTAACAGCAATTCCAATATGTTCAATATGTGTTAAATTCATTTTTAAAACCTAATTGTTCATTTTTCATTTTTAACCTGCTTGCTGGCAGGCAGGTTGTTAATTAAATTACAACGTGTTCTTTGTATTCTCCAAAAACTGAGCGCATTGAATTGCAAATCTCTCCTATACTTGCATAAGCTCTAACAGCTTCAAGTATATACGGCATCAAATTATCCGTTCCTTCGGCAGCTTTTTTTAATGCGGATAATTTTTTATCTACATCTTCGTTGTTTCTTTCCGCCTTTATTTTTTTTAGAGATTTTATCTGATCATCCTGAACTTTCATATCAATTTTAAGAAGATCTTTATATTCAGGCTCATTGACCTGGTATTTATTAACACCAACTATTATTCTTTCTTTCTCTTCAATTTCCATCTCGTATTTATATGCTGATTTTTGAATCTCTTTCTGAACATATCCACCATCAATTGCTTCTATCATTCCACCCAATGCATCAATTTTATCAATGTATTCTTTTGCTTCTTTTTCAATCAGGTCAGTCATTGATTCAACATAATATGAGCCGGCGAGGGGATCGATAGTGTTTGTCACTCCACTCTCCTCAGCAACGATTTGCTGAGTCTTGAGAGCAATTTGTACTGATTCCTCTGTCGGAAGTGCAAGTGCTTCATCTCGTGAATTTGTATGAAGACTTTGAGTCCCACCAAGTACGGCTGCAAGTGTTTGAATTGCAACCCGAACTATGTTGTTATCAACTTGCTGAGCTGTTAATGTTGAACCAGCAGTTTGGGTATGAAATCTTAGCATCATTGACCTTGGATTTTTTGCATTGAATCTTTCTTTCATAATTTTTGCCCATAATCTACGAGCTGCTCTAAACTTTGCTACTTCTTCCAGCAGATCATTGTGAGAGTTAAAGAAGAATGAAAGTCGCTGACCGAATGTATCTACATCAAGTCCGGCTTTGTTTGCAGCTTCAACATATGCAATACCATTTGCAAGAGTGAATCCAACTTCCTGTGCGGCAGTTGAACCAGCTTCACGAATATGGTAGCCGCTGATTGAAATTGTATTCCACTTCGGAACTTCCTTTGAGCAATATTCAAAAATATTTGTGATCAACCTCATCGAAGGTTTTGGTGGATAAATATATGTTCCTCTTGCTATGTACTCTTTCAAAATATCGTTTTGAATAGTTCCGATTATTTTATCTTTTATGACACCTTGCTTTTCTGCAACTGCAATATACATTGCAAGTAATACTGCAGCAGGTGCGTTAATTGTCATTGAGGTTGAAACCTTGTCAAGTGGAATTTTGTCAAAGAGGATTTCCATATCGGCTAATGTATCGATTGCAACACCAACTTTACCAACCTCACCATAAGCAATTGGGTCATCACTATCGTAACCGATCTGAGTTGGAAGATCAAACGCAACTGATAATCCTGACTGACCTTGTTCAAGTAAATATCTGTATCTCTCATTCGATTCTTTTGCAGTTCCAAATCCTGCATATTGACGCATCGTCCAATATTTGCCTCTGTACATTGTTGGTTGAATTCCTCTTGTAAATGGATACTCACCAGGGAAGTTTAATTTGTCATTGTAATTTCCGGCAATATCTCCAGGATGGAAGAGTTCCTTTACCGGAGAAAATGAAGCCGTAGTAAACTCTTTTTTTCTTTCTGGATTTTTTAATTTGAATTTGTTATAAGTGTTTTTTAACCAAGCAGTATAATCCTGCATTTACCCAAACTCCTTTCGGATTTATAACTTACGAGTCACAATTTACTTTACAATCAAATTTATACGCAGTAATTCGGTTTGGCAAATAGAAAGCGAGAAAAGTCGATGCTACACATTGCAAATTCGTATATATTACATCCATATTCATCCAATATTTTATGTTGATGCGTTGGATTTCCTTTTCAATCAATAAAAGAAGTTTATTGGAAATCTTAAAACTGGAATGTAGTAACTCTTTAATAAATAGACTGTTTTGGAGTGAATGTTAACAAATATATTATCAAATTTTGATTACTTTAAATAAAACAATCATTTTTTTGCAAAATGGTATATCATCTATTATTTTTATAGGCTTAAAATCAAAGAATTTTGCTCTTAAACTGATTTTGCCGGGGTGGCGGAACCTGCCTACCGGCAGGCAGGTTTGTAGACGCAACTATGTATTATGTATATGCAATAAATAGTCAAACAAGAAATTATATTTATGTTGGACTAACTAATAATATTGTTCGAAGAATTGAAGAACATAACAATGGTTCAAATAAGACCACGCGGCCTTATAGACCATTCAAATTGATTTTGACTGAAAACTATGAAAGTAGATCCGAAGCGAGATTACGAGAAAAGTTTTTGAAAAGCGGAGTGGGTAAAGATTTTTTAAAGAATTAATTAGTTGATTGCCGGGGTGGCGGAATTTGGTAGACGCACAGGACTTAAAATCCTGTGGGAACTTGTTCCCGTGCCGGTTCGAGTCCGGCCCTCGGTACTCAAAATAATTAAGAATGAAATTAAAAAGAAAATTCTCATTTCTTCATTTTTATTTGATATTGGGCTCTTAGCTCAGTTGGTTAGAGCGTCTGCTTGACGTGCAGAAGGTCAAAGGTTCGAATCCTTTAGAGCCCACAGTACCTTCCCGAGAAGTAATTAGAAGTTCTGAGTAATCCGGCAGTTTTTTTATAAGGAAATATGGATAAGATAAAAATAAAATTTCCAGATGGCAATGAGAGAGAATTTGAAAAAGGAGTAACACCTTTTCAGGTTGCTCAATCAATATCTGAAAGACTTGCTGATGAGGTACTAGCTGCAAAAGTCAATGGATCTGTTATTGATATGCAAAGACCAATTCACCAAGATACCGATATCCACTTTCTTAAATTTGATGATGAAGAAGGAAAAGAAGTTTATTGGCATTCTTCATCACACCTGATGGCTCATGCAATTAAGTCGTTGTATCCGGAAGCTAAATTTGGTGTAGGACCTGCAATTGAAAATGGGTTCTATTATGATTTTGATATCAATAAAAAGCTTGATGAGGAAGACCTTCATAAGATTGAGCAGAAGATGGAAGGCATTGCAAAAGAAAATCAAAAATTTGAAAGAACGGAGTTACCAAAATCCAAAGCGGTTGATTTTTTTAAGAATCAGGATGATCAATACAAACTTGAGATACTAAGTGAACTGGATGAAAATAATGAAATCATTAGCATTTATAATGAAGGTGAATTTACCGATCTGTGTACAGGTCCGCATCTTCCATCTGCAGGAAAAGTAAAATATGTAAAACTCTTGAGTGTTTCAGGATCTTATTGGCGTGGTGATGAACACAATAAACAGCTTCAAAGAATATATGGGATCTCTTTCCCGAAGAAAAAGATGCTCGACGAATACATTCATTTTCTTGAAGAAGCAAAGAGAAGAGATCACAGGAAACTTGGTAAACAACTGGATTTGTTTAGTGTTCACGAAGAAGCTGGCGCAGGATTAGTTTACTGGCATCCGAAAGGTGCAAGAATAAGAATGGAAATTGAAAACTATTGGCGTAATGCACATATGCAAAATGGATACGAGTTATTATACTCACCTCATATGGGAAAAAGCTGGCTCTGGGAAACAAGCGGTCATTTAGATTTTTACAAAGATAGTATGTATTCCGGTATGAAGATAGATGAACAGGATTATTACATCAAACCGATGAATTGTCCGTTTCACATTATGATTTATAAAGCGCATCTTCGATCTTATAGGGATTTACCATTAAAATGGGCAGAGTTAGGAACAGTTTACAGGTATGAAAAAAGCGGTGTATTGCATGGTCTGCTAAGGGTTAGGGGATTTACACAGGATGATGCACATATCTTTTGTACACCGGAGCAAATAGAAGATGAAATAATTGAAGTTATTAGATTTGCTAGAATGGTTTTAGGTGCCTTTGGTTTTTATGAAATGAATTTTTATTTATCAACAAAACCTGAAGATGCAGTAGGTGAAGATACAAGATGGGAAAAAGCTACAGGATCATTAAGGAAAGCACTTGAATCAGAAAATTTGAAATATGAGGTTGATGAGGGTGCGGGAACATTTTACGGTCCTAAAATAGATATCAAAATTAAAGATGCACTCGGAAGAGAATGGCAATTAAGTACGATCCAATTTGATTTTAATTTGCCTGAAAGATTTGACATCAATTACATTGGCGAAGATGGAAAAGAGCACCGACCATTTATGGTTCATCGTGCATTACTTGGTTCAATTGAAAGATTTTTTGGAATACTGATTGAACATTTCGCCGGAGATTTTCCACTTTGGTTAACACCGGTTCAGGCCGCTATTATTCCGGTTTCCCAAAATTATTTTGAATATGCTCAAGGTGTTAATGAAAAATTAGTCGCTGCTGGAATTCGAACTCAATTTGATCAAAGAAATGAAAAAATTGGTTATAAAATTCGGGACTGGGAAACTCAAAAAGTCCCCTACATGATTATCGTTGGTGAAAAGGAGCAAAACGCTGCAAATATATCAGTTCGTCAGCACAAAAAAGGCGATCTCGGGGCATTTAATTTATCCGATTTTATTGATAAACTTGCTACCGAGATTAAAAACAAAGATTACACAACAAATTAAAGAGGGTATAAATCGCCAAAGTAAATAAAATTCGAATAAATGAAGATATCCAGGCGCCCAAAGTAAGAGTAATTGATTTGGAGGGAAAACAGCTTGGAGTCTTTTTGATTAAAGATGCCAGAAAACTGGCAAGTGATAAAGGAAAAGACCTTGTGGAAATTGCACCGCAGGCTAAACCACCTGTCTGCAAAATAATTGATTATGGAAAATTCAGATACGAAATTCAAAAGAAGGAAAAAATCCAAAGGAAAAATCAGCAAGTATCGGTATTAAAAGAAATAAGATTTCATCCAAATACTGATGTCCATGATTTTGACTTTAAAACAAGACACGCAATTAACTTTTTGGAAGAAGGAAATAAGGTTAAAGCTACGGTAGTATTTAAAGGAAGAGAAATGGCCTATGCTGAGCAAGGCGAAAACCTTCTCAGAAGATTTCTTGATCGAGTTCAGGATGTTGCTAAAGTTGAAGTGGAACCCAAAATGGAAGGTAGAAATATGAGCTTGATAGTGGTTCCGAATTTAAAAAAAGGAAAGAAAAAATAATAACAAAATTAGGATTAAATTATGCCAAAGATGAAGAGTAACCGAGGTGCGGCAAAATCACTTAGAAAGACTGCTTCAGGGAAATTGAAGAGACATAAAGCTTATAAGAGTCATATATTAACCTCAAAATCTACAAAGACAAAAAGGAAACTGAGGAAAGCTACTACGGTCTCTAAGGCTGATCAAAAAAGAGCAAGAATAATGGTTCAAAAATGATAAAGGAAAAGTAAAATGCCAAAAGCAAAGAATAACGTTGCATCTCGAAAGAGAAGAAGAAAAATATTAAAGCAAGCAAAAGGTTACTGGGGTAGTCGTGGTAATGTTATGACCATTGCTAAAAATGCTGTTGAGAAAGGTCTTGTGCATGCTTACCGGGATAGAAAAACGAAAAAGAGAATTTACAGACAACTTTGGATTACGAGGATTAATGCTGCTGTAAGACCACACGGATTAAGCTATTCTAAATTCATTCATACCCTTGATACCAAAGGAGTTGTTATCAATCGTAAAGTGCTTGCAAACCTTGCAGTTGATAATCCGGATGCTTTCTCTGAACTTGTAAAATTCGCAGCAAACTAATTAAAACCCTCATCGGATAAATTTTCAATGAGGGTATTATTTTAAATATTCGTTAACCCGTCTATGCAGCATTCTGAAATTGAGAGAATAAAAAAAGACTTTGATGAGGATATTGAAAAAGTATCTACGACTGCTGAGCTTGAACAAGTCAGAATAAAATATCTCAGTCGGAATGGAATTGTTATAAGACTTTTCGATGAATTAAAGTCAGTATCGTGTCGAAGAAAAACCTATCTTTGGTAAGCTTCTCAATTCTCTCAGAAATGAAGTAACAGAATCTTTCAATAGTAAAAAGTCTTCCATTGAATTTAGTAAAACTACTGATTCAGTTGAATTAGATCTTACTCTTCCAGGTAAGACAGTTAAAATAGGAAGCAAGCACATCCTCACTCAAACTCTATTCGAAATAAAATCTATCTTTAAAGGATTAGGATTTTCTGTTTACGATGGACCTGAACTGGAATCTGATCACTATAATTTTGAAGCACTCAATTTTCCTCCTGATCATCCAGCAAGAGATATGCAGGATACTTATTTTGTCAGTGAAAAGTTTTTACTTCGAACACATACAACCCCGGTTCAAATCCGAATAATGGAAAAAGAGCAGCCACCAATCAGAGCCATTATGCCCGGTCGCGTTTATCGCAATGAGGCGATAAGTTCACGTAGCTACTGCATGTTTCATCAGGTAGATGGTATCTATGTGGATACAGATGTATCCTTTGCTGAATTAAAAGGTACGTTGGTTTCATTCGCCGAACAATTTTATGGAGAAGGATTGAAGTACAGATTCAGACCAAGTTTCTTTCCTTTTACTGAACCGAGTGCAGAAATGGACATAACTTGTTATATCTGTAAAGGAAAAGGTTGCAGAGTTTGTAAACAATCTGGCTGGCTTGAAATTCTTGGATGCGGAATGGTTGATCCGAATGTATTTAAACATGTTAATTATGATACAGAGAAGTATACCGGGTATGCTTTTGGAATGGGAATAGAAAGAATAGCAATGCTTAAATATGGCATTGATGATATAAGAATATTTTTTGAAAACGATTTAAGATTTCTTAAACAATTTTAGTTAGAATATTTACGTGAAGATTTCTTTAAACTGGATAAAAGATTACATAAACCTGGATGGCATCTCTACAGAGGAGATTGTTGAAAAGTTAACTATGTCCGGACTGGAAGTTGAAGACTATGTTGATCAGAATAAGATATATTCCGGGATTGTTGTTGGATTAGTTAAAGATGTAATAAAGCATCCAGATGCTGATAAACTGACAGTTTGTACTGTATTCGATGGCACTAATGATTTACAAGTTGTTTGTGGTGCACCAAATGTTAAAAAAGGACAAAATGTTACCTTTGCACCTATAGGATCCATAATTCCAAAAGGGAATATGGAAATGAAAAAAGTAAAAATTCGTGGTGTTGAATCCTTCGGAATGATCTGTGCCGAGGATGAACTGGAATTAAGTAGTGATCATTCTGGCATAATGATATTAGATGATGAACTTACTGCCGGAACTCCAATTAGTGATGCTTTAAAATTAAATGATGTTATACTGGATATAGCAATTACACCAAATCGTCCTGATGCACTTTCACACATCGGAGTTGCCCGAGACCTTTCAGCAATATTTAATCGTGAATTAAGAATTCCAAAACTGGATTTTCTGGAATCTCAGCAGGATATTAATCAGCTTGCCAAAGTTGAAATCGAAGACAAAATGAATTGCCCGAGATATTCTGCTAAAGTTGTTACCGGACTTACCATTAAAGAATCACCTGAATGGTTGAAAAATAAATTAACAAAAATTGGTTTGCGTCCCATTAATAATGTCGTTGATGTCACTAATTTTATTCTTCACGAATTGGGGCAGCCATTACATGCGTTCGATCTTGATCAATTGGCAAATAATAAAATAGTTGTAAAAAGTTTAGCTGAAGAATTAAAGTTTACTACTCTAGACTCAAAGGAAAGAATATTACCTTCAGGAACTATGATGATTTGTGATGGTAAAAGTGAAGTTGCAATCGCCGGTGTAATGGGTGGTGAAAATTCCGAAGTAACAGAATCAACAAAAAATATTTTAATTGAATCTGCTTATTTTAATCCAACTTCAATAAGAAGGACGGCAAAAAATTTGCAGTTGGCTACCGACTCATCATATAGATTTGAAAGAGGAACTGATCCATCCAATACTGTATTTGCAGCACAAAGAGCAGCACAATTAATTGCTACAATTGCTGGCGGAGAAATAGCCAAAGGTGTTATTGATGAATATCCTGTTAAGTTAAAACAGAGTGAAGTAAAGTTTCGTTTTGCAAAGATGAAAAAATTACTTGGCTATGAAATTCCTAAAGAGGAAGTGATAAGAATATTTCAAAGGCTTGGAATAAATCTTTTAAAAGATATGGGTGAAGCTCTGGAAGTAATTATACCAACTTCTCGTCCTGATATAGAAAGGGAAGCTGATCTTATCGAAGAAGTAGCTAGGATTGCTGGCTATGATAAGATTCCTGTCGTTGAAAAAGTGAGTATTACTCTTCATAAAAGAAAAGATGAATTTGATCTGGAAGATAAAGTCAGAGAAAGTGCTATCGCGTTAGGATTTAACGAGATGGTAAATAATCCTCTAGTTCCTGAATTAGATGCAAAAGTTACTGGCAATCCTATTGAAATAACAAATCCTCAAAGTCAGGATATGGCTTTTCTGCGGACTTCACTTTTAGTTTCAGCTTTGCCTGTTAGTATCAAATAATATAAAAAAAGGTGAAAAGGATATTTCTGTATTTGAAATTGGAAATGTATTTGAAAAACTTAAAGACAACTTAGACTCTTTTTCGGATTTCCATGAAAAGAAGAGATTACTGCTAATTCTTACCGGTAAAAAGCAAAACCGTCAATGGTATTCTCCCGAAGAAGAATTTGATATATTTGATTTGAAGGGAGTGATAAGTTCATTTTTATCTAAATTTTCGCTTGACAATGTTTTAAATGATTCTTATAATTCCATACAGAATAAGATTTACGAGTACCAATTCACGGCAAACTTCAAAGAATCGCTTTTTGGTACTGGCGGTAAGTTGAATAAAAATATTCTGAAGGCATTCGATATAAATCAATCTGTCTTCGCTTTTGAGTGTGATTTAAGTGTTTTAGAACAAATATCGGGTCACCGAAAACAGTTTGCTGAACTGTTAAAGTTTCCCAAAGTTTATCGTGATTTTGCGTTTTTATTTAATAAATCTATAAATTATACTTCAGTAAAGTATTTTATTTTAAAGGAAAGCAGCGATATTCTTAAGAATGTTGATTTATTTGACCTTTTTGAAAGTGAAGAAATAGGTAAAGATAAAAAGAGTATGGCATTCAATTTAGAGTATTATGATTTTAACAGAACTTTAATTGACGAAGAAGTAGAGAAAGATTTTCAGATTTTAATTAATAAAGTAGAAAAAAACTTCAATGCGATTCTTAGAGGGAAATAGTTGGTAGACCTTGCTAAATACGAAACATTGATAAGTGATCTGAGTAAGCTCGAATCCTATGTTGAAATACTTAAAAATAAATACAGTGATACTTTGGAACGAAATAAAGAACTTGAAGTATCGCTAAATGAAATTCAACAGGATAAAAATCTTCTTCACCAAAAAATTTCAGAAATGGAATCGGAATTAGAAGATACAAAACTTAAATCGGAGGAAAAATCAAAACTAAACTCAGAAGAACAGGAAGAGATAAAAAGTAAAATTAGAGATTTAATTTCCAGAATAGATAAACACTTGTCCTCAGACTGAGTAAGTTGAATTGTCAGAGGAACAAGTTCATGTAATTAGTTCTTAAATAATTTGTTAGTGGGTAATGCAGAAAGACTGATGGAAAAAAAGAAGCTAAAAATAAAAATATTTGACAAAGAGTATTCTTTACTTGTTGAAAATGAAGAAATAGCTAAAGAGCTTGCTATATATGTAAATAAGGTAATGGAAGAAACAAAAGATGAGCTACCGGATCAACCGGCTCAGACTATAGCTATTATTGCTTGTTTGAATATTGCATACGATCTTTTTATTGAGAAGAATAAGAATAGAGAATTTTTAATTCAAGCTTCGGATAAAGTTAAAAAGATAAAACTTCTTCTATCAGAACAACAGACTGCAGACCCCTCTTAAGTATCACCGCTTCGCTGCTCCTAATAATTAGTGAAAAACTAACATAAACTAATTGGGAGTATTACTCCGGCGTGTATTACAGGCCTCATCTTCAATTTTAATTGAAGAATCTCCCATTTTTGGGAAACAGTGGAAGTAAAAAGCGACTGGGAACATTCCCACTGTGATTAATAGGGTTTTTCCTATTGATTACGGGGCAGCGAGTGCGGTCTTAAAAAATAAAACTTAAGCACGGAGGATAAAATGGACCAACTGTTATTAGTCATACTGATACTCGTTGTTGTTATTGTTGTGTTCTTTTACCTTGGATGGATGATAAACTCCAGAATTGGTAAAAAAAGCATTGTTACTGCAGAAGAACAAGCCAAGAAGATACTTGAAGACTCAGAGAAAGATGCTAAAAATACTAAAAGGGAAAAACTTTTAGAAGTAAAAGATGAGTGGTATAAAAAGAAAACTGAATTTGATAAAGAAGTTCAACAAAAAAGACAAAAAGTAAGTGCTCTAGAAAAACAGATTCAAATCAGGGAAGAAAACAGTGAGAAAAAGTTTGATCTTGTTTTACAAAAAGAGAGAGAAAATAAAAAGTTTGAACAGGAATTAAACGAACAGCGCAAACAAATTGAAAAAAAGGTTGGGGAGATAAACCACCTCGAACAAGAACAAAACATTAAGCTCGAGAAAATATCAGGACTTTCATCCGAGGAAGCCAAAAAAATCCTGATGGATAACCTGGTCAATGATGCTAAAATACAAGCTTTGTCAATCATCAAAGATATTTCCGATAAAGCTAAAGCTGATGGCAAACGGGAAGCCCAGAAAATCATCGTACAATCAATTCAAAGAACTGCCGCAGACCATTCCATTGAAAGCACTGTATCAGTTGTCCAGATACAAAGTGATGAGATGAAAGGCAGGATTATTGGAAAAGAGGGAAGAAATATACGTGCTTTCGAAGCTAGTACTGGTGTTGACGTAATCGTTGATGATACACCAGAAGCAGTTATTCTTTCTTCTTTTGATCAATTTAGAAGGGAAGTTGCAAGAGTTTCATTAGAAAGATTAATTTCTGATGGAAGAATTCATCCTGCCAGAATAGAAGAGATTGTAGAAAAAGTTAAGCAGGAACTTGAGGAAGAATTGATTCGTGATGGTGAGAATGTAGTTATGCAGCTCGGATTACATAATATGCATAATGAACTGATAAAACATATTGGAAAAATGAAATATAGATCTAGCTTTGGGCAAAATTTAATGCAGCACAGTATTGAAGTTGCATATCTTACAGGAATAATGGCAGCTGAGCTGGGCCTGGAAACTAATTTAGCAAAAAGGGCAGGTTTACTCCATGATATAGGAAAAACTGTAGATAAAAGTGTTGAAGGACCGCACGCCTTAATTGGGTATGAGTTTACAAAGAAATTTAGTGAGAATGCAATTGTTGTTAATGCTGTTGGTTCTCACCATGAAGACATTGAGATGGAACACCCGATTGCAGCATTAGTTCAGGCAGCCGATGCAATAAGCGGAGCACGGCCTGGTGCAAGACGTGAACCCCTGGAGAGTTATGTAAAACGATTAGAGAATTTAGAGTTACTTGCTAAATCATTTGAAGGAGTAGCAAAGACTTATGCTATTCAGGCTGGTAGAGAGGTAAGAGTAGTTGTTGAGCATGAAAAGATTGATGATCTTCTTGCCGATAAACTTGCTAAAGAGATCGCTGCAAAGATTGAAGATGAAATGGAATACCCGGGACAAATTAAAGTTACAGTTATCCGTGAGGTAAGAAAAATTGGTTATGCCAAATAAGGAATATTCCTAAACTTTTATTTATGGCCAAATCAAAAAAAATTAGAGTAGCAATTACCGGAAACATCGGTTCCGGTAAATCTACTTTTGCAAAATTTATTTCGGAGCTTGAATATTCTGTTATCTATGCCGATGATATTTCTAAAGAAATTCTTGCCAGCGATTCAGAGGTTAGAACCAATATAATAGAAAATTTCGGAGCACAATCCTTTCAAGGCAAAAAAGTAAATAAAAAATACCTTGCCGACTCAGTATTTTCCGATAAAAAAAAACTTAAAAAAATCAATTCAATTCTCCACCCAATGGTGAGAAAACGAATCGAAACACTTTCAGAAGAATATTTTAAAACTAAAAATATCCTGTTTGTGGAAGCTGCATTAATATTCGAATCTAAAATTGAGAAAATGTATGACTATGTTGTGCTTATTACCGCTGAGAAGGATTTAAGAATGAAGCGTGCAACAAAGGCTAAAAAACTTTCAGAAGCAGACTTTATTACACGTGATAGCAATCAACTAAATGAGGAAACGAAAAAAAAGAAAGCAGATTTCATTTTTACTAACAATGGTTCGAAAGAGGAATTAAAACAAAAAGCTATTCTCCTCATTAAACTATTAGAAGCAACTCTATAAAAATCAACATTTACCAATAACTTTTCCTTTTACATTTTTTACAGTATCAAAAATGCAGTAATTTTAGATACCTAATTATTGCGGAGAATGTAGTGTCGGTTTTTCATAATCTTCTGGTCAAAACAGTTCAGGTAATGCCTGAAAATATTGTTTGGTTATTTTCAAAAAAATATATCGCAGGTAAAACCCTCCAATCAGCAATTGAAACCGTTAAGCAACTTAATTCCAAAGGAATATATGCAACACTTGATGTGCTGGGTGAATCCATAAAAACGAAAGAGGAAGCTATCCAAGCAAAGCGAAAAGCATTGGAAGTTTTTGATGCAATAGTAACTAATAAATTAATGGCTAATCTTTCAATTAAACCTACCCAAATGGGTCTTGCGATAGACAAAGAACTTGCTTATCAACAAATTCTTGAACTGGTTAAAAGAGCAAATGATATTAATAATTTTGTTCGAATAGATATGGAAGATTCTCCATATACTGATTTAACGATAGACGTCTATAAAAGAATTTATGAAGACTTCAAAAATGTTGGCGTTGTCCTTCAGGCATATCTAAAGCGAACTTCTAACGATACAATTCTACTCAATAAACTCGGAACAAATTACAGATTGTGCAAAGGGATTTATATTGAACCTGCAACAATTGCATATAAAGATAAGCAAGCAATCAGAGATAATTTTATGAAATGTCTCGAGCTGATGTTGAAGAATGGTAATTATGTTGGTATAGCAACTCATGATAAATATCTTATAGACAAATCTTACGAAATGATTATTGATATGAAAATTCCGAAAGATAAGTTTGAATTTCAGATGTTGCTTGGTGTAAGAGATGATCTGAGAGATAAAATAAATAAAGATGGTTATAAAATCAGAATATATGTTCCTTTTGGAGAGGATTGGTATAAATATTCTATTCGCAGACTTCAGGAAAATCCGCAACTTGCCGGACACATTGTTAAAGAATTTTTTGCTTTCCGATGATGGTTAGTTCCCGGAAATTAAATATCCTGGGAATTGAAAGCTCCTGTGACGAAACTTCAGTGGCAATTCTTTCTGATGAAGAAGTAAAGGTTAATTTGATTTCATCCCAGCATTTTCATAAAGCTTTTGGTGGTGTTGTCCCTGAACTATCGAGCAGAGCGCATTTACAAATAATAAAACCTCTAGTCGATTCTGCACTTCAATCAGCTAAATTAAATGTTAACGAAATTGACTTAATAGCTGCTACTGCCGGACCGGGACTCATTGGTGCTTTATTGGTCGGTCTAACCTTTGCCAAAGGATTATCATATTCTCTTAATAAACCTTTCGTAGCTGTTAATCATATTGAAGGACATATCTTCTCGGGTTTTTTAATGGATAAGAAACCAGAATTCCCGATGCTTGTCCTTGTCGTTTCCGGAGGTCACACACTTTTACTTTATGTAGAAAGTTTTGCTAAAATATTTCTTTTAGGATCAACGGTTGACGATGCTGCGGGCGAAGCTTTTGACAAAGTATCAAAACTTCTTGGTTTTGGATATCCTGGCGGTCCGCAGATAGAAGCAAGTGCAATGAAGGGAGATGAAAATACAATCAAATTTCCAGTTGCGGAATTGAAGGATGAATATAATTTTTCATTCAGCGGATTAAAGACATCAGTGTTAAGATTTGTTCAAAAGAATTATGATGATGAGAATATTCCCAAATCAGATTTGAATAATATATCTGCCTCCTTCCAAAAGGCTCTTGTTGATGCTTTAGTTCAAAAAGTGAATCTTGCTTTGAATAATCATAAAGTAAAATCACTGTCACTTGTTGGTGGTGTAGCAGCAAATCAAAAATTAGGGAATGAATTAAAAAACCTAGCTAACAAATATAAAATTCCCTGTATAATTCCATCAATATCTTATTGTGGTGATAATGCAGCTATGATTGCATTGAGAGGCTTTCAATTGTATAAAAGCGGAGTGATTGACAATTTGAGAGTTAAACCTTATCCCGCTATTCCTGAAAATCATTTTCTAAAACTCAGTTAGTCCGTAGTGAATAGTAAATTGAAAAAAGTTTTTATTCGTTGGGATGTGCTGGCCATTATCGCCGTATTCATTTTAGTATTGGTTTTATCCTACTTAACATTTTTTACACCTAACTACTACCTGGCGAATTCACCGGTTCGTTTCGATATCAATAAGGGTGAAAGTTTTTCCTCTGTTGCTGAACGGTTGTACAATCAAGGGATTATTCCAAGTAAAAATAATTTTAAGATTGCTGGATTCATCTACGGCGCAGAAAGAAAGATCAGAGCAGCAAGATTTCAAATTCCGAATGGATTGAGTTACCTGGATTTGCTTGATTTATTCATTTCAGGTGAGTGTGATTTTCAGAGAACTTTGACTATAAAGCCCGGACAAACAATTAAATGGCTTGCTCACCGGCTTCAAAAATATGTTTACATCGATTCATCAGAATTTGTTAGTCTGGCCAATAGCAAATCTTTTACCGATTCGCTCGGACTTAATCAAAATTCATTCGAAGGATATCTATTTGCAACAGATTATGAAATTTATGAGAGAAGTTCATCCGCAGAGGCAATTACTTTATTTTACAATTCATTCAAAGAATTTTATAATGACAGTTTAAGAGCGAGGACAATTGAACTTGGATTTAATGTTCACGAGATTCTAACTTTAGCTTCCATAATTAAAGGCGAGACTAATAAGGAAGATGAGATGCCTCGAATTTCTGGTGTGTACCATAACCGGCTTCGTATTGGAATGAAACTTCAGGCTGACCCAACAATACAATACGTTTTACCGGGCGGTTGGAAAAGATTAACATTCAAAGACCTTGAGTTGGATTCGCCATACAACACATACAAATATTTTGGATTGCCGCCAGGACCAATTAACAGTCCAGGTAAAGCTGCCATACTTGCTGCATTATATCCCGAAAAAAATAACTATCTTTACTTTGTAGCTGATGGAACTGGTGGTCATCGATTCGGAAAAACACTATCGGAACATAACAAAAACGTGAAAAAATACAGAGAGTTTGTTCGCAAACAAAATTCAAAGTGATTACAAATAAAAATCAGAAAAAGCTCAATTGTTACTAAAACAAATAAATAAAACTAAATTTTTAATCTTTATACTTTTATCTTTTATCTTGATTAAGTGTGCAAATCAATTGCCTCCGCCCGGGGGTGAACCTGATAGTATTCCACCAATTGTTGTCGAATTTTATCCGCCAAATGGAACTATTAATTTTGACGAGAATTATTTTGAAATCGAATTTTCCGAATACGTTGATAAACGATCAGTAACAGAAGCAATTTTTATCTCACCTTTTATTGAAGGTGCATTCGAATATAGTTGGAACGGTACAGCAGTTGGAAGTAACATTTCCGGAAAAATTAAAAGATGATGTCACTTACACAATAACTATCGGGACTGACGTTGTTGATTTGAATAATAAGAACAGGATGGCCCAGTCTTTTACTTTTGCATTTTCTACCGGAGATAAAATTGATCGTAAAATTATTTCGGGAAAAGTTTACGGGAAGGAACAAGAAGGTATCTTTATTTATGCTTATAAGATAGATGAAAGTGCGGATTCCTTGTTAAAACATAAACCGGATTATGTATCTCAAACAGGGGTCGATGGTAATTTTAGCATGCAGGGACTTGGTTCTGGAAATTACAGAGTATATGCGGTCAATGATCAGTTCAGAGATTATCTGTATCAGCAGGATCAGGATGAAATTGGAATTCCTCATCAGGATATTCTATTAACAGAAACTGATTCAATTTACACAAATTTGTATTTCCTATTATCCAATGCTGATACAACAAAGCCTAGATTAATCAGTGCTGTTATGACGGACAGAAATCACTTACTTGTAAGCAGCAGCAAAATTTTGGAAGAACACTCTGTTCGTTCTGAAAATTTTTCACTCTTTGATTCTACCGATAATAAAAATTATGAAATCTGTTTATGCATTTAAAAGTAAAAATAAACCCGAAGAATTTATTCTGATGTTTGATGCGGAAATTAAACCTGACAACCAGGTGTATCTTTTTGCTGATACTCTGACTGACTTGCTCGGAAATTATTTAGTAAATGATTTCACAAAATTGGTTGTCAGTGATAGAGTTGATACCAGTTCGATTAAGATTATTGCTACCGAACCTGCTGCTAATGGACTAGTTGACTTTGAAAATACTGAAATTAAAATTTTCTTCGATGAAGCTTTCAATAAAGATTTCAACATTACAGCAATAGCATTGACTGATACATTCAACAAACCAATAGGTTTTGATATCGACTTTTTTGATGATGCAACTTTAATCATCAAACCTGCCGAGAATCTTAAACCTGATAAAAATTACATAGTTAAAATTCAGCTTGGTAGTTTTGTTGATATTGCCGGTAACAGAAAAGACTCACTTTTCACTTTAAAGTTCAAAACAATTTCAGGATTAGAATTTACCGGGCTTTCAGGTAATGTAATTGATTTAAGTTTTGCAAATAATCCTTATTTAGTTCTGGAAAATACAGCAGAACCTCAGTTTAAGTACGAACAGAAACTTGAATCAGACAAATTTGAATTCAGTCGTATCGAACCGGGAAAATATTTATTGTGGTGTTATCTTGATGAAAATGGCGATGGAAAATTTAATTATGGCTGGCCTGAACCGATTGAATATTCAGAGAGTTTTTCTTTTTATCCTGATACATTGAATTTAAGACCAAGATGGGAAGTAAGTGATTTGATTTTTAAGTTTAAGTGAGATTATATCGATTTAATCTAGTCTTAATTCTCATAAACTACTCTTGCCATTTTTAATTGTCATACAATTCAAATTTCTACCAATTGAATAAACAATATCTGAATAATCTAAAGTATTAAACACAGCAAAATCAGCCTTCTTTCCAATTTCAATTGATCCGATACTTTTTTCTCTGCACAAAGCTTTTGCTGAATTGATTGTCACAGCACTTATTGTTTCTTCAATTGTCATTATTCATTTTTAATGCTGCAAGGCTCATAATCAAACTCAAACTTGAAATGTGAGATGAACCAGGATTATAATCTGTAGCAAGTGCAACAATTGCATTTTGTTCAATCAATTTTCTAGCAGGTGCATAAGTGTGATTTAAGAAGAAAGATACTCCGGGAAGAAGAACAGCAACAGTATCTGAATTACCAAGTTTTGGAATATCTTCATCTTTAATTACTTCAAGATGATCAACAGAAACAGCATTGTGTTTAAGTGCAACATCCAATCCACCAATTGAGTTAAACTGTTCAGTGTGGAGTTTAAGTTTTAGTCCGTGTTTTATTTGCAGTAGAGAATATTTCATCAATTTCATTTGCAGAAAAAGCTGTCGCTTCGCAGAATCCATCACAGAATTCAGCAAGTTTTTGTTCAGCAAAGTAAGGAATCATTTTGTTAATGATTTCATCAACATAGGCAGGATGATCGTTTTTGTATTCAGGAGGGAAGGTGTGTGCACCAAGAAATGTTGGAATAATATCTATCGGATAAATTTCATTCAAGAAATTAATTACTTGCAGTAATTTTCTTTCATTCTCAAAATTCAGTCCGTATCCGCTTTTAATTTCTAGTGTTGTAATTCCTTGCGAAATAAAATTTTCAATTCTGGGTTTAATTACATTTACTAGCTCTTCAAAAGAAGATGAACGAACCGCTTTAACAGTTGTATTTATTCCGCCGCCTTTTTTTGCAATCTCTTCATACCCAACACCGCTCAACTTTTGTCTGAATTCATCAGCACGTGAACCAGCAAATGCTGTGTGTGTATGACATTCGACTAAACCTGGCAAAATAGTTTTTTGAGTGGCATCAATAATTTTGTCGAATTTATTTTTATCAACAGATAGTTGTCGGAACTAAATCATTAATAGTGTCATCTTCAATGATAATAGAATGCTCATAAAGACAACCAATATCTGATAATTCTTTGCCTCGTTTGAAATTTTTTCCTGAAGTGTTGACAGTTACAATTACGGCAGGATTATAAAGAATTGTTTTCATCACTCAAAAATATTTACTGTTTCCTGAACAACTTTTGATTCAGTGTATCCAAGTTGGTTTAGTTTAAATCTGAGATTTTCTGCTTCTGAATTGGAAGTAAAATCCCCAACTTTTACTTTATAAAATGGCGGTTCGAAAATAACATAGACTTCTTTTCTTGAAGTTTGTTCATAAATCTCTGAGCGAACAAGATTTGCCTCGTCAATATTATCTGTAGATAAGACCTGAACTCTGTAACCATCTGTAGTGCCTATTACATTCCTCAGACTATCTGTAGATGATGTCACTATACTCGTACCAAACATCAGGCGGAACTTTTCCTGTGGAAATAGGAGGTGCTTCGATATCAATTTCTGTCTCATAAGGTATGATATCGAAATCTTCAACAACCTCTTTTTCTCCTTCAGCAGTGGTTACTGTTTTGGTATCAGTCTTTGTTTCATACCGTGAACCGGTTGATGCACTGCATCCAATAAATATAAAAGCAAGTCCGGCCATTGGAACTAGTAATTTTAACATCTTCACAAAAATTGTTATTAATTTATCAGTAATATAAGACTATAATAATTTCGATTAAAGGTTTTAGCTGATGTTATATTTATGGGATATTAATCGCTATATAATAAAACGGTATTTTTTTGTTAAAGAAGGCTCGTTTTAGTAATTTTGCAATGTTCATTCCACAAAATTTCAGAGAAAATGTCAACAAAAAAGTTAAAAATACTATTTGTATCGTCAGAAGTAGTTCCATTTGTTAAAACCGGCGGTCTTGCAGATGTCTCTGCAGCATTGCCGCAAACATTAGCCGAATTGGGACACGAGGTTAGGATAGTAGTTCCAAAATATGGAGCAGTTGATGACCGTAAATTTAAGATTCACGAAGTTGTAAGATTAAAGGATATTCCAATAGATATAGCTGGAAAGGAAGTTTTATTTTCACTGAAATCTTGTTTTTTACCAGGTCAAAAAATAAGGGTGCAAATATATTTTCTTGATAATCAGGAATATTTTGGAAGCAGAAACAGTCTTTACGCCGATCCGATGAATGGTGTAGATTATCCTGATAATGATGAAAGATTTATCATCTTAAGTCGTTCAGTTTTTGAACTAATAATAAAGCTTGGCTGGATACCTGATATCATTCATTGCAATGATTGGCAATGTGGGTTGATACCTGCTTATCTCAAAAATGTTTATAAGGATGAACCAAACTTTGACAAGTTTAAAACACTTTTTACAATTCACAACCTTGCATACCAGGGCGAATTTCCAAAATCATCGTTTAAGAAAACCGGATTACCTGTAGAGCTTAATTCTGATAAAGGAATTCTTCATAAAGGTAAAGTGAACTATATGAAGAGCGGACTTCTGTTTGCTGATACTATAAATACAGTAAGCGAAACTTACGCTAATGAAATCAGAACTGATAAAGAAATTGGAAGTGGTTTGAAAGAAATCCTTGCAAAGAGAAAAGATGACTTATTTGGAATAATAAATGGTATTGATACAAAAGTATGGAATCCCGAAAAAGATAAACACCTTCCTAAAAAATACAGCATTAAAAATGTTGAACAGAAAGTAGTTAACAAACAAGCACTTGCTGAGAAATTCGGATTTGATTTTAATGAAGATGTTCCGATAATTGGATTAATATCACGTCTTTATGATTCAAAAGGAATAGACCTTGTTGAAAAAATACTGCCTGATCTGATGAAGATGGATGTTCAAATGATTGTACTTGGTACCGGAGATAAGAAATATCATACTTTTTTTGATCAGATGATGAGAAAGCATCCACAAAAATTTGCTAGTTATCTCGGATTTAACGATGACCTTGCCCACTTGATTGAAGGTGGAGCTGATATTCTGCTTATGCCTTCGAAATATGAACCTTGCGGTTTAAATCAAATGTACAGTCTGAATTATGGTACAATCCCGGTAGTTCGTGAAACTGGTGGACTTGCCGATACTGTTAAAAAGTTCAATGAAAAAACTAAAGAGGGTACCGGGTTCGTTTTCAAAAAATACACAAAGCAAGAATTTCTCGCTGAATTAAAAAGAGCTCTCAAGATTTATAAAGATAAAGATACGTGGAACAAAATAATTAAAGCAGCAATGAAAGAAGATTTTAGCTGGCATTCATCTGCAAAAAAATATATCGATCTTTATAAGACAATTCTAAACGAAAGTTAATGCCCAACCTTGCAATCTTTCTTGATAGAGACGGAACACTTAATGTAGACCCGGGTTACATAAGTGATCCAGAAAAAGTTGTGTTATTTCCTCAAGTGGGTGATGCACTTGCATTGCTTAAAAAGTACGGTTTTTTACTTATTGTTATTTCAAATCAATCTGGAATAGCTAGAGGACTAATGAGAAGTGAAAATGTTGAAGCCGTAAACGATAAAATAAATAATCTTCTCTCAGAGTATAAAGTAAAAATAGATGCTTTCTATTTTTGTCCAGCTCATCCTGATTACAGCAGTGAAAAGGAATGCGAATGCAGAAAACCATCTCCAACACTTGTGTTCGAAGCAGCCAAAGAATTCAATGTTGACTTGCAGAAATCATATTTCATCGGAGATACTGTTGCGGATGTACAATGTGGAAAAAATGCAGGAATAAAGACTATTCTGGTAAAAACCGGAAAAGGTGAGGAGAGTATTTCTATCTTGCAAAAGGAAAATAATTTTCCAACTTTTGTAGCCGATAATTTATTAAATGCTTGTAATTTTATTCTTGCTGATATTTAGCGGAGATAATTTTTGAAATTTCATTATGTCTTTATTTTATTACTGTTCGCAGTAATAACTTTCTTTTTATCCTGTAACGATGAGCCATCCTCTGTTGGTATTGAGATTCTTGAAAGTGATTTTATCATTGTAAAAACTTTTGATTCTTCAGTAGATTCCATCGAACAGAACTCTTCATTCTTTAGAAGAGTAGTTCCTTTAGGATCTTCAGCCTGGGTTCTGATAGGCAAATACCAGACCTCTTCACAAACTTTAGCTTCATCCGCTCTCCTGAAATTTATCTTTAGTCTCCCTGATAGTATTGAGGAAGCAATTACAAAGGACAGTATTAATGTTTTAGATTCATGGATAATATTAACTAATAGCTATGTTTATGGTGATACACTTACAACAATGAATTTTACAACTCATCAGATTAACTCAAGTTGGAATTCAAATACATTTACTGTTGAAGATCTACCAAGTCTTCAATACAACCCGGATGACGCTAGCTCTGATTTTTCAGCATCTGACACATTGTATTCATTTCATCTTGATGAAAGTCTGGTGTATAGTTGGATGCAGAATTCAGTAGATACTTCACTTGCAAAAAATTATGGAATTTATTTACAGCCTACATCTGCTTCAAATAAAATTATTGGATTCCAGGCTTTAACTGTTACTTCTTCTCAGGCTGCAAAGTTTTTTGTTGTCATTGAGAAACCAGGTGTTTACGTCGATACAATAAATGGACTTATTTCCGCAGATGTGAGTGCGGTAGCCGGCTCGGAACCTGATTTGTCTTCTGGTTTAATTACTGCTCAGAGTAGTGTTACTATAAATTCAAAACTAAATTTTGATGTTGGTGTTCTACCTGTAGGTTTGGTAATCAATAAAGCTGAATTAATTCTTACATCCGATTCTGTAAACTCAGTGTATGGTTCAAGCTATAATAATAGCCTGCTTGTATTCTTTCTCAATTCAAATGACTCATTAAAGACTGAAGGAAACCCTATAAGATTGACATATAAGAATAATCAATTTTCAGGAGACATAACCGGATTCGTCAGATCTTGGGTTAGTAAGAATGAAAACTTTGGAATGTTGATTCAGACAGGTAATCAATCGTTAGGTACGGATCTTTTTGCATTGAAAGGAAGTAATGATTCTGAAATTGTAGAAAGACCAAGAATAATAATCACATATACAGTAAAGAAAAATTTGTGATTATCAAAAGTTTAAAATATGCTATTCTGTGCTTCTCTATGATGACAACTCTATCGGTTGCTCAGAACACTTCGACCTATACGAGGTACGGTATTGGTGATATTTTTTATGGTTATTCAGCAAGAACAATGGCATTAGGTTTTTCTGGTTCTGCTATGTTGAATAGTGATTATGTTGAAGTATTAAATCCAGCTTCCTGGTCAGCTTTAACTAGAACGAGAATAGAATTTAGTTTTTCGTATGATCAATTAAAGGTATCTAATTCTACAGAATCAAAATATTATGGTGACGGAATCTTTAGAGGATTTACATTCGCTTTCCCAGTTAGTAGGGATAATGGAATAGCCGTTGCGATTGGTTTAGTTCCTTACAGTAGAATAAATTATGAATCCGTTGAAAGAGTTCAGGATGAATCAACCGGAAATTATATTCAAACTTATGAAGGAGTTGGCGGTTTGTCCAGAATATTCATTGGTGGAACTACTCAACTTCCGTACGATTTTATTTTAGGTGCTACATTGGATTATTATTTTGGTAATTTAAATTATTACTCGAAAGTAGAATTTCTTGACAATTCAGACTTTCCTTCTGAATATCAATTGCAATTTGGACCAACCGGTTTTGGTACAACTGTTGGAATAATTACTCCTAATATGTCTGAATCTGTTTAATACCAGTTCAATTTCTAATTTTCGACTAGGTCTAAGCGCTAATTGGATTAGTGATTTGGAAACTGACACTACATTTGTAAGTCGTTCTTCAACAATTATAGATTCTCTGTATTTTGGTAGAACTGAAATGGTTGTTCCGTTGCGGTTAAATTTAGGTGTACACATTACATTAAATAATGTCTACAATTTTGCACTTGATTATTTTTACCAGAAATGGACTGATTTTAAATTAAGTGGTATAAATCAACTTAATTTAAGTGATGTGAACAAATTTAGTTTGGGATTTGAATACAGACCGGCACGCGTTTTATCGATGAATTTTTTGGAACAAATAATGTGGCGTGGGGGTGTAAGTTATGAAATGTCACAATACGAATTTAGTGGTTATGAATTGCATCAATATTCAGTATCTGGCGGATTTTCCTTACCATTAAGTCCGGAAAACACTTTTGATATAGGTTTGGAATTTGCAGTAAGAGGATCACAAGAAAATGATTTATTGCTAGAAAACTTTTTTAGAATTGATCTGGGTATCAGCTTTGGCGATATCTGGTTTACTCGGTATGAAAAATAAATATTATAAAGGGTAGAATCGTGAAAACAAAAAGCAAAATTTATGGAATAATTTTCTCCGCTCTCATTTATCACAGCATCTGCGGTCAGCAGGAGTTAATCAATTGCCTGTCAAGATCAGATTGTGATTCGATTGAAACGCTAAAACTTTATAGTCTTGTTTTCAGAATATCACAAGAATAAAGATTATCAAAGTGCACTTCCGTATGGCTGGCAGGTACTGGAATGTGATAAAAGGAAATTTGCTAAATGGATTTATTATAAAATGGAAGATTGCTTCTGGTATATCCACGATTCGACTGATACAGAAATCACTGAGCAATTTTTTGTGGAAGATTCTATTCTCGCTTTCTATGATATGGCAATTATGTATTATCCTGATGCTATGGCATATTTCCAGGTAAGAAAAGCTTTTGTTTCTGAAACATGGCTAAATCTGAATGCTGAGGTTTGCATTGCTGAATATCAGAAAGCAGCGGAATATAACCCTGAAATGGATACATATTATTACAACAAGTTTGGACAGATTTATATTGCCAATATGAGTGATGAAAATGATTATAAATTTAAAGCTATAGATATTTATACAATGCTTGCTGTAAGAGAACCGGATAATCCTGAATGGCCAAGAATATTATCAACCCTTGTTGATGATGTTGGACAACTGTTGGATATTCGTAAGAAGAATTGGGAACTTGATAAAGATAATCTTGAAAAAGCCTGGACTTATGCTTCTGAGTGCTTAAGGGCTCAGGATTACGAAAGAGCAATTGAACCGCTGGAATTTTTAACTCAAAAATCTCCCGAAACCTTAAACTATTGGAATCAATTAGCTACAGCATATAACAAGGTTGGGCGACTACAAGATGCCGAGGCTGCGTATCAAAAACTATTGACTTTAGATCCAAGTAATAAAGATTTCTATTTTAACCTTGGTTTAATTTATAAGGAGCAAGGAAAACTGAGTAAAGCCCGGCAGTATTTTGAATCTGCAAATAGTAAAGCAGGCGGCTGGGGAATGGCGATTTTTTCAATTGGTTTACTTTATGAGCAGTCTGCAAGAAATTGTACGTTCGATTTCAATACCAAGCTTGTCTATTTGCTTGCACAGGATACTTACAGAAGGGCAGTGAATATTGATCCATCTCTTTCTCAGGCTCGTGATAGGATTAGTGCACTTTCCAGTTCAGTTCCCACTCAGGAAGATTGGTTCTTTCATAAGAAAAAATCAGGTGATGTTATTCCAATTACAGGTGATTGTTTTACATGGATTGGTAAGAGTGTAACTGTTCCCTAAATCTTAATATTAAAAAGAAAAAGAAGGTTCTCTGTTTAAAAGTCCGGCAACTGCCGGATTTTTATTAAATTTGATCATCAAAAACAAAACCGAAATGTAATATGTATTCTCATTTAAAAACTGATTCAGAAGTATTTCAAATATTAAAACAGGAAATTGAAAGACAACAAAATAAGCTTGAGCTGATTGCCTCAGAAAATTTTGTTAGTCCTGCTGTTTTAGAAGCTGCTGGTTCACCACTCACAAATAAATATGCTGAAGGTTATCCGGGAAAAAGATATTACGGTGGTTGCGAGTTTGTTGATATGGCAGAAGATCTTGCCCGGGAAAGATTAAAGAAAATTTTTAATGCCGAATATGCAAATGTTCAGCCTCATAGTGGTTCTCAGGCAAATATGGCAGTGTTAATGACTTTAATGAAACCAGGTGAAAAGTTTCTAGGTTTAAGTCTTGCACATGGTGGACATCTCACTCACGGTTCACCTGTAAACTTTTCTGGTAAACTCTATCAGGCAGTTGGATATGAATTAAATAAAAATACAAGATTGTTAGATTATAATATCATTGAAGATCTGGCTAAGAAAGAAAAACCCAAAGTAATCATTGCCGGTGCTAGTGCCTATTCTCGTGAGTGGGACTATAAAAAATTAAGAGAAATTGCAGATGCGACTGGTGCTTTTCTGATGTGCGATATGGCTCATCCCGCAGGATTGATTGCTAAAGGATTGCTTGATAATCCACTTCCACATTGTGATGTTGTTACTTCGACAACTCATAAAACGCTTCGTGGTCCAAGAGGTGGAATTATTTTAATGGGTAAAGACAAAGAAAATCCTTTTGGAATAAAAACGCCCAAAGGAGATCGTACAAAAATGATGTCGGAACTCTATGATAGTTCTGTAATGCCTGGAATTCAGGGAGGACCTTTGATGCATATTATTATGGCTAAAGCTGTAGCTTTTGCTGAAGTTCTGAATGACGGTTTCAAAGTTTATGCTCAGCAAGTAATTAAAAACGCACAAACTTTAGCTGATGAACTAATGAAATACGGATTTGATGTAGTTTCAAATGGAACCGATAATCACCTTATGCTAATTGATCTTTCGAATAAAAACATTTCCGGTAAGAAAGCAGAAAATGCTCTTGAACGTGCAGGTATTACTGTTAATAAAAATATGGTACCTTTCGATACGAAAAGTCCGTTTGTGACAAGCGGAATAAGACTCGGAACTCCAGCAGTTACTACCCGTGGTATGAAAGAAAATGAAATGAAAAGTATTGCAAAAATTATTACTACTGCAATTGATAATGCCGAGAATGAATCAAAACTTGATTCTTTTGTTAATGATGTGAAAGATCTGTGTTCCGGATTTCCGTTATACAAAGAAATAATCTAAAATATTGAGTTGATAATATTGGCAGCAGAAGAAACAACTCTGAATAACGGAGAAGATCAGGATAGTGGTGATATTGAAATGTCATTTCTGGATCATATTGAAGAACTCCGCTGGCGAATTATTTATGCTATGATTGGTGTTTTAGTTTTTACAATAATAGCCTGGATTTTCATCGATTCAATTATTGAAGTTGTTCTTTTAAAACCTGCCCGCGATGCAAATGCTCCTCTTCAAAACTTAAGACCATTCGGACAACTCTTTCTTTACATCCAGGTTGCTATTATAATAGGTATTGTTGTAAGCCTTCCAAACTTATTTTATCAGCTCTGGCAATTTATTGCACCAGCATTAAAACAACGGGAACAAAAATATATTATTTGGATAGTCTTTTTTTCTACATTTTGTTTCCTTTTAGGGATTGCATTTGCTTACTTTGTTATGCTTCCACTTACAATGAAATTCGCTGCCCAATTTGGCACCGCAGAAATTGCAAACGAGTTTGCAATTGATGAATATATGTCAATCATTATAAGTGTTATGTTAGCTGCAGGATTGGTTTTTGAATTACCGATGATATCATTTTTCCTTTCGAAGCTTGGAATCCTAACGCCAAAATTTATGAGAAAGTACAGACGTCACGCAATTGTCATTATTCTTATCCTTGCAGCGTTTTTAACGCCAGGTGCAGACCCGGTGTCGCAGGTTATACTTGCAGTTCCGTTGGTACTGTTATACGAAATAAGTATTTTTATATCAAAAATATCTTCAAAGAAAAGTGCTTAAAAGTCAGCTTTCCGAAATAACTCAGCCTATAAAAATCGAACTGGAGAGTTTCAATAAAATCTTCAGGGATTCTCTACGATCCAGTGTAGGACTTGTTGATCTTGTCACAAGATACATTATCAGGCAAAAGGGAAAAAAGATCAGACCTTTGCTTGTTCTGCTTGCTGCAAAGGTTTCAGGAGGAATAAATGAGCGAAGTTACCGCGGTGCTGTTTTGGTTGAGCTGCTTCATACTGCAACACTTGTTCACGATGATGTTGTTGATAATGCTGATAAAAGAAGAGGGCTTTGGTCAATCAACAAAGTCTTTAAAAATAAAATAGCAGTACTGATG
Organism: uncultured Ignavibacteriaceae bacterium; assembly: GCA_963802005.1. GTDB lineage: Bacteria > Bacteroidota > Ignavibacteria > Ignavibacteriales > Ignavibacteriaceae > IGN2. The sequence continues at coordinate 38,936 of CAWDGX010000025.1, forward strand.
GGCGATTATCTTTTATCCAAGGGATTGCTGATAGCTATGGAAGGGAAGGATTACGATTTTCTGGAAGTTATAACGAATACAGTAAAACGAATGTCGGAAGGAGAACTGCTTCAAATACAAAAAACTCGCAAGCTGGATATAGATGAAGAAACTTATTTCAGAGTAATATCAGATAAAACTGCATCACTGATAGAAACCTGCTGCACAATTGGTGCAATGAGTGCAACATCGAATCCGGAACACATTTCAGCAATGGGTGAATTTGGAAAGAACCTTGGAATTTCATTTCAAATTCGTGATGATATTCTTGATTACGAAGGAAGTCTTTCAGTTACAGGAAAGCGGACTGGTGGTGATATTAAAGAAAAGAAAATCACTCTTCCATTAATTTATTCTCTCAATCAGGTCTCAGCAAATAAGGCTGCTGAAATCCGAAAAATAATTAAGAACGGGAAAGAAAAATCGAAAGTCGATGATGTGATTAATTTTGTTAGAGAGAATAAAGGGATTGAATATGCTGTTGGTCAGGCTCGGAATTATTCAACCGCCGCAAAAGAAGCACTTAAAAAACTACCCGACTCACAAAGTAAGTTGGCTCTCGAAGCACTCGTTGATTTTGTAGTTGATAGAAAAAACTAACTTTCTATTACTTACTATTCTCTTTTTTCATTCCATCTTTGTATTTAAAACCTTTTATAGGTTCCCGTAATGTTAGAACAGGGCAAGGTGCTTTTCTAACAACTTTCTCAGCAGTACTTCCAAAAAGAATATGTTCAACACCAGTTCGTCCGTGAGTGGCAATAATTATCAGATCAACATCAAGCTCACCTGCATTTTCGATTATCTCAAGAAATGGTTTTCCGGTTTTAATGATGGTCTTAACGGGAACACTGTCCGGGATCTCTTCTTTTGCCAGTTTATCGAGTTCCTGTCTTGCTCTTTCATCCCACTCAGCATTTACTGATGGAATAGCTATTTGTCCCATACTGAAGTCAGGCGGATAAATAACCGGCTCGACAACATATATGAGAATCATTTCAGCATTGAAGTTCTTACAAAAGTTTACTGCGTACTTCAAAGCACTTTTTGAATAATCAGAAAAATCTATTGGAACGAGTATTTTTTTTATATCGGATTCCATAATTAACCTTTCTTATTTTTTTCTTTTCGAAGATTAAAATAATCCTCATTTAGACTTCTTAATCTCATTGCTGTAATTTCTGCGATACCCTCTAAAATTTTAATTCCCTTTTTAGGATACTTTTCTATGAATTCATCCAAATCAGGTTTGAAAATAACAGAAAGCTTTGTATCGCTTTTTGCTATTGCCGAGGCAGAACGTTTTTCATTATCAATAAGAGCAAGCTCTCCAAAGAAATCTCCCTTTTGAATTACGGCAAGAGTAATTTTATCACCTTCATCACTTTCGCGGCTTACTATTACTTCACCTTCTACGATAATATATAAACCAATTCCGGGATCACCCTGATAAAAAATAATTTCTTCGGTCAGATAATTACGTTTATGAATAATGCTCATCAGGTTCACGAGGTCTTTTTTAGACAATGATCTGAATAGTGGAATTCCTTGTAATGATTGTAAGAGTTCATCACTTTCAGTTGAAGGATAAAAAATATTTGTCCAAAAACTGCTGTGAATAGGTTTTTTTATTTCCTCAGACATTTTTCCTCAGTCATTTATTAATAATTCCTGATTCAGCAACACGCCACAATTTCTGGCATGGGAATCTGTTTTCATAAAGAGCACGACCTACAATAACGGAATCAACTCCAATTGGAATAAGATTTTGAATATCCATCAATTCATCTTTATTTCTAATTCCACCTGCGTGAGTGACTTTTGCACCGGTCAGTTCAGCAATTTCTTTTGATAGAGAAATATTTGGTCCTAACTGTGTTCCGTTTCTTGAAATATCACAAACAATAAATCTCTTAACGCCAAGTTTAAACATTTCCATTGAAAATGTTTTATAACTGATTCCTGTTTTTGTACTCCTGCCTCTAATTAACAACTCTTCACCGAGAATGTCAAGTGTTACAACTACTTTTGATGGTCCATATTTTTCCAATAACTTTATAAATTCATCTCTATTCTCAATTGTCATTGTGTTTACTGCAACTCTGATGACTCCAGTTTTCATTATCTCATCTGCATCCTGCACAGAACGAAGTCCACCTGCAAATTCAACAGGTATTACAACAGATGAGCAAATTTCTTCTATTACTTTATAGTTTCTTTTTGAACGTTCGTGAGCGCCATCAAAATCTACTACGTGAATCATTTTAGCATTTTCTGCACGCCAGATTTTTGCCATCTCAACCGGATTATTTCCATACTCATAACAATCCAGTTCAGGAATTCCCTGAACTGTGCGAACACATTTTCCGTTCTTTATATCTATTGAGGGTATTACTAATAGTTTTTGTTGCATAAAATTCAAACCTTACCGTTTGTTTTTATTACGTGTCTGCCAATAATCATTTTTTGAATTTCAGTAGTTCCTTCAAAAATTCTTAAAATTCTTGCATCACGATAATATCTTTCCATCGGAAGTTCACGTGAAAAACCCATCCCACCATGAACCTGCAATGCTTTGTCGGCAACTTCTGTCATAGCTTCGGATGCATAAAGCTTTAAAATTGCTGCTTGAAAGGAAACATCTTTTCCCTGATCAAAATCATAAGCACATCGATAAACAATACTTTCCATCGGATAAATTTTTGCAGCCATTTCTGCAAGCATAAATTGCACTGCCTGAAATTTAGAAATACTTTCACCAAATTGCTTCCTGCTTTTTGCATAAACTGTAGAAAGTTCTAACAATTCCCTGGAAGCACCTAAACAGCAAGCACCGATTGTCAATCTTCCACCTTCTACGGTTTTCATCGCTACTAGAAATCCACGACCTTCTCTTCCAATCATATTTTCATCGGGAACTTCAACATTTTCAAAAGTGATGGAGTTGGTGGTGCTTCCTTTTATTCCAAGTTTTTTTTCAGGGGGGCCAATAGTAATTCCGGGAGTATCTGCTTCAACAGCAAATCCTGTTATGCCTTTGCTTGTTCTGTGCAAATACTGAAAAAAGATTCGCAATTCCTGCGTTCGTAATCCATATCTTTGAACCATTTAAAATCCATTTGTCGCCTTTTTTCTTTGCTTCAGTTTTTAGATTATACGTATCCGATCCGGCTTCAGGCTCAGTAAGTGCAAAAGAGGCAATCATTTCTCCGGAACAAAGTCGTGGCAAGTATTTTTTCTTTAATTCCTCAGAACCGCCAATATAAATTGCATTTGTTCCTATCGATTGATGTGCGCCAACCATCGTGGCCGTTGATGCGCATCCTCGCGCTATTTCTTCCATCATTATACAATAGCCAACTTTACCAAATCCACCCCCGCCATATTTCTCAGGAAATGAAGTCCCAAAAAATCCGACTTCAGCAAGTTTCTTAATTAAACTGTTTGGTATACTTTCTTCTTCATCAATCTTCTGCGCTAATGGTTTTATTTCACCATTTGTGAAATCTTTAGCTAGTCCTTTTAGCATCAACAAATCTTCTGAAAAGGTAAAATTCATAATATTAACTGTTTTGGGAATGATGAAAATTTATTTGGAACTCAATCTAAAGTTAAAAAACGCCTTAAATACATCAAAAAGTAAATTTATAGCCAAAATATTAAATTTTTTAAAAATATTGACTTTTCTAACGATATTCGGCATATTTGTTTCAGATGTACAAAGAATTTGTGTTAAATACAAAGAAAAGCGAAAAAATAAGAATTACATCATACGGATACGAGAATTTAGAATCAGCACCATGCCTAATTTTTGTTCACGGTTTTAAAGGTTTTAAAGATTGGGGCTTCTGGCCTTATTCGGGAAATTATTTTGCCGAAAGAGGATTTTTTGTTCTTACATTTAATTTTTCGCATAACGGTATTGGAGAAAAATTAACAGAGTTTACAGAACTTGATAAATTCGCCAATAATACATTTTCTCTTGAGCTTGAAGAATTAAATGAAATAATCGATGCTTATTTGAAGAATTTCTTTGGTAAAACAAAAAATGAACTGATTGGAGTTGTTGGACACAGCAGAGGCGGCGGAGAAGCTCTAATTTTTGGTTCTGAAAGAAAAGAAATTAAAGCAGTTGCAACGTGGGCTGCAGTTGAGAATTTTAACAGATATAGTGAAAGACAAGCGAAAGAATGGCGGAAAAATGGTGTGTTCGAGGTATTGAATTCCCGAACAAATCAAATGATGAGATTGAACGTTTCTTTACTTGATGATATTGAGAAAAATAAAGAGGACCGACTTAATATTGAAAAAGCTGTAAAGGAACTAAATAAACCTTTACTGATGATACACGGTGAACAAGATTTGGCCGTTCCGTTGAAAGAAGCGGAAAATATTTATAATTGGTCAAATAAGGATTTAACAGAATTTCATAAGATAAAGGCAACAGGTCACACTTTTGATGTTACTCATCCATTTAAGGGGAGTAATCGAAAGTTCGATTTTGTATTAGAGAAGACATTAAACTTTTTTAACAAAAACTTAAACTGAGGGACATATGAAAACATCTTCCAAAAACTTAACTTTTACACAATTACTTAGCTCAGTAAAAGAATCAGAGCTATTTTGGATTGTATCATTTTCAATTCTAACTGCAATATCTGCACAAGTCTCAATTCCAATTAAACCAGTTCCTTTCACATTGCAGACGATGGTAGTTCTTTTAGCCGGAGCTTTTCTTGGTGCAAAGAATGGTGCATACAGCCAAGTTCTTTATATTTTTCTTGGAGCAATCGGATTACCAATATTTGCACAAACTGCCGATGGTACGATGGGATTTGCAAGATTGATTAGTCCAACCGGTGGATATCTTTTAGCGTTTCCTGTTGCAGCTTATCTTGTAGGTTACTTTACAGCTAAGAGTCAAAAATATTCATTCGTTGTTATCTCAATGATTATTGCTGAACTCGTTGTGATTTTTACCGGAACACTATATCTGTATGCAGCTTATCTTCATAATTTTGTTGATGCAATTAAAGCAGGTGCAGCAATTTTCACAGTTTGGATGGCTGTTAAAGTTTTCGCTGCTGCTACAATTTATTTTGCTGTTTCAAAAAAGCAAAAAAGACTACCGTAACACTATTTGTCTAATTGATTAATTCCTGATGACAATTACAAACATCATATTCATTTTAGTATTTCTTTCTGCTTTCGGATTTCTTTTCTGGAGCTTGAGAAATTTATACCTGTATATGAAAGTTGCAAAAAAGAAGGATAACAGATTTAATGATGTCGGGAGAAGAATAAAGAATGTTATTAAGATAGCATTCGGTCAATCGAAGCTGTTGAGAGATCCCGTTGCCGGCACAGTTCATTTTTTAATTTTCTGGGGATTCATGCTATTCATCCTCGCAGTTATTGAAGCTATCATTCAGGGATTTTATTCACCTTTTAACCTTTCATTTTTAGGTCCCATTTATTCATTGATAACTTTGGTTCAAGATGTTTTTGGTGTGCTGGTTATTCTTGCGGTGATTGTTGCGCTATTGCGAAGATACGTATTTAGCATTCCAAGACTTCAGGTAGATAAAGCTGCTTCACTGGATGCAACTGTGATATTAACTCTGATTTTAATTGTAGTTGTTTCAATGATGTTGCAGAATATGGCAGGGATTGCAAATAATGATTTTGTGCTTCACAGTTACGAACTTCGCCCAATTTCTGCATCACTAGCACCTTTATTTTTTGACAATCCTTCTACTGGTGCTGGATCAGCTTATGAAGTTTACTGGTGGATTCATATCCTAACAATATTTGGATTTATGAACTTGCTTCCTTATTCGAAGCATTTGCACGTATTTAGCTCAATACCTAATACTTATTTTGCAAACCTCGATCCCATCAGAAATACAGTTAAGTATTTAAATCTTGAAGATGAAAATGTTGAATCATTTGGCGCATCGGACATTGAACAACTTTCCTGGAAACAGATTTTAGATGGTTATTCCTGCACAGAATGTGGAAGATGTACTGATGCTTGTCCTGCTAACACAGTTGGTAAATCACTTTCTCCAAGAGAAATAATTGTAAATATCAGGCAAAGGACGAAAGACAAAGCACCATTAGTTGTAAATGGAATTACTGAAGGTGAGCAATTCCAAAAAACTCTCGTTCATGATTATATTTCTGATAAAGTTCTCTGGCAATGCACAACCTGTATGGCTTGTGTTCAGGAGTGCCCTGTAATGATTGAACATCTTGATAGCATCGTTGATATGAGAAGGGACCTGGTTCTGACAGAATCACAGTTTCCATCGGAACTTAATAATGTTTTTAAGAGTCTAGAGACTAACTTCTCTCCGTGGGCATTTAATCCTGCTGACAGAGCAAACTGGGCAGAAGGTCTTGGAGTTAAAACAATGGCAGAAGATTCAAACTGCGAATATTTGTTTTGGGTAGGTTGCGCAGGTTCTTTTGATGACAGGTATAAAAAAGTTTCTCAATCTTTTGCAAAGTTGATGCAAAAGGGAGGCGTTGAATTTAGAATTCTTGGTACGCAGGAAAAATGTAATGGAGATACTGCAAGAAGACTCGGCAACGAATATTTAGCTCAGATGTTTATGATGGAGAACGTGGAAACTTTGAATCATTACAAAGTTCAGAAAATTGTTACTGCTTGTCCTCATTGTTATCACTCATTAAAAAATGAGTACAAACAATTTGGTGGTCATTATGAAGTTTATCATCATACAGAATTAATTGATGAAATGATTTCATCCGGTAAAATAAGCTTGAAGCAGAATGGAAAATCTGAAGTTACATATCACGATTCCTGCTACCTCGGCAGGTATAATGAAGTTTACGATGAACCAAGAAAGAGTCTGGAGGCAGTAGAAGGAATTAATCTCGTCGAAATGAAAAGAAGTAAGGACAAAGGTTTTTGCTGTGGTGCCGGAGGCGGAAGAATGTTCCTCGAAGATGATGAAGGTGGAAGAATTAACGAAGAGAGAACAAAAGAAGCCCTTGCGACAGGTGCTGATACGATAGCAGCCGCCTGTCCGTTTTGTATGACGATGATGACTGACGGAGTAAAACATTTTGAAAAGACAGAAGAAGTAAAAGTAAAAGATATTGCTGAAATAATACTTGAAAACTTGTCTGCCGAAGTCTCAAAGTAGGCAGTTTTAATAATTGAAATTAAAAGACGTAGGTAGATTCTAACTAACAATATATCAACCACAAACGATGGAGGTAACCATGGATAAATTCAATAATTTGGTACAATTCGTACAAGGATTAGAGACCGATTTTCATAAATTTTATGAGAAAGGTCAATCCGCTGCAGGTACACGCGTAAGGAAAGGCTTAAGTGATCTAAGAAAACTTTGCCAGGACGTACGCAAGGACGTGCAGGAAGTTAAAGCTCAAAGGAAAGCTGCTAAAGGTTAATTTAGCAAGAACTTTCTAATCAGGGTTATGGGCTGGATTGAGAAATTAATTCAGCCCTGTTTTTTATATCCCCGTTTGTAAATTATTTATGAAAAACATTTTTGCAGTTTCAGCATTTATAATAACAGTAATCTTTCAATATTTTTTCTTTAATCCTTCGGTGATAGAGAAAAATAAGAGGCCAGTTTTAGAGGACTCAGTTCTTTCAGCAACATTATGTTTTGTTGGAGACCTAATGTGTCATTCCACTCAGTTTAATTATGCAAAGGTTAATACTGACAGTTTTGATTTTACAGGTGTTTATAGGGAAGTAAAAAAATACTTAACTATACCTGATTTAACTATTGGAAATCTTGAAACAGTAATTGCCGGACAGAATGAAGGTTATAGCGGATATCCATATTTCAATGCACCTGATGATTTTATTTATGCTCTAAAAGAAGCAGGTTTTAATTTGCTTATCACTGCAAACAATCACGCACTCGATCAAGGCTGGGAAGGTGTTAAAAGAACGATCGATGTAATCAATGATTATAAAATTCATCGGACAGGTACATTCATTTCTCAGGAGGATAGAGATTCGGTAAGAATATTCCTGGTAAACTCAATTAAAATTGCATTCCTAGCTTACAGCGAAAACACAAACGGACTAGCAATTCCTAAAGGAAAAGAATTCGTGATCAACCTGATAAATGAGGATTTGATCAGAAACGATATTAGAAAAGCAAGAGAAAAAAATGCTGATATTGTATTGGTTCATCTTCATTACGGACCAGAATACAATCGTGAACCGAGCGATTATCAAAAAGAAATTGTTCAAAAAATAATTGAACTCGGTGCTGATATAATTATTGGCGGTCATCCGCATGTCATCGAACCTTTTGATTTTTATGAAACAAGAAACACAAAACTCGATTCAGGATTTGTTGCTTACTCGATGGGAAATTTCATTTCAAACCAGCGCTGGCGTTATTCTGATGCAGGAGTAATCCTTAATATTCAGCTTTCAAAAAATAGATTTACAGACTCTGTTTACATTAGTGAAGTAAGTTATTTACCCACCTGGGTATTTAAAGGAAATACTGAGAAAGGAAGGGAATACATAATTCTTCCTTCGCAGATTTCTGGTACTGATTCTGTTCAGACTTTTTTAATTGATACTGATAGAAAATTAATGAATGAAGCATTTTCCGACACTAAGGAAATTATTACTAAATACGATTCTAGCTTCAAACTTATATCACCATAACAAACAGAATCAAATCTTAACTGCTGCATTTGTATATTTGACCTGTTCTTCACAAAGATTCATTGAATAAACTTAAGCCAGAAATTACCCCGTGAAAAGTAAAGCCGGACTCTCTTTAATCTTTTTAACAGTTTTTATTGATCTGTTAGGATTCGGAATTCTCATACCAATTCTACCTTCTTTTTCAATTAAAGAGCTTGGGGTTGATGAAACTGCTGTTGGTATTGCAATTGCAATTTATTCTCTGGTGCAGTTTATCTTTAATCCAATTCTTGGCAGGTTATCAGATAAGCACGGACGTAAACCTGTGATCGTTATGTGCCTTTTGATAAATGCATTGGGTTACGTGATTTTTGCTTTCACCAGTTCATATATTATTCTTTTAGTTTCCCGGGTAGTGGCCGGAGTTGGTGGAAGCAGTATTGCAGTTGCACAGGCATATATTGCTGATGTAACTACAAAAGAAACCCGTTCAAAAGGAATGGGTATCATTGGTTCAGCTTTTGGATTAGGATTTGTATTTGGTCCGCTCATCGGTGGATTTCTATCCAAAGCTTGGTTATATGGAAACAGGTCTTGGTGCTGCTGCATTTTCATTTATTGCATTTATTGTGACAATCATTTTACTTCCGGAATCTCATCCTGAACGAACGAGAATTTGTGGAAACCAAAAGAAGAATATTTAACATTGATGCGGTCATTAAAAGCATTTCAAGAATCCATAGTCTTGCAATTTTAATCATCACTATTTTTTATTCTAACTTTTTCTTTTGCAAATATTTACGGAACGTTTGCGCTTCTTGGTTTACAAGTTTACGGATTTACTGATCTTCAGAATGGATATATGTTTGGGATTATCGGTCTTTCTTCTGCTATTAGTGCAGGGAGGACTCATTGGACCACTTACAAAATTATTTGGTAAAAGACTGTTGCTTATTATTGGTTCATTTCTGATTATGGTTACACTTGCCATCATTCCTTATGCAGGTAACTTTTTCTGGCTTGCTGTTGATTCAATCTTTCTGGCTTTTGGTACAGGAATGTTACAGCCAACTTTATTAAGCCTGATATCGGAAGTGACTTCCGAAGCAGAGCAGGGGATAACTCTTGGAGTTAATCAATCCTTATCAGCACTTGCAAGAATGTTCGGTCCATTGTGGGGAGGATTTGCATTTGAATTTCTAGGTTATCCTTTCCCGTTTTTAACTGGTTCGGCTTTTATGTTTTTGATTGTAATAGCTACGATTTTTTATATACCAAAAAGAATAAATATTTAATATCTTTGGATTGAATATAGGTAATCATAAAATGCTCAAATTCAACAACATAGAAATTAGAAAAAGCAATCCTCCTCGCACCAATGGAAGATGTAACGGATATTTCCTTCCGTTTGGTTTGCAGGGAACTGGGCGCTGATATTGTTTACACAGAATTTGTAAACTCAGAGGGATTAGTACGTGCAAATAAGAAGACTCACGAGAAATTAAAAATTATTGAAGAAGAACGCCCGGTTGGAATACAGATTTACGGTGCGAATATAAAATCAATGGTTGGTGCTGCAAAAATTGCAGAAGCAGAAAATCCCGATCTGATTGATATAAATGCCGGATGCTGGGTAAAAAATGTTGTTGGCTGCGGTGCTGGTTCTGCATTACTTAAAGATCCACCATATATGCAAGAGCTTGTAAAAGCTGTTGTTGATTCAACATCATTACCTGTAACAGTTAAAACAAGGTTAGGCTGGGATAACAGCAGTATTCAGATACTTGAAGTTGCAAAAAGAATGGAAGATGCAGGTGCCGTTGCATTAACTGTTCATTGCAGAACAAGAAATGCTGCTCACAACGGTGAGGCTGACTGGAGCTGGATTCCCAGAATAAAAGAAGTCGTGAACATACCAGTGATTCTTAATGGTAATGTTTTGACGGCATACGATGTAAAGAAAGCATTTGATGAAACAGGCGCTGATGGAATTATGATTGCACGAGGTGCAATTGGTAATCCCTGGATATTCACAGAAGCAAAAGAACTTCTTTCAACAGGACAAATATCTACTGTAGTTGATGAGGAGATGAGAATAAAAACCTGTATAAAGCACCTTAAGCTTGCAGTAAAAGTGAAAGGGGAGCGAAGAGGAATTTTAGAGCACCGAAAGTTTTATGCAGGATATCAGAGGGGTATGTACGGCGCTGCACGAATAAGATCAGAATTAATGAAATTAACTGAATATAATCCTGTTGAAGATGCACTGCTGAAATATCTTGAATCAGTGAAACAAGATGATGAAGAAGTTACAGTATCTTAAATCATTGCGAGGAGTCCTGAAAAAATTGTCATTCGCATGCGAAAGCAGGAATCTAAACCATTAACCACAAATGGATTCCCAGTTTCGTGGGAATGACAAAATGAATAATACGACAAAATCGCAAGAATAATCTCAACACTTTTTGTCCCACCTTCATTTACAATTATCGTCTTTACAATCTTTGCTTTTATTACTCGAAACAGAAATCATAAAAACAGTAGTAACAATTCTAGTTGCTTTTTTGTTTGGATTTACTGCGCAGATTATTCTCTTCGTATTTCTTCGTAGACAAGGGGAAATTGTTGATTTGGATGCATCGGTTAAGGAAGAGAGAACGATACCTTTTTTGATTTCAGTAGGATTTTATTTTATTGGTTTGATTATTCTATTATTCTTTGAAGTCAACATTATTACCATCGCCTTTTGGTTTTGTTATATTTCTAACACATTAGTTACAATCTTAATAAACAAGCATTGGAAGATAAGTGCACACGCTATGGGTGCTGCAGGCCCGTTAGCCGCAATAACTTATGTATTCGGACCAGCAGCTTTAGTTTTTTCAGTCATAATACTATTAGTGGGATGGGCAAGAATTCAATTAAAAGTGCATAGCTTTTCTCAGGTGATAGCTGGAATATTATTTGCTTTTGCTTCCACTTATTTACAAATTTTAATTATAGTTAAATGGTTTTATTAAACTTACTTGAGCACGAATTATGATAAAATATCAAATTAAAGATGAGGTAGCCATACTAACCCTTAATCGTCCTGAAAAACGAAATGCTCTACATCCTGAATTAGTGAAGCAGATGAAAGCTAAACTAAAGGAAATTGAGATAGATAAATCAGTTAAAGTATTGATCATTACAGGCGAGGGGAAAGCATTTTGTGCAGGTGCAGATCTGGAATACCTGAACGAAATGAGAAATTATTCATCCCTGGAAAATGAAAAAGACTCGGTGGAATTAGCTGAGTTATTCCTGATGATTTACAATTTTCCTAAAATTGTGATTGCTGCTGTAAACGGAGCAGCCATTGCAGGTGGTTGTGGATTGGCTTCTGTTTGTGATTTAATTGTAGCTGATGAGGTGAATGCTAAATTTGGTTACTCAGAGGTAAAAATTGGATTCATACCTGCAGTTGTTTCTACATTTCTGATTAGAAGAGTAGGTGAAGGTCTGGCAAAACAATTGTTACTTTCAAGTGATATCATTGATGCCAAACGAGGTTACGAGATAGGATTTGTTAACTACTTGTGTAATAATGTTTTAGAGTTTTCAATTAGTGTTGCGTCTAAACTAAAGAACAACTCACAACAGAGTATGGGATTGACTAAAGATATGATCAGGGATATATCTGGATTATCTGTTGAAGATGCAGTCGAATATTGTATTGGATTGAACACCATTAGCCGAACAACAAAAGACTTCAAAAATGGAATAAACAATTTTCTCACTAAAAAGTAGGAATAATTATGTCTACCGATCTTAAAAAATACATCCGGAGCATACGGGATTTTCCGATTAAAGGAATTATGTTCCGGGATATAACAACATTGCTTAAAGATCCAGTTGCTGTCAAAGAAACACTCAGGCAACTAATAACTTTTACTGATGGTCTAAATGTTGATAAAGTAGTTGGAATTGAATCAAGAGGATTTATTTTCGGGGGAATGCTTGCCAATGAATTGAAGGCAGGTTTTATTCCAGTCAGGAAACCCGGTAAACTACCTGCCGAAAAGGAATCACAAACATATCAACTTGAATATGGGCTGGATAAAATTGAGATTCATAAAGATGCTATAAGCTCAGGTGATAAAGTTTTAATTCACGATGATCTGCTTGCGACCGGTGGAACAGCTGAAGCTGCCTGTAAGTTAATTGAAAAATTAGGTGGTGAAGTTGTTCAGTTATCATTTATCGTTGAACTAACCTTTTTGAATGGAAGAGAAAAAATCAGGAAATACGATATTAAGTCTTTAATCACTTACGACAGTGAAAATTAATAGGAAAGCAACGGGTGAGAGAAGTAACGTTTTTAAAAAAGAATGCTGAAAAATGGAAAGAGGTTGAAACTTTTCTTGCTTCAAAAGAAAGTGTTAATCCTGATAAATTAGCAGATCTTTTCATCCAACTTACTGATGATCTTTCATATTCCAGAACATTTTATCCCGACAGCAAAACCACTCAATACCTTAATTCAATTACTGCAAAAGTTCATCAATCCATTTATAAAAGTAAGAAGGAAAGAAAAGAAAGATTCATTCAGTTCTGGAAATATGAAGCTCCGTTGATTTTTTATAAACACAGAATGAAAATTATCATCGCCTTTTCAATATTTATTCTATCTATGCTGATTGGTATCGTTTCTTCGGCTGGTGACTCAGGTTTTGTAAGATTGATTATGGGAGATAGCTATGTGAATATGACACTTGAAAATATTGATAAAGGAGACCCGTTAGCTGTCTACAAGCAGATGAATGGTGTTGATATGTTCCTAGGAATAACTTTTAATAATATAAGAGTTTCTTTTATTGCTTTTATGTTTGGATTGTTACTATCATTTGGATCTGCCTGGGTATTGATGTCAAATGGTATAATGCTTGGAGCATTCCAATACTTTTTCCACATTCACGATCTCTTGTTTGAGTCTGTTTTAGTGATATGGATTCACGGAACGCTTGAGATATCAGCTATCATTATTGCAGGTGCTGCCGGATTAGTTCTTGGTAACAGCATACTTTTCCCCGGAACTTACTCTCGTAGACAATCTTTTAGAATAGGTTCAAAAGAAGGCTTGAAAATGATTATAAGCCTTATCCCGATTTTTATCACCGCTGGTTTTCTCGAATCATTTGTTACAAGACATACAGGAATGCCAGTTTTTTTAAGCTTAACTATTATACTTGGATCGCTGGCTTTTGTTGTGTGGTATTTCATATTATATCCTTCAGTAATTTATAATAAAATGGCAGAAGAAAATGAATCAAACTAAAATTGAATTCAGAAAGGTGAGAGATTTTGGAGGAATGTTAAACGTAACTTTTGAGTATATAAAAAGTAACTTCAAAATATTATTAAAATCTAATCTGCTTATCAGCGCACCAGTTATTCTTCTTGCTGGTGTGTTTTTGGGAATCTACCAGTCTTCAATGTTTAACTTCGCTGTTGATTATGATTTGCAGCAGATTGGCATTCCATTTTTATTATCAATGTTTTTTATGATGCTCGCATATTTAATTATTATGGCTGTTACTTATTCTCATTTAATGGTATATAAAAAGTCTGAATCCGGAGTCTTTGATATCGATGATGTGTGGCAAATGACTAAGCGAAACTTTTTTATGATATTATTCAGTGCGATAGGTTATACGATTATTGCTGGGTTTGGATTTCTTTTTTTGATTATTCCGGGCGTATATCTCTCCATTGCTCTCTCATTAATTTTTATTGTTCGGCTTGAAGAGGGATTGGGATTCTTTGCAGCTGTAGGCCGATGCACCAAATTGATCTCAGGTAACTGGTGGTTCACATTCGGATTGCTATTAGTAGTAGGCATTGTCCAGGGCTTTCTTATGTATGCTCTATACATACCTACTTATGTCGTTATGTTTTTTACTGCTTTTACTGGTATTGAATCCGGAACTAGTGGCTTCACAAAAATTGTTTTCATTATTACATCCATAATAACTTCACTTAGCGTATTGTTTTATGCAATAAGCACTATTGCTATCGCTTTTCAATACTACAACCTTGTTGAACGAAAAGAGGCACCAGGACTTCTTCAACAAATAGATAATATCAATAAAGAATGATCTCATTTAGAATAATAATAACTGTCTTCATTCTTTTGAATGTACACTCTAGTTTTTGTCAGGATGCAGCGACGGCTAAATATCCATATTCTAATTACTATGCTGATACCACACATAAAATCCTTCCGGCTACTGATGAAGAATTCGCAGTAGATGTCCGACTATTATCAGAGGATATAATTGAAAAATATAAAAGTGATCCTGAGTTTGATTATGACGGAGGTCCAGAGGAATCTGAAGATTGGATAACAAAAATAAAAAACTGGATTAACCAACAACTTGCTATTCTTCGATCTTCAAATGCTTACTCTACAATCCTTGATTATTTTTATTACGGATTAATGATTGCTGCATTGATACTTATTATTAGAGGTCTTATCAAAGCTGATAGAAGAGGTTTATTATTCGGTAAAATCAATTCGAATGAAATCAAAATGATTGAAAGCGAAGAAGATATTAGTCAGCTTAATTTTGATGAACTGATAGCATCAGCAATCGATAGTAAAAATTATAAACTTGCCGTCAGGTATTTGTTTCTAAAATCTCTACAAGCTACTTTCTGAAAAAGGAATTATCGAGATTACGAAATAATAAAACAAATCATCAGTATTTATCGGAGATTAAGAATAACAGGAATATCTGTCGCATTCCAAATTGCTACTTCAAGATTTGAATGGGTCTGGTATGGCGATTTTCCTGTTGATGAAAAGGTCATAAAATCTTCGCAGAATGATTTTAATGAGTTATTTAGTTTAATAGCATCATAATGAAGAGAAAGAATATAAAATATTTAGTCCCTCTGATTATCACATTGATAATTATTACTATTATTAAAATAATTGAACCAGAGGAAATTGATTGGACTAAAAGTTTCGCAAAGAAGGATAAAATTCCTTATGGGGGTTATATAATTTACGATTTGTCTGATGAACTATTCCCAACTAGAGATGTTGTATTAAAAGAACTTCCAATTTATAATATTCTGAAGGACAATTACTACTTCAACACAAATTATGTTTTTATAAATAATTACTTTTCTCCGGATAGACTTGACACTGAATATCTTCTCCGTTTTGTGGCTGATGGTAACAACGTTTTTATTTCAGCTTTCGGAATTTACGGCAACCTTGCTGATTCGCTTAAAATACAAACTTTCGATGAATTCTTTAGTGAGGATTCTATTAATATCAATTTCAGTCTGCCAGAAGTGAAATCTGGAAATGGATTCACTTATTTCAAAGGCAATTTTGATAATTATTTTAGTGAATTTGATACAGTCTTAGTCCAGGTGCTTGGGAAAAATGAAAATGGAAATGTAAATTTTTTAAGAATTAAGTATGGAGAAGGAAATTTCCTTTTAAACACTGTTCCGCTTGCATTTACAAACTATCATCTACTCAACTCAGATAACAATGAGTATGTGTACAAAGCATTATCTCATTTGCCCGTACAGCAAACATTCTGGGACGATTACTACAAAGATGGCAATAAATATCAGGCTTCGACGTTGCAGTATATTATGTCGCAGCAATCTCTTAAATGGGCTTATTACATTATTTTGGTTTCAGTCGTGTTCTTTATTTTCTTTTATGGAAGGAGAAAGCAAAGGATAATACCTGTAATTGCACCCCTAACAAATACTACAGTTGAATTCGTAGAAACGGTTGGTAATCTTTATTATCAGCAAAAGGATTTTAAGAATATTGCAGAAAAGAAAATATCTTATTTCTTAGATTATCTAAGGAGTAAATATTTAATTAAGACAGGCAGTTTTGATGAGGAAACAATTCAGAAAATTGCAGATAAATCCTCTTTATCATCAGGAAAAATAAAATCAATACTAAGGGAGATTGGGAAAATCAATCACAGTCAAAAAATAACGGAAGAAGATTTAACTAATATTAACTATCAAATCGAAAAATTTTACGAAAGAACGAAATAATATGGAAGAAACAAATTTCAATCCGCGTACAGATTTAACTGAACTCAAAGATTCTGTTGACAGAGTCAGGGCAGAGGTTAAGAAAATTATTGTCGGGCAAGATAAAACAATTGATATGATGATTGCAGCCGTTTTGGCTGATGGTCATGTATTAATCGAAGGTGTTCCGGGGATAGCTAAAACGCTTCTTGCAAAAATTATTGCCCGAACGGTTTCAGCTGATTTTTCGAGGATTCAGTTTACACCTGATCTTATGCCTTCAGATATTCTCGGAACTTCTGTATTCAATGTTAAAACTTCAGAATTTGAATTCAATCGAGGTCCAATTTTTTCAAACATTATTTTAATTGATGAAATAAACCGTGCACCTGCAAAAACACAATCAGCTTTATTTGAATCGATGGAAGAAAGACAAGTAACCATTGACGGGACTACCTATAAAATGGATATTCCCTTTACTGTATTTGCTACTCAAAACCCTATTGAGCACGAAGGAACATATAAACTACCTGAAGCACAACTAGATCGATTCTTATTCAAAGTTGATATGGTTTACCCAACGTCTGAAGAAGAGATAAAAATCTTGATGGATTTGCACAGCCGCAAAAATATCAACGATTTGAATTTGATTCAGCCGATCTTTACTAAAGAAACTCTCAAACAGTTTAGAGAAAAAGTCAGAACATCTCATCTGGATGAGAAAGTTGCTAATTACATTACTCAGATAGTGAACAAAACACGCAATAACAGCGACCTTTATCTTGGCGGTTCGCCGAGAGCTTCTATTTCAATTATGATTGGTGCGAAAGCAATTGCTGCTATAAACGGTAGAGACTTTGTAACACCAGATGATGTAAAGATGGTAGTTTATCCTACGCTGCGACATCGAATTTTGCTGACTCCGGAAAAAGAAATGGAAGGAAAAACTCCTGATGATATTATAAAAACAATATTGGAAAGAGTTGAGGTTCCAAGGTAGTGAAAGTTCTTAAGTCTTTCTATCTTTCCACTAGATTCTTTATTGTAGCAGCAGCATTGGTGTTTCTGTTTACCTTATCGTACTTCTTGCCTCAATTGCTGGTTATAAGTAATCTTCTTTTTGCCGCAGTAATTTTTTTAATCATATCTGATGCACTAATTCTATTTCATAAATAAGAAGGGAATTTATTCATACAGAATAGCACCAAACCGATTGTCTAATGGCGACGACAACGAAATTAAAATCATTCTTGAAAACAAGTATGCATTCAAAATTAGTTGTGAAATAATTGATGAGATTCCTTTTGAATTCCAGATACGTGATCTTTACTTCAAGATTTCTGTTGAACCGGGAACTTCCAAAATATTCACTTACTCATTGAGACCTGTTAAAAGGGGAGAGTATAACTTTGGCAGCACAAATATTTTTACTGCTTCTCCAATTGGTTTTGTGAGACGACGATATAGTTTTGAAGGAACAAAAATAGTTCCAGTTTATCCTTCATACATTCAGATGAAAAAGTATGAACTGATGGCAATCTCTGACAGATTAACTGAAGCAGGTGTGAAACGAATCAGACGTATTGGACATTCAATGGAGTTTGATCACATAAAAGAATACGTGAGAGGAGATGATTACAGGACTATTAACTGGAAAGCCACGGCAAGAAAAGCACAGCTTATGGTAAATCATTTTGATGATGAAAAGTCGCAGCAAGTTTACAGCGTAGTTGATATTGGACGAGTCATGAAAATGCCTTTTGAAGGAATGAGTCTTCTTGATTATGCAATTAACTCATCTCTTGTTATTTCAAGTATTGCGATGCATAAGCAGGATAAAGCAGGATTGGTGACCTTTTCAAACAAAGTTAGTAACATTTTACCTGCAGACAGGCAAGCACGGCACATGCAGACAATTCTTGAAATGCTTTATAATTTAAAAACCGATCACCTTGAATCCGATTTTGAAATATTAACTAGCACAATTCTTCAAAAGATTAGTCACAGAAGTCTTATAATTCTTTACACAAATTTTGAAACTTTGAATGCACTTCAAAGACAACTTGCTTATTTACGAAGGCTCTCCAAGACGCATCTAGTTCTGGTAATCTTTTTTATTAATACTGAACTTTTTGCTTTGATAGAAAAGCCTGCGAAGAATGTCGAGGAAATTTATCACAAGACAATTGCGGAAAAATTTGCATTTGAAAAACGGTTAATTGTAAAGGAGCTTGCCAGATACAGCATTCAATCTATTCTTACTACTCCTCAAAATCTTTCTGTAAATACAATAAACAAATATCTCGAATTAAAGGCACGGGGATTGATTTAATTTTGTATGCAGACTATTGAAATTCAAACTGCCCAAAACGTAAATATTGAATACCCGGTTGCAAGTGTAGGCGAAAGGGTTGTAGCTGCTATTATTGATCTACTAATTATGGTAGGATATTTTATTGCGATACTATTTCTGTATATCTGGCTATTGAATTCCACGGAAGGCTCATCTTTTTATTACCCGGTTGCAATAGGTGTCATTTTCTTTCTTCCACTTTTCTTCTATCATCTACTTTGCGAGACTTTTTTAAATGGTCAATCATTCGGAAAAAAAATAATGAAAATGCGTGTGGTAAAACTGGATGGAAGCCAAGCAGGAATCGGTAGTTACTTTTTGAGATGGATATTGGCACCCATAGACTATTTTCTTTATGGAGCTGTGGGAATAGTTACAATGATAGTAAACGGAAAAGGGCAAAGACTTGGCGATCTTGCTGCTAATACAACAGTTGTAAAATTAAAAGCTGAAGCAAAATTGGAAGACACAATATTAAAAGCAACACCGGTTAATTATGATGTTAAATTTCCGCAAGTAAGTTTGCTAAATGATAATGATATTTCTTTAGTAAAAGAAGTTTTAGACATGAATTATAAAAAGCCTGATGTTGAAGTTTATACCAGGATCATAAATAAAACAAAGGAAGCTATTGAAATGAAAATTGGTGTGAAAACGGAATTACATCCACTTAATTTTTTAGATACTGTGCTGAAGGATTATAATTATTTGCTAAGTGAGTAAAAAATCCTAACGACTCTTCCAATCTTTACACGCAATTACTACTACAAATTCTCCTTTAACTGTTTTTTCACCAAGTTTCTCTTTCAATTCTGCTGGATAGCCACGCCAGCTTTCTTCGAATTTTTTTGTCAGTTCCCGGCAAACTACCACATATCTTTCAGGAAAAAATTCAACCAACTGATCAATTAACTTTATTATTCTGTGAGACGATTCATAAATTACAATTGTTCTCTCTTCTTCACTAAGTTCGTTAAGTTTTTTCTGTCTTCCTTTTTTCTGAGGAAGGAATCCTTCAAATACAAATGAATCTGTTGGAAGACCACTAATTGTTAGTGCAGCAATCAAAGCAGTTGCACCGGGAATTGTAATAACTTCTATTCCATTCTTAACTGATTCTGAAACCAATCGAATTCCAGGATCAGAAATAGCAGGAGTACCGGAATCTGAAATAAGTGCGTAGCTTTGACCTTGCAGTAAGCGCTCAATTATCGCTGGTATTTTTTTTGTTTCACTTACAGCGTTAAAAGAAATTAATTGTTTGATGACATTGTATTGTTTTAGAAGAACAGAACTCACACGTGTATCTTCACAAAGAATAAAGTCAACTTCATTTAGAGTTTCGATTGCTCTGAGTGTAATGTCTTTAAGATTACCTATTGGTGTGCTTACGATATAAAGTTTACCTATCATTAAATGACTTTCTTATTGAGTTTTAAATATAACAGATTTCAAAAATTTATCATATCTAATATATCATAGTGAATTTAAAACAAGAACGGCTCCAACTCTGGAGCCGCTCCTGGCAAGTAGTTAATCCTATTATTATTTATTGGACGATATAATTTTAAGAACTTTTTCAATTACCTGCAAGCCTTCCTCAAGTTCATCATCTTTAATATTGAGCATTGGTCTGAATCTTATAGACTTTGCACCGCAACCTAAAATGAGCAGTTTTCCTTTTTCGGCAATATTTCTGAATATTTTCCTTAATTCACCATTTGGCAGATCAAATGAACAGAGTAGTCCAAGACCACGAACGTTGCTAACTAAATCAGGTAATTCGGATTGAATATCATTTAATCTGCTCATTAGATAATTGCCTCTAGCCACTACATTATCAATTATTTTTTCTTCTTCCATAATGTTCATTATCTGTATCGAACGAACCATATCAACAAGGTTTCCTCCCCAGGTAGAATTTATTCTTCCGGAAACAGTAAAACAATTTTCTTCCACTTCATCTACTCTGTCCGAAACCATTATTCCACATTGTTGTGACTTCTTTCCAAAAGCAATAATATCAGGTCTGACATAATGATCTGAAGCCCAAAACTTTCCCGTAATTCCAAATCCAGTCTGGACTTCATCAAACATCAGCAAAATATCATTTTCAAGTGTGATTGTTCTTAATTCCTGAAAGAATTCTTTTCTAAAAAAATTATCTCCACCCTCGCATTGGATTGGTTCCATAATCAGAAGAGCTATATCATCAGGATTATTTTTTATTGCAATTTTAATTTCATTAATTGCCTGCTTCTCCAGTTGCAATACCTCATCTAAATGTTTTTCAAGTGGAAATATGATTTTAGGATTCACAATTCTGGGCCAGTTAAATTTTGGAAAATATTTAACTTTGTTGGTGTCAGTGTTGGTCAATGACAAAGTGTATCCGCTTCTTCCATGGAATGCTTCCATGAAATGCATTGCCTGATGTCCTTTCTCGTCCTTATAACCTTTCTTAAAATTCTTTCTTACTTTCCAATCAAATGCGACCTTCATACCATTCGCGACTGCAAGGGCACCACCATCAACAAAAAATAAGTATTTCATGTAATCAGGCTTTGCAACTCTGCTAAATGTATCAACAAATTCTGCCATCTGAGTTGTATAAATATCAGAGTTCGAAGGTTTGTTTATAGCTGCATTGGCTAATTTTTCTTTTACATTATCTGAAATTAATTTTGGATGGTTCAATCCCAATGGGGAAGAAGCAAAGAAAGTGAAAAAATCTATGTATTCGTCTCCGTTTCTTTCATCTACAATTTTATTCCTGTAACTATTATTTAAATCCAGAATTAACTGGAAACCATCAGCAAGCATATGCTTTCCGATAATTTCCCTTACTCGATCTGCGGGGTTAATTGTTTCTGTGAACATATAATCACCTTAAAACTTAAAAATGAATAAAATATTATTGCAAGAATTGTACAACAGGTGCTTGAACCTGTTGAATTGAAGAAGGAGAATCTTAAAAAACAGATTCGTAGGCGGACACGAAATAGCTATTGTGTCTGCAGAAGAAATAGGTAAGAATTGTATGTAAATATGACTTAATCATAATATTTAATCGTTATTCAAAAATAATAAAGCTATAAAAGAAGTTCAATTAATAATCTTAAGTAATTTATCGCACATAAGATATTATTAAATAAAATCATTATGATCATTGATTTTTATTGATGTAATTGTTACACTTACCATAACAAATAAAAATAATATGTCGTCTTCAACCAAATTATCAACTTCAGTTAAAGCCCTTTGCTATCTAGAACAATTATACCCCAAGGCTGTTTCAAGCACTGAAATAGCTACAATTATAGGGATTAATTCGTCAAAGCTTAGAATGATATTATCTATGCTCTCAAAAAACGATATTGTTGAAAGCAATTCAGGTACGGCAGGAGGATTTAAGTTAAAGAAGAGTGCTTCAGAAATTCATCTACAGGAAATTTACTGTGCAATTGAAGATCGTAAGGCGTTTCATCTTGATGTAAGGAAAGATTCAATTAAAAAAAATAGTTTACCCGATAAATTAAATTATTTTTTCCTGGATTTTTTCACTGAAGTTCAGGTGGATATTGAAGATAAAATGAAAAAGATAACATTAGAATCAATAATCAATAAAATAAAAAGTTATTAATAAAAATAAATCGGAGTTAAAATGGAATTCTTAAAACAACTTGGGATCAACAAAACAAACTTTGGATCATCATCCGGACAAAACTGGAATAAATCAAAATCAGTAGGCGAGTTAAAAATTCATTCGCCTGCAGATGGAAAATTTATTGCTTCTGTCTACCAGGCTTCTGAAAAGGATTATGAAAAGATTATGAAATCTGCTGAAGAAGCATTTTTATATTGGCGTGAGGTTCCAGCTCCCCAAAGAGGGGAAATTGTAAGGCAGATAGGTATTAAGCTGCGTGAATACAAAGAGCCACTAGGCAAACTTGTTTCATATGAAATGGGTAAATCATTGCAAGAAGGTTTAGGCGAAGTTCAGGAGATGATAGATATTTGCGATTTCGCTGTTGGTCAGTCACGGCAGCTTTATGGATTTACGATGCAGTCAGAGAGACCTATGCACAGAATGTATGATCAATATCATCCACTTGGAGTTGTCTGCACAATTTCCGCATTTAATTTTCCTGTTGCTGTTTATGCATGGAATGCTATGCTTGCGGCAGTTTGCGGGGATGTTAATCTTTGGAAGCCATCTTCTAAGGTTCCACTGAGTGCACTTGCTACTCAAAATATTATTGCAAAAGTTCTGAAGGAGAATAATTTACCAGAAGGAATTTTTAATTTGGTTGTTGGCAAAGGTTCAACAGTTGGTGAAAGAATATTAAATGATAAAAGAGTAGGAATGGTTTCAGTTACTGGGTCCACAAGAGTTGGTAAACACGCTGCTGAAGTTGTTTCTTCAAGATTTGGTAAAACTATTCTCGAACTTGGTGGCAATAACGCCATTATAATGACTCCCGATGCAGATCTCAAACTAGCAATACCAGCGGTTGTGTTTGGTGCTGTTGGAACGGCAGGGCAAAGGTGCACATCAACAAGAAGATTGATTATACACGAATCAATTTATAATAAAGTTAAAGATTCATTGCTCAAAGCATATAGGAGTCTAAAAATCGGAAATCCTCTTGACCAGAAAAATCATATGGGTCCCCTTATCGATAAAAATGCAGTCAATGATTTTACTAATGCGCTTAAACGAGTTAAAAAAGAAGGTGGGAAAATTATTTTTGGTGGTGATTTGTTAAGTGGCAAAGGCTATGAATCGAACTGTTATGTTTCTCCTGCAATTGTTGAGGCTAAGAATCATTATGAAATAGTTCAGGAAGAAACCTTCGCTCCAATTCTATATATTATAAAATATAAGAAAGACATTGATGAAGCTATTGCTATTCAGAATGGAGTCGTTCAAGGCCTTTCTTCTTCAATATTTACAAATAACTTAAAAGAAGCTGAGCGGTTTTTATCATATGCCGGATCTGATTGCGGTATTGCTAATGTGAATATTGGAACCTCAGGCGCTGAAATTGGCGGTGCCTTTGGTGGTGAAAAAGAAACCGGTGGCGGAAGAGAATCCGGTTCAGATTCATGGAAGGCTTATATGCGCCGACAAACAAACACAATAAACTTTGGATCGGAGCTACCTTTGGCGCAAGGAATAAAGTTCGACATTTAGTCCATTGTCTCTAAGGTATTTTTGAAAGGAACGGGAAATTTTTTCCGTTCCTTTTTTTATGTAATAATTCCATCCCATCATTACTTCTTACCTAGCTATATCAATACGAGAATAAATCAGGAATAATTACCTGAATTATTTGGTCTCGCCCGCAATTCTTTCTTGTTTTTGTATCAATTCAATAAAGCATTTATCACACAATCTTTAAAATGCTTTGGCAAGCTTTTAGAATAATACACGATAAAAGTGACAAATAAATTATTCTAAATAAATGACTACTCTGGATTTAAAAAAACTTACTTCGTGCGGTTCTGACTGGGAATCGAATCAATACAAAATATTGATCAAAGTTAGAGAATGGCTGATGAACTTCAACAAGAATAGACTTTTCCCGTCTATTGAAGAAGCTATTCAGCTGAATCTGGCACTTGAAGATTTACTCAGAGAAAATATTGAATGTAAGTTATGGTTTGATAATGAAATCAGAGGACAACAAGTTAATGAACGAGTAATTGTCTATGAAAAGGCTCATCAGGTTGGAAATCAATTAGATAAGCTGTTAGACTTTATTGATTGGGCTTTGCAGCTAAACAGGCCTGTCCTTGAAGAGGGGAGAATAATTAAGAATTTTGTTGAAGAAGATTTGGAGATCACAAGAATTTCAAGTGTGGAAAAGAATTATCATGGCAAAGGATATTTTAGTTTGCCAGATAATAAAAATAGCGTATTGAATATCTATCTTTATGAAATAATGTGGGATTGGTCACAGGAAAATTTATATCAGCAGATTAATTCACAATTAGTCAAATCAATTCCTCAATCTGCGATTCATAATTCAATCGAAGAAATGATTACGAATTTTATTAACTACTCTCAAGATCTGCACGAACCGGTAGCTTATATCCTCGAAACAGATCTCGACTTTCCTTACGAGGAAACAATCTTTCCAATAGCTGAAGAAAAGCTATTAAAGTATTTAACCTGTTAACGTACCTCTGTAAGTCTTCCTGATAAATTTATCATATCAGAAACCATCAGAGCAGTTTCAGTTAGATAGATATCATCCTCCTCATCTTTTTTCTCAGGTACTTCTCCCTTATCCAAAAGCTTCAATCCTTTTACTTGCCTTCGTTCATTTTCTCTTTGAAATTCTTTTTCTTCGTCCGCTTCTTTTTCTTGTTTCCTGATTTCAGAATTTAGGGAGACATATTTTTTATTTCGGGATTCATTATAAGTGTTTATATCTTCAACCAGAAATTGAAATTCAATATCATTATTCCTTCTTATTTCAGATAATGAAATTAGCTCAGGAATAATCTGATTCAGATTGCTGTATAACTGATAGTTTGCTGGGTCAATTTGATCCCATGGTAGTGCTGAGATTTGAGAACTTTCACCAAATTTGTGAGGGTCAATGTATGAAGGCAATTTAATATCGGGAATTACACCAAGATTTTGTGTGCTACCTCCATCAATCCTGTAATATTTTGCAATAGTTAATTTTAGCTGACCAAATTTATTTGTAGAGCTTCTTGAAACTCTGTTCAAATCAATAAGATTTTGGACAGTTCCTTTACCATAAGTTTGTTCACCTACAATAATTCCTCTACCATAATCTTGAATGGCTGCAGCAAATATTTCTGATGCTGATGCACTGAATCTGTTTACCATTACGGCTAATGGACCAGCATAAACAAGTGATGGATCTACGTCCTCATCAACTTGAACATAACCTTCCATATCTTTAACCTGAACAACCGGACCTAGGTCAATAAATAAACCTGTAACATCAATTGCTTCTGAAAGTGCACCGCCACCGTTGTTTCTAAGGTCCACTATAACACCGTCAACTTTTTCATGCTTAAGTTCTTCCAATAGCGCTCTAACATCAGTTGCAGTACTCTTTCGGATTAGTATCTCCACCACGCAATCCCTCAAAATCAGTGTAAAATTTTGGAATATTAATAACACCAATCCGATAGGGTATTCCATTATTGGTCACTTCGATGATTTCTTTTTTAGCTGCCTGATCTTCAAGTTTTACTTTATCTCTTACAATAGTGATTTCTTCAGGTTTTGCTGTAACACCATCTTCGGCTCGTAAAATTTGTAAACGAACAGTTGTTTCTTTTGGTCCACGAATTAACTGAACAACATCAGTAATTCTCCACCCGACTACATCAACAAGCTCACCATCAGTTCCCTGAGCAACAGCAATAATTCTATCATCTGCATCTAATTCCTTTGATTTAAAAGCGGGACCACCAGGAATTATTTCAACAACTTTTGTATATCCATCTTCACTCATCAGCCTTGCCCCGATACCTTCAAGAGAAAGGCTCATATCAATTCTAAAATTATCGGATGTAGCTGGTGACAAATAATTTGTGTGCGGATCTACAGAACTCGTATAAGAATCCATTGCAAGCTGAAATACATCTTCGCTGTTGTATTGATACAAGGCACGAGTGAAATTGTCATAACGTTTTCTAAGATTTGTTTTAATTTCTTCTTCGTCTTTTCCTGCAAGATATAAACCAAGCGCATCGTTTTTGATTCTTAAATTCCATAGTTGATCCATCTCTTCCCAGGTAGATACCCAATTTGAATTTTCTCTATTAATTTGTACTGAATCAGTCAAAGAAAAGTCAAATCCTCTCGTCAAAATTGTATCAACGTATTCCATCCGTTCTACTAATCTCTTTTCATATAGATTGAAGATATCAAAGAATGGTTGAACATTCCCAGCAAGGAGGTAATCATCGAATAAATATCTTTCCTTCTCAAATGAATTTATATCTGACTGATAGAAGTATACCTTACTGTAATCAAGTGTTTTGATATATTTATCAAACATTAAAGATGAAAGTGAATCATCCAGACTGAAATCTTTATAGTGATAACGTGCGAGCATTGTTGTAACAAGCTGGTTCTCAAGTGTAAAATGATTTTGAGGTTCGACGACTCTTAGACTATCAGAATTAAACACCTCATCAACTATATCTTTTTTGGATTCCGCAAGGAAGTAGCTTGCAGTCAGAATAATCAGAGCGATTATTGAAATAATTTTCATAATATTTTTTACTCTTTTGTTCATTAATTAATTTGCTTTAACCAACTGGTAATTACTTATGGAAAAATTAAATATCAATGCAAAATTGATGAGCGGATTTTCAGAAGTGATCAATTCAGATTGAAATCGGTTATTATCTAATTGTCAGCGTAAATACTTCGCTGAAAAATATAATCAACATTTTTTAAGATTTTATTAGTGTCAAATATTTCATTCAACTCCTTTTCCGTAATAACCTTCATTACTTCTTTTGACTTTAATAACTCATCTTTCAGTAACTTATCATTATTTGCCCACACATCCATAGCAGAAGTTTGAACGATGCGATATGCTTCTTCTCTTGATAATACCTTTATCAATGAGCTTAAGCAAAATTGTTTGAGAGAAAACCAATCCTCGTGTTAGATTTAAATTCTTTAGCATATTTTCCGGATAGATAATAAGATTTTTCAATCAATTTTATCATCAGGTCAAAACATAATTTAAGGCGATACAACTATCAGGGATAATTATTCTTTCAACTGATGAATGAGAAATATCCCGTTCATGCCATAGTGCAACATTTTCTAGTGCAGCAATTGCATTGGCTCTTAAAATTCTTGCAAGTCCAGTTACTCTTTCACTTATGATGGGATTTCTTTTATGCGGCATAGCTGAGGAACCTTTTTGTCCTTTTGAAAAATATTCTTCTGCTTCCAGGACTTCTGTTCTTTGAAGATGTCTTATCTCAATAGAAATTTTTTCAAGCGTTGCCCCGATTACAGCAAGAGTATTCATAAACTCAGCGTGCCTGTCTCTTTGTATTACCTGAGTTGAAACACTGGCGGGTTTCAAGCCCATTTTTTTACAAACATACTCTTCAACTTTTGGAGATAGATGATCGAATGTTCCAACGGCTCCTGATATTTGTCCAACACTAATTGATTCAATTGCATTTTGCAACCTTCGGATATTTCTCTTAGTTTCTTCATACCATAAGGCAAACTTCAGTCCCATAGTAGTTGGTTCAGCGTGAATACCATGAGACCTTCCAATGCAAACTGTTTTTTTGTGTTCAATAGCTCGTGTCTTTAATACTTCCTTTAAATCAAACAATTGTTTTAGTAACAATTCACCAGCGTTTTTCATCTGATAGGCGAGGGTAGTGTCGAGTATATCGGAAGACGTCATTCCATAGTGTATATGTCTTGAAGCAGGACCAACGTACTCAGCAACATTTGTAAGAAAAGCGATTACATCGTGTTTGGTTGTTTCTTCAATTTCGAGAATTCTTTTAACTTCGAAAGTAGATTTATCTTTTATAATCTTTAATTCTTCTTCCGGAATTTCTCCCATTTCGCAACGGGCTTCGCAGGCAAGTACTTCAATTTTTAACCAGGTAGCGAATTTAAATTCGTCTTCCCAGATTTTTCCCATTTCGGGTAATGTATATCTGCTTATCATCCTTTTACCAGCTTCATTGTTTTTGTGGATTCTTTATCATCTCTGATAATTTTTACTGTAATTGTTTGTCCGGTTCTAAATTCGTGAAATACACTGAACATAGAATTTTCATTGCTTATTTTAAAACCATCGACTTCAGTTATAATATCACCGACTTCAATTCCTCCTCGTTCAGCGGGAGTGTTTGGATAAATCTTGGTAACAATAACTCCTTTAGTATTGTTCAAATGATAGTATTTTGCTATTCCCTCATCAATGGTCTGAATTCTCATTCCAATTTCAAAATTTCTGTCAATACTCCCTTTTTCTTTTAACTCTTCCGTTATCTTTTTTATTTTATTTACAGGAATTGCAAATCCCAATCCTATACTTCCAGTGTTATTTCCGGATGTAAAAATAAGCGTGTTCATTCCGATAACATCACCTAAACTGTTTACTAAAGGTCCACCACTATTTCCTCCATTAATTGCAGCATCGGTTTGAATCATATTCAAATAGTAACGATCGTTTATTGCATCCAGGTTCATTCCCGTTGCGCTAACCACACCAACTGTAACTGTTGGCTTATCGTTTAATTCAAAAAGACCAAACGGATTACCGAGCGCTATTACCCATTCACCAATTATTATATCATCAGAATTTCCTAAAGTTACAAATGGTAAATCATTCTCCATCGATTTTAAGAAGACAAATATCACTGGCATTATCTGAACCAATAACTTTAGCATCGAATGTTCTTCCATCAGTGAGTGTTACAGTAATTTTAGTTGCATTTCCCGCTACGTGGTCGTTGGTTACAATATATCCATCTGAAGAAATAATGTATCCCGAACCCAAACCTTTTACTTCGCGGTTATAAGTTCCCCGGTTTCCAAAATATCTTTGAAAGAACGGATCATCGAATAAAGAAAAGAAAGGGTCTTTGTATTCTCTGATTTCAATCACGTTTATTCCAACTATTGCAGGACTAACTTTTTGAACAGTTTCAGTAATTATGTTTTTCCGCGAGATAGTAATTTCATCGTTATTCTGATCTTTTTGATTTTCAAACTGAGCAAAGACAACGTTTTGATTTTTTTCAGAAATTCCTGAGATGGTGACTAAATTTAATTTTGCACTGACATAAATGCCAGCGATAAGCAATATGATTATTACAACTGCTGTAACAATTAAATTCTTTCTTCTTATCATTTTTTAATCTTCCAATTATTTTTTTGTTCTGATATAAATTCTCTTAACGGTTCTATATGTCTAATAAATATAATAATTAACACTGCCGTACTTATTAGCATTAAAGCAGAAATACTCTCAGGTTGAGGATAAGTATACTTCACAGCAATCTTTGAAGTTCCAAATAGAACTAACAAAGACAAAACTGTAGAGCTAATATTAGCAAATAGGATACCTTTTCTCATCATAAAAAATATTACCCAAAGAACAGCCCATACTCCTAAAAGAAAAGGAAATAAAAAAGCTGCTCCACCAGCGGCAGTTGAAAGTCCACGTCCGCCTTTAAGATTTAACCATGGATTGTAACAATGGCTGAAGACAGCAAATAACATTGATATCGCCGGATAAATGAATTGATCAGGGAAGAGAAAAGTGGGAATTAGAACACTTGCCGAACCTTTTAGGAAATCAACAAGGAATACAGAGTAGCCGATTAATTTTGAATTGCTAACTTCAAAAGAATTCATTGCACCAACGTTTCCTGAACCTTCCTTAGTGATATCCATTCCTTTTGACTTCTTAAGAAAAATATAGGCTGTAGGAAATGAGCCAAATAAATAGCCAATCAGAGAGCTTATTAAGTATTCCATAAATATTAAGTGATTAAAGGGAGAAATTTAATGATTTTTTCGGAAGAAATATTAAATGAGTTGAAATAAGGGAGGATATTTATCAGATAGATTCTGCCCGAAATAAATATTTCGGGATTACAGATCTTCGCAACAATTTATAGATCTTGTAGAGGCGGCGGTCGGATTCGAACCGACGAATAAAGGTTTTGCAGACCTTCGCCTTGGACCACTTGGCAACGCCGCCAAAAAAGAATCCGGCATCTGCCGGATCTAGAGCGGGAAACGGGACTCGAACCCGCGACATTCACGTTGGCAACGTGATGCTCTACCAACTGAGCTATTCCCGCATAAAATCAAATTAAAAAAGAACAATTTAAGAATTCAAATTCGGGGAACAAATATAATATCAGCATACATTCTAATCAAATTAGTAATCATAAAAAAAGAGTCCGGCATAAGCCGGACTCTAATATCATAAATGATAAATAATATTACTTAAGTAACATCATTTTCATTGTCTGAACAGAATTTGCTGATTGCAGTTTGTATAGATAAACACCTGTTGAAAGATTTGAAGCATCAAATGTTACTTCAAATGTTCCAGCCTGGCGGAATCCATTTACTAATACTGCAACTTCTTCACCAACAAGGTTATAAACTGAAAGTTTAACGTTACCAGATTCTGGTATGCTGAACTTAATGTTTGTTGTTGGGTTGAATGGGTTCGGATAATTCTGTGCTAATTCAAATGTCAATGGACCAGTTACGTCAACTTCAACTTCGTCTGAATAAGCGTAAGTTCCATTAAAGTCAACTTGTTTCAGTCTGTAGTAGTTTATTCCCTGATCAGCTGTTTTGTCAATATAGCTGTAGTTTCTGGTCTCAGTTATTGTTCCAGCTCCTTCAACAAAAGCAATAGTTCTGAATTCAGAAGATTCTGTTCTTCTTTCGATTTCAAAACCCTGGTTGTTGAGTTCAGAAGCAGTCTGCCAGTTAAGTACAACCTGACCAAAATTATTAACATTACCTGTGAATGATGTTAACTCAACAGGAATAATTGGTGGCATTGCGTCGCCGAAATAGAAATTATCCACATACATTTCATCTGTTGCTGCTGCACCAAATATATCAGTTACATGCAATTTCGTGTAGGTTTTGTTCCAGCCTGCGTCCAATCCCAGGTTGCAACCATTGTTAGATTTGAAGCATCTGTGGCAATCCAAAATTCAGCAGGACTTCCAGGCGAATCCAAATCTATAATTACAACAACCTGATTCCACGTATCTTCAACCCAGGTAAAGGGTACAATAAAGGTAGCACCGCCGCCGCCGGTTGTATCTACTCGTCCTGTTCCTCCCACATCAAAATAACAATCCATTCCCCATACATTCGTATTCGGATCATAATCATTCATATGTATTAAAATAACCAGATTGACCTGCTGGAATATAGAATACAAGACTCATATACCATTCGCCTGAAGTTAGAGGACCGTGTCTTCTAACAAAGTCATTATTGGAAACAACTAAAACGCTATTAGAACCGCTATAAGCGTAGGCATCAGAAACAAAAGGATCTGCAGCTGAACCAGGAACGCT
The DNA here is from genome assembly GCA_963802005.1 of uncultured Ignavibacteriaceae bacterium. Taxonomy (GTDB): domain Bacteria; phylum Bacteroidota; class Ignavibacteria; order Ignavibacteriales; family Ignavibacteriaceae; genus IGN2. Next base: position 71,176 of record CAWDGX010000025.1, read on the forward strand.
ACCAACCCAGGGTTCCCAATCAGTTGTCTGTAAACAGAGTTGTGTACCGGCAGTATATGTATCGAAATCATCTGTAAAAGAGTTTCCGCCACCGCCAGTATCACCTGTAACGTTCATAACAATTTGCATATCTGGGAAACCTATACCACTTGTTGGAGTAGGTACCGTTATACCACAATCTGCAGCTAAAAGATATGATGGTCCGGTTTCTCCTAAATTGTTAGAACCAATAAAAAAGGAGTGGCCAGCTGTTTGTCCATCTGGAGTAAATATTTCAACTACAAGTTCAGAACCCGCAGGAGCAGTTCCGGTAATAGGAATTTGGAATATTGTTTCCGCTTGATCAGGAACATCTATATCTACAGTACCAATTTGTGTCAATGATCCTGGAAATCCACCTGGAAATGCTGGATTCGAAGTATATAAGTAAACTGTAATTGGTTGAGTTCCACCAGCTCCGGTTGCCGTTTCTATTCCAATCTCAACCATAGTAACATCAAAATCTTCCGTGATACCAAAATCTGTCAGATTAAATGCACGGTAGTAACTATTGTCTGCATGTAAACCTCCAGCATTACAAGAAACAGAGTTTAATGGTGTAATGGTTTGACTAGCAGAATGAGTAATTGTTACTGCGTCAGTCTCCACAAGTGCTAACTGACCAAATGGTTCACTTATCTGATTCTGGCTGTGAGTAATATCTTGTGCCTGAATTATTGAAGCAAACAAAACAAAGAAAAAAGAAAGCGAAAAAATGAAAAGACTTTTTTTCATTTAGTTCTCCGTATTTTATTGATGAATGAAGTTAATTAAGTTAAAAAAACTAATTATAGTTTTTGAATTGAGAAAAAAAAATATAGTTTGAAGATTTTTTTTAATCATTATAGACTAACAGACCCTAGATAAAGTGCATTCACTAAACTTGATTGCAAGTTAACAATTTTTAGTTTTAATAAAAATTAGCAATTACATAAAAAAGAGTCCGGCATAAGCCGGACTCTAATATCACAAATGATAAATAATATTACTTAAGTAACATCATCTTCATTGTTTGAACAGAATTTGCTGATTGCAGTTTGTATAGATAAACACCTGTTGAAAGATTTGAAGCATCAAATGTTACTTCAAATGTTCCAGCCTGGCGGAATCCATTTACTAATACTGCAACTTCTTCACCAACAAGGTTATAAACTGAAAGTTTAACGTTACCAGATTCTGGTATGCTGAACTTAATGTTTGTTGTTGGGTTGAATGGGTTCGGATAATTCTGTGCTAATTCAAATGTCAATGGACCAGTTACGTCAACTTCAACTTCGTCTGAATAAGCGTAAGTTCCATTAAAGTCAACTTGTTTCAGTCTGTAGTAGTTTATTCCCTGATCAGCTGTTTTGTCAATATAGCTGTAGTTTCTGGTCTCAGTTATTGTTCCAGCTCCTTCAACAAAAGCAATAGTTCTGAATTCAGAAGATTCTGTTCTTCTTTCGATTTCAAAACCCTGGTTGTTGAGTTCAGAAGCAGTCTGCCAGTTAAGTACAACCTGACCAAAATTATTAACATTACCTGTGAATGATGTTAACTCAACAGGGATAATTGGTGGCATTGCGTCGCCGAAATAGAAATTATCCACATACATTTCATCTGTTGCTGCTGCACCAAATATATCAGTTACATGAATTTCGTTAGGTTTTGTTCCAGCCTGCGTCCAATCCCAGGTTGCAACCATTGTTAGATTTGAAGCATCTGTGGCAATCCAAAATTCAGCAGGACTTCCAGGCGAATCCAAATCTATAATTACAACAACCTGATTCCACGTATCTTCAACCCAGGTAAAGGGTACAATAAAGGTAGCACCGCCGCCGCCGGTTGTATCTACTCGTCCTGTTCCTCCCACATCAAAATAACAATCCATTCCCCATACATTCGTATTCGGATCATAACCATTCATATTATTAAAATAACCAGATTGACCTGCTGGAATATAGAATACAAGACTCATATACCATTCGCCTGAAGTTAGAGGACCGTGTCTTCTAACAAAGTCATTATTGGAAACAACTAAAACGCTATTAGAACCGCTATAAGCGTAGGCATCAGAAACAAAAGGATCTGCAGCTGAACCAGGAACGCTACCAACCCAGGGTTCCCAATCAGTTGTCTGTAAACAGAGTTGTGTACCGGCAGTATATGTATCGAAATCATCTGTAAAGATGTTTCCGGGACCGCCAGCTGGTTCAATTTCATATACGAATAATTGGTCTCCAATCGGATTACCTTGTAATAGTCCGCCTATTGTAAAGAAACCGGTTGCAAAATCGGTCATTGAAAATAAACCGCCAGCTATCGACTGAGCACCGCCAACACCCACATCTGTTAGAACGTCATGAGAAACACCGGTAACAGTTCCACTTGGGAGTGCTAACTGGTGTATAAATTGTGGTGTACCTGCACCTGCACCTTGTGACCACACCCAAAGATATGGTCCACCTGCGGTAACATTATCGTAAGCAGAACCATAATTACTTGTAACTACGGGATCAGCAGGTATTGAAAATAGCTGAGTTCCAGATCTGTCAATGCATACAATAGGAGTTGACCAGTTTCCTACCCAGAATGCATCAAGATCAGAATCGTAAGCAATATGTCTTACTGGTTGTGTAGATGGTATAGTACCAATTAATGTATTTGTAGTAAAGTCCATCTGATAGATAGTATTTCCGGCAGCTCCACCATAAAAATATGTTCCATCATAAGCGAGATCTCTCAAACCAGTAACACCTGGAATGGAAAATTCACGAATTAAAGTTGTGCCATCAGCACTGTATTCGTGAATAAGATTTGATGCCCAGCGGGTTGTATAGAAACTTGTCCCATCCCATTCAGCACCTGCATTACCTGCAGCACCGGATAAGGCAGTAGCATCAAATTGTAATAATACATCCCACATTGTTTCTATTTGTGACTCATACTTTACAGGACCAGCATTTTCGTCAAAATCCTGCTGAGCAGTCAAAGTAAAAACAAAAGAGAGTGAAAAAAGAAGAGTAAAAATCTTCTTATACATAGAATCCTCCATGTTTTGGTTGGTGAATGAAGTTAATTAAGAAAGAGAAATTAAATAAATATTTTGAATTGAAGAGACAAAAACTAGTTTGCAGATTATTTTTAAGCATTTTAGACTAACAGACCCTTGTTAAAGATGAATATATTTCAACTATTTTTGCTAGCCACAACAGTTAATATGAATTTTCACAAAATCCTTATACTATATTAAGAAAATTATATAAAAAATCAACTATTAATAAAAAAATCTTTAAAGATTATTTATTTTATTTTTTACTTTTTGATACATTTAATTTAATTTTATTGAATAATACACTATAACGACAAAATATGTACAGACTGCAAAGATATGAACTAGTTGAAAATCTACGGTTAAAAGGTATTTCTGATGAATCCCTGCTGCAGGCTATCAGTAAAGTTGAACGGGAGAAATTTGTTTCTCCGGTGATGAAACCAAATGCTTATAAGGATATTGCTCTTCCAATTGGTTATGGTCAGACGATTTCGCAACCATACACAATTGCAATAATGACAGAAGCATTGCAAATAAAAAAAGGTGATAAAGTTCTTGAAATCGGAACTGGGTCAGGTTACCAGGCGGCGATACTTTTTGCTATGGGAGCTAAAGTTTACAGCATTGAAAGACATGTTGATGTTTATAATGAAGTTCTAAAGCGATTTGAGAAACTTGGAATCCGGGTTCATTGTAAATGTGGTGATGGAACATTAGGCTGGGAATCCTATGCACCATTTAATAAAATTATCGTTACTGCAGGATCTCCCGCTATTCCTGAGACACTTAAGAAACAATTAGCTGTCGGCGGAAAAATGATTATCCCTGTTGGAAATATGAGTTCACAAACTTTAAAGGTATTAACGAAAACAGCACATGATGAATTTGAAATTGAAGAAATACCACTGTTTGCTTTTGTTCCTCTGATTGGTAGAGAAGGTTGGAAAGAGTAGTAGTTTTATGGATGATGGATGATGTTGAGCGAAGTGAAATCCGCCTTTGGCGGAGAAGATGGAAGAAGAATTTATCCAAACGTAATTGTTATAGTTGGTCCAACTTGTTCCGGTAAAACAAATGTTAGTTTAAAACTTGCACAAATAATTCCCTCCGAAATTATTTCAGCTGATAGCAGACAGATCTATAAATTTCTTGATATTGGAACAGCAAAACCTTCCAAAGATGAGCTTGAAATAGTTCCCCATCACTTAATAGACATTCTTGATCCTGCAGAAAATTATGATGCCAGTATGTTTGAGAAAGATGCTGAGGTGACTATCGAAAAAATTTTTAGTAAGAATAAAACGCCAATAGTTGTCGGTGGGAGCGGACTTTACATCAAAGCTCTGATTGATGGAATATTTAATACAGCGGATAAAGATGAATCATTTCGAAAAGAACTTCTTCAAAAAAGAAAAGAATTAGGTAATGAATTTCTTTATGAAGAATTGAAAAAAGTAGATCCTGAAAGCGCTGCAAAAATGTTAACACAAAATTGGAAAAGGGTTATACGCGCACTTGAAGTTTATCATACTACTGGAAAGCCAATTTGGGAACATCATCAAAATCAATCAGCTAAAAAAGAAAAAAAATATCAATTCAAGCAATTTGGATTGAACTGGAAAAGAGAAACTCTTTATGAAAATATTAATAATAGAGTTGATGAAATGATTGAGAAAGGATTTATAGAAGAGGTAAAAAATATTCTTGAGAGTGGATACGGACGAAATTTAAATTCACTTAACACGGTGGGCTACAAAGAAATCATTGAGCATCTGGAAGGAAATCTGACTTTAGAACGAGCAATTGAATTGATTAAACGAAATACCCGGCATTATGCCAAACGGCAGCTTACCTGGTTCAGAAAAGATAATAGGATTCAATGGTTTGATATAAATGATTTGAGTGAGCTCGACCAAATCGCAAATAAAATTATTCAGAATCTAAACCCGTTTAATCAATAATTAAATTTTTATTTAATCCAATTACAATTTTCAATATATTTGAGTAGTAACTTATCATTATTAAAGAACCACGCATTCCATAACCAAACACGGAGGAAAATATGGTCGGAATAGTAGGATACGGTTCATACCTACCGCGTTACCGCATAAAGGTAGAAAGTATTGCAAAAGAGTGGGGCTCTGATCCTGAAGCACTTAAAAGAGGTTTGCAACTTTTTGAAAAAACAGTACCAGGAATGGATGAAGATACTATTACAATTTCTGTTGAAGCTGCAAAGAATGCATTGAAACGTGCTAACATAAATCCAAAAGAAATTGGTGCTCTTTATATTGGATCGGAATCGCATCCGTATGCAGTAAAACCAAGCGGTACAATTGTAATTGATGCTTTGGGAATAGGCCCTCATGTTCATGTTGCAAGTTATGAGTTTGCTTGCAAAGCAGGCACAGAAGCAATGTATAATGCTTATGCACTTGTTAAAGCAGGTGAAATGAAATATGCTATAGGCATCGGTGCAGATACTTCGCAAGGTGCACCGGGTGATGCTTTGGAATATTCTGCTTCTGCAGGAGGAGCAGCATTTATTATGGGTAAAAAGAATGTTATTGCTGAAATTCTATTTACAACTTCTTACACATCCGATACACCTGATTTCTGGAGGCGCGAGCATGAATTTTACCCACGGCATGCAGGCAGATTCACTGGTGAACCTGCGTACTTTAAACATCTTGTAACTGCTGGAAAAATTCTTTTAAAAAAATCAGAAATGAAACCGGAAGATTTTAAATATGCAGTTTTCCATATGCCTAACGGTAAGTTTCCTCAAATGGCTGGTAAGAAGTTAGGATTTACTAAAAAGCAATTAGAAACCGGTTGGATAGTTCCATGGATGGGTAACACTTACTCCGGTTCTTCTCCAACAGGGCTTGCTGCAGTTTTAGATGTGGCAAAACCAGGGGATAAAATATTTATGGTTTCATTTGGCTCTGGTGCAGGTAGCGATGGATTTATTTTTAAGGTTACAGATAAAATAAAAGATGTACAGAACAAAGCAGTTAAGTTGAGAGAGCAACTTGATAAAAATAAAATCTACCTTGATTATGGAGAGTACGCTAAATTCCGTGAAAAAATAATTCTTAATGAATAGTGAGGGAATTAAAATGAGAGAAGTAGCAGTTATTGGAACCGGGATGACAAATTTCGGTGAACTATGGGATAAATCTATAAAAGATATTTTTGTTGAAGCTGCACTTGGTGCTATTGAATCTGCAGGAGTAGATCATATAGATTCCATTTATGTTGGCTCAATGTCTAGCGGGCTTTTTGTTGGACAGGAACATCTTGGTGCGGTTATGGCAGATTATTTAGGGCAGAATCCTGTGCCTGCAACAAGAGTTGAATCTGCTTGTGCATCTGGTGGAGTTTCCTTCCGTGCAGCTTATCATGAAGTTGCTTCAGGTGCAAGTGATATCGTGCTTGCAGGCGGAGTTGAAAAAATGACTGATGGCGCAGATGTGACGGCAGCTCTTGCTACTGCCGCTGACCAGGAATATGAAGTTTACCAGGGAGTTACATTCCCAGGTCTTTATGCGTTGATCGCAAACGCACATATGCATGAATTTGAAACTAAAGAGAGAAAATCTTGCTCAAGTTGCGGTTAAAAATCATTTAAATGGTTTGAATAATCCTAATGCTCAATTCAGAAGCAAAATTACTGTTGATCAAGTTCTAAATTCAACATTAGTTGCAGATCCTTTAAGATTGTTGGATTGCTCACCAGTTAGTGATGGCGGAGCAGCAGTAATTCTTTGCCCGATGGAAATTGCTAAGAAATTTAAAGGAACACCCGTTCGTGTAAAAGCAACCTCACAGGCATCAGGCACAATAGCACTACATAGCAGAAAAAGCTTAACAACTATTGATGCTGTAAAAATAGCAGCAGAAAAAGCTTATAAAATGGCTGGATTAAAACCCGCAGATATAAACTTTGCCGAGGTACACGATTGCTTTACAATTGCTGAAATTGTTGTTAGCGAAGATCTTGGGTTCTTTAAAAAAGGTAAAGGTGGTTCCGCGGTTGCAGAAGGTAAAACTGCAATGGGCGGTGTTATTCCGATAAATTCTAGCGGCGGATTAAAATCTAAAGGGCATCCAGTTGGAGCAACGGGAATAGCACAAATAATTGAACTTTACGAGCAGCTTACCGGGCAAGCTGGAAAAAGACAGATTAAAAATGCAAAAATTGGTTTAGCACAAAATATGGGTGGCTCCGGCGCAAGTTGTGTAATAAATATTCTGGAGGCAATATGATAAGTCCAAGATATCACAGAGAAAAACCTCAGCGTTACCGTTTAGAAGCAGGAAAATGTAAGGGTTGTGGAAACGTTAGCTTTCCACCAAGGTTAATTTGCCCGAAATGCAAATCGAAAGAATTTGAAAAAGTAAATCTTAGCGATGAAGGTACTCTTAAAACTTTTACAATAATACGAGTTGCTTCAGATACTTTTTCTTTGCAAACACCTTTTGCTGTAGGAATTGTTGAATTGAACGATGGCGTTAGGTTAACAACTCAAATTGCAGGTGTTGATTTCAAACAACTGAAAATTGGTAAGAAAGTTAAAATGGTTTTCCGGAAAATACAGGATGAAGGAAAATCGGGTTTGCATTGTTATGGGTATAAAGCAATATTAAAATAACTATCACAAAGGTGTGCCATATCTTTTAAGGGTATGGCATATCCAATATCCTTTCATACTTACCTCATTTCTTAATAAATTACATCCAAGGTTTAAATTTCAAATTTTTGAATAGATATATCATTTGATTGGAGAATAATTGAAAGAAAAAATAAGAATAGCATCAGGACAAGGGTTTTGGGGAGATTTAATTGATGCACCGTATCATCAGGTAACTAAAGGAGATATAGACTATCTTGTAATGGATTATCTTGCTGAAGTTACCATGTCGATTCTGCAGAAACAGAAGAATAGAAATCCCAACCTAGGCTATGCAATAGATTTAATTGACCTGATGAAAAAGATTCTTCCGATTACTCAGAAGAAAGGGATAAAAGTAATCACTAACGGAGGAGGAGTAAATCCAGTCGCTTGTGCGGATGCAATTCTTGAAGCTGCATTGTATCTTGATATTGGGAAGCTTGATGTTGCAGTTGTACTTGGTGATGATATAAAAGATTGCCTGGATGAAATAATTCAAAAAGGCTGTGACCTTAATAATATGGAAACAGGCGAGCCGATAACATTAGTTAAGGATAAGCTATTAAGTGCAAATGTATATTTCGGTGCTATGCCAATTGTTGAAGCACTTAAACGAGGTGCAGATATCGTAATCACTGGAAGAACAACTGATACCGGCTTAACTCTTGCACCAATGATTTATGAGTTTGGTTGGAATCAAAAGATTATGATTTAATGGCTGCCGGTACTGTTGCTGGTCATATTTTAGAATGCGGAGCACAGTCAACTGGTGGAAATTTTTTAGGTGATTGGGAATCGATTGAAAACTTTACTGAGATAGGATTTCCAATTGCAGAAGCTTATCCAAATGGTGAAGTAATAATCACAAAACACGAAAACACTGGGGGCATAGTTACATTCGAAACAGTTGCAGAACAGCTTGTGTATGAAATAGGTGATCCAAAAGAATATATAACTCCTGATTGTGTTGCAGATTTTAGTTCCATAAAACTTGAACAGGTTGGAAAAGACAGAGTAAAAGTTTATAACGTAAAAGGAAAACCTGAGACTGAGTTCTATAAAGTATCTTGTTCTTATAAAAGTGGCTATAGTGCAACAGGAACATTAACTTATTCCTGGCCGCAGGCACTGACTAAAGCAAGAAAAGCAGATAGAATTCTTCGAAAGAGACTTGAAAAACTCGATCTTAATTTTGATGAAATTCGCTCGGAGTTTGTTGGTTACAATGCCACTCACGAAAATCTGGCTCCTGAACTTGATGAAGATAAAATTAATGAAATTGTTTTACGTTTTTCTGTGAGAGCTAAAGACAGAAATACAGTAAAGAGATTTGGTCAGGAAATGGCTCCACTAATTTTAACTGGTCCACCGAGTGTTACAGGTTTTGCTAGTGGTAGACCGAAACCAAAAGATGTTGTTGCTTATTGGCCAGCGTTAATGCCCAAGAATTTAGTTGAACCTAAAGTTAAGATTCTGGAGTTGAAATAATGAAAATAAAACTAAGAGATATAGCACACGGTCGTAGCGGTGATAAGGGTGATGCGGCAAATATTGGTATTATCGCTAATGATCAAAAAGGGTATGAGATAATTGAAAAACATCTTACTGCGGAGAAAGTTAAAAAACATTTTGAAGGAATTTGTCACGGAAAGGTTGAACGATTTGATATGCCAAACATAAGAGCACTGAATTTTTTACTACACAATACACTTGGTGGCGGAGGAACTGTTTCACTTAAGCATGATGCACAGGGTAAAACTCTCGCTGCTGCGTTGCTTAGAATGGAACTGAAATCTGAATGTATGCTGAGTTAGTTTAAGCACTAATACAACCATGCTTCTGAAACAAATTGATCTATTGGTAGCATAAATTTCGAGGTAGATAAAAAGGAAAGTGAAAGTTATGTACGAAGAAGAACTAAAAGAACTAAAAAATTATCAACAACGAGTTGAAAATCTCCGGGGGTATCTTTGATGTTGATAAAAAGATGTAAAGGTAGAGGAGCTCCGCACAAAATCAGGTGAACCATCCTTCTGGAATGACCAGATAGCTGCACAAAAAGTACTTCAGGAAATAAAATCGCTCGAACAATGGATCAATCTTTACAAAGAGGTTTATAAAAAAGTCAATGATGTAAAGGACACAATCGAACTCGCGGCAATGGAGGAAGATGAGTCTTATTACAATGAAATTAGAAAGGAATTGGATTCACTGACTTCCGCCATCGAAGATGCTGAGTTCAAAAATATGTTGAGTGGGAAGGATGATGATAAAAATTGCCTGCTTACAATTCACTCAGGTGCGGGCGGAACTGAAGCCCAAGACTGGGCAGACATGCTTTTACGAATGTATTTACGATGGGGTGAGCAGAGTGGATATAAGATGACTCTGGTTGATATGCTGGAAGGAGATGGAGCCGGAATCAAATCTGCAGAAATCGAAGTTACAGGTGAGTTCGCTTATGGTTATCTGAAGGCTGAAAATGGTGTTCATCGCCTGGTTCGAATTTCTCCATTTGATTCTAATAAAAGAAGACATACTTCGTTCGCTTCTGTGTTTGTTATTCCTGAAATTGATGATACGATTGAGATTGAAATAAATCCTGCTGATCTTAGAATAGATACTTACCGTGCCGGAGGAAAAGGCGGACAGAATGTTAACAAGGTTGAAACCGCAATTAGGATTACTCACATTCCAACAAAAACAGTTGCAGCCTGTCAAAGCGAAAGATCACAAATTCAGAATAAAACCACAGCGATGAAACTTCTTAAATCAAAATTATATCAGCTTGAACTTGAAAAACAACGGGCGGAAATTGATGAAGTTGAAAAAAATAAAATGAAGATTGAATGGGGAAGCCAGATTCGCTCCTACGTTTTTCATCCCTATAATATGGTAAAAGACCACAGAACAGATGAAGAAACTTCAGATGTACAAAAAGTAATGGATGGGGATATTGATAGATTTATTAAAACGTACCTAGCAAAGTTTAGTAAGAATTAAATCTAGAGTGTCATTCTGAGCAACGCGAAAGAATCTCAAACCAAAATGAAGATTGCTTCTCCCGCTTAAAATCGGGATCGCAATGACTACCATCGTTTCAAACGAAACTCTTTAGCAATATTCGTTAACCTTCTCGGGTAATCTGTTTGCATACCGTTAACACCTTTTTTTATAAGGCACTCCATTTCTCGCTTATCGTTTATTGTGCAACCAATTAAGAAATTTATTGGTTCCCCTGGATTCTGCTTGTTGTATTGCTTTTTCTTTCTTACATCAAATCGCAATACTCTTCTGTAAGTCATCCAGTTTGCTATTGTTATTTGTCTTGGACGAAGAACCAGTGCAATTGAATTTTTATTCTGTATAGCTGTTTTCACTCCGCTATAAAATCGTGGAATGAAAATAAAACCCGGCGGAAGCTCAACATCCAGGCAATAAGTCAAATCGGGATATTTACTTTTTGCTGTATCCAAAACATCTTTATTAAATGTTTCCAAAATGAATTTGCAACTAGGATTGTATTTATACTTCAATGAATTTAATTGATCAAGAATTACAAGCACTAATTCTTTTTCATTTGAAGGTACTTTCAAATCGAGAAAAACATATTTCACTATTTCTTTCTCTGCCAGCCAACGAATGAATTCTTCGAATGTTGGAATGTGTGCACCAACTGACTTGCTCTCACCTTTTTTTATATAGTTAAAATGTTCTCTGAATTCTTTCAAAGTAATTTCACTTATTTTATTTCTGTAACCGCTAAACGGAGCAGGGAAGTCCGGTTTGTATGCAACTTCAGGTTCAAAGCCGCCCTCTCTTATTAAAGCAACTAATTCATCGGGATTCCAATCGTGCCACAGAATTACTTCTTTGTCTTTGGTAACACAAATATCTGTCTCGAGAGAATTTGCACCTTCGCTTATAGCTCTTTCGAATGATGGAATAGTATTTTCAGGTTCGTTTACTGGTGAGCCTCGATGCCCGCATACTAAAAAGAGATGATCTTTGTCAATATTTACTTTCCGGTAAGGACAGAATTTGAAAAGTTCCTTTATCCAGATGAGTATGTATATAAATTTTCTTTTTAAACTTGCCATAGATTAAGTTAATTATAATCTTTCATCTGAAATTATCTGAGACTAAGTTTATTTACAAATGAAGAATAAAAAAGTAAGCACAAAAAAGTCAATTGCTAAAGAGAAGCTAGACTTCTTCAACAAAGTTTACAATGTTGCAAAGAAAATTCCTTATGGAAAAGTTACGACTTATGGACATATCGCAGAAGCCTGCGGAATTAAATCCTCTGCAAGAACTGTTGGTTGGGCTTTAAATGGATGTGGACCTGATATCCCTGCACACAGAGTTGTAAATAGATTCGGCGCATCTAACTGGCAAAATACATTTCGGTGATCCAAATTTGATGGAAGACTTGCTTCGAAATGAAGGGATTGAGTTTGATGAAAATGGTTGTGTTAATCTTGAAAAGTATTTATGGATTCCAAAAAGGAAGAAATAAACCCGCTCGCTTCTCTTTTCTTATGTTTCCACTGTCATTCTGAGTCCCGAAGGGACGAAGAATCTCAAAGTAATACCAAAAGATTCTTCGCTAATCGCTCAGACTGACATTGAATTACATTCTTAATAGTTTTAATATCTATCCACACTTATCGAAGAAACACCGCAGTCAATATCAATAAAAATTTTATTTGCTGCTTCATTGAAGTTCTCAGTCTTAAAGTTATCTGAATCTATTTTTTCAAAATCGCTGAAATGTTTAGATGACAATGCTCCATCAGTAACAATTTTACATCCGGATTCTTTCGGAATAAAAATATTTATATCAGATGCACCTGCATCAACACTAAGCTTTGTTTCAGAATATAAAATACCAAGCTTTATGTTAATTGATGCCGCACCCATATCAACATCAACATTTCTTGTTTTAAATTCAGTTAAATCAAAATCCATTGAAGCTGCACCAACATTAAAATTCATATCCCAAACAGGATTGTTATTTAGCGCAATATCAACTTTATTTTTATAGTTGTTTCCGAATCTAAATATTGCCTTATCTCCCATATCAAAATCAATAATTGAACTGGTGTCCGCTATCAAATCTTTTTAACTTATAATTATTTCATATGACCTTCGGTTATAGCATAAATCAAATTATTATGTTGTATCCTGTAATGTTGAAAGTACCAGCACCTGCATCGAAATTGAGAGTAGCATAAGTTAAAGTTGAATCATAATATTTCATTGAATTCAGTAGTAGCATATTTATGATTTGCACCATCACCAAAATCTATATTAATATCATTACTAAAAAAATGTGTAGCTGTTTTAAAGCTGGCGAATATTGCAAGTGCAAGCACAATTGCTGCGAGTCCGGCAATTACACTTTTTCCATAATTATGTTTTATAAGGATTGATAAACCAATCAGAACAATGGTTAAAGGCCAGAGTTTCCAGATAGTTGCCCAATCCATAAAGATGTTGTGAAGTTGTTAATCAGAACAAGTAATCCAAGTCCTATAAAAAGTAAACCCCAGAAAATATGTGATGGTTTCATTTTAATATCTCCTTTAATTCTTTGCCTTTAATAAAAGTCCAATACCAATTCCAATTAGAATAACAGGCCAATAGTGGTCGAAGTCGAATCGTGGAAAAATGTTATCAAGTAAAAGTAAGCTACCGATCACCATAAGAATAATCGCAACCCAGATTTGTTTATTGCCTGAATGAGTCATCGAGCTGACCGCACCACCGTTACTCATACTGAATGAATCAGACTTGTTTTCGTCAGATGAAAAATTTGAACCACTTTCATCTTCCTGTGGGGATTGGCTAACTGGATTCTTTGGTAATTTCGTATGGCTTTTGGGGAACAACAATCCACAAAATTATATATGCAATTATACCTCCGCCTCCAAGGAAAACAACCACGATGAATAAGACTCTGACCAGAGTGGAGTCAATATCAAAATATTCTGCTAGCCCGCCAGCTACTCCGCCGATCATTTTGTCTGTGGTTGATCGATATAGTTTCTTTGCCATTTTTTCCTCCGGTTGAAATTATTCTTTTAATTCCCTGACTCTAATTAATAAGATTTTCATTGATTTGCACTCATTTTGGTAAGTGTGGTAAGAATGTATCGGTGATTGCAGGAGAATTGTCGGTTAATGAAACTCTATAAATGAATGATTGTATGAATGGATGGTTGAATGGTGAAATTTTTAATTTAAAATAACTAAATACTAAATAGAATAACAGTCAGATTTTTCAATTTTGCCGAGTATAGGTGTAATTGTATATTTCGTAATAAAATCAGTAAATGAAATGAAGATTGCACTTTGCCAGATAAACCCCATTATTGGCAATCTAAATTATAATAAAAATAAAATTGTTCAGGGTTATGAGAGAGGTGTGAAGGAAAAAGCAGATCTCGTAATTTTTCCTGAGCTATCACTTGTTGGATACCCACCATTAGATTTAGTTGAGAAAGAAGAATTTAGATCAGCAGTAAATGAAAAGATTAACGAACTTGCCAAAATTACTGGTGATGTCGGTTTACTTTTTGGAGCAATAACTGAAGATGACGATTTAATTGGAACTAATATTCACAACTCCGCAGTTCTCTGTTATAATGGAAAAGTTCAATTCATACAGCCCAAATCACTAATCCCAAATTACGATGTATTTGATGAGATGCGATACTTTGAACCTGCGAAAGATGTTTTAGTTCACGAGTTCAAGGGTGAGAAACTAGGTATTTCTGTTTGTGAAGATATCTGGAACGACGCCGACTATTGGTATCGTAGAAGATATGAAGTTGATCCCGTTGAAATACTAAAAGAAAAAGGTGCAACTATTCTAATAAATATTTCTGCAAGTCCTTATTCCTATGGTAAAAGAAAAGAGCGGTTGGAAATGCTTTCAACAATTTGCAGGGTAGATAAATTACCACTTGCATATGTTTGTAGTGTCGGTGTTCAGACCGATTTAGTTTTTGATGGCGGAAGTATGTGTTTGAATAAACAGGGAAAACTTGTTCAACTTGGAAAAGCGTACGAAGAGGATTTTATTTTATTTGATACTGAAAATGATAAAGAAATAAAAGTAGAAGTTGAAAAATCGTTCGAAGAAGAAGTTCTGTCATCATTGATTTACGGTGTGCGGGAATATTTCGAAAAAATGAAATTCAAAAAAGCTGTTGTCGGATTGAGCGGTGGTCTCGATTCAGCAATGGTGACTTATATTGCAGTTAAGGCATTGGGTAAGGAAAATGTGCACGTTGTTTTAATGCCATCAAAATATTCCAGCAAAGGAAGCATTACCGATTCAGAAAAATTAATTAAGAATTTAGGTATTTCGTCAGACAATGTTTCTATTCAACCAGTTGTGGATGAATCTATAAAGCAGCTTACATCCGCGTTCGAGAAAAAACCTGGCAAACTGACTGAAGAAAACATCCAGGCAAGAATCAGGGGCGTTTACTTAATGGCTTTTTCAAATAATAGTAACTGCTTAGTATTAACCACTGGAAATAAATCGGAACTGGCAGTTGGTTACTGTACGTTATACGGTGATATGAGTGGAAGTCTTGCAGTTATTGCAGATGTTTACAAAAGTGATCTTTACAAGATTGCAAAATATATCAACAGTGAAGAAGAAATCATCCCCACTGAAATAATAACCAAACCACCTTCGGCTGAACTAAGTCCAAATCAAAAGGATCAGGATGATCTTCCGCCTTACGAATTGCTTGATACAATTCTAAAAATGTATCTTGAGGAAAATAAAGAGTTTGACGAAATCAACTTGATTATAAAAGATGAAGTAATTGTAAAAAAAATCCTGAGATTGGTTGACTTAAATGAATTCAAGAGAAGACAGGCTGCTCCTGCTTTACGAGTTTCCAGAAAGGCATTTGGATACGGAAGAAGGTATCCAATAGTTCAGGGATGGAGGAGTTGAAAAATTAGATAAAATCAGCTAAAATCTGCCCAATACCCAAAATATTAGCTTACCATTACTTAAGTTTGTAATAGAAATTTTAGTAAATAAATAATCGATTAACAATTGATCATATTGTAAAATGAAAATCTTCAATCTACTTGCAGTCTTATTTTTACTACTAACTGTAAATTCATTTGCTCAATTCGGGGTTCGTAACGATTTAATAAAAGTTAAAACATATCAATCTTTTGATAAAGTTTATAAAGGAAGTGAATTCAAATTAGCACTTGAAGTTAATGTTGCTGAAGGCTGGCATATTAATTCTGATAAACCGTACGATGAATACCTTATCCCAACGTCATTAACAATAGTTGAGAATCCGAACTTTAAATTAAAGAAAGTAGCTTATCCAAAACCTCATGATTATAAGTTTTCATTTTCTGAATCTCCATTGTCAGTTTGGGAAGGAACAATTTATAAAGGTGCTTTAATTGAAGTTGATTCAAATGCAATTCCCGGTAATTATCCTTTAATTGTTAAACTCCAATACCAGGCTTGCAATGAGATGAGTTGTCAGGCGCCAACTTCTATCAAGGATACAATAAATATTGAAGTTGCCGACAATACTACTCCAGTAAATTCTATTAATGAAGAAAAATTCGTAAACATTGATCTCAGCTATACAGAAACTTCTTCAGAAGAAAAAGCAGAATCTGATCCAATTTCAAATGCATTGGAAAGTAGTGGCTTACTGATCGGTTTACTTTTCGTTTTTCTTGGAGGATTAGCATTGAATCTTACTCCATGTGTTTATCCTTTGATTCCAATTACTGTCGGTTATTTTGGCGGACAAAGTGAAGGAAGCACAACCAAACTTTTCTTTATGGGAGTTCTTTTCATACTTGGGTTGTCAGTTACTTATTCTGCAATTGGAGTTATTACATCATTAACCGGAGCTGTATTTGGTGCATTGTTGCAAAGCCCAATTGTTATTTTAATAATTGTTGCAATTATGTTAGGTCTTTCATTAAGTATGTTTGGTGTATATGAGTTTAAGCTTCCTGATAGTTTTGTAAACAAAGCTGGTGGTGCTAAAGCAGGATTATTTGGTGCTTTCTTTATGGGTTTAACAATGGGGATAGTTGCTGCACCTTGTATCGGTCCATTTGTTTTGGGACTTGTAACTTATGTTGCAACTAAACAAGATCCCTTCTTTGGATTTTTACTTTTCTTTGTACTTGCTGTCGGTCTTGGAACTCCATATCTGTTTCTTGCAGTTTTCTCAGGCAAGATAAAAAAACTGCCGAGAGCAGGAGAGTGGATGGATGCGGTTAAACATATTTTTGGATTTATTCTTGTTGGTATGGCACTTTACTTTTTACTTCCTTTGCTACCTAAGAGTATTTCCGGATATGTTCTGCCAGTTTTTATGATTCTAACAGCAATTTATCTTTTATTTTTTGAGAAGCTAGCAAACTCTGTTAAGGGATTTAGAATCTTTAAAATTGTTTTTTCTGTTGTAATAATGGCGGTAGGAGTTTATGCTCTTATTCCTTCTGAAACAAATTCTGTTGAATGGAAGCCTTTCACAGAAGATGCATTGGCAGAAATTTCAGGCAGAGGAGTAGTAATTGATTTTTATGCTGACTGGTGTATTCCTTGTAAAGAATTAGATGCATTAACATTTTCAGATCCAGAAGTAATTGAATTATCAAAAGAGTTTGAAACTTATAAAGCTGATATGACTAAATCTCTTTCTCCCGAAGTTGAAAACATAAGAGAAAGATTTAAAATTGTGGGAGTTCCGACAGTGTTAATTCTCAATTCAAATGGTGAAGAAGTCGAAAGAATTACGGGCTTTGTGAATGCAAAGGAATTCTATAAAATCATTTCGGATGTTAATTAACATTTACTAATTATTTCATTGCTAAATCATATTGTACTTAGTAACTTTGTACCTTTATAAATGAATAAAAAATATTTAGGAAAAATTTAAGATGTCAGAAATTAAAGAGAAGGATTTTAGAGTTTTAACTAGTGTTACTGTTCGCTTTGCGGGTGATTCGGGTGATGGTATGCAATTAACCGGTTCTCAGTTCAGTGACACAACTGCGTTGATTGGAAATGATTTAAACACACTTCCGGATTATCCGGCAGAAATAAGAGCACCTGCCGGAACCATATATGGTGTAAGTGGTTTTCAACTTCATTTTGGTAGTGAAGATGTTAATACTCCGGGTGATCTTCCTGATGTTCTGGTTGCAATGAATCCTGCAGCATTAAGAAAAAATCTTAAAGAGATAAAAGCTGGTGGAGTGATAATAGTTAACTCCGATGCTTTTGATCAGAAAAACCTTAAACTAGTAAAATATGATTCAAATCCGTTGGAAGATGATTCGCTTAGCGGTTACGAGTTACATAAAGTTCCAATTTCATCACTTACTGCAAATGCACTTGAAGGTTTACCTTTAAGCCCGAAAGAAGTTGCAAGGTGTAAAAACTTTTTTGCTCTTGGTTTGATGTATTGGTTGTACGATCGTCCTCTTAAAAATACAGAAGACTGGATTAAAGATAAATTTAAGACTAAACCAGATTACATTGAAGCAAACACTAAAGCTTTGCGGGCCGGATACAATTTTGGTGAGATGACTGAAGTGTTTACAACCCGCTATAAAGTTGAAGCTGCTAAACTTCCAAAAGGAACTTACAGAAATATTTCTGGTAATGAAGCTACTGCACTTGGATTTCTTACTGCTTCTGTTAAAAGTGGAATTCCATTATTTCTTGGTTCTTATCCTATTACACCAGCATCAGAAATTCTACAATATCTTAGTTCTTATAAGAACTTTGGAGTTAAGACAGTTCAGGCGGAAGATGAAATTGCAGGAATAACTTCTGCAATTGGTGCTGCTTTTGCTGGCAATCTTGCCCTAACAACTACAAGCGGACCTGGTCTTTCATTAAAGACAGAAGCTATAGGTTTAGCAGTGATGACCGAATTACCAATTGTGATTGTCAATGTTCAACGTGGCGGACCAAGCACTGGTTTACCTACAAAACTGAGCAGGCTGACCTTTTACAAGCATTATATGGTAGAAATGGTGAGGCTCCGGTTTGTGTATTGGCTGCAAGAACGCCTCGTGATTGTTTTTATATGGCTATTGAAGCATCAAGGATTGCCTTAAAATATATGACTCCAGTGATCCTTTTAACGGATGGTTATTTGGGTAATGGTTCAGAACCGTGGCGAATTCCTCATGTGAATGAATTAGCAGATATTTCTGTTAAATACCGTACAGATCCTGAAGGATATTATCCTTACCTAAGAGATAAAAATCTTGCGAGACCGTGGGCTATTCCGGGTACAGTCGGATTAGAGCACAGAATTGGTGGTCTTGAAAAAGCTGATATATATGGTACTGTCAATTATGATCCTGATAACCATGATAAAATGATTAGATTAAGAACAGATAAAATTAAAGGAATAGTTAACGACATACCTGAACTTGAAATTGATGGAGAAAAAGAAGGGGACTTGTTAATATTAGGCTGGGGTAGTACATATGGCTCAATAAAAGATGCTGTTATAAAAGCAAGAAATTTAGGATTAAAATTATCTCATGCTCATCTTAGATATTTAAACCCTATGCCAAAAAACACAGGTCAAGTTCTTAAGAGTTTCAAAAAGATTTTAGTTCCTGAAATAAATCTTGGACAGCTCTCACATGTAATCAGAAGTGAGTTTTTAATCCCTGTGGAACAATTAAATCGGGTAAGGGGATTACCGCTTAAAGTCAACGATATTTTAGAAAAGATAAATTCTCTACTTGGAGGTGGAAATGGCAAATAGTCCAGAAACAGTTACAAAGAAATATACTGCAAAGGATTTCACAAGTGATCAGGATGTTCGTTGGTGCCCCGGATGTGGAGATTATTCTATTCTGGCACAGGTTCAAAGAACTTTTCCAGATTTAATTCAAGCAAATAAAGAAAAAATTGTGTGGGTTTCCGGGATTGGATGTTCAAGCCGATTTCCTTACTACATGAATACTTACGGATTTCATGGAATTCACGGACGTGCAACAATCATTGCAACCGGTGTTAAAGTAGCTAATCCTGATTTATCCGTTTGGGTTGCAACTGGTGATGGCGATTTACTAAGTATCGGTGGAAATCACTTCATTCACGCTTGTAGAAAAAATATTGATATCAAAGTTACTTCTTTTCAACAACAGGATTTATGGATTGACTAAAGGTCAATATTCACCAACTTCTGAAAAAGGTAAAGTTACCAAGACAACACCTTTCGGAAGCGTTGATTACCCATTCAATCCATTATCACTTGCTCTTGGCTCAGATGCTACATTTGTTGCCCGTTCAATTGATCGTAATCCAAAACACATGCAAGAAATGATAAGGAGAGTAGGTCAGCATAAAGGTTTTGCATTACTTGAGATATTTCAGAACTGCAATATATTCAATGACGGTGCATTTGAAATTCTAACTAACAAAGATACAAAAGAGGATCACATACTTATTCTTGAACATGGAAAGCCAATGATATTTGGTAAAAACCAGGATAAAGGAATTAAACTTGATGGTGCTCATCCAAAGGTGGTAGACATATCCAATGGAAAATATTCCAAAGATGACCTCTGGGTTCATGACGAATTTTCAGATGCGCCAGTACACGCAATGATTCTTGCTCATTTAGATGATAGACATGATCTTCCAAGTCCAATTGGAGTATTCAGACAATATTCTAAGGAAACATATGATAATGGAATTCGTAATCAAATTGACAAGGTCATCGAGAAAAAAGGAAAAGGCGACTTAGAAAAAGTGTTGTTTAGTGCAAACACCTGGGAAGTTAGCTAAATAATTAATAAGTTTTATTATTCACAGGATGGGGCTTGATAGAAAGCCCCTTTTATTATTAATGATAGATTTCAAAAAACTAACTGATATAATTACTGCAAACCAATCCTTTCTTATCACAACTCATGTAAATCCCGATGCTGATGCAATTGGATCTGAAGTTGCATTTTATAAAATGTTAAAGATGTTAGGGAAAGAATGTAAAATTATTAATCATAGTGCAACCCCTTACAATCTTCAATTTCTTGATTCTGATAACGTCATCGAAAAATATGATGCGGCTTTGCACAATAGCTATTTTGATTCCTCAGATATCCTTACAGCATTAGATTTCAATAGGGTGGATAGAATGGTAAGTATGCAAAAAGCTTTCTCTGATTCCAAGCAGCTAAAAATTTGCATTGATCATCATCAGGATCCGGAGGATTTTGTAAATTTTCAATTTATTGATATTAATTATTCAGCAACAGGACATATCCTTTACGATTTCATAAAAAGTACAGATATAGTAAAAATCAACAAAGAAATTGCTGCTCCCTTATATGCTGCTATTATGACTGATACTGGTTCATTCCGTTTTGAACGAACAACTGCTGATCTGCATAGAATTATTGCCGATTTACTTGACACAGGAGTTGATCCAACAGAGATTTATAATCAACTCTACGATGAGAGTAAATTGAGCAAGATCCAACTACTTGGAAAGTGTTTGACATCATTAAAGTTAATTGCTGAAAAACAAATAGGTTATATGATTATAACTCAGAAGGATTTTAACGAGTATGATGCACTAGAAAGCGATACAGAGAATTTTGTCAATTTCATATTGTCAATTCAGGGTGTTAAAATTGGTATGCTCTTTATTGAATTGAAAAATGGATTTAAAGTTAGTTTCAGATCTAAAGGAAAATTACCTGTAAATAAATTGGCGGGAGTATTTGGGGGTGGTGGTCATACTAATGCGTCCGGAGCAAGATTCAGAGATGCAAAAATGCAGGACATAATACCAAAAATATTAAATGAAGCGGAAAATTTATTAAATAACTATATCGAAGGATAAAATGTTCAAATTGAATTACAAACCCGGTGTAAAATTAGGAATTGATAGTCTATCAGCTGTAGTGACTTACGTTCAAGATGATAAGAATATTAGTAAAAATTTGGACGAGTTTGAGAAGAAATTCAGAATCAAACTTTCTGAACTTCAAAAAAAGAACTTGCGTGTCAAAAAGAATAAGCAGCTTAAATTTTTCAATAGTAAAGGAAAGCAGGAACAATTAGTCATTCATAAATTCAAATTAGATGAAAAGTTTACAGTTGATTATTTCAGAAATCATCTAGCCGGTTTCATTAAAGAAATAAAAAATGACGAAGTTCAATCGTTACATATATTTATACCGAATATAAGTATTGTCAAAAAGTATTTTGATGACAAAGAATACTTCTACCGTTCATTTATTGAAGGTTTATCATTAGGGAATTATACTTTTGACAAGTATAAAAAGGAAAAAGATAAAACTCGCAATCTTTCAGTATTCATATATGCTGATGATGAAAAAGCTATTAAATCTGCAATTGCAAAAAATAATTCATTAGTGGAAGGGATATTCTTCACAAGAGACCTGCAAAATGAACCACCGTCTGCATTAAGACCATTCGAACTAGCTGATAGTGTTAAAGAGAAATTAACAAAGCATGGAATGAAAGTAACAGTATTTGATGAAAAGGAAATTAAAAAAAGAAATATGGGTGGCTTGATTGCGGTAGGACAGGGAAGTGATGCTAAACCAAGATTTATTGTAATTGAATACAAACCAAAAAACAAAAAGAGCAATGGAAAAAAGATCGCTCTGGTTGGTAAAGGCGTTACATTTGATACAGGTGGCTATTGTATAAAACCATGGCAGGGAATGCTTGAAATGAAAGCGGATATGTCTGGTGCTGCCGTTGTTGCCGGAACAATGCTGGCTGCAGCTAAAATGAATTTACCTGTTGAAATACTCGGAGTTATTCCAGCTGCTGAGAATATGATTAATGGCGAAGCAATGAGACCTAGCGATATTGTAAAAACCGCTTCAGGTAAGACTATTGAAGTTGGTCATACAGATGCTGAGGGCAGAATGATTCTTGCTGATGCTTTGGATTATGCCTCAAAACAAAAACCAGATGAGATAATTGACTTTGCAACTTTAACAGGTGCCTGTGTTGCAGCACTTGGTTTAAATGCTGCCGGGCTATTTACAAAGAATGACAAACTTGCTGATGATTTATATAAATTTGGAATGAAAACTCATGACAGAGTCTGGCGATTGCCGATGTGGGATGAATACCATAAAGAAAATGAAAGCAAAATAGCAGATTTAAATAATGATGGAGGCCGCTGGGGAGGAGCAATTACAGCTGCAAAATTTCTGGAGAATTTTGTAGATAAAAAAATTCCCTGGGCTCATCTTGATATCGCAGGTCCGGCAGTTGCAAATAATCTTACTAATTATAATAAAGACTTATATGACAGGCTTTGGAGTTAGATTGATGTTTGAGTACTTATCGAACATTAATGAGGAATAACAAATAAAATAAGCGTCTAATTTTTTAACGCAATTTTTCCATCCTTTATCTCATAAATGTGATCTGCTAAATTTACAAGGCTTTGATTGTGAGTAACTATCACAAAAGTTACTCCCAGATTTATTTTCAAATCAAGAATCAGCTTATGAATTTCTTCGCTATTAATTGAATCGAGATTTCCGGTAGGCTCATCTGCAAAAATTATTTTAGGACTATTTGCCAAAGCACGAGCAACTGCAATACGCTGCTGCTCACCACCCGAAAGTTCAGCCGGTTTGTGATCTAATCGTTCTTTCAGCCCAACAGTAGAAAGTAATTCTTCACTTTTGCTTTTAGCTTTTGAAAGATTTACACCGTTAATCAATTGCGGGATCATTACATTTTCAAGGGCACTAAATTCTGGTAAAAGATGATGAAATTGAAAAACAAAACCGACATTTTTATTTCTGAAATTGGCAAGCTTGTCATCAGAAAAATTGAAAATGTTTTTTTCATCATAAAACACTTCTCCCGAATCCGGTCTGTCCAATCCTCCAAGAAGATGAAGAAGAGTGCTTTTACCGGCACCCGAAGCTCCAACTATGATTGTGATTTTTTCTTTTTGAATTTCAAGTGATATTCCTTTCAAGACATTCAACTTGACTTTTTTGGTGGTCTGAAACGACTTGAAGATATTTTCTGTTTTTAAAATTATTTGATCCATCTAATTATTTATTGTTCATTCTAAATTATTAATTGATCTATTCCCACTTAATTGCACTTATGGGATTTACTTTTGCAGCTCTCTTTGCTGGAAACAGCGAAGCAAAAAAGGAAAGCAACATCGAAACTCCACTTATAAAAAAGAAATCGGATAATCTTACTTCAATCGGAAGAGAATCAATTTTATATTGAGAGGGATCGAGTGGATAAATATTGTAATGAATTTGTGCGTAGCAAACAATATAACCGATAATCACACCAAGTAATGTTCCCAAAATTCCAATAAGCAATCCTTCGAACATAAATATTTTGAGAACTGAATTTTCAGTAGCCCCCATTGAACGTAATATTCCAATGTCACGTTGTTTTTCTATTACTGACATTGAGAGTGAACCAAGAATATTGAAAGTAGCAACTGCAATTATTAACGAGAGAATAATATAAGCTGTCCATCTTTCAATTTGCATTACAGAATACAACTCCTGGTGAAAGTCATACCACGTTTCAACACTATAATTATTGGCATCAAGTTTAGCTTGCAATACCTGCTTAACATTTCCTGAATTACTTACGTCATTCAACCTGATATCATAACCTTGAAAATTATTTTTATAACCGAATAAATATTGAGCATCTTTAAGTGAGCAGAAGAGGTATCCACCATCATATTCACTGTTTTTCGAACTGAATACTCCGGCGACATTTACTTTTTTGGAGAGTGGTAACGAAAACTGAGTTATTGCTTGTTCAATATTGGCAGGTGAAATAAGTAATATTGAGTCTTTTGACATTACAAGAAGCTTATCCGCTAACTGCAATCCAACAAAGACTCTTTGAGAACTACTAGTAAAATTATCATCGGTTCCATCAACCAGATTTTCACCAAGCAGATAAACATCATTTATGCTCTCTTCATCAATACCCTTAAGATTAACTACCTGAGTTATTCCTTTGCTGTAAGCTAAAACTTTTCCTTCAATGTACGGTGAGAATGATTTTATTTCCTTCTGTTCACTCAAAAATTGATTGAGATTGGCTATATCTTTTTCGCCCTCATTCGATATTGCAGTTATCCTGATATCAGGATCAAGATTCATCAGATAATCAACCACAAGAGAACTGAAACCATTGAATACTGATAATACTACAATTAATGCTGCAACTCCGATTGTAATTCCAGCAATTGATATAAATGAAATAATTGAAATGAAATTAATTTTATGCTTTGAGATCAAATATCGCTTTGCTATGAAGGTTTCGAAATTCATCAACTAAACCTTAAAGCGTTTACGGGTTTAATTTTTGAAGCTATAAAACTTGGAATAAGCGATGCAAGAATGCAAAGTAGGAATGTTACAATTGCAATTACGATGAATGTATCTGCAGTAATTAAAAATGGAACTCTCGACATAAAATAAACCGATGAGGGGAGAGTTATAACATCAAATTTCTCCTGAATGAACATTAACAGATATCCAAACACACTACCAAGAATAATTCCTACAACACCAATGATTGAACCGTTAATCAGAAATATGGTCATAATCTGATTTCGTTTTGAACCCAAAGTTTTTAAAACTCCAACCGCTCTTGTTTTTTCCAGAACGATCATCAACAAAGTACCAATTATGTTGAAAACTGCAACAAGAATAATTAAAGCCAACACAATCGGAATAGGTTCCTTCTGCAATTCAATCCAAGTAAAAATATTTCTGTGTAGTTGATAAACTGACCTTACATAATGCGGATATCGTAAACTTTTAGCAAGATGGATGGTTAGACTGTCAATCTTCGAAATATCAGCTAACTTTATATTATAGCCTGTAATATTATCACCTATTGCAAACAATTTTTGAGCAGTACTTAAAGAGGTATACGCATATGTATCATCATACTCAGTCATACCACTTTCAAAAATTCCAGTGACTAAGAATTTTTCTATATTTGGTAAATTATCGGGAGAAGGAATATCATCATTTCTCAAAGCAAAGACTGTAATTTTATCCCCAACTTTTATGAAAAGTTTATCTGCCAATTTTTTACCGATAAGAACAGAATTGTCTAATAATTTATATTCTCCAGAGACAATATTCCTTACCAAAAATGGTTTCTCATCATTTGGTTCAATACCAATTAAGTTTAGTCCATCCTTTTTCTTTTTATAACTAACAATGACAAGTTTAGAAGCAAAGGGAGTAATATCGGGATTAAATGCTGCAAGTTGTGATTCTAACCATGGCAAAGATTTGTTGTAATCAGGTAAAATGGTTCGGTATGATGTTATTTTAATATGGGAGTCAAAGTCGATTACCTTGTTTGTTATTGTTTGTTCAAATCCCTTCAAAACACTTATTGCTATGATAAGTGTGGCCACACCAAGAGCAATTCCTACAATTGAGATTGTCGAAATTAAACTAATAAAGCGCGAATCTTTTCTGGAAAGAATAAAATTCTTAGCAATATACCAGGATACATTCATATTGTGATATTAACAGACATAAAAATTAAAGTGAAATTTAACCAAGAATGAATCTATGTGAAAGCCACATAATATTTATCTCATTAGTTCAGAATACTAGCCTCAATTATGACAGAAAAATTACTTTTTTTTTCAAGATTCGAATGATATATTTAATGTTCAATTTTTAAGATGCTTATTATCGGAAGGTAATAAGTATATTTTTTGTTCTTTTTTTGACGGAAGTTGTAACATCGGGGCGTAGCGTAGTCCGGTTATCGCGCCTGCTTTGGGAGCAGGAGGTCGCAGGTTCGAATCCTGCCGCCCCGACACTTTTTTTCATTGATCGATTTAGAGAGATTTTTTTATTGTTAGTTGCTTAGAGCGCCCGTAGCTCAATCGGATAGAGCATCAGCCTTCTAAGCTGGAGGTTAGTGGTTCGAGTCCACTCGGGCGTACACAATGATGGTGGGCGTAGCTCAGTTGGTTAGAGCACCAGGTTGTGGCCCTGGGGGTCGTGGGTTCAATCCCCATCGCTCACCCAATTTAACATTGTTCATTTTCTTATTTTATTTATTTACCTGGCCCCATCGTCTAATGGTTAGGACCTCGCCCTTTCACGGCGGTAATAGGGGTTCGAATCCCCTTGGGGTCACAAAACCTCGGTAACTTCTATCGAGGTTTTTTTATTTCAATATTACTTAAAGATACTGATTGATTAATTTCATCTATTCAATACAAGACATCTGCATTTATATAAGTTGGTGCAGTTTTACTCTAACCCATAAATTAATACCCTGTTAATTTTGCATTAATACACATATTTTTATGAGTTTTTTAATAGAAATTACACATAAGTGGAATACTAAATATTGAATAAAAATATATCTCTTCTTCTCGCTAGTTCTTTCACTTATTTGTTTTGGAACTTTATCAAATGCTCAAAATTATTTTAGCCCCAGTATCAATGATGCTCTTACTGCTTATCAGCTGGTGGACAAATTTTGGATGCGCGTTCATTGTCAATGGGAAATTCCAATTCTGTTATAAATGATACTTATTCTGCAACTCTTAGAAATCCAGCTGCTCTTGGACTTGCAAGAAAATTTACTATCAACACTTCTGTTGGTTTGAATCTTTATAATAATGAAGCAATTTTTCTTCAGGACACAATTTTAGGACAAAGAACTGAGACAACACTTTCTGAAGCTGGAATGATAATTCCTCTTGCTAATGACACCTCTGATCATAATTTTGTGATATCACTTGGATATGATAGAACCAAAGATTTTAACGGCACACTTCAATTCGGAGGATTTAATTCTAATAATAACTCACTTATCCAGGGTCTGACTTCTGCAAATAGTTATCTTACACGTGAATTGCTATTAAGTTATCCGTACAATGATCCGCAAACAGGAAATTATATCTCAGATAGCACAGTAATTGATAACGGGAATTTAAATCAATCCGGTGATGTGCTTACGAATGGAAGTATAAATTTTTGGTCATTCGGAATTGCATACGAGTTTGCTCACAATATTTTCTTTGGTGCAAGTTTTAATTACAATGTTGGAAGCTATCAGAAGAGATGGCGAATTCACTGAATCAAATAGCTATGGGATATTATTCTGATACATTAAGAACTATAGCAGATGATCCACTCACTGCCGGATTCCAATCTTTCTATATCAATAATATAAAGGACTGGGTCTTCAATGGATATGATCTGAGATTCGGTATTATTTATAGATTATTTAATTTTATTGGAGTAGGAGTTTCGGTAAAAACACCTACCATTACTTCGGTTTCAGAAGACTATTATTTTACCGGCAGATCTGAATTTTCAACTGGAAGTACAGTTGAAGTTGATACGGTCATTTCAAACGAATTTTACAATTCAATCACCATATGAATTTAGTGTTGCTGCAGATGTAAATCTTTGGATTATCACTGCAACTGCTGAAGTTACATACATAGATTATACACAAATGCAATTTTCCGGTGGATTGGACGTTCCACAGATGTCTGGTCTAAATAAAGATATTATTGGAACATACACACAAACATTTAATGTAAAAGCTGGTGCAGAATTCAGATTACCATTTACAGGATTGAGTTTCAGAGCTGGTGCAATGGTAATCCCTTATCCGGTTGCCGATACACCTTTTGAAAATGATAGAAAATTTGTAACTGCCGGTGCAGGTATTACATCAGGTGAGGGAGCAATTGAATTTCATCTTGCAGGTATTTATGGATTTTGGGATCAAGCGACTATTGTTTATGGTGATAGTGTACCTGAGGTTGGTGAAACAATTGATAGTTACAGTATTATGGGGAGTCTTACACTAAGGCTATAAAATTAGTTCAATAGCTGAGTTTGAGCCCTAACTTATAAGTTGGGGCTTTTTTAATTAATACTTGCCAATTGGAAATTGTTATTTCAATTATCGTTTATTAAGTTTGAAAAAAAATTGAGGTGTAACATGAAACCTCTCTGTAAATTTTCGCTGGTACATTTTTCTTTCAATTTTAATCTCATCCTTCACTTATTCCCAGGTATTTAATTTAGAAGACTACACACTGTTTCTTCAATCTCATCAGAATATGAGTACTGAAGAACTACTTCAGATGCATCCTGCCGGATTTTTCACAGACCAGATAAATACTAATTACGAAGATGCTCTTTACTTCGATACTCTGGATGGTTATTACAACTTTACGGAATATGAAAAATCTTTGATTGAGGATCATGGATTTATGGTGAGTGAGAGATTAAAAAGAATTTCATTTGGAGAATCCTTGCTGCAAATATTTCATCAGGATTTTCCTGTTTTCGTTTCTACTGATGCAATTTTGCACGCCTTTCATATTTCCTACGACAGAATATTGAAGGATATGGAAGTTGGATTGCTCGAGGACAGGTTGATTGAATTGCTCTGGGATTTAAGAAATTCGATCGGGCAATTGCACAATACCTATGGTAGCAACCCGGATATGATCAATATGCTGCAGGATGTAGATCTTTACATAACTGTTCCACTTTTATTACTTGAAGAAAATGCATCACCGTACTATCCCGAAAACGGTGTAATGATAGATTCTATCCTTACCTGGATAAGTAATGAACAGGGAGGTCAATCAGCAACAATATTTTCTTCAACATGCCGGGTTATGGATTGGAGCCAATTTAAACCAAGAGGACATTACGTTTATAATCCTCAAACAGGAATTGATCTCGAAGGATATTTTAGAGCTATGATGTGGCTTGGACGAGTTGAGTTATATTTAATTGCTCCTGCTTCGTTTCCTGTTCAATGTGAGAATCAAACATTTGCAGATATTCAAAGACAAGCTATTGATGCATTCCTGATTGATGAATTATTTGATCTCGCAAATGGAACACCAATTTATGATGAAATGGAATACATCATTAAGTTTTTTGTGGGAGAATCTGATAACGTAAGGATTGATCATCTTGATTATTTGAAGCAAGCTATATCATTAAATAATCCGACTGAATTGCTCGATAGCTTGAAGATGGTGGAATTCCAGGATACTCTTGCAAATCAGTCTTTTGCACAACAGTTAATTCTTTCTCAAATTCTGTTCAGCAATCCTTTTACCCCTGACAGTATAAAACCGGCTTCTGCTTTTATGATGTTCGGGCAACGGTTTGTTATAGATTCTTATGTTACTGCATCGGTTGTGTTTGACAGGATAAAATATATGGGAGAAAAAATTTGCAGATTATATCCATCAACACTTGATGTCCTGTTTTCACTTGGTAATAGTGCTTCTGCTCAATTGCTTGTGGACGAGCTGGATGAATATCATTACTCTACAAATCTTGCGGCACTCAGGTATTTGATTGATCATTACGATCCTGCTTTCTGGGAAAGTTCTATTTACAATTACTGGTTGAACTCCATAAGAAGTCTAAATCCGCCCGAAGATAGAAGCGGCTTACCTGGTTTTATGCAAACAGCGGCTTTCTGGCAGCAAAAGATGAATACACAGTTAGCATCTTGGACTGAACTTCGACACGATAATCTTTTATACGCAAAACAATCATACACTGGCGGAACAATTTGTTCATATCCATATAGCTATGTTGAACCATTCCCGGAATTTTATGCGAGTTTGAATAGTCTTGCTGATGAAGCTTACAATTATTTCACAAGTCTGAATTTTCCTGATCCGGTAATAAAAAACAAAATAATTTATTATTTCGGAAGATGTAAAGGAATAACAGATACTTTAAAGACAATATGTGAAAAAGAGCTTGCAGGAATTCCTTTTAATGGTGCTGAAGTTGCATTTCTGCAAGGAATGATTTACGAAACAGGTCAGAGTGGTGTTTCATTAGATGGATGGTACCCAAATCTGTTTTATGATGATATTATGCGTGGAGAATTTGGATATGAAGGATTGATGGAAAGTGATCATATCGTTGCTGACATTCATACAACTCCAACTAATTGTGGTGGTGGTTACATTGGTGCAATTTCTCACGTTGGTACCGGTCCTGTTAATCTTGGAGTATTCATCACAGAAAATCATCTTGGAGAACCAACTGCTTTTGTTGGTCCGGTTACAAGCTACTATGAATACAGAACAACAAACTTTTTAAGATTAACAGATGAAGAATGGGCTACAACTTATCTCCAATCTGCATTAAGACCGGAATGGGTTAATATTTACCTTGCAGATAGTCTGGGTGAATCAAGAGGAAGTGGACCGTCTTTAATTACTTCAGTTGAAGTGGATGAAAACCAGATTATTCCAGAATCACAAATATTACTTAACAACTTACCCGAACCCGTTTAATCCATATACAATTATTTCTTTTTCAATTCCTTATGATATGACTAACTCAAATGTTGAGTTGAACATTTATGATATAACGGGAAGATTGGTAAAAACTTTAGTTAATGAAAATCTTCCTGCAGGAAATTATTTAACGAAGTGGGAAGGGGATAACTCAAGCGGAAGCAAAGTTAGCAGCGGAGTTTATATTTATTCAATCCGTGTTGGTGACAGAGCATTGAATAAGAAGATGAAGCTGTTGAAGTAAAAATTAACTATTAGTTTAATTACTGTTGTTCACTGATAAGTCGAATGTGTCAAATGATTGAATAGTCGGTTTTCGACAAGCTCAGACTGACAACAGGCTTTCATTCCAAACCCCGAAACAATATGAATATTTTATAAAAACTTGAGATACGATGTAGGAGAATTAAGCTTCTAACTCTGATGTTTTAGGAAATGAAATTGCAACTCTCGTCAACGAAGAAAAAACTGTTGGAAGTTATGAAGTTGAATTTTCAGTAGGTCAGGACTCCAGTCCTGACATTGCAAGTGGTATTTATTTTTACAGAATAAAAGCAGGCTCTTTTATAGAAACTAAGAAAATGATCCTCCTTCGTTAAAACTACAGAGGACCAAATTTTAATGAAGTAAAGTGTTTATCAAACTGTCACGTACGACCGTAACATCATAGCTTATAATTGATTTAAGCTTCTAACTTTCTTGAAGTGGTTCTTGGAGATCGTTTTAAATGTTCTGAAAGCAAACAAAGTCTGCATAAAATAATTATTCGGGAAAGAAGTTTTCAGTCCGTATTCATCTGGTTTGGTTTCGGGTAAAAACGCTGTTCCAAAAATCCAATCCCATATTGCAAGCTTTGTAGCAAAGTTCCTGTTCCTTCCTTTACCTGTTGAATGATGCCAGCGGTGCATTTCTGGTCCGTTAATAATTCTCTGAAGTTTTCCTGTGTGCAAATCAAGATTTGAATGAATATACATTCCCCAAACTGCACTCATCACTCCTTTATATGCAATTACTTCAGGTGGGGAACCAAGTAAAACAATCGGAAGAAATTCAATCGTTTGATTAATTAAAATTTCCAAGTGCGTGAGAACGTGAACCGGAAAGCCAGTCAACTTTCTTTGGTGAATGGTGTGCTTCGTGAATTCTCCATAAATATTTATTCTTATGCTGCCAGCGGTGCATCCAGTAAATGTAAAGATCGTGTGTAATTAAAAAGAAAAGTAACTGAATCCATATCGGAACATCTCTGAACAACTGCAATCTTGACATTCCAGTTGAATAATCAATAAAATTAATTATATAAGTAAAAATGAATATTCCGAGAATATAACTTTGTGCAATTGTATAAAGAGCAAGATCATCAAAAAAACCTTCACGTAAAACTTTCTGACCTTTTGTGTATGGCCAGATCCTTTCTGCAATAACAAAAAATACAGCAACTCCAACAATTACTAAAGTCGAATAGAATTCGGCATCGGACATTCCACTAAAATAATTTTCTAACCCAGTTAATTATACCTGTGAAAATGTTAGCCATACAAATTCAATGTTTACTTTACTTTTCTTAATTTTTTTCTGAAACCCAATTCACTGTCATAAACACGCTTAATTCCATCTCCCAAAGCAATTTCGATATCACGTATATTTCTGACAAGTCTGTGAAATCCATCAACTTCTACAGAAGCTGCCTGATCGCTTCCCCACATAGCACGATCGAGTGTAATATGTCTTTCAACAAAGCAGGCGCCTAAAGCAACAGCTGCCCAGGTAGGCGATAACCCGGTTTCGTGTCCTGAATACCCAATTGGAATCGAAGGATATTTTTCTCTCAATGTTGTTATCATTTTCAGATTTAATTCTTCATTTGGACAAGGGTAAGATGAAGTTGAATGAGCGATCAAGAATATTTTTACCATCAAATAATCTTTTCTGCCTCTTCAATTTCTTCCATTGTTGACATTCCAGTAGAAACTATAATTGGTTTATTTAATGTTTTGTGTTTTAGCAGAAGGTCTAAATCAGTTAACGAAGCAGAAGCTGTTTTATAGATAGGCACATCAAATTGCTCAATGAAGTCAACAGCTTCTTCATCCCAGCAGGAAGCAAACCAGATAATATTTTTTTCTTTACAGAATTTATCAATCGCCGCATAATCATCCTTCGAGAATTCAATTACATGACGATAATCAATGTAAGTCATTCGTCCCCAGGGAGTATCTCTTTCAATATTCCACTGATCTTTAGGAACGCAGATCTCAGGAGTTCTTTTCTGAAATTTTACAGCATCACAGCCTGCAGCTTTTGCACCTTCAATTAATTTCTTTGCTATATCAAGAGAACCATTGTGGTTAATACCAATTTCGGCGATGATAAAAACAGGATGACCATCCCCAATCAAACCTTTCGAATATTTTATCTCCCTATTCATTTATTCCTCCAAAGCTATATCTTAATTACCAGAATCCGGTTTGTGTTGAAATGCTAATATTAATTCTGCCAGCTCCCTGAATGCACCAAAGCCTGCTCTGTTTTCACAAACATAATCGCAAATCTCTTTTATAAAATTCATCCCATCTGCTGGAGTTACTTTGAAACCAACTAATTTCATTAGTTCAAAATCATTTGAATCATCCCCGATGAAAGCAATTTCCTCAGGCGTGACATTATTCTTTTTCATTATTCCCGAGAGTATCTCTTCCTTTATTTTAACGCCAAGATAGTATTCCTTGATTTTTAATTTTTCAGCTCTTGCTCTAACAGAGCCTGATTCTTCGCCCGTAATTATTATTGTTTCAATTCCTGCATATTTTCTTAATCGTTCGATTCCCATTCCATCTCGGATTGAAAATCTTTTAAACTCTTCGCCTTTTGAAGAAAAGTAAACACCTGTATCAGTCAATACTCCATCGTTATCTGTAAGAACAACTTTTATTTTTTCAAGTTTTTCTTTTAGATGAAGATTCTTTTGTTTTAATTGATTATCAATTACCATGCTGTCCATCCTCCATCAACTACAAATTTGCACCCGTCATATAACTTGAAGCATCACTTGCAAGAAATACAAGCGCGCCTTTATAATCAGTAGGTTGAGCCATTCGACCGAGCGGTGTTTTTGTAGAATAATTCTTCACAAAAAATTCTTCCTGATTATTTTCTACTCCTCCGGGAGAAAGAGTATTAACCCTGACACCTTTATTGCCCCAGTAAGCGGCAAGAAATTTTGTAAATGAAATTACTGCTCCTTTCGTAACAGGATAAGCGGCAGATTTATAAAATGTTTGCTCGCCTTTTTCGTTTACATAAACTGACTGATCGGGAGCTACAATTCCATAAGTTGAAGCAACATTGATGATACTTCCATATCCTTTATTAGCCATTTCAGTTCCTAATAACCTGAGAACATAAGAACATTCCAGTTACATTTACATCAAGTGACTTTTTGAACATTTCAACGGGATAGTTTTCAAATTTTGATTCTTCCAAAGCAGAAAGTGGATCTTCAAATTTATCGTTAATGGCAGCGTTGTTTACAAGAATATCAATCTTTCCATAATTGCTAAGAATTTTGTCTTTCAAATCTTTAACAGATTTTTTATTCGTGATGTCTGCAGAAATGCCTAAAGCTAAAGCAGGAAGGGTAGAGGCAAATTTAGCGCATTCGCCTTCATTTAAATCGCATACAATTACACTTGCACCTGCTTCTGCCAGAGCGTGGCAATGATGTTTGCCGATAAGCCCAAGTGCACCGGTTACAACAGCTACTTTTTCTTTTAGAGAAAACAGTTCTGATATTTTATTTTCTTTTGACAATTTATTTTTTCTTTGGTTTAGTATTAAAGTTACTTACTTTTCTAAATACAGGTTCAACAGGTTCACCTTTCAAATAACCACGAACATTCTTTTCATCAACAGCTTTTTTTAAGATAGGGAGAACATCCCGGTATGCTTTCAATGTGTATTCGATATCTTCATCAGAATGAGAAAAACTCATATTATGAAAACCACCCCAGAGAATTCCACGCTTAATCATTTCCTGCTGAACGAGTGATTTCATTTCCAAAGGATTTCCTACTGATGAATCAAAAGTCATAAGTGAACGGCATTCATATCCAATACATTTTGTGTACGGCATATTTAATTCTTCAGCAATTTTATTGTAGCCATCTTTCAATTTTTTACCTTGCTTTGCCAGGTAAGCAGGAACATTTTTTTCTTTAATTTCATTAATCGTTGCTTTTGCTGCTGCAAGTGACAAAGCTTCACCACCAAATGTTGTAAAAAAGAAAACATCTTTTTCCAGAACACTCATCACATCTTTTCTTCCAACCAGAATTCCTATGGGCATTCCATTCGCAACTGCCTTTGAAAATGTTGCAAGATCAGCTTTGACACCAAAATATTCCTGTGCGCCTCCAATTGCAATTCTAAACCAGTCCACATTTCATCAAAAATTAAAAGTGTTCCGTTTTTATCACAAACTTCTCTCAACTTATGAAGAAAATTATCTTTTGGTGCTTCGAAAACGAACGGTTCTAAAATCACTGCTGCTGTATCTTCATCAATTGAATCAATAACTGATTGAATATCATTATAGTTAAAAGTAAAAGTTAAATCCTGAAGCAGCTTGAGGAATTCCGGCATTTCGGTCAGTTACCGAAATATACCAGTCGTGCCATCCGTGATAACCGCAACATAAAATCTTTTCTCTTTTAGTAAATGCTCGTGCAACTCTAACTGCAGCAGAAGTAACATCTGCACCTGTTTTACTATATCTGACTGATTCAGCATTTGGAATTATTTTATTTAACAACTCGGCAACTTCAACTTCCAGTGGATGCATAAGTGAAAAAGTGATTCCATCTTCAAGCTGCTTTTTAATAGCTTCGTCAACTTTATCATAAGCATAACCGAGAGAAAGGGGACCGATAGCCATGTTAAAATCTATAAATTCATTCCCATCAACATCCCAAACATGAGACCCTTTTCCTTTTGCTAAATATTTTGGAGCAATTCCTTTTATATTCTGCTGCGGTCCTTTGGCAAGTGTTTGTGTGGTACAGGGAATTAGCTCCAATGCTTTTTGATAAAGCTCGTCAGACTTTTCTATTGAAGGATAATCTTTGTTGAATTCTATTTTATTTGGCATAAGTAGATTAAATATTTTTTGTTTGTTCAGGTGAAATTGTTTTCAGTTCATTTATATGATTTCTGTACCAATTCACTCCGGCATACATTTGATTTATTTTCTTCATTTCTGGTTTTTTCTCAAGAAGTCCTAAAATATCACTTAACCCGAATTTAATATCTTTATGATATAACTCATCATAAACTCCTTTGATAAACTCATAATCCTCTTTATAATCAATCGTAAATCTGTGAGTCATTGAATAATCTAGTCCTGTTTCCCAATCCACATTCCCAATTCTGAATTTATCCGGATTTTCCCAAATATAGGGCGTAGTATGTTCACGTTCGAAATCCTTTTTCGCATTAATCCAGGCTTTTCTAGTGCCTTGAAACTCATTACTTCAACATCATTTCCATCAGGATATGACGGTGGATGTAAGTTGCTCACAAAATCATATTTATCTCTATTGTTAATATAATACAAGATAACTTTGTCGATAATTTTTGAATCAATCAGTGGACAGTCGGATGGTATTTTAACTACAGCATCAGCATCAAATATTTTTGCCACCTGATAGTGTCGGTCTAATAAATCAAGAGTATTACCGCGATATACTTCTAATATTGTTTTGCTTACAAAGTTTGAATAGTTCATCATCTGCCTGATCCTCTGTAAAGGCTATGACAATTTTACCTGCGTATTCAGAAAATGCCACACGTTCATACATTCTTAATATCAAAGGTTTACCAGCAAGGGGAAGCATTACTTTTCCCGGTAAGCGAGATGAACCCATTCGGGCCTGGATAATCGTTACAATTTTTGGATTTGTATTCACTTTGAAAACATTAATGCCCGGTATTTGTTTGAGCAAATTTGCGTTTTAAAGGATATTTAGTATTCTGGAATAGATAAGAATAGTATTTATTTTTTTCTCTTTTCCTAATAACAGAGGGGGATGATTCTAACAATTCTTTCGCTACCTCAGCAATGTTTTTTGCCGATGTGCCGTTATTTTGAATCGGGACTAATTTCTGTAATTCTTCATTATTAATAGCACAATGAACTTCTTTTCCTAATACAAAGGCTGGAAATAAGGTACTTGAAAACTTAGTAATAAAGACATCACAATTAGCAAGCAGAGGATCAATACTTGCACCGTGATAGACTAGTGCATCAGGTGCGTATTTTTTTATTTCAGCAATTCGCTTTTTTACATTTTCATTTGGATGAAGTTTAAAGATAAGCTTCCTTCCATTAGCTATTTTAACAGCAAACTCGATAAGTTTTTTTCTGTTTTCATATTTTAATGTTTCTCTAATGTCTGAAGTGGCTACTAAAACAAAGTTTTTATGTTCAAACTTAAGTTTTTTCATCTCATTAATAATATTATCAAAGTTTGGAATCCCTGTTACACGAATTTTATTTGGATTTATACCTCTCTCAATAAATTGTTCTCTGAATCCTTCAGACGCAACACAAAAGAAGTCATATTGATGAGACAATCCTGTCATTGATGTACTTGCACACCACCTGTAAAGATGTAAAAATCTGGTAACATGATATCTCCAGTCAGGAGGGTCAGTCATACCTTCCTGCACAAGAATGGTTTTAAATTTTTTTAGATTACTTGGAAAAGTAATATCCTGAGAAATTATGACTAAATCGTAATCATCATTTCTACCTCGATAATCTAAATTCAGTTTATTCTCTCGAATATAATTTAGTGCGTTTTGTTTAACCTCACCACCTAAAATCGTATATTCAACTAATTTTAACCTATTCAGAAAACCTAAAAAGCCTGTAGCAAAAAAGGGAGAAAAGTATGCTTCGTACTCCGGTAATTCGAGAGAAATTTTATGCATCTGTGTGGTTTGATTCATTGAACCACAGATATATAAAATCTTTTTATTTTTCATTTTTTTTAATGAATTGACCAATTTTAACTAACGAAATATATAAAATTAAAATTCATTTTGCGATGGATTCAAATGTTAACTCTTTGTTAATTTTGAATTATGATAGCAATCACAAATTAATCCTGCAGCTCTGAAATTTTTTCATAATGCCGAGTCTACTTAATTTGCTTTACAAGAATTGAATTTTATCGAAGTAAATTAAATATTTGAAATTATAAGGTTATAAATTGTGAATTATATTAAGCCAAAGAAGTTAAGAAGGGGAGAACTTATCGGAATAATTTCTCCGGCCTCTTCACCTGATAATCATAAACTTGTCGATAGTGGAATCAAGTATGTTGAAGGATTGGGTTACCGAACCATACTTGGAAAAAATGTTGACAAACTACGAGGATATTTGGCTGGAACAGATGAGGAGAGAGTTGAAGATATCCATCAAATGTTTGATGATAAAAAAGTAAAAGCAATTTTCTGTTTGCGGGGAGGATATGGAGCATTCAGGTTGCTGGATAAAATTGATTATAAGCTGATACAGAAGAACCCAAAAGTATTCGTCGGCTTCAGTGAAATCACAGCTCTTCAAATGGCATTTCTTCACAGAGCAAATCTCGTAACATTTGCCGGACCAATGGTAGTATCCAATTTCTCCGATGAAATAAGTAATTATACGGAAGATAATTTTTGGAAAACGATTACTTCCACTTCCAGGCCAGGAAGAATCCAGATCATTGCAAACCAGCAATTTTCAATAAATAATGTTAGCGAGACATCTGGTCAACTTATTGGAGGAAATTTATCTGTTTTCTCTGCTCTGATCGGAACCGAATATTTGCCTGAATTAAAAAATAAAATTCTTTTCCTGGAAGAAATTGATGAACCACCGTATAAAATTGACAGAATGTTTAATCAATTGAAATTGAATAATATGTTCAAGAAGTTGAAGGGAATTATTCTTGGGAGTTTTTCGGGCTGCATTGAACAAGACAAGAATAAAAAATCTTTAACACTTGAGGAAGTTTGGAATGATTATTTTGATACTATCAAAATTCCTGTGATTCATTCATTCCCACACGGACACATCAAAGACATGGTGACATTCCCTTTAGGAATAAAAATGAAAATGAATGTTAAGAAAGGATTTGTAGAAATTATGGAAAGATGTGTCAGGTAATTGATCCTTTATTAAATGGATTATGCAGAAAAGTAAAATATTTAGATTTGAAAAAATCCTCTGCCCAATACGCCTTTTGAAGATTCGAAAAGATACCATACACTGTTGAACCAGTACCGCTCATTAAAGCAAATTGAGCTCCATGTAGAATACAATCTTTCTTTAATATCCCTAATCTGTGGAAACTCTTGAAATACTATTTCCTCAAAATCATTTGTAACAATTTCCTTCAGATAATCTAAGTCAGTTAAATCCGCTTTAAGGAAAGCTTTTAAACTCTTGCTTGGCTTTGCGGGTTTTATTTTTTTGAAAGCCCAGGCAGTGTTGATCTTTATTCTTGGGTTTACAATCAAAATTGGGTAGGGTAATTCCATATCCAATGAATGTAGAATTTCTCCTCTTGACTCTGCATATGCTGGAACAGGATTTAAGAAAAATGGAACATCAGATCCAAGCTCTAATGCGAGTTGAGATAAGTTGCTAAAATTAAATCCGAGTTCAAATATTTTATTAATAGCTTTTAAAGTTATAGCTGCGTTAGAACTTCCACCACCTAATCCACCACCAATTGGAATTATTTTTTCTATGAAAATATCTAATAAAAATTTTTTATTTGTTCGTTCCTCAAGAAGTTCAATTGCTTTGTGGACTAAGTTATTAGTCAGTTTATTAAGGATATCGGAGTTGGTATTAATATTTAATTTATCAGATTTAACGAAAGTAATTTTATCCGATAACATAAGAGGAAAAAAAATAGTCTCCAGATTATGATAGCCATCTTCTCTTTTCTTGACAACATTTAAACCGAGATTTATTTTAGCAGGGGATTCAACAACTATTTTTTCCATCCAAAAACTCTCTGATTATTTTTGTATGTGCGGGACTTGAACCACAACAGGAACCTATGAATGAAGGTTTGTATGGTAAGGCTTTTTTAACTGATTCAAGATACTCATTGGGTTGTATTCCACATTGGATTATTTTATCTGTGTGATGACCACTTCCACAATTTAAATAGAATCCCCAGTTATTTGATAGCCTTGTGCTCCCAATGGCTTCAAAAAATACTTTTGGCGAAATACAATTGATGCCTACTGCTAGAACATTACTATCTGCCAGCAGTGCGTAAACAGATTCAAGTTTCTCTCCAGATAGCAGCTGCTTATTTTCATCAAAATAGAGACTAATAACATAAGGTATTTCATTTCTATCACAATGATCACATATAAATTGAATTTCATCAAAATGACTTTGTGTTTCATTTAAAACAAAGTCAACCCCACTATCTATAAGTAAATCAATATGGTTACAGTGATTCATTTGTAACTCTTTATTGCTAAGAGTAACGTTCAATTTGGTAGCAATCTTCTGCCGGTGCATTTGAGCCAGCAATTGATATATTCTTACCGGTGATTGTTTCCTTAGCAAGTCTCACAGCTCGGGCAACGTAGGACGAATTATAACTGAGGCCTGATTTATTGAATGATGAAGGATTAGTACGAAATGTATTTGTTGTAATAATATCTGCTCCCGCTTCAATATATTCTTTATGAATTTGAATCACTGCTTCAGGATCTGATTGATTGATATTCATCGCCCAAAGTATATCATCAGTTTCAAATCCCTTTTGTTGCAAGTAACTTCCAATGGCTCCGTCTAATAGTAACGGTTTAGATTTCGTTTTTGCTTCTAAAAATATATTATTATTCATACACAGAATAAATTTTTGGAATGCTTGTAATTAGCCGCTGAAAAATTTGTCAACTTCTTTAAGTATTCTGTCAAGATCAATCATCTTTATACATTCAAGATCATAGGGACATTTCTTTTTCCAACAGGGCGAGCATAACAAATCCTCTTGATATAATTTTACTCCACGGTCGTAAAGGTCAATCTCAGTCCAGCAACTCACACCAAACCAGGCAATGACATAT
The DNA here is from genome assembly GCA_963802005.1 of uncultured Ignavibacteriaceae bacterium. Classification (GTDB taxonomy): domain Bacteria; phylum Bacteroidota; class Ignavibacteria; order Ignavibacteriales; family Ignavibacteriaceae; genus IGN2. The sequence goes on from CAWDGX010000025.1 coordinate 112,479, forward strand.
TTCTTCAGTGCTATTGCTATGTGCATTCCGAGAGAATCACCTGTAACTATAATATCTGGAATACTTTCATAGCAAATACCTCGTCTTAATCCTTCAGTAGTTGGAGTGTTAATTACCTTTCCCTTGAAATGTGAATAAAGTTTCTTATTCCGTTCGGTATCTTCCGGTCCGCCAAGTAATAAAATTTTATATTTCTTTTTAAGAAGTTGTTTGATCAAATAGATATGTTGTTCGATCGTCATCTTTTTGTTTGGATAAAGTTCGGAGCATCCTGTATTAAATCCGACAACTTTATCCTTTTTTGTGATACCGAACTTTCTTTTTATACTTTTCTATAAAAGATTTTTCTTCGTCCGTTAACTCAAAAATGTACTCATCTCTTTTATAATCAATCTCAAATGTTTCTGCTAAATAATCCTGTCCGGTTCTTTGATTGACTTTAAACTTAAAATGATCATCCATTCCAAGCCGAAAGTTATAATGTGCTCCCTTATTGACTGGGATAATATTTCCATCCTGATTTAATCCGAAGCCAAGTTTGTGATCGCTTACCAGGCTATTTAACAACGCACAGGATTGCTGAGATTTGTCAACATTTAAAACGTAGTCGAATTTTAATTGTTGAAGAACCATAATCGAAGCAGAATCGAATATGTAAATATGGTCAACCAATGGATTGTTGATTAGTAGCGGAGCAGCATTTTTAAGAGTTACCCAGTAAATAGTTGATTCGGGAAATTTTCTTTTAATTCCGGGAAGTTGTGCTGTTGTCATTAGCACATCACCCATTGCATCCAAATTGATAATAAGAATTTTTTTGCCAACAGGAATATTGTCTTTACATCCGTCCTCCCAACAGTTATGGTCAGGAAAACAAGGTTTGTAACCAGAGAATCTTTTACAAGATGGAAATTCTTTAGACATAATTTAATCCATCAATCTTTTATTTGTAATTTTGAAATAGCTTAGTGAACAAATTCAATACAAAATTAAACATAATTATTCTGATTATCAGAAACTAAAATTCAGAATGAAATACAATATTCTACAGTTCAGTTTTGGTGATGGTTATGCGGGAAGTGCCAAGATGGCGATTCTCAGTTCTTCTGCGTTGATAGAAAAAGGACATAATTTAACATTATTCGTTTCAAAAGATTCATTAACTAAAAAAAGAGCATTGGAAAAAGGTATTCCAATTGCTGAAATTGAAAGTAGACAAAAGACTTCAATTCTGGTAAAAGAAGTTCTCAAATATTTAGACGCAGCAAAAGCAGATTTTGCTGGTTGCTTATCATTCGCAGGATCGAAAAGTTGTGATGAAAATTAAGTCGAAATTCGAAAAAAGATATTATTAGCGTAGCTTACAGACAGAATATTTCACTTAAGTACACCATTCATAGGGCCTTAATCTATAACAAATATTTTGATTTTATGATTGCATGTAGCCGAGGTGTAGCGGAAAGTTTGATGAAGGAAGGAATCAAAAAAAATAAAGTTCAAGTTATTCATAATACAACTGAGATACCTGATGATATTTCAACAATATCAGGTGATAAAATTCGTAACCAATTTGGAATAAATGATAAAATAGTTTTGGGAATATCTAGCTGGTTCCATAAAGAACGAAAGGGATTTGATATTTTATTCGAAGCATTTTCAAAACTTGACGAAAGATTTGTGTTGCTTATTATCGGTATTCCAAAAGAAAATCAAGAAGAAGTTATTGAATATGCATCCACATTTGGTATAGCTAAGGATAGAATTATATTGCCAGGTTTTATCGATAATATTTATGAATATTATAAAGCGATGGATATTTTTTTACTACCATCACGCTCGGAAGGATTTTCGTTAGCATTACTCGAAGCTGCAGCTTCGGGATTGCCTATAATTGCATCGGATATTCTGGGAAATGATGAATTTATTGAGCATAGTAAAAACGGATTACTTTTTAATATTTCAAAACCGGATGAGCTTACAAAAGATATTTTGCATTTAGCCAATGATCGCAAGCTTTCTGGTGAATTTGGAATCGCTGCAAAAGATACATTTAACAAAGAGTATACTTTAAGTAGGTATGCAGATAAACTTAATAAATTTTTCGATGATGCGTATTCATCTATGAATAAATAAAAACTACTTCACGAATTTCATCAACTTATCAAATTCTTTCATCACTTTTTTAATTGGCAGTTCAATCATACACTCATGATTGTATGGACAAATCAGTTTTGTGCAAATGATGCAGTGCAATTCTGAATGAATAACATAGGAAGAGTTTTCTGAATATGGGCGGTGGGCTTTAGGGTTTGTTGGACCAAAAATACCGAGTGTTGGCTTACCGAGAGCAGCTGAAGCGTGCATTGGACCGGAATCATTTGCAATAATCATATCACATTTTTCAACCAAGGCCGATAACTCACCGAAAGTTGAATTTGGAGCCATCAGCAGCAGTAGGGCTCAAACCTTCAGAAATCATCTTTGAATCATTTTCGTCTCCTGGTCCCCACAGAATTAAAAATTGAGCTTTATACTTTTTCTGGATTGCATCACAAATTTCTATCCATTTCACTGGATCACACCTTTTAGATTCCCAACCTCCTGAAGGGATAATTCCAATTAGCATTCCTTCAATTGGAATTTTTGATTCACTTAAGAATTTTTCAGCAAATTGTTTCTCTTCTTCTGTCGTTTGATAAATAATATTTTTTGAAATGATAGGAATATCAAAAGCTTTCAGAAGCACAAGATTATCTTCGGCAGCGTGTTCACCCATTGTTCCATTTTTACCAAGAAAATTATAAGCATATTTTCTCCCTCGTTTTTCAAATCCAACTCGGTATTTTGCACCTGATAAAAAAGTAATCTGAGCAGTTTTTGGATTTGACCAAAAATCGAAAACCAAATCATATTTTTCTTTTCTGACTTTATTTATTGTTTTGAAAACTAAATCCTCTCTTTTAAAAGTAAGTATCTTCGATACAAAAGAATTATTTTCAATAGCGCGTTTTGCGAATTCTTCTGTTAGGTAATGAATTTCGGAGTGGGGGAATGCCGCATTCAAATTTTCCAAAACAATAGTAGACAGAAGTATATCTCCAATACCTCGTGGCTTGATGCAAAGAATTTTTTTTATTTCAGCTTTATCTATTTTCAATTAAAAATTACAAATATTAGACTACTTAAACTCAAACCTAAACTTAAACTTTTTAATGAGCATCCAACCAGTTGTCCCCAACTCCTGTATCAACAACAATCGGAACATCAACTGACATAGCTTTTTCCATAATTTCTTTTATCATTGGACGAAGTTCATCTACTTCATCTTTATGAGCATCAAAAAGAAGTTCATCGTGCACTTGCAGAACCATTTTTGTTTTTGATTTTCGTTTTTCCAATTCCTTATAAATTTTGATCATTGCTAGTTTTATCATATCTGCTGCAGTTCCCTGGATGGGCATATTGATTGCGACTCTTTCCTCAAACTGGCGAACAACCCTATTATTGCTATTAATATTTCTTAGAAATCTTCTTCTGCCAAGCAAGGTTTCAGCATATCCTTTTTCCTGTGCCTTCTTAACAGAATCGTCCATATATTTTCTAACATTCTTGAAAGTCTTGAAATATGTTTCAATAATTTCTTTTGCATGTGCCTGTGGAATTCCAAGTCTTGTTTTCAATCCAAACGGACCGATGCCGTAAAGAATTCCAAAATTTACTTCCTTAGCTTTTCGTCTCATATCGGGTGTTACATCTTTTGGATCTACCATAAACACAAGTGCTGCAGTGCTACGATGAATATCTTCTCCGGCTTTGAATGATTTCATAAGTGCTTCATCTTTGCAAATTGCTGCGAGTAATCGAAGTTCAATTTGACTATAGTCAGCACTTAGTAAAACATAATTTTTATCTCTTGGAACAAATGCTTTTCGAATTTCTCTGCCCATTTCAGTTCTGATAGGAATATTCTGTAAGTTCGGATTCATACTTGAAAGTCTTCCAGTTGCAGCCACTACTTGGTTAAAATCTGTGTGAACTCTTCCTGTTTTTGAGTTAATTAAGTTTGGTAAAGAATCGGCATAAGTTGATTTTAATTTAGTAGCCTGCCTGTAATCAAGAATTATATCAATTATTTTGTGTTCACCACGAAGATTTTCTAAAGCTCGTGCATCTGTTGAAAATCCGGTTTTAGTTTTTCTGCCGGAAGCTAATCCAAGTTTTTCAAATAGAATAACCTGAAGTTGCTTGGGTGAACTGATATTAAATTCCTCGCCTGCTTCTTTATGAATTATTTTTGTGTAACGGGTAATTAGTTTCTGCAGTTCTTTGCTAAAACTGTTAAGTGCAGATTTATCAATTTTAACTCCTTCGTATTCCATATCTTCAAGCACAGGAACAAGTGGGAAATCAACTTCGAATGCAACTTTCTCAAGTTTTTCTTTTTTAATCTCTTTGTTTAGAATTTCGTAAAGCTGGAAAGTGATATCTGCATCTTCCGCAGCATAATCGGAAAGCTTCTCGAGTTCAACATCAAAAATCTTTGATGCATCTTTTTTCTCGCCGATGAGATCAGAGAGGGGAATAGGGCGGTAATTTAAATATTTTTCAGAAAGACCATCCATTCCATGCTTTTGGTCAGGATCGATAATATAACTTGCAACCATGGTATCGAAATAGAAGTTCTCTACTTTAATTCCCAATCCGCGCATCACTGAGATATCATACTTACCGTTCTGGCAGATTTTTTTTAATTTTTTATTCTCAAGAATTGCTTTAAATATTTTTTTGAAATCGTCGACAGGTAATCTCTTTTTTCCATCGGAAAATATTTTGCTTCCGGGATCAATCGCAACAAAATATCCTTCTCCTGCTTTTGTTGAAAATGAAGCACCAACGATATTCAGAGAGAACGGATCGAGTGAATCGGTTTCAGTATCAAATGCGAAAAGAGAAGATTTACTCAAATGCACTGCTAGTTTTTCTGCATCTTTTTTAGAGTTGATAAGCTCAAACTTTGATTTAGATTTATCAAATTTCCCGGCAACAGATATATCCTCATCTGACACACTTTTTTGATCGCCATCCTGGTTGTAAACTTTTAGCAATCGGTTAAAAAGAGTCCTAAATTCCAACTCGATAAATAATTCTCTCAGTTTATCAAAATTTGGTTTTTCAAATTTTGCTTTATCAAAATCAAAATCCATTGGGACACTACAGTTTATGGTTGCCAGTTCTTTTGAAAGGAATGCATTCTCTTTACTTTCTTCCAGTTTTTTTACTGTACCGGGTTTATCAATTTTATCAAGATTTTTATAAATAGATTCGAGTGAACCAAACTGCTGCAAAAGTGGAAGTGCACCTTTGGGACCAATTCCTCTAACGCCTGGAATGTTATCAGAACTATCGCCTATAATTGCGAGATAATCAATCATCTGTTTTGGTTCGAAGCCGTACTCATCTTTTACTTTTTCAACATTATAAAATACAACCTCATCCGAACCTCTTCCGGGTTTTGCAACTATTACTTTTTCTGTTACAAGCTGCATATAATCTTTATCCGGTGTTATAGCGTAAGAGATCATACCTTTCTTCTCAGCAAGTTTAACTGCTGTACCGATAATATCATCTGCTTCAAAACCGGGTTTGATGTAAAGAGGAATGTTCATCAACTCAACAATTTCTTTTATTCTTCCAATTTGAGGGATCATATCATCGGGCATTGCTTCGCGGGTAGCTTTGTAATCTTCATACATTTCGTGGCGGAAAGTTTTTTCTTTTGAATCTGTTGCAACTGCAATGTAGTCCGGTTTATGATCTTCTAGAACTTTGACAAGCTGGGTCACAAATCCATAAACTGCCGAGGTAGGTTCACCCTGCTTGGTTTTGAGTGGGCGGTTAATGAATGCGAAGTAAGCTCTGTAAGCCATTGCCATAGCATCTACAATTACAAACGTTTTATTTTTCATATTAGGTGTAATTATTAAACAGAATTATTAAATTGAAAATACTGATTAGATATCTAAGTTTAAATTATATTATAATCAATTAAGAGTTAAGGAAACTTTATTTTCTTCAGAAAGCGTTATTATTGTCAATTATTTTTCCGTAAATTTTAATTGGTGTTGTTGAGGGCATAATTACAAAACATTACTTAAGTATCTTAACTAAAACAATCAAAATCATTCTTTGGAGGGAAAATGGATTCAAAAAAAATATTTGCTGAATTCTTTGGAACATTCTGGCTCGTACTCGGTGGTTGCGGTAGTGCAGTACTTGCTGCTGCATTTCCTGGTGTTGGTATTGGATTGCTTGGTGTTGCCTTAGCATTTGGTTTAACTGTTCTCACAATGGCTTATGCAATTGGACACATCTCAGGATGTCATCTTAATCCAGCTGTAACCATTGGATTATGGGTAGGTGGAAGAATAAAAGCGAGTGAAATTCTTCCTTATATAATTTCACAGGTACTGGGTGCAATTGCCGGTGCAGGAGTTTTATATTTCATCGCAAGCGGGCAGGCTGGTTTTGATATCAATGGTGGATTAGCTTCTAATGGATATGGTGAACATTCACCTGGTGGTTATTCACTAGTTTCAGGTTTTGTAACTGAAATAGTAATGACTTTCTTTTTCTTATTTGTAATTCTTGGAGCAACGGACGAAAGAGCACCAAAAGGTTATGCTGGAATTGCAATAGGTTTAGCTTTAACATTAATTCATTTGATTAGCATTCCTGTCACAAACACATCAGTAAACCCAGCAAGAAGCACTGGACCAGCAATATTTGTTGGCGGATGGGCAATCGCTCAATTATGGATGTTTTGGGTAGCACCAATTATTGGAGCTATACTGGCTGGATTTGTTTATAATTTTCTTGGTGGAAAACCAAAAAGTTAAAAATATTTACACTCAATCCTGTCTGCTTGCAGGCAGGAAATAATTCAGTTTCTATGTATAAATGGAGATGTATTGGTATAGAGAACCAAATCAAAGAATTCAATAAAATATTTAAATCATTAAAATCAATCTTAAATAGATATGAAAAGAGTTTACGAGTTATAACTGATAAAGATGCTAATTATAGCCTGAACGCTGGTTACGATGAAAAGCGTAAAGCTGATATTTATTTTGGTGCGGTTCAAATAAAAAAAAATTATGTCAGTTTCCATTTAATGCCTGTTTACATAAATCCTAAACTTCTTAAGGGTATATCACCTGAATTTAAAAAAAGAATGCAGGGTAAATCTTGCTTTAATTTCAAGAAGGTTAACGAATCCACTATTTAATGAACTATTCAATTCTTACAAAGAAAGGATTTGAGTATTACGAAAAGAACGGAATGATATGATCAAAGTCATTTTCCCTTCTATAGTGATTTATCACTATCTTTACTTATTCAAATTTTAGAATACAACAAACTCGATATATGATATCTGCAAAAGAAACAGTTTCAAAACTACCTTCCTGGGAAGAACTTGTAAAAAAATATCAAAACGCACCTAATCGAAAAAGTATCTGGCAGTTGTGTAATTCCTTTATTCCTTTTTTAATTATCTGGTATTTAATGTTTCTTAGCTTGGATGTAAGTTACTGGCTTACTCTTCTCTTGGCACTACCAGCAGCAGGATTTGTGGTAAGAATTTTTATTATTCAGCACGATTGTGGTCACGGATCATTCTTCAAATCGAAACGAGCAAATGACTTTTGGGGAATGGCAGGAAGTCTTTTTTCTTTAACTCCATATCACTATTGGCGAAAGAATCATGCAATTCATCATGCCAGTGCAGGTAAACTTGATCAGAGAGGAATTGGGGATATCTACACAATGACTGTAGAGGAATATTTACAGCAATCGCGATGGGGAAAATTAAAATACCGTCTTTACCGCAACCCGTTTATTTTATTTGTAATTATTCCTGTTATTTTATTTGTTGTGCTTTACAGGTTACCAATATCTGATCCTAAAGATTTTAAAAAATTCCAACCCAGTGTTTACATTACAAGCATTGTAATGGCATTAATAGTTACAGGTTTGATATGGCTTATCGGATGGCAAAGCTTTTTGATGATTCAACTTCCTATAACATTTATCGCTTCAACTACAGGAACGTGGTTGTTTTATGTACAGCACCAGTTTGAAGATACCTACTGGAGTGAAAGTAATGGTTGGGATTATGCATCCGCAGCGATGCGCGGAAGTTCCTACTACAAACTTCCGAAAGTTTTACAATGGTTCACAGGCAATATTGGTTTTCATCATATTCATCACCTGAGCCCGAAAATACCAAATTACCTTCTTGAAAAATGTTACAAAGAGAATCCTGTTTTTCAGAATAGTGCTACTTTAACTATTCGTTCAAGTATGCGAAGTATGTTCTTAAGATTATGGGATGAGAACCAGAAAAAGCTTATTAGCTTTCATCATCTGCGCAAGTATAAATCCAGAGTTACTCAGGCTTCATAAAAATCTTTGTCAAATATCCTCATAGCACTCAGTTAATATTTAAAGAGTGAAATTAGTTTATTCAACATAAATGAATTTAAATGATTGAAAAGAATTGTAAGTTTGGTGTAATAAACTTCACTTACTATGGAAACAATATTTGTAATAAGCGGTGTTATAGGAATAATACTGTTTCTATTTTTTTTATTCGCAGTATATACCTCTATCAAAGAAAATGAGAAAACTGCCGCTCTCAGATTAGCAATTGTTTCAATAATCCTACCTCTACCTTTTTTTATTCCGATATTTTTTGAATTTCCACTTAAAAATGAATTATCAATAGTGCTCTTAATAGTATTCTCTGTATTAATAATTATACTCTTCCTTCCGATAAGAGGAAATAAAATAGAAAACGATGTACCGACGAAACGGATTGACGAAAGAGATACTATGTTTTCACGAAACGAATTAAAACATGGTACGGATCGATTTGAAGAGTATTACAAAGACAATCCTGAGAAAAAAATATTAGATGAAAAGTTTCGTAAAAGACCAGGCCTGTTAAAACAGGGATCAACACAATACAATCCATTTCATTTTTCAGCGGCTGATGCAAGCTTTGAAACAATTGCAAATCTTAAGGTGATGGTTGATGGAGAACATTCAATAAAACCGATAAAAATTAGAACGAGTGAAATCACAAATTTTATTAAAAGTTGGTCTAAAAAATTAGGTGCGGTTGGGTTGTGGAATTACTGAACTAAAGGATTACCATTTGTATACGACTGGTGGAAGAGCAGAGAGATACGGTGGGGAGATTGAAAACAGTCACAAGTATGCAATTGCATTTACTGTGGAAATGGATAAAACCATGATACATTCTGCACCAACCGGCTCGATTGTAATGGAATCTGCGCAGCAATATTTAGATTCAGGAACAGTTGCTATTCAGGTTGCTCAATTCATCCGTAACTTAGGTTATCCTGCAAGAGCACACATTGATGGAAACTACCAGGTAATTTGCCCTTTGGTAGCAAGAGATGCTGGCTTAGGAGAAATTGGAAGAATGGGTTTATTGATGACTCCAAAACTAGGACCAAGAGTAAGAATTTCTGTGGTTACAACTGATATTCCTTTGTTGATTGATGATAGGGAATTGGATTACAGCGTAACAGATTTTTGTAAAATGTGTAAAAAATGTGCGGTAGCTTGTCCAAGTAGAGCAATATCATTTGAAGACAAAAAAGAAATTGATGGAGTTAAACGATGGCAAATAAATTCAGAAGCGTGTTTTAATTTATGGTGTACATTAGGAACCGATTGCGGAAAGTGCGTTGCTGTGTGTCCATATTCTCATCCTGATAACTTACTCCATAATTTTATACGATTTGGTATTAAAAATTCAAAAGTGTTCAGGAAATTTGCTGTTGTAATGGATGATGCTATTTACGGAAAGAAACCTGCGACTGCTAATTTACCCGAATGGCTACAGATTTATGAGAATGATAATTAGAACATATTTAAGTCGAATTAAACATTGCTTCACAATTTATTGATTTTATTCTATGAAACCTCTATGGGAGACAACTCAAAAAATCCGGGCTTTTGATGTTGATGCTAACGACAGGTTAAAAGTCAATACAATTCTCGATTACTTCCAGGATGCGGCTTCAAACGATGCAGAAAGATTAAATTTTGGTTACTCTAATTTTGTTCCAAAAGGATTAACCTGGGTTTTATCGTGGGCAAAATTTGAATTTATTCGACTATCCAAAATTTATGGATGAAATTAAAATTCAAACCTGGGGGAAGAAACAACATAAGCTTTATTCAATAAGAGATTATCTGATGTTTGATTCAAATGAGGAAATCATCTGTCGGGGAACTTCAGCATGGTTATTGCTCGATTCAAAAAGTCTTCGACCGAAAATTTTGCCTCAACTTTTTCCTGAAATTAAAATGAATGAGTCGAAAGAAGCATTAGCAGATCTTCCTCAAAAAATAATTCCTACACAGCAAACAGAAATTATGTATACAACACAGATTCGATATTCAGATGTTGATATGAACCAGCACGCCAATAACGCAAAATATATCGAACTAATGCTTGATTGTTTTGATAAGGAATTTCACAAGGAACATACGATTAAATCATTAATTGTTTCTTTCAAAGCTGAGTCAAAGTATGGTGATGAAATTCAATTATGCAAGGGAACGGAAATTGAAAATCCATTAACTCATTATATTGAAGCAAAGAATAAAACAAATGACAAAATAGTCTTTCAAGCAATTGCTGAATGGAAATCACTCAATTAATTTTTAGAGGATTTGAAAATATTATAAAGAATGATAATTCTGCTAAATTAAAATAATTCTATTGTAATCTTTACTTTTTTACTATTTTTAAACAAATATTAATTAACTAAAAAATAAGGAGATTATTCATGGACAATTTTGGTTTAATACTGTTTATTATTTTTGTTTTGGCAATAGCCATTTTTGCTATTGTTGCTTTCTGGAAAGTTTTTGAAAAAGCAGGGCAACCAGGTTGGGGCGTTTTAATTCCAATCTACAATATTTATTTATTTCTATTAATTGCCGGGAGACCAACCTGGTGGATAATATTGTATTTGATCCCACTAGTAAATATTGTAGTAGCAATTATTGTAAACATTGATATAGCTAAGAATTTTGGAAAGGATGCTGCATTCGGTTTAGGTTTAGCATTTTTTGGAATTATATTTTATCCAATTTTAGCATTCGGAAGTGCAACATATAATAAGGTGAATTAAAGGAGATATAGAAAGAAAATTAATTCGCTATCAATTTTTTTAATCATCCTTAATCTTAATGGAATACAGCTGGCTGTCAGTTATCCCACCTTTGTTTGCTATTCTTCTGGCAATTAAAACCCGCCAGGTTTTTCTCTCATTATTTCTTGGAATCGTAGTTGGATGGATAATTGTTTCCGGTGGAAATGTATTAACTGGATTAGAGCTTTCAATTCAATCAATAGTTGATGTATTTAAAGATGCAGGTAATACACGAGTAATAATATTTTGTGCATTAGTTGGGGCATTAATATCCTTAACTCAAGCTAATGGCGGAGTGCAGGGTTTTGTTGATCTCATTCAGAAAAAAAATATTGTTACAAGCAGAAGACGAGCAACAGTATTTTCCTTTTTTGTAGGATGCATAGTTTTTATTGAATCTTCAATATCCTGTCTTGTTACAGGAACAATATTTCATCCTGTTTATGAGAAGTTCAAAATTTCCAGAGAAAAACTTGCATACATATGTGATACGACTTCATCACCTATTTGTATTCTTATTCCTTTAAATGCCTGGGGAGCTTATGTTGTTTCACTTCTTGAAAAAGAATCTGCATTACCCGGGATGAATGATCCAGTTTCACTTTTCCTCAGCACAATACCATTAAATTTTTATGCTATTCTTTCGGTTCTTTTTGCAGGATTTATTGCTTTCAGTTATAAAGATTTTAGTGCAATGAAAAAAGCAGAGACAAGATCTTTTGAAACTGGGTAAAACTATTGCAGATGGTGCAGTTCCAATGATATCTGAAGATGTAGCATCACTTAAACCAAAAAAGGGAATTAAGCATAAATCCTTCAATATGATAATCCCTATTGCTGTTATGATTATTATGATGCCTGTTAGTTTATTGATTACTGGAGATGGTAATATTACTGCCGGATCAGGTTCAACATCTGTTCTCTGGTCAGTCCTAGCAGCTATAGTAGTTGCAGGATTAATTTCACTCATCCAAAGAATATTAACTTTGAAAGAAGTAATGGATTATACATTAAAAGGAATTTCAGCATTGGTTCCTCTTGCTATACTAATGGTGTCTGGCTTTTTCAATTGGGGATACCTGCCGAACACTTGGCACCGGAATTTATGTTGCATCATTATCAAAGGATTTATTGAGTCCATCTGTTATTGCTCCCATATTATTTATTACATCTGCTTTTATTTCATTTTCAACTGGAACAAGCTGGGGAACTTTTGCAATTATGATTCCTATTGCTGTGCCTACTGCAATTTACTCAGATGCTTCTCTCTCTCTTTCAATAGCTGCTGTATTAAGTGGAAGTGTATTCGGAGATCACTGCTCACCAATTTCTGATACTACGATTGTATCATCAATGGCTTCTGCTTGCGATCATATTGATCACGTAAGAACTCAACTACCGTATGCTATGTTTTTGGCAATTTTAGCTGCAGGGTTATTTTGGATTGCAGGAATTATTTAAATCTTTGTGATGAATGCTGTCTTCCATAAATTTGCAATTAAATAAATTATAGTGAAAAAATGAAAACATTAAAAACAATCTTATTCGTAGTTCTCTTATTCTATTTCAACTGCAATGCACAAACTGAGGACACACTAGTAGTTGCATTCTGGAATCTTCAAAACCTATTTGATACCGTTGATGATCCTGTAATCAATGATGAAGCATTTTTGCCAAATGGTGAAATGGAATGGACTGAAGATCGGCTTGATAAAAAAATGTATAATCTTTCACGAGTAATCAGGATGATGAACAATGGAAGTGGACCTGATATTTTGGGTGTCTGTGAAGTTGAAAACCAGGAAGTATTTGCGTTAATGGTTGCTAAATATTTATCCGATCTTAATTATCAGATTGCATATCTCGAATCTCCTGATAACAGGGGAATTGATAATGGATTAATTTTTAAATCAGATAAATTTTCAATACTCAGTCTTCAAGCAGATACAGTTCATCTCTCTGACGAATGGCCGACCCGATTAATCTTTGGCGTTAATCTTCTTTCAGATGAAAATGAAAAAATAACTGTTTTTGTAAATCACTGGCCATCACGTAGGGGAGGACAAGCAGAATCTGAACCAAACAGAATCGCTGCGGCACAAACACTTCGCAATGCTGTTGATAGAATTTATTTAACTGACGAAAATGCAAATATTTTCATTATAGGTGATTTTAATGATGATCCGGTAAATGTTTCTCTGCTTGAAACTCTTCAAGCTCATCCAATAAAATGTGATTCGTTACCTACAGATTTTGAAATTAATTCTGAAGGGGAGTTATTTAATCTTTCTTATCAATCGTTTGAATCTGGAGAAGGTAGCTATAAATACAGGGATACATGGAATATGCTTGATCAAATAATAGTATCAGGTTCAATTATCACAAGCAATGATATTCGATATTTATGTAATTCATTTGAAGTTTACAAGCCAAAATTTATCGTTACTCAATCCGGTAAATACGAAGGTACACCTTTTCCAACTTACGGTGGAAGAAAATATCTTGGCGGCTATAGCGATCATTTTCCTGTTATTGCTAAATTTAAAATAATCAGGAGCTCCGAATGAAAAAAAAACTGCTAATCTTTGGGAGCAGTGGTGCATTAGGTAATGGAGTTACTGAAATATTTCTTCGTAAAAACTATGATGAGTTTTATTTGTTTGATTTTAAACACAAAGAGTTCTATCAGGATAATGTCAAAAAGATTATTATAAAAGATCTTTCGGTAGAGGAAAATGTAAAAGATTCGTTCGATAGCATTGTAGCATCAAATGATTCCATATATTATCTTTTCAGGTACTGTTGGCGGATTTACGGGTGGCAAAAAAATATGGGAGACCGAAGTTGGTTATTTTGACAGAATGATAAATATGAATCTGAAAACAAATTTCTTAATCGCAAAATATTTCTCATTACTGGTTAAAAATTCTCACTCGGGATCTATATGTCTTACATCTGCATACACCGGTCTGGTTGCTGAAGATGGAAAGGGTGTTTATGGAGCGTCAAAAGCCGCTCTAATTCATATGGTAAAAACACTTGCAGAAGAAGGAAAGGAGATCAATCTTTCCGCAAATGCTATTGCACCGTATATTATTGATACACCTTCTAACAGAGAGTGGATGACTGATTCAGATTATGAAAAATGGATTAAACCCTCAGAGATTGGTGAATTTGTTGATTCAATATTTCAAAATTATAATTTAATATCAGGGAACATATTTAAACTTAAATACCGTTTTATTGGTGACTAAAAAATGCCGATTTAGACAAACTAATTTGTTGACTTTCTGTACCGAAATCATTATTGTAGTCATACTAATAATTAAAAATTATTTGGAAAAAAACCTTTCTTGATAACATTCATTAAACTTTCAGGAGGAAACTCTATATGGATTTCTCAGGTGTAACAGCTATGTTTTATAACACCATTGCGCAAGCAACTAATGATGGTGGAGTTTTGAATTGGTTAACTACTAAATTTGAAGCAGGCGGCGGTTTTATGTGGCCTATTTTATTAGTCCTGATTCTAGGACTGGCATTTTGCTTTGAAAGATTATGGACTTTAACCCGCTCGAAAACAAATACTAAAAAATTCATTATAAAGGTTAAAAGAGCTCTGGATGATGGCGGATTAGAACAGGCAAAAGAAGTTTGTTCAAATACCAAGGGTCCTGTTGCATCTGTTTTTCATGCAGGATTACTAAGAGCTGAAGAAGGCCTAGAAGCAGCAGAAAAAGCCATAATTGCTTACGGTGGTATTGAAATGGGATTTCTAGAAAAAGGAATGATCTGGATTTCGCTATTTATCTCGATTGCACCTATGCTGGGATTTACCGGAACGGTTCAAGGTATGATTTCTGCATTTGATGCTATTAAAGAAGCTGCACAGATTTCACCAGCTATTGTAGCTGACGGTATTGCGATTGCTTTGTTGACAACTTTATTTGGTCTGGTCGTTGCAATGATCCTTCAGGTATTCTACAATTATCTTATTTCAAGAATTGATAACTTAGTCGGAGATATGGAAGAAGCTTCAATTGAATTGATTGATGCTTTATACGAATATAAAACCAAAAGAAAATAATCTTTAAATATTTACAGATTTAATAAAGACCAATAAGATGATAAAAAAGAAAAAAACACCTGAGGCAACAATACCAACGTCTTCAATGGCTGATATTGCTTTTCTGCTTCTTATTTTCTTTCTTGTGGCTACTGTCATTGATGTGGATTCCGGAATTGGTATGACTCTGCCTGAATTTGTTGAAGATATTGAAACTGTTGAAGTTCCAAAGGATAGGATGGCTGCTTTGCTCATTAATGAAACAAGTGATGTGCTTTTGGATGGTCAACCAATTTCGTTGTTTCAGATTACTGCAACCTTAAAACCAAGAATTCAATCAAAGATAGATTTACCAAAAAATAAAAAGTTGATTGTTTCCATTAAGACCGATAGAAAAACAGTTTATAATGCGTATATCTCAGCCTTAGATCAAGTTAAGGAAGCTTTCTTTGAAGTGAGGGATGAATATTCCAATTCAAAATATGGCAAGAAATTTAGCGACCTCGATGACGAACAACAGACTGAAATAAAAGAAGCTGTTCCAATTATTATTTCAATAGCAGAACCTGAAAAAATAAAATAGAGGAACTGAAATAATGAAATTTGAAAAGAAAAGATCGAGTACCAAACAGGAAATACCAACAGCATCGATGCCTGACATTATTTTTATGCTGTTGCTGTTTTTCATGGTAACAACTACTCTAAGAGAAGTTGAAGTTTTGGTTAATTATAGTCTTCCGGAAGCAGAAGCAATAGAAAAAATAGAAAACAAGAGGTTGATTTCTTATATCTGGGTAGGCAAAGATGCCAAGATACAAATAAACGATAGTCTTGTTAAGATGGATGAAATTCAAAATATTATGTATGGAAAGAGACAGGCTTTGCCAAATGTTATAGTTTCTCTGCGTATTGATAAAAGCACTGATATGGGATATGTAACCGATATTCAGCAGGAACTCAGGAAAGCATTCTGTCTAAGAATAAATTATTCGGCGAATATAAAAATTTAAGTTACATTTAAGTGGTATTTTATTAAGCAGGCAATTTTAAAGAATAGCCTGCTTTTTTATTATAGAGGGTATTATGAATCTAACAGAAAAAATCAATAATGATTTAAAAGAAGCGATGAAGTCAAGTGACAGTTTGAGACTTCAAACTATTAGATCCATCAGGGCATTAATACTGGAATTTGAAAAAAGCGGTTCAGGAAAAAAACTGAATGCAGAAGAAGAATTAAAATTACTTAGTTCTGCAGCAAAGAAACGAAAAGAAGCTATGGAAGAATATACAAAAGCCGGCAGACAGGATCTTGCCTCGTTGGAAGAAGCAGAATTAAAAATTATTATGACTTATCTCCCAAAACAATTAACAATGGATGAGATTGTTAATAAGATAAAAGAAATTGCAGGTCAGATTGGCGCGCAAACAAAAGCAGATTTTGCTAAACTTATGCCTGTGGCAGTTAAAGAATTGAAAGGTCAGGCAGATGGAAAAGCCATTAAAGAAGCAGTTGAAAAAGTGCTGGGTGTAAGTTGATTCTTCTTGATATCCTAATAATAACAGGAGTTATTGTTGGATTTATTCTCGGTTTTAAGGATGGTTTTATACGTAAACTTGTTGGCATAGCAGGATTTATTCTTGCGATTGTGGCTGCTGTTTTTTTCGCAGGAAAGCTTGGGTTATTAATCGAGGGATTTTTCCGGATTGAATACTATCTTGCTGAAATTATCGGTGGGCTAATTATTTTCTTTTCTATAATTGCAATTTTTATGTTTTTAAAAAGGGTGGTTCATCCTTTTGATAAAGTAAACAATCTCATAAACCAAATTGTTGGTGGCATAGTTGGTTCGATTCAGATTCTTTACTTTCTCAGTGCGATTTTTATTATTGTTAATATATTCAACCTTCCGGATAAACAAACAAGGCAGGATTCACTTTTCTATACGCACACTCATCAGATAATTCCCCTGACAATTGAATATTTAAGTAATTACACACCTCAACCCAGACAGCTAATTGAAGAATATATCAATGGAAAAGATGCTTCACAATGATTGATAATTCTGTTCTTGAAAAGCTGGAATTTCAAAAAGTTTTAAAAAGTATTTGTAATTATGCAGTTACTGAGAACGGCAAAAATAATATTTTAAGCTTTTCTCCATCAACCGATTTGAAAAAGATTACTTTGGAAGGGCAATCGGTTAATGAAGCGAAGGAAATATTAATCAGAAACAACTCCGCCACAGTTAGACTATATTCCTGATCTATTTGAAGTTTTAGCTCAAAGTAAAATCGAAGGTGTCGTGCTCAATTCAAAAAAGATTCTTGAGATATTGAAACTTGCTAAAATATCCCGGGTACTCTATCAGTTCCTGAAGAGCAATTCTGAAATATCACCGACTTTATCAGAGTTAAATAATTCATTAATTATTGATAAAGTATTTGAACATCATATTGAGAAGGTAATTGATGAAACGGGTGAGATCAAAGAAAGAGCAAGCCAGAAACTTTTCGATATTCGAAAACAGATTAGAGAAAAGCAGAGCTCACTGGTCAAGTCTATTAATAGCATAATGAAATCACTTGATGCTGAGGGAATAGTCAGGGAGGATTATTTAACGCTTCGTGATGGCAGAATGGTAATCCCGGTTAAAGCTGAACATAAGAGACATCTCCGAGGGTTCATACATTCAGAATCTGCTACAGGTCAAACAGTTTATATTGAACCCGAACAAACTCTTGAGTTGAACAACGAAATTATAACTCTTGGTTTTGCTGAGAAGCGAGAAATTGAGAAACTACTTAAAGATCTTACTACACTGATTGGAAAAGAGAGTGTGAAATTAAAAGAATCTTTAAAGACTATCTCTTACATTGATTCACTTTTTGCAAGGGCTAAATATTCAATCGAAATTATTGGATCATTTCCTTCTATAGATAATAAAAAACATTTCTTTATTAACGATGCACGTCATCCAGTATTGCTTAAAAAGTATGGAAGAGACGGAGCTATTCCCCTGAACTTAAAGCTGGATGATCAAAAAATAATTGTAATAACAGGACCAAATGCTGGCGGTAAAACTGTTGTGTTAAAAACGGTCGGGTTGCTTTCCCTGCTTCTTCAATCAGGAATTCATATTCCGGTAAATCCCGATTCTAATTTTCATTTGTTTAAGAATATATTAATTGATATTGGCGATGAGCAATCAATTGAAGATGATCTTTCAACTTTCAGCTCACATTTAAATAATCTAAAAAATATTTTGAATCTGGCAGATGAAAATTCTTTGGTAATATTAGATGAGATTGGAACAGGAACAGACCCTGTTGAAGGTTCAGCACTTGCCTCTGCAATTTTAATGAGATTGCGTAATATCGGTGCATTAGTTTTTGCATCGACACATCACGGCAGCTTAAAAATAATTGCGAATAGCGAAGCAGGATTTATAAATGCTGCAATGGAATTTGATCACGAGCAGCTTAAGCCTACGTATAAATTTAAATTGGGCGTTCCTGGATCAAGCTATGCATTCGAAATTGCAAGAAGAAGCGGAATTGAGGATGACGTTGTTAAAGATGCTTCTAATTTCATGGATAGCGATAAATACAGAATTGAAAATTTTATTTCAGAACTCGAGGAAAAATCAAATAAGCTTGAAGATAAATTAAAGCAGTTAGAAATTGAAAACTCAAGATTATCAGGTTTATCCAATTTATACAAAAACAATATTGAACGGCTCGAGAAAGAAAAGAAGGATATACTGAAAACCACAAAATCTGATGCTGAAGATTTTTTGAAAGGTGTTAATAAAAAAGTTGAAAGTGTGATTAAACAAATTCGTGAGACTGGTGCACAAAAGGAGGTAATTAAGGAAGCTAAGAAAATCATAGCTGATCTGAAGGAGGAAACAGAAAAACTTTATTCACCTGAGGTTGTATTAGAGACAAAAATATCTGATTTTAGTATTGGGACTTTTGTGTCAATAAAAAATACTTCAACATCAGGAACAATAGTTCTGATTGATGAGGAAAAAAGAAAAGCGTTAATAGAATCAGGTTCAATAAAAATGCAGGTTGACATTAATGATTTACTCATTGATCATTCAAAGAAAGAAGATAAACCTGTAATACATAATCACAACTTTAAGCAACCAGTAACTCAATATCGTCTTGATATAAGAGGAAAAAAACCGGAAGAAGCCGATTTTGAAATTTTGAAATTTATTGATGATTCTTATATGACAGGACAGCAGAGTGCAGAAATACTTCACGGAAAAGGAACTGGGGTGCTAAAAAAGGCAGTTAAGGATATTCTTGATAAGCATGAAAAGGTAAAGAATTATTATTTTGCACCAATAGAATTTGGTGGAGAGGGCATCACCATAGTTGAATTAAAATAGGGCTGTGTTGTTTAAAAAAATATTAATCGCTAACAGAGGGGAAATTGCAGTCAGAGTAATTAGGGCTTGCCGCGAACTCGGCATTAAATCAGCAGCTATTTATTCTGATGCAGACAAAACGACTCTTCACACACGGTTAGCTGATGAAAGTTACCATATCGGTGCATCTCCTGCACACGAATCATATCTAAATAAAGAAAAGATCTTAAAACTTGCCCAGGAAATCAAAGCAGATGCTGTGCATCCGGGTTATGGTTTCTTCTCTGAAAATGCTGAGTTTATAAAAACTCTTGAACTAAACAAAATAACATTTATCGGACCTTCGTCGAAGTCAGTGTCATTAATGGGAAGCAAAACAGAAGCCCGAAAGTTGATGGCAAAAAATAATGTTCCAATCGTTCCAGGAACAACTGAAGCAGTCAACTCAGTGAAGGAAGGAATAAAAATTTCAAAGGAGATTGGATATCCGGTGTTACTAAAAGCAACAGCAGGCGGTGGCGGTAAAGGAATGAGAAAAATTTCTAGTAAATCCGAATTTGAATCTGCTTTTGAAGCAACGAAGAGAGAAGCCTTAAAAGCTTTTGCTAATGATGAAATCTACATAGAAAAATTTATTGAGAATCCGCGACATATTGAAGTTCAGATTTTTGGCGATAAGCATGGAAATTATGTTCATCTTTTTGAAAGAGAATGTTCAATACAAAGAAGACATCAGAAAATAATTGAAGAAGCTCCTTCATCATTTGTGGATGAAGTGACACGTCAGAAGATAACCTCTGCAGCAATTGATGCAGCTCGGGCTTGTAATTATTTTAATGCAGGAACAGTGGAATTCCTGATGGATTCAAAAAAGAATTTTTACTTTCTCGAAATGAATACAAGGCTCCAGGTTGAACATCCTGTTACTGAATTTATCACGGGACTCGATTTAGTAAAAGAACAAATATCTGTTGCATCAGGAAAACAGTTATCATTTAAACAAAAAGATTTGCATATAAATGGTCACGCAATTGAATGTAGAATTTATGCCGAAGATCCTTCAAATAATTTTCTTCCAACGACTGGAACTTTTGTTAACTATGCACAACCTTCAGGTCCCGGTGTTCGAGTTGATTCAGGATTTGATGCAGGATCTCAAATTGGTGTTCACTATGACCCTTTAATTTCAAAACTTGTTTGCTGGTCTGACAGAAGGGAATCTACAATAAATAGAATGTTAAGAGCACTCAATGAATATATTGTTGGAGGATTGACTACAAATATTTCATTTCTGAAACTTATCATTGATCATCCGTCTTTCAGGGCAGGGAAGTTCGATATAAATTTTTTAAGCGATGAATTTATGAGTAACCTCGATGAACTGGACAAGAATCAGGATAAAGATAAATCAGAAAAGGCAGCAGCTATACTATCAGCTTTGTTAAAATCAAAATCTTCATCTAATAATTACAAGGCTAACCATACTGAAAACTCTAATCTCTGGCGGGAACAGATATATGAATGATTTTATTATAAGTGTTAACTCTTCAAAGTTTGATGTAGAGATAGTTAATGAAAATGAATTAAATTTAGATGAAGAAAAAATTAATTATGAGTTGATTCAGGTCAGTGGATATTCTTACCTGCTGAAATTAAATAACGAAGTTTTTGAACTGACATCTGAAAAAATTAATAGCGATCAATTTAAAGTATTAGTTGGCGGAAATTATTTTGACATCACCGTACGCACAGCATTGCAGGAAAAGGCTTTTAAGCTTCTGGAAAGTTCCTCTGCTCATCAATCTCATCATACAGACGTAAAAGCTCCAATGCCAGGATTAATTTTAAAGATCAGGAAGAGTGTTGGTGAAAAAGTTGAACAAGGCGAGTCAGTTATTATTCTTGAAGCAATGAAAATGGAAAATGATCTGAAAGCACCGGCTTCAGGAGTAATAGAAAATATTTTTGTAGCTGAAGGTTCTGCTGTGGAAAAAGGAACTACTCTATTGTCCATTGACTAGATATTTTCATAAATAACAAAATCCATTAAATCATATAGGAGAGGTTCATTGAAAAAATATCTTTACACTATCCTCTTGATACTCGGTCTTTGTCCCGGTATCATACTGGCCGGTGGATTCCAAATAAATGAACATGGTGCTAGAGCCATGGGTCTAGGTGGAGCATTTACTGCAATTGCAAATGATGCCTCTGCTATTTACTGGAATAACGCTGGTATGACACAGCTTAGTGGAACTAACTTTATGCTGGGAACTGCTTTGATAGCACCCAATGCACAATTTAGAGGAGTTACGCCTGCTGTAGACAAAAATTATATGAAAAGCGAGATTTTCTTTCCCAGCTCATTTTTTTATAACTCATTCTATAAATAATTCATTTTTCTCTGGGAATCGGGATAACAACTCCTTTTGGATTAGGAACAGAATGGAGTGTCGGGATGGGTAGGAAGATATCTTGCACTTAAAACTAAGCTCACAACTTTTTGGGTACCAGTTTCAGCTGCATAT
Source organism: uncultured Ignavibacteriaceae bacterium (assembly GCA_963802005.1). Taxonomy (GTDB): domain Bacteria; phylum Bacteroidota; class Ignavibacteria; order Ignavibacteriales; family Ignavibacteriaceae; genus IGN2. The sequence goes on from CAWDGX010000025.1 coordinate 134,707, forward strand.
AAAATATCTGACAATTTTTCAATTGGTGCAAGCTTCGTTTATAGTTTTGCAGATGTTCTTATCACACGAAATAGTTCTCAGGCTCCATTCGAAGGTGATGCATATGCTGAACTTGAAGGTAATGATCATACAGCTTTCGGATACACTTTTGGAATTATGTATAAACCTATTGAGATAGTCTCAATTGGTGCTTCTTTCAGAAGTGAAATCAATTATGATTTTGAAGGTACAGCTACAACTACTGGTGCTGAGCAGTTATTGGAAATTGGTGCGTTACCAAATGGTGACATTAAAGCAGAACTCACTACTCCTATGAATATTGTTGGCGGTATTGCTGTTCAGGTTATTCCACAACTATTGTTGAGTGCAGATTTTCAGTGGATTGGTTGGTCAAGCTATGATTCACTAAATGTTAATTTTGTTGATCCGGAAACTGAAGATTTATCAAGTGGCCGTTTATATAAAGATACTTACATAATAAGATTTGGAGCTCAATATAATATTTCTGATGAATTCGCATTACTCGGTGGAATATACTACGATCAGATGCCGGTTGAACCAGAATACGTTAACCCAAGTTTACCTGATACTGACAGATTAGGTTTAAGCATTGGTGCCGAGGCTAAATTTGGTAAAAACTTTGGTATAAGTGGTTCTTATTTATTTATCAGGGGTTCACAATTGACTGTAACAGATTCTCAAGAGATATATACACCGGGCAATTCGCCATTTAATGGAACTTATAATTCTTCTGCCAATCTGTTATCATTAAGTTTAAATTATTATTTGCAATAGAAGGAGAAAGTGAAAATGAAAAAAATAATAGTATCTCTTAGTCTTCTTACTTTTATTGCTTTAACAATAATTGGATGTGAAGATTACACTAACCTAACTGCACCATCAGTAGACCTTGGTTCAGCAAATTTTTCGAGATTTGTTTCGATAGGTAATAGCTTAACTATGGGTGAACAATCATCTTCTGTTTTCGTATCTGCACAGATTTACTCAGTTGGTAATATTATTGCAAAGCAAGTTGGAACAACATACGAACAGGCTACTTTTAGTGATCCGGGAACTGGTGGAAGACTGGAAATCGAAAAATTTAATATCGTAAATGGTAGTGCAGTTCCGGTTCTCTATACAAATCCTAATACAGGGTCTCCAACTAACTTAACTTATCCTGCACCGTATAATAATCTAGGAATTAAAGGCGCGTTTCTGACCGATGTGTTAAACGCAAGGAATGCAGCAACTTGTTATACTGCTAATTTTGGATCTCCGAATCCTCTCTTTGATGCTGTTCTAAGAGGATTAGGAACACAGTTGGAATTAGCAATTGCTCAGCAGCCTACATTGATTACATTATGGATTGGAAATAATGATATTCTTGCATTTGCAACCAGAGGTGGATTGTTTCCTCCAACATCAGTCAATGATTTTCAGACACAATACACACAAATGCTAACAGCTTTACATGGAACCGGTGCTCAGATTGTTATTGGAGATTTGCCGAATGGATTACTCACTCCTTATTTTAATACTGTTGGACCACAAGTTGGAGTTGCAATTCAATGGAAATCCATCATGCACAGGGTTTGGTTTATCAAACTACGTAGCACCAGGTAGTTGACTTAGCAACAGTCAGACCGATTTAATTAACGGAGATGTATTTATCACATTAAGTGGTTCATCTGCAGCGGGTTTATTAGGTGATACAAATGGAACTTATTATTCAGAAAATGGAATTCCAGTTCCTCCCGGTGTGAATACAGCTTTTCCATTTGGCTTAACTCCTGAAAATCCATTCCCAAATAATTTGGTACTTGATCCTGACTGAAATAGCTAGCATATTCGTAGCATTTAGAGATGGATACAATCAAATCATTTCAGGACTTGCTGCACAATACAATTACTACGTTATAAACTGGGATGGTCTATTTAATTCTTTAGCCAGTTCAAGTGGATTAGAAGTGAATGGTGTAGTGTTTAGTAATAGCTATGTATCTGGAAACTTTTTCAGTCTTGATGGCATTCATCCAACAAGCCAGGGTTATGGAATAATTGCAAATGAATTTATTAATGCTATAAATTCTAAATATGGTTCCTCAATTCCTGCTGTTGATGTTTCAACAATTCCAGGCAGTTTAATTTTCGAAGGAACTATGCCGATGGGGAAATATGGACTTCCTGAAATTCCGCAAGGTGCTCTGGAAAATGTTTTATTTTAACATTTAAGGGGATGGGTAACCATCCCTTTATTTCTTTATGAGAACATTTGCTAAAATATTTTTTACACTCTTAATTCTCTCCTGCGTATTAATTTCGTGTTCTTCGTCAGAAGAGACTCAAGTAAAGAAGCAGGAAGTTGAAACTGATACAGTTTATGTCTTTGATGAAATACCACCAGAAGACGTATTTGAATTTGAAACTCCGGCTCAACAGTCATTCGATGTTTATGTTGTTCAGATTGGCGCGTTCTCAAGTTTTGAAAGAGCAAAAGATTTTGCAGATAAAAGCTGGACTGAACTTAATAGAGAAATTAAAGTCGAATATAAACAGGCTAAGAATCTTTATGTGGTTTGGATATATCCTCCATTTCAGGATAAAACCTCAGCGGAAATTTACCGCAATGAAATCCAGAAGAATGGAGAATTTAAGGATGCCTGGATTGTTACGGTTGAGTCTATAAAATAAAAAAAGGTTAAGCCAATAAAAGCTTAACCTTTGTTCGTTTATTCCCTCACTATATTTTCAGCAATCAAAAATTTAATTCAAATTTCAATATTCAACTTCTGTAGAGTTTTTATATTCGTATAAAAATTCTTACTCGAACCAGGTAATGATTTCCATTAGTCCGGTACCTGGATAACCAGGAGGAGAAGCGACCATTAATCTCGTATCATATCTATAAGCTTTGAGAAATCCATGTGATGGCCAGGGATTACTAACTAATTTTCTATAGTACTGCTGTATTCCGCCAAGAAGGTGAAGTTGACCACTATTTGGACGTGACCCTGGATTTTCTGCACCAAATCCTTCGTCCTTACAAAAAATTGATGCGTGTATATTAACTCCATCATGATTAACAGGAGTATCAGTAACCAATACATCTTTCTCTGTGACAATTCCAAAAAGATCAGTTGATGTTGGATCTATCCTCGGATCAGTATTATATAACAATGTCATTATCAATATAAATTCTTTTATTGGAGCCAACCGTATACATACCTTTTATAGTACCTTGAATCCTTAGAACAGCATTTTGAGCAAATAGAATTCCATTATTGGCAATTGAAGAAAGTAGATAAGCTGTAGGTGGCGAACTGTATGAGTTTCTATATTTAACACTATCTCCTTCAAAAGTCAAATAAACTGTATCCTGACCAGTTAATATGCCAACCGTCATCAGCAGCTAAATTTTCGAACATTACTTACCGAAGTGCTGGGCATAGGCACATCCACACCTTGTTCAAATCCGCCATAGAATTTTGGATCATCAAAAGCTGTTTCGTATTTAATTCCTTTTTTTGAAGTTACCTTCCCGTAAAAAACCGGAGTACGGTTAACAGTTAAATAATCCTGTGAATGCCATGGTCCCCAAACAGTATCCCCAGCATGCCAGTGAATACCACTTTCAGAAACTGAGTAATAAGCAAACTTAGAAAAATTGCTTGGTTTATAAATTACTTCAATTGTTTTTGATATTCCACCATAGGTTCCCGTAGTGGTTAATTTTCTAATATTTTTCCAGGCATCTAGCACTTGAATGCCTACACTAAAAGATCCATTTTCAAAATCGACATTACTATAACCAGCAGCCCAGGCGCCATTCAGGAACAATTGATTGGCAGCAAGATTAGTTCCACTGACTGCAACACTATGAGCCATAGTATTAGCATGATAGTCCGACATATTCTCAACTGCTTGTGTAGACAATTTATTGGAATTGCTTCCTAAAATTATGTATAGAATACTAAAACCAAGAACTAAAAAAAGTGATAATTTACCCATTCGTTTTTTCCTCCTTAACGATTAAAAAGATTTCTTGCTGCCATCCTGATCTGTCTCCAAAATACAGTTTGGTATTTTTCGTCATAAGCCGATACATCTTCTACTGTTATGTCTATTTGCATTGAAAAGATCTCTCTTGGATCAGCAATTGGAAAATTTAATTTTGTACCAAGAGCATTAAAGAATTCCATCTTAAATTGAGTAATACCCATATTTACATCTACAGGAGCTTCGCCTTTTCCCACTCTGTATAAAAATCTGTCTCTTGGATTTGGTGTAACTGAAATATCTGTTGTCGGATCGAAATAATAATGCATCGTATCGAGCAAACCATTCCCGTCAACATCAGTAAGATATTTTATACTGATCGAATCTGCGTAAAGAATTGCTTCCGTAGGAACAGGAATTTGTGTCCAATCAGCACAATATCCAATTCGTCTAAAATCAGTCTCTAAAATTTGTACTACTTGTGCTAAATTGGTTTGAGCTGTTAAGTTTCCGGTTCCACGGTAAAGATCTTCAGTTGAAGAACCTTGCAGGCGAAAAATCGAAAGCATGAGTATTCCTGCAATTAAAATAGAACCGATAATATCCAAGATTACATTTGTTCCCATTGTTTTCTCCTATCTGAAATGCCAATAACTAAAAATTGATGCGGTTTTAAAAGCTAGTACCGAACTATCCGCACTAACAGGTCTGGTAATTGTTACAATTAGTTTTTTATTCCAGGTTCGATTTGTAGTTGAACCTAAAATATTATCTCGTTTCTACATAAACTACAGCACAAGATATATCAAAGACTGATGAAGGCATGGTGCTATCTCGCTTTGTAAAACCATTATAGTCATCAAAATCATCGAACGTAGATCCACTCTCTCCTGACTCAGGTCCTAAAATGGAACTTAATTGTGTCACATCGAATATGCTCGTGGTATCTGACTTCTCGTCGAATGCTTTACTATGTGCTTCCTCAATTATTGAAGTTGCTATAGAAGTAGCCAATACACCAAATTGAGCATCATCTCTGATTGATTCGTTTGTAAGGTTAGCTGTGTTTACTCGCAACATTATAGTTGCAAGCAACATCATCGCACCTAAAGTCATTATCATTTGTCCTGTGTTCATTTTATCTATACTTCCAAAAGTTTTTTGATAAATAATTGATACTGATATCCAGTATGTATGCCATATCAGTATCGGTAATATTTTCCTTCATTCAATTAAGAAAATTGATTTTCGGTAATTATTAGTAGTATCTTGTGAAGAATTTACTGTAACTATTTGAAAGCATATTTTAATTCGAGACACCCAGATTTTTGCCTTAAAAGGCTCAATAAATGAATTTTGTTTTGAGCAGAATTATTTCTTAAAATTGATGGATAAGTGATTTAATCCATCCATTTCCTGATATTCCTAGTTTTTTCTTTAGTTTTATTTGGTTATTTTTTGAGAAATTTCAAACAAAAAATTATGCTGGAGGGTATAAAATGGCTTTTGCCTTAAATAAAATAATGCTTATTGGGCGTCTTGGCAAAGATGCTGAAACAAGATTCACGACAAATAATGTATCTGTGACAAATTTTACTATGGCAACAGATTACAGTTATAAAGGGAAAAATGGTGATTGGGTTAGTGAAACGACGTGGCATAATATAGTTTCCTTCAACCTTTCTGATTACTTCAAAGATAATCTGAAAAAAGGAAAAAAGTTTTACGTTGAGGGAAGACTATCCAAAAGAGATTATACAGATAAGGATGGAGTAAAAAGATATTCAACAGAGGTTATCACGGATAAATTGATTCCTCTCGAACCTTCTTCAGAAAGTTCATCAACAGGAGAAGAGACGACAGGTAGTGCACCTGCTGTTAGTAACGATAACGACGACTTACCTTTTTAGTTTTTTTCATTTTAAAGGATTTAATTTTTCTTGGAGATTGACTGGTTATATCAGGTATTCACTCTTGTATTATTACTGCTTCTTTCCGCTTTTTTTTCTGGTTCTGAAGTTGCATTCTTTTCAATAAAGCAGAAGAATCTTGAAGAAGATTTCAAATCTTCAAAACTCATTTCCCGCTATGCAAATAATCTGAGTAGCTTATCCCAGAAGACTACTGATTACTATTCTCGTAGGAAACACACTTGCAAATGTGGCAGTGTCAATTGTTTCCGTTTCTATTGCACTTGAAATTGCATACTTATATCAGGTAAAGGTGAATGTTATACTGGCAATCCAGATTGTTCTGATTACCATTATTGTCTTAATTTTTTGTGAACTGCTTCCTAAAGTTTTTGCTTCTAGCCATCCTCAACTATCAGTAAAAATTGTAGCCATCCCATTGTATCTAATAAGTACGCTCATTTATCCGATCTCAGAAACAATTACTGAAATCATTAGACTGACGTTTTCGAAGCTGAAGTTTGATAAAGCAAAAACTGCTATTACTGAAAAGGAAATATCAGACCTTGCCGAGTTAGGTCATGAACGCGGCACACTTGAAGAAGATGAGCAGGAAATAATAACAAGTTTTGTTGAGTTTAAATCTGTACTTGTTGTGGAAGTAATGACACCACGTGTAGATATTGTGGCCGTTCCGTTTAATATTAGCAGTGATGAACTTATTCAGACAATAAATAGCAGTGGTTATAGCCGCTTTCCGGTTTACAAAGATAATTTGGATAAAATTATTGGTATTGTTCACGCTAAAGATTTACTTCAATATTTAAGAGGCAAATCATTTGTTAAAGAAGAGACTCTTGCAAAAATAATCCGAAAAGTATTATTTGTTCCTGAAAGAAAGAAAATAAGTGAAATGCTGAAAGAGTTCCAGCAGAAAAAGATGCATTCGGCAATTGTAGTCGATGAGTTCGGTGGTACATCAGGACTAATTACCCTTGAAGATATTATAGAGGAGATTATCGGGGAAATTTGGGATGAGCATGATACTGAAGAAGATTCTATCAAAATAATTTCACCTGAGAAAATTAGTGTTTTAGGCAAAGTTTCTGTTACGGAACTTAACGAATTGATGGGACACAAATTGATTCCAACCAGCGAAGACTATGAGACAGTTGCAGGCCTGGTTATAAATGAGGCCGGAGATATTCCGAAAGAGGGATATTCCTTCAAACTTAATAACTATAAACTGACAGTTAAAGAGATCTTGAAAAAACGCATCAAGCGTGTTGAAATTGATAAGTTAAGTTAAATTCCGACGGTAATGAAGAAGAGTTGTTTTATACAGTCAATTGTGATCATCACAATTTTTGTTGCGGCAGCTATATACATAATTCAGTACAAATTGGATGATTGGTTAATTAAGCCTGGTAAAAAATTAATACTTAGCCAGGTTTCAAAGAATTGGGAAAAAGAAACCGCTTATATCAAAGAATCTCTTGAAAAGGATTCACTCAAATTCTTACTGCAATATTACCTGGAAAATATTAAAACGATGGAAGATGTTGTAAATTTGGAACAAGATATTTTTTTAAGTGAGTTTAATATCGCAATTGAAGACAGTCTGATCACTGATAATGAAATATCAAATTTAACTCTGCTAATGAAAGAGGAACAATATGAAAAATCCAAGAGCAACTGAAATTAAAGTTGGAGTTACTGTTTTATTAGGATTGCTGGTTTTTATTTGGGTTCTGGGTTGGGCTAAAAGTTTTTCTTTATCCTCATCCGACAATCTGGTGAATGTTAAGTTCAGTAAAGTGTCAGGACTCGAGATTGGTAATAATGTTACAGTCAATGGTGTAAGAAAGGGACATGTTAAGGATTTCGTTATTCAGGGATCACATGTAATTGTAACATTAAGTATAAGCGATGAAATTCAGCTTAAGAAGGATGCACAATTCTCACTTGAAAGTACTGACTTGATGGGAGGAAGAAAAATTGAAGTAGACCCCGGTATTTCTGATGAAAATCTAAATCTGTCGAATATTCAGCAAGGTGAATATATTACAGATATAGCCGGAGTAATTTCTTTGTTTAGCGATATCCAGGATAAAATCACTATCATTGCAAATGAATCAGTAAAAACACTTCAGGGAATAAATTCACTTCTTGGAGATGAAAACTTTATTCAGGGTTTGAGGACCAGCGTTGATAATCTGAACAAACTGACGGCAAAATTAGATAGAGTTCTTTCAGAAAATCAACAGAACATCAAAGAGATTGCAGAAAACACTAAAGAAATTACATCAGACACGAAGGAGCTAATCAAAGAAAATAAAGAAAACTTTGAACACTCATTAACAAATTTGAATGCTGTATTACTTAAATCTGATTCCCTTATTACCTCTCTGAATTATCTGGCTCAGGAAACTGCAATGGGTGGAAACAATCTTGGAAAAATTCTTTATGACGATTCACTTTATTATAATCTAACTGGTTCGATTAAGTTGTTAAAAGAATTAAGTAAAGTGTTTCTTGAACAAATTAAAACGGACGGATTGAAAGTAGATGCAAATATTTTTTAATTATTAATACTTGAAGTATGGTTCTAGGATTAGGAATAGACATAATAGAAATTGCAAGAGTAAAAAAAAGCATAGATAGTTATGGTGATAAATTTCTTGAAAAAGTATACACTGAAGGTGAAATCAACTATTGCAATTCTAAATTCAATAAGTACCAGCATTACGCAGCAAGGTTCGCAGCAAAAGAAGCTGTTTATAAAGCACTAGCATCTGGATGGAAGGAAGGGCTTCGCTGGAAGGATATTGAAATTCAAAATGACACTTCAGGTATGCCTTCCATTAAACCGTCAGGTAAATTAAAATCCTTCCTAACCGGCGATACACAGTTACGCATCTCAATCAGTCATTCTGATAATTATGTAACTTCCGTTGCCATAATATTCAAAAACAATTCCGAATAGAATATTAACCTTATTTCTGTTCCCAGCACACAAATAAAGTAAATTGATATTAATGAGTGATATTATTAGCTTTTCAGTCATTATTTAATATAATTAATGAAATTGAATGTTTGTTAAATTTTATAGCATATTTAATTATTCAACAATTGCGATAGTTGCAGTATTTTTAATTCTGATACTTACTGAAACTGTATCAAAAGAATTTTATCTGGTATTACTTTATATTACAATTGGAATTCTAGTTGCAAGAATAGGGTTGAGAATTTATTTACAATCATATCTTAAAAAGAGTAAAGGAGAATAAGACTTCGAACCCTCGAAACGAACTAATGGAAAGCTTAATGCAAAGGTGCTCATCTTAAACCAGAGCTACGAACCACTTACTATTTGTAATATCAAAAAAGCGGTGATCCTTACGTACCTGGGGAAAGCCGAACTGGTACTCACTGACAACGGCAAATCAATCAGATCTATTCGTGCAAACTATCCCTGGCCAAGTATAATAAGACTCAGTCGTTTTGTACGTGTTCCATATAAAAAAGTTGTTCTAACGAGAAAGAATATTTTAAGAAGAGATGGATATAAATGTGCTTACTGCGGAAGGGGAGATCTAACTTTAACAATGGATCATATTATTCCAAAAGCAAGAGGCGGCGATGAGTCCTGGGAAAACCTTGTTAGTGCTTGCTCAAATTGCAACAACAGAAAGGGAGATAGAACTCCAAGTGAGGCAGGACTATCTTTACTTGTTAGACCATTCAAACCGAGCCATATAATGTTCATTAAAAACGTAGTTGGTCGAATTGACGAGAAGTGGAAACCCTATTTATATCTTTCCTGAGAATTGTTTCTTCATTCTAAAAAAATGTCTAATATTCTTATCTTTGAACTATAATTTCAACTATTTCAATACTTTATGAAGAAAAAAAGAATCCTCAGCGGAATGCGTCCAACTGGTAAGCTCCACATTGGTCATTATGTAGGTGCATTGGAGAACTGGGTGCATCTTCAGGATAAATACGAAAGTTATCATTTGATAGCAGATTATCATGTTCTGACTACTGATTTAAATACAAATAATATTTACGATGATACTATTAATATGCTGATTGATTGGCTTGCTTCGGGATTAGATCCTGTAAAAAGTCCAATGTTCAGGCAATCACGGATAAAAGAACACACTGAGTTGTATTTAATATTGAGTATGCTGATTACAGCCAACCGGTTAGAAAGAAATCCAACTGTTAAAGAACAAGCACGTGCTATGCACATTGAACAGATTATTTACGGTCATTTAGGATATCCTGTTCTACAGGCTGCTGACATTCTTCTTTATAAAGGTGATGCCGTTCCTGTTGGTGAGGATCAGGTTCCGCATATTGAAATTACGAGAGAGATTGCAAGAAGATTTAATAATCAATATGGTCTAGTTTTCCCGGAACCGGAAGCGCTTCTTACTAAGTTTGCCCGATTACCAGGACTTGATGGTGCTGCAAAGATGAGCAAATCACTTGGCAATACAATTCTTTTATCAGATGAGCCGGAAACTGTTAAAGCAAAACTAAAAAAAGCAGTAACAGATCAACTGAAAGTAAGACGCAATGATCCCGGTCGACCCGAAGTTTGTTTAATATTTTCTTATCATAAAAAGTTTAATCCTTCCCAAGTTGAGCAGATTGAAACCGACTGCCGTTCAGGAGCACTTGGCTGTGTTGATTGTAAATTAAATTGCTCAGAAAATATTTCTTTATTTCTTGAACCCATTATTGAAAAAAGAAAATATTTTGAAAAAAATATGAACGAAGTTCTGGATATACTTGCTGATGGAGAAGCAAGAGGTAAAAAAGTAGCACAGGAAACCATGGCAGAAGTTCACGATAAAATGAAGTTCGGATAAGATGTATAAAGTCAAATTAAATCAATTTGAGGGTCCTCTCGATCTTCTCTTGTTTTTCATTAAGAGAGATGAACTGAATATTTATGATATCCCAATTGCACGACTTACAAAAGAGTTTTTAGAATATGTTAATCTTATAAAAATTCTTGACCTTGAAGTAGCTGGTGATTTCATTTTGATGGCTTCAACACTGATGCACATTAAAGTAAGAATGCTTTTACCTCGCGAAATTGATGAGAAAGGTGAAGAAATTGATCCGAGAGCTGATTTAGTTAGAGCTCTTTTGGAATACAAGCGATACAAGGAAATGTCAGAAGAGTTTTCATATTTTGAATCGAACCAAAGAAAAAGAAAATTACGGGGCAACTTTTCTGAGGACATTAAAGAAGCACCAAATGAGTATGATATTTTATTAAAAAATGTTTCGATTTATGATCTGGCAAAAGCATTTAAATATGCAGTCGAGCAGATTAAAGATGAGCCAGTTCACCAGATACAGAAGCTTAATGTATCTATTGAAGAGCAGGTTGAATTCATTGTTAGCAAATTGAAAGAATTTCCTGAACTTCACTTTCTGAATCTGGTTGAAGAGCTTAAAGAAAAGATAAGAATAATTGTAACATTTATCGCGTTGTTGGAACTTGTCAAAATGGGCAGAATCGGAATCAAAGCAACAACTTCATTTAATGATTTTATAATAACTCATAATGAAAATGGATAGCACCTATACATCAGTAATCGAGGCTTTAATATTTTCTTCAGATGATTCTTTGTCTGCTGAAGAAATAATTGGAGCTGTGAAATCTATTGATGGCGATGAGATTGAACTCAATAAAAATGATGTAGATAGCACAGTAGATTTATTGAATCAAAAATATATTGAGAATGGAAATGCATTTCGAATATTGAGAATAGCAAATGGATATCTCTATGCAACTTTAGAAGCTTTTGCAAAATATGTTGGGTATCTTTCCTCAGAGAGAGCAAAACGACGATTGAGCCAGGCTGCACTTGAAACACTTTCTATAATTGCATATAAGCAACCTATAACAAAACCTGAACTTGAATCAATCCGTGGTGTAAATTCAGATTATATTCTAACTACACTATTGGAAAAAAACCTTATTACTATTAAAGGAAGAGCTGAAACAGTTGGCAGACCTTTATTATATGGAACGACGGATGAATTCTTAAAATATTTTGGTTTAAATAATCTTTCTGATTTACCTAAGCCAAGAGAGCTTGAGGAAATTATGCAGGATGAAGATTTTATTGAACAGAAAAGAAAAATTATGATGACTGACCTCGAAGAAAAGTTAGAAGAATCGATAGGTGGAGAACCAGATGCCGATAATCCGGATCAATAAATATTTAGCTGACAGTGGTGTCAGTTCAAGGAGAAAATCCGAAGAATATATCTCACAGGGTAGAGTTGCTGTTAATGATAAAATCATAATTGATTTCAGTCAAAAGGTAGATACTGAAAAAGATGTAGTTACTCTCGACGGCGAAAAAATTAAAATAAAAAAACACATTTACCTGTTGTTAAATAAGCCCAAAGGTTACATTACAACTGTATCAGATGACAGAAATCGCTCTACTGTACTTGATCTTGTAAAAGTAAAGGAAAGAATCTATCCGGTCGGAAGACTTGATTATAATACTACTGGACTTTTGTTCCTGACAAACGATGGTGATTTTTCGCAACTATTGACTCATCCTGGCAATAAAGTCCCAAGGGAATATGAAGTGATATTAGATAAGCCGCTTGAAGAGAACGATAAATTAAAACTTCTCAAGGGAATTAGACTCGATGGAAAACCAGGTAAATTTCTCAAGTTAATATTTCCGGAACAAAAAAATAAAAAATATGCTGTCATAACTTGTGAAGAGGGAAGAAACAAATTTGTCAAACGTATGTTTGGAAGGTTGGAATATACCGTAGTTGAATTAAACAGGGTATCTTATGCCGGTGTTTATCTGGATATCCCTCCCGGTAAATCCCGAAATTTAACTTCGCAGGAAATTCAACTTATTACTAATAAATATTCACACTGAAATTTAATCGGAGGAATTTTGGAAAGTACTCAAACTGATATAAATGTGCTCATCAAAAGACGATATGAGGAACTTGAAGAACTTAAAAAAATGGGTATTGAAACTTTTGCTTATTCATTTGATGCTGATAATTACTCAGCAGATATAAAAAATGATTTTGAAAAATATGAGAACAAAGATGTTAAACTTGCCGGAAGAATTATGGCAATTAGAAGGATGGGTAAAGCATCCTTCGCGCACATTATGGATCAGAAAGGAAGAATACAAGTTTATCTTAGAAAAGATGAAGTTGGTGAAAGTTATGATGCATTTCGACTAATGGATATTGGAGACATTATTGGAATCGAAGGATATGTATTCAAAACAAAGACCGGTGAAATTTCTGTTCATACAAAGTCATTAAAACTTCTTGCAAAATCGTTACGCCCACTTCCGATTGCAAAAGAAATGGAAGACGAGCAAGGCAACAAAGTTATATTTGATCAATTTGCCGATAAAGAATTAAGATATCGTCAACGTTATGTTGATCTGGTTGTTAATCCTAAAGTAAAGGATGTTTTTATTAAACGGTCTAAAATTGTTTCTTCGATAAGAAATTATCTCGATGACAAAGGATATCTAGAAGTTGAAACTCCTGTCCTTCAACCACTTTATGGTGGTGCAGCAGCGAGACCATTTGTAACACATCAGAATGCACTTGACATAGATTTATTTCTCAGGATAGCTGATGAGCTATATCTTAAAAGATTAGTTGTCGGAGGATTTGATGGTGTTTATGAAATTTCTAAAGACTTTCGGAATGAAGGAATGGATAGATCGCACAATCCGGAATTTACAATGCTCGAACTTTACGTTGCTTTTAAAGATTATGATTGGATGATGAATTTGGTAGAAGAATTATTTGATCATATCTGCAAAACTGTATTTGGGATATCTGAATTTACAATATGAAGAAAATATAATTAATTTTACCCGACCCTGGAAAAGAATTAGTTATGTTGATGCGATAAAAGATAAAACTGGAATAGATGTAATTGAAGCATCTGAAGAAGATTTGAAAGAATCTGGCAAAAAAAATAGGAATTGAAATAGATGGTCTTTTTGGAAAAGCAAAGTTGATTGACGAAATATTCAGTCAGATTATTGAACCTGAATTAATTCAGCCAACTTTTGTCATTGACTATCCTTTGATCCTTTCGCCTCTTGCAAAAAAACATAGAAGCAAGGAAGGACTTGTTGAAAGGTTTGAAGGCTATGTTGCAGGAAAAGAAATATGCAATGCATTTTCAGAATTGAACGACCCTATTGATCAGAGAAAAAGATTTGAAGACCAGGTTAAAATGAAAGAAGCCGGTGATGATGAAGCTCACCAGGTAGATGAAGATTATCTCCGCTCAATGGAATACGGAATGCCTCCTATGGCGGGACTTGGTATTGGCATTGATCGTTTGGTAATGCTCTTAACTAATCAGTCATCTATCAGAGATGTAATTTTCTTCCCACAGATGAAACCTCAGGTTTGAGCATTTATCATTTCAATTTACCGGGGATATAATGATTCATATTATTTATGAACTATTTAACTTATTTTGTATAAAAATTAACTGGAGAATTGATGAATAAAATATTTAAAATTCCAGTGCTTATTATCATTCTGACAGTCGGAATAGTACTTGGTATACAGATAGAAAAAATTTTCTCTGATGACAATCTCAGAGATGGAGTTCGCAAACTAAATGATGTTTTATCATACACACAAAGATATTACATCGAAGAAGTTGACACTCCAAAGCTTGTTGATGCAGCAATCAAAGGAATAACAGATGAGTTAGATCCTCACTCGTTTTACATTTCTGCCGAAGATTTTACTGCAGTTGAAGAATCATTCCGTGGAGATTTTGAAGGAATCGGAATCGAATTTCAAATAGTTGATGACACAATCACTGTGGTTTCACCAATTACTGGCGGACCAAGTGAAGCTCTTGGAATTTTACCGGGAGATAGAATAGTTAAAATTGAAGGCGAAGACTGTATCGGTTTTACAAATGATCAGGTAAGAGAAAAATTAAGAGGAAAAGCAGGTTCCAAAGTTGAAGTATCAATTAACAGAACTGGCATTATAGATTTAATAGACTACGAAATAACAAGAGATAAAATTCCTCTTTATTCAGTTGACGTAAGTTTAATGCTCGAAGATAAAACGGGATATATAAGTGTTTCGCGTTTTTCAGAAACTACGCTTGATGAATTGAATGAGGCTTTGATTGATTTGAAACAGCAGGGAATGACTCAGCTAATATTGGATCTACGTGGTAATCCCGGAGGTTACCTAAGTCAGGCAGTTGAAATGGCTGATCTTTTTTTAGATGGGGAAAAGAAAATTGTTTACACAGAAGGCAGAAGAAAAGATGCAGATGAAGAATATTTCGCATCTAAAGCAAGCCCTTTTGAAGCAACTCCTTTGATTGTAATGATCAATCATGGCTCAGCAAGTGCAAGTGAAATAGTTTCTGGTGCAATTCAGGATTGGGATAGAGGACTAATTATTGGTGAAACTTCATTCGGAAAAGGATTGGTTCAACGTCAGTTTACTCTCCCTGATAACTCTGCCATTCGTCTTACTATTTCAAAATATTTTACTCCTTCCGGAAGATCAATTCAAAGAGATTATTCGGATAAAAAGAAGTATGAAGAATATTACGCAACTATGGAAGATACGAGCATCACAGAAGGAAATAATATAGAACACATTGCTGAAATGGATTCTTCAAAACCAATTTACCATACACACAATGGTCGAATGGTATATGGCGGCGGTGGAATAACACCGGATTATATCATCAAGAATGAAAAAATTACAAATTATACCAGCAATCTTTTACGACAAAATGTTTTTTATCAGTTCATATTGAACTACATTGAAAGGAATGGAAAAGCTATAAGTTCAACATACGGTGATAATCTATCCAATTTTATAATTGAGTTTGAGTTCTCAGACGCTGAGATGAAAAAATTTATTTCGTTTGCTGACTCAAAAGATGTTACACTTAACCAGGAAGAATATGACATTGATAAAGATTACATCCAAACAAGACTTAAAGCACAGTTAGCAAGAAATTATTGGAAGAATGATGGCTGGTATGCAGTTATGATCACAACTGATAATCAAATTGAACAAGCATTAAGCTTATTCGATGAGGCAAAAGAAATAGCAAATCTTAAATGAAAAATTATTTCATTTACGTAACTATTCTGATTCTAAGTATTAGCACTTATTCTCAGCTAAATCAGGAGAATGGTAACTATCAGCCAGCACAGAATGAAAAACTTTTTGTTGGTGAAGACTTGACTTATGTTGTAAAGTATGCTTTCTTCAATCTAGGTGAAGTTAGATTTAAGGTTTTGGAGAAAACAAAAATAAATAATATATCTGTTTACAAGACAATCGCATATATTGATTCATATCCTGATCTTCCCTTTGTAAGTCTTCATCAGGTTTATGAAAGCTATATTGACTCCTCTTTTTTCCCTTTAAATTTCTTTGCAAAAAATTTTAGTGAGGATACTATTTTTGTCAAATATAATTTTATTGGCGATTCAATAGTTGAAATGCAAAAGGGGGAATTAGGTGCAAAAAAACTTTGGCTTGATTCTACAGCAATCATACACCACCGAATGCAGGATGGACTTTCAATATTATTTTATACGAGAATGAATTTCGGTAAAAATCAAACGCTTTCAATTCCGTGCTTTGTAAATGAAAATGAAGAAACAACAACTCTAAATTTCTACAGTGAATCAGAACCTATTTCAATTGATTCAGTTGATTATGAAATTGACTGTCTACGTCTTGAAGGTAATACTGATTTTGTAAGTGTTTACGGACTTACTGGTGATTTTGAAGGGTGGTTTAGTAATGATAAATTCTCAGTACCGATTCGGGCAAAGTTGAATGTTATAATAGGAAGCGTCAACCTGGAACTAATAAAGTGGAATAAAGAATTATGGAATCCTCCTTTATTCGAAAATTAAACGATGAAATAAAAATATTTCCTTATCGAGGATTTTATCCTCAAATAGGGAAGAATGTATTTCTGGCTTCCGGTGTTAAAATTATTGGCAATGTTGAAATTGGTAATAATTCGAGTGTATGGTACAACTCAGTAATTCGTGGGGATGTTCATTATATAAAAATAGGGGAGAGCACAAATATTCAGGACTGTTCAATGCTTCACGTAACGAATGGAAAATTTCCCCTCAATATTGGAAATCAAGTTACCATCGGACATTCTGTTTCTCTGCATGGATGTTCGCTTCAGGATTTATGTCTGATAGGAATTGGAGCAATTGTACTTGATGGTGCTGTGATTGAATCGAATTCGATGGTTGCTGCTGGTGCGTTGGTAAAACAGAATTATGTTGTTCCGTCAGGAAAATTAGTAGCAGGGGTGCCGGCAAGAGTTATTCGTGATTTGACAGCAGATGAGATAAAAGATATAGAAGCTGGCGCAAATCGGTACTGTGGAATACACAAAGATTACAGTTAAATCGTTAATGGAAAATTCTTAATATTAATTGGGATTAAATTAGTTTGGTTAAAAACTTACAAGTTTTCTCGCAGAATCCCTCAGTCAATAAAAGAGCTGTTCATCGACTAATATCATCCCTAAAAAAAGAATATAAATTAACTCTATCCTTTCTTTCAATAAGCTTTATAAACTCAGAAGAGCTTCGCGAAATCAACAGAGATTTCTTGAAGCACGATTATGAAACGGATATAATCACTTTCAATTATTCAAAAAAACTTAAAGATATTGATGGAGAAATCTTAATCTCATTTGAAGAAGCAAAGTACAATGCTAAAAAATATAACGTCTCATACGGAAAAGAACTTTGTCGTTTGGTCATTCATGGAATGCTTCATTTGTTGAATTTTGATGATAAAGACAGAAAAAGAAAAAAAATTATGAAACAAGAGGAAAATAAGTTGATTAATAAATTTTATTTTACTTTATTGGCAGGTAAGTAATGAAAGGTCTATGGTTGTTAGAATCTTGCTTACTTGCTTTATTTATAAACCATTGATTAAATTTCAATTGATGCACCTCACAATAATAAATATTTTCCGAAACACTTTTTTATTTAAATTTCCTTAGAGACTGATATTTTAATTTTATATATAGATCAAAAAGATTATTAATGAAAATTGATCAAATAGTCGAGGGCTACATAATTTATCTACGAAACATTCGCCGTTTTTCACCTAATACAATAAAAGCATATAAATCCGATCTGACTGATTTCATGAAATACTGTAATGAGAATAATAAAATTGATATTGCTACAATCAACGAACGTTTCATTAAATCTTATTTGATGAATCTAAGCGAAAAAAAACTTGAAAAGATTTCTATTGTTAGAAAATTATCTTCGCTTAGAGGATTATTCATATTTGCATTTAAGGAAGACCTAATAAAGCAAAATCCCACTTCACAAGTACGAAATCCCAAGACATCAAAGAAACTACCTGAAATTACTTCAGCAGAAAATATTTTAAAAACATTTCAGCTCGCGGATGAAGCTGATGAAAATCCTGCACTAATTAAGGTCATTTTTGAACTACTTTATGGTTGTTCACTTCGTGTATCGGAGGTTTGTAATCTTAAAGCCGGAGATGTGGATTTGGAAAAAGCTACAGTAAGAGTGCTTGGTAAAGGATCTAAAACGAGGATAGTACCAATAGGTGAGCAATCAAAAAGAAATCTGGCAGAATACTTGAAATTATTTCCTGTGGAGAATTATTCAGAAACTTTTTTAAGAAATAAATCAGGTAAAAAACTATACGAGAAATATATTTATCGGATTGTCAATAAATATTTAAGCAAAGTTACCGATATCAGAAAAAAAAGCCCGCATATTTTACGTCATAGTTCAGCTACACATATGCTCGATAAAGGTGCGGACCTCAGAGCTGTTAAAGAAATTCTTGGACATGAAAATTTAAAAACAACTCAAATTTATACACACGTAAGCATTGAAAGACTCAAAAAATCATATAAAAAATCTCATCCAAAATCGTAGGAGGAACTCATGAACGTTAAAATAACCGCGCGAAAATTTAAGGCAAGAGAAACATTGAAGGATTATATTAAGGATGAAGTTAAGTCATTGTTGAAATATGATGATAGCATAATAAGTGCTGATGTTATACTTAGTTTTCAAAATAGCTACGAAAGTATAAAAAAAGCTGAGATTACATTACACATTCCCGGACAAACAATAGTAGCTACTGAGGAAACGGAAGAGTTTACAAAATCAGTTACAGTAGCGGCAAATAAATTATCGAGTCAATTAAAAACTTTAAAGTCGAAAAGAAAAAGCAGGGCTAAATGACAATCGTAACAGATAAATCTATTACAAAAAAAGAATTCATTACTGTAGATTTTTTTTATAATATTGCTAAGAAATTAGGAAAGCTAAATCTTCTTTCTGAAAATCCTGATTTGGAAAGAAAAATTACGGACCAGAACCTTCACAGACCTGGATTAGCATTGGCAGGTTTTGTTGATCTATTTT
Source organism: uncultured Ignavibacteriaceae bacterium (assembly GCA_963802005.1). Lineage (GTDB taxonomy): Bacteria > Bacteroidota > Ignavibacteria > Ignavibacteriales > Ignavibacteriaceae > IGN2. The sequence continues at coordinate 154,133 of CAWDGX010000025.1, forward strand.
CATTCAACCGTGTTCAGATTTTTGGAAATACAGAGGTAAGATATCTAAACAAACTTTCATCGGATCAGCAGGAAAAATCTTTAAGAACTTTATTTCAATTCAATGTTCCTTGCATAATTCTAACAGGCAAAAATAAACCAATACCGGTTCTTTTAGAATTGGCTAAGGAAAAAAGGGTACCAATATTTTATTCACCCTATAACACAACAAAATTAATTTATTTACTTGGTGATTTTCTTGATGACCAATTCTCGCAGCGGATTACTATTCACGGCTCTTTTGTGGATGTTTATGGCGTAGGAATTTGTTTCGTCGGTAAATCTGGTGTTGGAAAGAGCGAAGTTGCTCTTGATTTGATAGAAAGAGGGCACAGACTTGTCGCCGACGACGTCATAATCCTTACAAAAAAGGGCGAGGGGATACTTATTGGTTCTGGAACTGAAATTGTTAAGCATAATATGGAAATTAGAGGCCTTGGCATTATTGATGTTGAGAGAGTATTCGGAATAAGAGCAATAAGATATCAGAAAAGGCTTGAAATATTGGTTGAATTGGAAGTTTGGGATGATAAAGACAAACTATACAAGGACAGGACTTGACGAAAAAACAATCACTATATCAGAAATTGATATTCCGTATATAAAATTGCCAATACTACCAGGTAAAAATATTACCGTAATATCAGAAGTAATTGCTCTTAATTATCTACTTAAGCATTATGGTTATGATGCAGCAGAAATCTTTAAAAAGAGGCTTTCTGATCGAATATCTGACAAAAATTCCAATACAGGAAGAGTCACCGACTATTTTGAACATGATTTCGAATAGTGCGTATTCAGGCTTGTTTCAATAACCCATTTTAGTTATTTTTCGCACCGTTGTATGAAAAAATTATTCTATTTCTCAAAAGCGAGTCTAAAGTATATTGAAATTAAAAATTTCAAATTAAAACTTTTTTCTTTGCTACTTTGTTTATCCCTCTTATTCACTTCAATTTTTGTTGCTCTAAATCATTTTATAGGAATTGATTCTAATCCAACTAGCAAGATTTCTGCTCTAAAGAATGAGAACAGAGAATTAAAAGAAGAAATTAAGAGAATAGCTGAATCTTATCACCAGATACTTGGTGAAGTTGATGACATTTCAGAAATGAATTCTGAGCTTAGAATAGCAGCTAACTTAGAAGCTATAACTGATGACGAAAAACTTCTTGGAACTGGTGGTAGTGCTGATTATCTAGCTAATAATTTGAACATTAGAGATATCGAAATCAAAAATCTCTTAAAATCAGTTGATGAAATGATTGAATATGTTCAGTTCGAAAAAGAACAAACATTACAAATTGCTAATAAGCTTAGTCTTAATGAAAAGCTGTATAAATGTATTCCAGCCGTTAAACCAACTATAGGTAATTATTCTATAGATGGATTTGGAATGAGAAGACATCCGATATTAGGTGTAAGAAAATTTCATCACGGAATTGATATAGCCTGTGATTACGGAACCGAAGTTCGTAGCCCTGGTGATGGCAAGGTAATAGTTGTTGAAAGAAGGGCTGGTTTTGGTTTGGTTGTTGAAATAGATCACGGTTTTGGATACAAAACAATTTATGCTCATCTTTCAAAAGCTATGGTTAAAAGGGGTAACTCAGTAACAAGAGGGCAAAAAATAGCAAAATCAGGCAACTCTGGTCTTTCATCTGGTCCTCATCTACATTATGAAGTTCATCACGATGGGATCTCACTTGATCCAACAGACTTTTTCTTTGATGATTTAACTTTTTTTGATCTTAATACCCAAACTATTTCCCAAACGGAAAAATAATATATGATCTGGACAGTTGAACTTGCTGCGTATCTTGACGACGCTCCCTGGGCTGCAACAAAAGAAGAACTAATAGAATATGCAGATAGAATTGGTGCACCATACGAGGTTATTGAAAACCTAAAGGAGCTTGAAGATACTGATGAACCTTATGAAACTATCGAAGATATTTGGCCAGATTATCCCTCAGATGAAGACTTCTTTTACAATGAAGATGAATTCTAATCGGTGCAAATCAGCACGCGAGGAATGAATTCTATCTTCGATAAAATACCTGGACAAGAACGGGTCAAACAAACTCTCAATAATTTTCTTCAATCTAAAATAATTCCACACGCTTTTCTTTTTACAGGAAATGTTGGAGTGGGAAAAGACAATGCAGCTATCCAGTTTGCAAAAACTCTGGCAGATAAGAATCATTTTGGTGGAACAGAAAAAACTGTCAAAGCTATTGAACAACTTCAGGAACCCTACCTAAAAATCATTTTCCCACTTCCTCGTGGAAAGAATGAAACGGATTCGAGTTCTCCGACTGAGAAATTGAATCAGGATGAAATAGATTTAATTCGAGAACAAATAGAAACAAAATCAGAAAATCCATTTCATAAAATTTCAATTCCAAAAGCGAATTTAATAAAAATAAACAGCATCAGAGATATCAAAAAATTTCTTTCGATGAATTATGATGAAACCGGATATAGATTCATCTTAATTTCTGATGCTCACTTGATGAATGAAGAAGCACAAAATGCGTTATTGAAAAATCTTGAGGAACCACCTGAGAATGTGATTTTTATTCTTACAACATCAATGATTTCAAAATTAAGATCTACTATTATATCAAGATGCTGGAGAATTAATTTTGATCCTCTTACAGAAGATGAAATAGTTTTTGTTTTAACAGATTACTTCAAAGTCGATAAAATAACTGCAGAAGAAGTTGCACCATTTGCAATGGGTTCAGTGCAATCAGCTTTAAATCTTATCGAAGCTGATTTTCATAATCTTAAGGAAAAAACAATTTCAATTCTTCGATATTCGTTCGGCAGAAAATTCAATTCTGCTTTTGAAGAATTAAATTCTGTTCTCTCTAACCAGACTTCTACTGGTTATCCAATAATAGTTGGAATGATATTAACCTGGCTTAATGATATTCAAAAACATAGACTAGACATTAATCGATATTTCTTTAAAGATCATCTTGAAACCTTAGAAAAATTTAATAGCAAATTTCCTGATGTTCAATTAAATGACATTTCATCAAGATTAGAGATCTTATCTAACTTACCACGAAACAACATTAATCCTTCCTTGCTTTCAGCAAATCTTATCTTTGAATTAGCTTCTGTAGTATTAGAACAACAATAATATCAGTTTTATCGACTTATTGTCTGAATCTTTAATATTATTTCTTTAATTTTAAATACATTTTATCAAAATAATTGGAGGGAGAAATGAAAAAAGTTGTTATCACTTCTGCAAAAAGAACTCCCATCGGATCATTCGGTGGTTCTCTTTCTTCTTTATCAGCAGGTCAGTTAGGAAGTATTGCAATCAAAGGTGTTCTGGAGGATTCGAAAATTTCACCAGATTTGATTGATGAAGTAATCATGGGAAATGTACTAACCGGAGGCCAAGGTCAGGCACCTGCAAGACAGGCTGCATTATTTGCTGGCTTACCCGAAAAAACAGAATGTATGACAATTAATAAAATGTGTGGAAGCGGATTGAAGGCAGTAATGCTTGCTGTTCAGGCCATTCAGACCGGTGATGCTGACATCATCATAGCCGGTGGTCAAGAAAGTATGTCTAATACACCTTATATACTGGATAAAGCAAGAAATGGTTATCGTCTTGGTAATGGTGAAGTAATTGATTCGATGGTTAAAGATGGTTTGTGGGATGTTTATAATAATGTCCATATGGGAAATTGCGCTGAAGCTTGTGCAAAAGATTTTAAGTTTACAAGAGAAGAACTGGATGAATTTGCTATCAATTCATATAAGAAAGCTCTCGATGCACAAAAAGATGGAAAGTTTAAGAATGAAATAATAGAAGTTAAAGTAAAAGTTCGCAGGGAAGAGGTAGTCGTAAATGTAGATGAAGAACCAGGCAAAGTTAAGTTTGATAAAATACCTTCGCTAAGACCTGTATTTGATAAGAATGGTGTAGTTACAGCAGCAAATGCTTCTAGTATTAATGATGGTGCAGCCGCTCTCTTGGTTATGACTGAAGAGAAAGCGAAAGAACTTGGTCTTCAGCCACTCGTTGAAATTGTTGCTCAATCTTCTTCTGCAAAAGCTCCAATACAGTTTACAACAGCTCCAGCAGATTCAATTAATAAAGTTCTAAAAAAAGCAAATTTAAAATTATCTGATATTGATCTATTCGAAATTAATGAAGCATTTGCTGTTGTTTCCCTGGCTAACAATAAACTGCTTGGTATTGACACCAGCAAAGTAAATGTAAATGGTGGTGCAGTTGCTCTTGGTCATCCAATCGGAGCAAGCGGAGCAAGAGTTTTGGTTACTCTAATTCATGAAATGAAAAAGAGGAATTCTAATTATGGTCTCGCCTCACTTTGCATAGGTGGGGGAGAAGCATCTGCATTAATTGTTAAAAATTATAAATAGAAAGGGGCTCAAAATGGAAATTAAAAATGTTGCTGTAGTTGGTGGAGGAACAATGGGTAATGGTATTGCTCATGTTTTCGCACTAAATAATTTTAATGTATATCTGGTAGAAGTAAATGAGGAATTACTTAATAAATCAATAGCTACTATATCAAAAAATCTTGATCGACAGGTTAAAAAAGAAGTAATTACTGAAGAGCAAAAACAAAATACACTCAAGAATATAAATAAGACAATTGGTTTGGAAAAAGTCCCGAGTGATACTGATCTTGTTATAGAAGCAATATTTGAGGATAAAGCTGCTAAACTATCTATTTTTAATAAGTTAAATACAATAGTTAAGAGTGATTCTATATTTGCCAGCAATACTTCATCAATTTCAATTACTGAATTATCATCATCAACTCGTCCGGATAAATTCATAGGTATGCATTTTATGAATCCAGTTCCTATGATGAAACTCGTGGAAATTATTCGAGGCTATTCAACCAGTGATGAAACTTATCAAACAATTAAATCGCTTTCAGAAAAATTAGGAAAAGTTCCTGTTGAAGTATTTGATTATCCTGGCTTTATATCTAACAGAGTCCTACTGCCAATGATAAACGAAGCTATATTTGCATTGATGGAAGGCGTGGCATCAGCAAAAGATATTGATACCGTAATGAAACTAGGTATGAATCATCCAATGGGTCCATTAACGCTCGCAGATTTTATAGGACTTGATGTATGTCTTGCAATTATGGAAGTACTATATAATGGTTATAATGATTCGAAATATAGACCTTGTCCGTTATTGAAGAAGATGGTGGCAGCGAAGAAACTTGGAAGAAAAACTGGAGAAGGATTCTTCAAATATGATAAGTGATACTCAATAAATTAATTTGACAAAAAAAATTAAAAACTCTTACCTAAGAAGTATCATCAGGGCAAAAAAAATAAGAGAGTATATTGAAAGTAAGCTTTCTAAAATTTCTTTGCCCGACTACCTCAGTTTTTCTATTTATGCAATTATTATTGGGGCATTAGCTGGTTTAGCTGCTGTTCTTTTTCACGACTCCATAGATTTTTTCAATAAAGTCTTCTTTGAACAAACCGCTGAAGGACTTTATTTCCTCGGTGCTGCTGCAATAATTGTTATTCCTGCAATCGGAATGCTGATACAAGCTCTGATGATCAGACTGGCGCCTGATGTCGCAGCAAAAAAGGGCGTACCTGAAGTAATTAAATCTGTAGCGTTGCGTGGTGGATACATTCCTTTTAAAACTACATTATTTCATTTCCTGGCTCCCGTTATTTGTATTGGTTCTGGTGGAACTGTTGGACCTGAAGGACCTGCAGCTCAATTAGGAGGTGGTGTATCAAGTAAAGTCTGTCAGTTAATAGGATTATCCGATGCAAGAAGGAGAGTCTTTACTGCAGCAGGTTCGGGAGCAGCGATTGCTGCAATATTCAACACACCGCTCGGTGGTGTATTTTTTGCCATCGAATTAATACTTTTAAATGATTTCAACGCACCAACTCTATCTGCTGTTATATTAGCTTCTGTTACAGCAAGTACAATTTCAAGAGAATTACTTGGTAACGAATCGGTTTTCAACTTTGCTTCACCTGAAACAGGAAGTTATCACTATCTCTATATGTATGCAATTCTTGGCCTTATAGCCGGACTTGTATCTATAATCTATCTGAGATATAATAGTGCCACAAGTCATTTCATAAGAAAAAAAATATTATCAAAAGGATTTCCTCAATGGATTGTGATGATTCTTGTAGGATTACTCGTTGGTGTAAGTGGCTATTTCTTTAAAGATATTTTTGGAATTGGCTATACAGGCATTAACCACGTACTGGCAGGAAATATTTTATGGAAAGTGGTACTGATTTTATTTGTTCTAAAATTTCTTCTTGTTCCACTAGTAATTAACTCGGGTGGTTTTGGAGGTACATTTGCCCCATCTTTATTTATGGGGGCATGTCTTGGCTTTCTATTTGCAACTGCTGCAAATAATTTATTAGGGCTAGAGTTAGATATAACAACTTATGTGTTGGTTGGAATGGGTGCAACACTTGGTGGGATTAACACGATACCAATAACTGCTATACTTATAATATTTGAGATGACCCAGGAATACAGCTTCATTTTACCTTTAATGCTCGCTGTAATTGTCAGCACTACATTTAGTCGATTGGTATTGAAGAGCTCTGTGCAGGTACAGCATCTTGAAGAACAAGGTTATCAAATAACTGAAGGCAGAGAAACAAACATTTTAAAATCCATACTTATTAATGATTTGGAACTTAAACCAATTAATTCTATCCCTGAGAACACGAAGCTGCCTGAACTTGTTGAAAAAATGATTCAATATCCTGGCAACTCATTTTATACTGTCGACGTAAATCATCGAATTACCGGAGTAATAACAGAAGTCGAGTTGAGACCAATAATGACAGAGTATGAGAATGTTAAAGACGTCCTTGTTGCTAGCGATGTTGCCAATCACCATAGCATTTTTGTAAACCCAGATGATGACCTTAATCATGTATTAAGATTATTCAGCAAGATTGATGCGGATACTATACCAGTCATATCAAATGATGTAGAAAAAAAGATACTTGGAGCTATTAGTAGCCAGGAGATATTATCTATTTATCATAGAGAAACATTAAAGCTTAGTCTGGCCGATGGTTTGTCGAGCGAAATAAAATCGATTGGCGATACCGGTTCATCATCAGTCGCGGCAGGTTATTCAGTAGCTGAATTACATTTAAACCCAAGCTTCATTGGACAAAGTTTAATTGAATTAAAAATAAGGAGCAGCTTTGGTCTTGAGGTTCTAATGATAAAACATCCACAAGATATGTTTGGCGAATCCTCTGAAGATGTTATTGTTAGTGCTGATCCTGACTACAAGTTAAAGAGAGGTGATAAATTGGTAGTATTTGGCAAAGATGAGAATATTGAAAAATTTCGAAATAGCTAATGTATTTGTCCGATAATGTATATTATGTAAACTTACAAATTCCCTATTTAGACAATACCACTCAATTTCAGATAAATAAAGATCGCGATAACTACAAGTAATAACCATACTGCTGGACTTCTTTTTTTTCTGCTAATTTTTAACTGTCTGCTGAATCCGAGCTTCTTTTTTCTTTTTTCTTTTTCATCATCTTCTGGTTTGTAGAAACGTGGAGTGTAATCGAATATTCGATGTGTTGGTTTCTTAATAAACATATCTAATTTCCAACAGTCTCTGAGAATAATGCATCAGCAAATGTTCTTGGATTAAAAGTTTGTAGATCTTCTAATTTCTCTCCAACACCAATATATTTAACGGGAATCTTGTGCTTATGAGTTATTTGAAATATTGTTCCACCTTTGGCCGTACCATCCAGTTTGGTAATTACAAGACCAGTCAATTTTGTAAACTTTGAAAATTCTTCGGCCTGGATAATGGCATTTTGACCCAAAGTAGCATCCAGAACAAGATAGGTATCATCAGGAGCACCGGGGAGCACTTTACCTATCGCTTTATTTATTTTATTCAATTCACTCATTAAATTTGCCTTGCTATGTAATCGACCGGCTGTATCAATTAAGACAATATCATAATTGCCATCTATGGCTTTCTTAACTGTCTCATAAGCTACAGAAGAAGGGTCAGCGCCTTTTTCCTGCCGGACTACTTCAACACCAGCTCTTTGTGCCCAAATTTCCAGTTGTTCATTAGCAGCGGCTCTAAATGTATCTGCAGCCCCAACAATAACTCTATTGCCTGCTTTCTTAAAGTTATTTGCTAGTTTTCCAACAGTAGTAGTCTTCCCTACTCCATTAACTCCAACAATTAAAATTACGTAGGGTTTAGAATGATCTTGTAAGATTTCAGAATTTAAACTGCCTTCTTCGGTTTCTAATACTTTCAATAATATAATTTTCAGTAGTTCGAGAATATTATCAAGCGTACGATCTTTTTCTTCTTTTAAATTAATTCTCAAATCGTTGATTATTTCTTCAGCCAATTCAGCACTTAAATCAGAAGAAATCAATATTTCCTCAAGTTCATCAAGAGTATTGTCATCAATTACAGCTTTGCCTGAAAATGTCTCAGTAATTTTATTAACAAGTTTATTCCTAGTCTTAGACAGACCTTCCTTGAGTCGATCGATATTTATGTTATTAAATAGTTTCATTTTGAATTATTTGATAAAGCCTTAACTGCCTTTATAATATAGTTGAAGAGTGAAACAAAAATCAATAAAATACTTGAATAATAAAGTATTTGGTACGGAATAGATTGTTTATCGACATTCAATAAAATCATTAATAGAACGAAAGATATAGCTAGTACTGTTGCCTTCCCAATGTAATCCGAAGGTAGAACTTTTCCTAACTTTTTAGAAACGACCAGACCGCCAATAAGGATCAAAACATCCCGTGCAAGAATCATATAAAAATAGTAATCAGGAATTTCTCCAAGGAAAAATAAATTCAATACAACAAATACCACTAAAACTTTATCGGCAAGGGGATCTATAATTTTTCCGAATTCAGTAACCTGGTTTAGCTTTCGCGCCAGATAACCATCAAGTATATCAGTTACAGCGGCAATAATTCCAATAGCAGCAACTGAATATCGTGCAAAGTTTTCGTCAAAATTATTAAAAGCAAACCAGGCAGGAATTACAAGAAGAAGCCTTAAAAAGCTTAATGAATTTGAAGCATTGAAAATTTTATTTCCGTTCATATCATCTGATCACTGCAAATTTACCAAGCTTTACTTCCTGTTCATTTTTTTTCTCATCCGTCATAACCACACGAAAAATATAAATTCCAGTTGATAACTGATTTCCACTCATATCTATCAAATTAAATGATGCTCCTCCATTACCATCGTTTTCTTCTACTTCGCCAATTTTTTTTCCTTCGATACTCCAGATAGTTATCTGAGCAAACTGTGGTAACTTAGCGAAAGTTAACATTTCACCATTAGATGGGTTAACAGGATTTGGATAGACATAGACTTCTGAAAGGTCATTAGCAAATGATGAAAGAACTATATAGCTGCCTGCACCTTCATTTATTTTTAAGCTGCCAGTTGAGACTGAAGAATAAATATCCTTTAACTGAAGCACGTATTCCCTGCCGATGGAACCAACAGGCTTCTGCCCTTTCAAACTAATATTAACTATTTTTTTATTTGTTGCATCAACACTAACTGAAGAAGCTTTGTTATCAGGGTCAAAGATATAATTGTTGACATTTAATGCTGATTGCTCATCAACTTCTAAGTTGAAAACAATTTTTAAGTTGTAAGAATCAATAATCTTAAACGATGAGATAAAAAATTCTGAATTGACAATCACTGTGTCCATTGTAAAAGTGAGTATCGTATTGGCTGAATCGGCGAGCCATAAAGATCACGTCAAATCCAGACACAGATAACTGATTATCAACCAACTGGAATTTCATCTCTAAATGTTAGACAGATATGAATACTGGCTGGCAGGTGAAATTGAATTTGGAAAAACACTTCCATTTAATTTGAATGCCTGAAGATTTTCAATTGTATTGCTCATCTTCTCAGAAAAATAAACTGTAACGGCATTTGCGCTGCTTCCAGAAGCCGAAATTACTTTGCCAGGTGTATGACAATAGACTTCAATAATCTGGGATAAATTTGAATATGGATCCTCCTTCGATAAATCGTAAGCCTGGATTGCATAATAGTAATTCTTGTTCTTCTCTAGGTTTAAATCAACATAGTCTGTTAAAGCAATAACAGAATCGATTAAAGTTAGAGCATCTGAGGAAAATCCACGATAGATATAATATTGGTCAACACTTCCCTGCCATGAAATGGAAATGCTGCTTGAATCAATGCTGAAACCATCAACATTAAACGGTGTACTTGCTTTTTTTGATACTGTGAACTCGTAAAATTTTATTCCCTGGTTAGTTGGGAAAGCAATCTCTAAAACATTGTTGTTATTTAAATCTCCAACAAAAATTGAATTCGAGTTAATATTTTCTTTAAAAGAAATAATTTTATTTGAACCCGCAAATTGATTCTTAAAAATATAGGAATAAGGAAACATAAAAACTGAAAGCTCATCTTTTCCATCGTCATCAATATCTGCAAATCGTATACTATTTTCTGATTGCTGGAACGATGACCTGAATTCTGTAGAAGCATCAACGAATACCTGATCATAAAGAATATTAAACTGATTGCCCAGCAAGTTAAAAACAAGCAAACGATAATAAGGTGCAATATCAATGAAGTCAATTGAATGGAGAAGAACAGCCAATTCTTCTCTGTTATCACCATCAAAATCTCCTGCAGCAAGATAAGCAGACGAACCCCAGAATCCTGTTGTGACAACACTTCCTTCCTCATAGGTATTAGGCCCAAGAATATCATAACTAAAAATATCACCATCAACATCCACGAACCACAGTTCATTTACTCCATCATTATTGACATCAGCTGAAACTCCATTCGGTGCATCCAGAATGTTGAAGCCAAAACTCTCTTCCGTAAAATTTCTCAATGCTATAGGGTCCGATAAAGTAAGATCGCTATTAACTTTCCAAATGGTGAATGATGTATCTGAACTAACCACAACCACTTCAGTAATATTATCACCATCGATGTCCTCAGCCATAATAGGCCAGAACTTCCCTGATTCATCAGCATATTTTTGATTTAGGGTGGATGAATTTGATGTTTGTTGCTCGAGTATGTAACCATTCCTAACCCAGGAATTTAACAGATCATTCAAGCCATTATTATTGAAGTCACCAAAATCTCTGACAATTTGATCCTGTAAAGAGTCAACCATTTCAAAAGTATTATTGTTAAGTTTAAACAAATTTGTAACTCGGGAATTATCATATGTTCGCAGGTAAACTTCAGTAAAATCATTTTGAGTTATGTTCACAGGATTTTGATAAATGCTTCCTGAAGGAAGAGAAAATGGTAATAAAGTTTCAGCAGAATATTCAGCATCAAAAATTGTATACGCTGTATCAATAAAAGTTCCACTCATTAAATTTAACTGTATCAATTAATCCAACAAGATTTTCAGCTTCAAAATAAACATCATAAGCTGAATTTTGTTCAACAAGCTGCTTTGGAATAAATCCATAATGCAAATACTTTACAAACTGATTATTTGTCGTAAATCCATCCAGAGTAATAAAATTAAATTGAACATCACCAATTTTGCGATAATACATTCTTGTCACAGCATGGTTCATCAGTATACATAGCAGCAAGTATTGTTGTTTTGTCTCCATAAAAAGCCGGACCAGCAGAAATTAACGCTGCAGCAGGAGGACTTCTGCTAATAGTGAAATTAACTCTTTCCTCCAGCGTTCTGCCGTTTGTTAATTGAACTACTAATCTTAAACCATATACTGTATCTGGTAAGGAAGTAAGATTGAGAGTATAAATATCTTCATTTGAAAATTGATTACTTCCCTGCTCAATTAAGGGTAGTCCAATTTGTTGGATTCAAACCATAACCATAATAAAGACTGTAATATGAAAATAAAGGAGAAAGAACAGTAGCATTAATTTTTAATGAGTCATCGAGAGTTGCAAAATCCTGAGTTGGATGATTGAATTTTATAACTGAAGGAGCAGTAACAGTAACAGCTCTGAACATATTTAATCTTCCTGCACCAGTATAAATATCCCATCCCGGTTCTCCAATATCATCGGAGGTAGATTTCAAAATCTGTTTTACTTCTTCGTTAGTATAATTGCCAAGCGATAAAATTAATGCAGAAGCAGCGGCAACGTGAGGTGTAGCTGCTGAAGTTCCGCTTATAGAAGCATAGTTATTATTTCTTGCAGTGGTAACAATCTGTGAGCCTGGTGCCATCAAGTCAAGAGTCGAACCGTAATTAGAATTACCAGCTCTATAATCATCTTGTGTTGAATTTCCCACACTGATTACTTCTGAATACCCTGAAGGATAATGTGGATTCGATGAGTTACCATTTCCCGAACTTCCAACCAACACAAGGTTTTTCGAATAAGCATATTGCACAACGTCTCTTAAGTACATAAGAGAAAGAGTAATCTCCAAAACTCATATTCAGAACTTTTACTCCATTCTGAACAGCATATAGTATTGCAGCAGCAACGTCATCTTCTTCACCATATCCTCCGGGATCAAATGCACGAAGATTTACTAGTTTAATATTAGGTGCTGCACCGGCAATTCCAGTTAAATTATTTGTCTGAGCTGCAGCAATTCCGGAAATGTAAGTACCGTGTCCTTGTTCATCGAAGGGATCATTATCCCAATCAAGATAATCGCCACCAGTTGAATCAAATGGAAAACCAACACGATCGGTAAAATCCCAGCCTCGGTAATCATCAATAAAGCCGTTGTTGTCGTCATCAATTCCATTTGTCTTCTTTTCACCCGTTACCTGTCTCACCTGGATTTTGCCAGATTTTATTTTGAAGGTCAGGATGGAGATAATCAATACCAGTATCGATTACTCCAATTCTTACCGAATCAGTTCCCTGTGTTTTATTCCATGCATTAAAAGCCTGTATTTTGTCTAATGCCCATTGCTGAGAAAGAAGACTATCATCTGGAGTATAGTTAATTTGATACGTTTCAGCTTTTTGAACATACTCAATATTTTGATCTAAACTTTGCAACTGCAGAAAAGCGCCTTCATCAACATCATTAGTAAAAGTTACTTTGATAATTCTTCCCAATATTTCATTTGATCTAGCTAATCCTTTAGCGAGATAATTAACTGATCTGACATCAGATTGTAATTGAAAAGGCACTCCCTGAGGAACGAATTGATCCTGCTGAACTTTTTGTTCTATTGAAGAAAAAGAAACATCCTCTTTGTACTTTATGAAATAAGTAGTCTGTGCTGACAACTGCGAATAAACTAAAAGTAAAAGAATAATAGAGAATTGATTAAATCTCATAAATTTCCTTTTTAAAATTAAGATCAACATTTGTTGGATATTTACCAGAGAAGCATGCGTGGCAAAAATTATCTTTGCCTGCTTCAGAAACTGCTTCGAGCATTTCATCAATAGTTAAATATTCGAGACTATCCACGCCAAGATATTCTCCCATTTCTTTGATGTTAGAATTAAAATTATTTGCAAAAAGTTCTTCTTTACTCGGGAAATCCATTCCGTAAAAACACGGATGAGTAATTGGAGAGGAAGAAATTCTTAAGTGAATTGATTTAGGATTTGCTTCGCGGATTAACTTAACTAATTGTTTTGAAGTGGTTCCTCTCACGATTGAATCATCGACAAGTACAACAGTTCTTCCCTCAAGCACTCCTTTAACCGTATTGAACTTGATTTTAACACCTATCTCACGGTTTGCTTGTCCCGGTTGAATAAATGTTCTGCCAATGTAGTGGCTTCTTATCAATCCAATTTCTAACCTGCAGTTTACTCCTAGTTTTTCTAACTCGGTTTGATACCCTAATGCTGTTGTATTGGAGCTATCAGGAACACTAATTACAATTACTTTCTTCTCATCTTCATTGAAGACAGGATGATTCTTTGCAAGAACTTTCCCGAGCCTTCTTCGCATTTTATCCACATTGTGACCAAAGATAAAACTGTCAGGTCTGCTAAAATAAATGTACTCAAAGATGCACTGATTTTGTTTCTCTGATATTTCAGAAAGAAAGTAAGATTTAATTTCCCCTGTTTTTAAAACTTCATCATCTATCACTACAATTTCACCAGGTTGAACTTCCCGGATGAATTCTGCACTTAAAATATCAAATGCACAAGTCTCTGAAGTAATTATATATGCATCGTGTAATTTTCCAATAACTAATGGTCTAAATCCATGCGAATCTCTCGCACCGATAAGCCTTTTATCAGTCATTAAAACCAAGCTGAATGCACCTTCTATTTTCTGGATTGCTTCTTGAATTTGTTCAACCTGATGGTTTAATCTACTTCGAGCAATGAGATGCAGTATCACTTCGGTATCACTTGTAGTTTGAAAAATTGCACCTTCATTTACTAGTTCTTCACGAATCTGCTTTGCATTAGTAAGATTTCCATTATGAGCAACAGCTAGGTTTCCAAGTCTGTAGTTAACTAAAAATGGTTGAATATTTTTTAATGATTGAGAGGAGCCCGTTGTTGAATACCTGTTATGACCGATTGCAACATTTCCAATAAGTTTATTTTGAAATAAAGTATGGTCATCAAAAACCTCAGTAACCAATCCTTCACCTTTGTGAACAGAAAAGTGAGGATTACCTCTCGAGCTAATATTTTTTGTAACAATTCCACAAGCCTCTTGTCCCCTGTGCTGAAGAGCGTGCAATCCATAGTAAGTTTCCAGTGAAGCGTTTGGTGATCCATAAATCCCAAAAACACCACAGTTACAAGTTGGTTTCTCTCGCTGAAGATTTATTTGCATAGTTAAAAATAAGCTGGATAATGTAAAATTAAAGGTCAAAATTAAAGATACATTAGGAATTAACAGAATGGCTGAAATGAAAAAAGCTCAATCATTTTTGAGCTTCGAAGTGTCGGAACGGGGGGATTTGAACCCCCGACCACCTGAACCCCATTCAGGTACGCTACCGGGCTGCGCCACGTTCCGAAAATTATAATTTATCGAGTAGATATTTTAAAGTTTCTCTAATCTCTGCCAGATCTTCCTTTAAGGCCTCATTATTAGTTTCAACTTCTTTATTCGGTTCAACTTTAGTCGGAGATTTTTTTTCTTTGATTTCAACTATTTGTTTTTTATCGTGCTCATAATCTTCAAGAATCTTTTTTGCGCCTTCGATAGTATATTTTTTTACTCTTAATAATTCCTTTATGTAAAGAATAAGTCGTATATCTTTGTTAGTATAAATTCGGTTACCTGCTCTGTTTTTCTGAGGATTTAGCTCTTCAAATTCAGTTTCCCAATATCGGAGAACATATTGCTCAATGTCAGTAATTTTACTTACTTCACTGATTGAGTAGTATAATTTTTTAATTGAAAGGTCTCGCATAGTTTTTATGAATTTCTTCGCAATAAAATTAAGCAATCCTTATTATAATATCAAAATTATAAGTTCGTTATAACTATTAGCTTTAAACACTATTTATAACTTCTTATAAGAGATAGTGGACTGAGAGTATGATAAACCATTATATAATTGTTACAAAATATCGAAAATGGAATGATATAAACAGGAAATTAGGCTCTATCGTTTAAATTTTTCTAAAAGAAAAACTGCACCAAGGTAACTATTTTCTCTAAAACCACTGATGTAACCATCGCAACTTGAAGCGGTTAACATATTATGCCTGAAGTCTTCACGAGAAGCTAAATTAGAGATGTGAACTTCTATTTTTGGAATTGAACATATTTCCAGGGCATCCTTAATTGCAACGGATGTGTGGCCGAAACCTCCCGGATTAATTATTAATCCATCGAAAGATCTATGCGCGGACTGAATTTTATCAATCAATTCACCTTCGTGGTTACTCTGGAAAAAATCAAATTTGTGGTTCTGAAATTCCTTTAAGACAATGTCTTCAATATCTTTTAATGACTTTGATCCATAGTTATCTGCTGATCTTTTTTCAAGTAAATTAAGATTTGGTCCATTTAATACTAAAATTTTCATGTTGCGATTGACATTTCCTCTATTATTTCTCTAATTCTTGGAGTTACGTAGATACTATCGATTCCTAGCTCTTTTAGTGCAGTTGAAAGAATCATTACTTTTCTTTGAAGATTGGTCATTTTATTTATCACTATGATTTTCTTATCGTGAACGATGCAGTATCCTCCTTTAAAGTCACCTTTCTCAAATCTTATTGTTGCTCCTAAGCTGATCAGCAACTGATTTAAGTTCCTGAAGAATCTCCTCGAACTCTTTTTCTTTAATTTTCATTTTTTGATTTTATAGTGAATGGCTTAACAACTAAGAAAAATGGTATTGAAAAATAACTTAGTAATAAAATAATCGGAAAACTACTCAACAAAGTAATTCTTTCAATAATCAGTTTCAAAACTTCCTCTGAAGCAAATTGTTCATTAATGAATAGAACTATCAACTTATAGTCAATCGTTAGAAGTACAGCCTCAAAAGGAAGAGTTAAATAAATAATCATCGAAATAATAAACAACCAGCCGTTCTCTTTTAATTTTAATTGAGTAAAAATTAGAAACAACGTAAACGAGATTACTAGAATTAAGTAAGCGAAGAATGTTAGATTAACCAATGGAAAAGTGGTTTGAATTATTGCTGACAAATTATTGCTGGTGATAAAATCTTTTAAAACAGGTTCAGTTGGTTCAAACATATGATAGGTAGTTAATAGTCTGGCTATATATGCTCCGAACCAAATGCTTCCGGAAGCTAAAGCAAGGAAGCCAAAAATGGAAGAGAATTTATTTCTTTTTTTCATTTAAATATTCAATCGTTAATTTAAAATTAAAAAAAAATTATGATTATTGCGTCAATAGATATTGGCACCAACACGGCATTGCTTCTTATTGCTGAAGTTGAGATCAGTACAGGCAAAATTACTCCTTTACAAAATGAATATCGAATGCCAAGAATTGGTCAGGGGACAAAAAAATCCGGTGTAATTAGTTCAGATAGGTTAAAATTACTTTTTACTGTATTAGATGAATATGATAAAATCATTCGAAAGTTTAATTGCGAGAAAGTTATTATATCAGGAACAAATGCATTTAGAATGGCCGATAACTCTCCTTTTATCAGCAAAGAAATAAAAAATAAATATGGCTATGATCTTAATGTAATTTCAGGTGAACAAGAAGCTGAATATGCTTACCTTGGTGCAATTTCAGGACTTGAAGAATCAACAAATTCAGCAGTGATTGATATTGGTGGAAGCAGCACCGAAATTATTGTAGGAGAAGGCGATAAAATAATTTCTAAAAGAAGTCTGCAATTGGGATCCGTTAGTGCAACAGAACAATTTCTTATGCACTCCCCTCCCCTTAAAATCTGAAATAGAAAACTTAAAATTAGAAATTCAAAAAAGCTTTTCGTATATTGAATTAAAAGAAATCCCAAAACAGGTAATAGCAATTGCTGGTACAGCAACAACACTTTCTAGTATGAATTTAGGATTGAAGGAATTTGATGAAGAATGAAGTAAACAATAGTATAATAACCATTCAAGATATGAGAAAAATAATTTAAGATTTAAATTACCTGAGTGCGTCAGAAATACTTGATAAATATGGCTCTGTTATGGTTGGACGTGAAGATATTATATTTGCCGGAGCATACATACTTTTGCAATTTATGGAATCATTCAAAATTGAAAGATATTAAAGTGAGCACAAGAGGAATCAGATACGGAGCTGTTGTAAAATACTTACAAAACGCATAATAAGTATGCTTAATTTTGAATGAGTCCTTATTTCTAATCAATATTTAGTGTGTTAGATTTCAGACATTTTTTAGCGAATCAATTACTCAGATGTATTCTATAACTTATTGATAACTAAAAGAATATTATAATTAATTAATTTAGATTCGATGTAGTAATTACTTACAAATTGCAATTGTAATTCAAATAATATTTTTAATGGTAAAAGTCTAGGTTATTTTCTTAATTTAGTATTAACCTGAATTCATTTAAGAAATGGTCAATATTTTCTTGGGTTGAAATTAAAGGTGGAAGTATTCGTAGTACATTTTCATTAGTGCAGTTAACAAGTATTCCTTTTCCTCGAAATTCCCCAACAATTCCGGAGCAGGGTTGATTTAATTCAACACCAAGCATAAATCCAAGCCCTCGAATATCGAGGATTTGAGCAGGATTTTCTTTTTGAACCATTTTTAGATTAGTTAAAAAGTAATCACCAAGTTTTGCAACTTCATTAACCAAGCTATTTTCAAAAACTTCATCGATTACAGCTAAACCGGCTGCGCAAGCAACTGGATTACCACCAAAAGTACTCCCATGATCTCCAGATTCAAATACGTTGGAATACCTATTATTTGTAATCAAAGCTCCAAGAGGTAATCCACCGCCAATAGCTTTGGCAACGATTACCAAATCAGGAGTAATATTATAATGATTATATGCGAATGATTTTCCTGTTCTACCTATACCACTTTGAACTTCATCTGCAACAAGAATGAAATTATATTTGTTTTTAAGTGATCTAATCTCTGAAATGAATCGTTCTGATGCTACTCTAACTCCTCCCTCACCCTGAATAAATTCTAAATAAACTGCTGCTGTTTCAGAGTCAATATATTTATTAAGCTGCTCGACGTTGTTATATTCTAATTGAATAATATTTGGAAGTAATGGAGAAAAATGTTCCTTGTATTTTTTTTTGCCACCAAGGCTTAAAGAACCATAAGTTCTTCCGTGAAAGGCATTAGAAAACGTAATTATCTTTTTTTCAGGTCCGAAGAATTTCCTGATAAGTTTCAGTGATGCTTCTATGGCTTCTGTACCACTGTTTGTAAAGAAAACCTTCGATAATCCTGAATATCTGACCAACTTTTCTGCAAGTTCAATCTGGGGCACATTAACGTAATAATTGGACAGATGGATGTATTTTTTTATCTGTTCTTCAATTGCGCGAATTACTTTTTTGTTGCCATATCCAAGATCATTTACAGCTAATCCTGAAAAAAAGTCCAGATATTTCTTTCCGTCTTCAGTGAAAAGATAAACACCTTTCCCATGTGATATCTTTATCGGAATGCGCTTATAAGTTTGAAGTAGATATTCCTGCTCTTTTATAAAAATGTCTTTAGAATATTCCATTTAATTAAATAGTAAAAACGAATACTGAACAAAGGTAGATTAAAGACCAGAACAAAATTACGAACGTTGCTGAAGACAGAATGCTAAAATTTAGATGTTCAGATTGAGCTAGAAAAGCTTTTAAAACAAGGAAGACACTCCATATCACTATCGCAATTTCCAGTGCAAGGAATAAGTAAGAAAGTGTACTTTTAATTGTGAACGGAGTCGGATTTTTAGAAAAAAGATAATCTCCAAAAATCACTAGTTCCAGGGGAAACAGTATGATCAATCCAAAAAGGTATGGTATCTGCGAATATATTATTAATGCAAAGGTATCCTTAAACCTAAGATGAATATTAAATGACTTACCTGATAGGGAATATAAAAATGAAAATAAAATGAAATAGATGAGAGTAACTCCCAAAATGAGCAAATAGCTGTATTGTAATCCAATCGTTGATTGAAAATCACCCAAGCTTATCATAGAAATGAAACGGGCATTTATTAAATATTTAAATACAATAAATAGAAGAATAAAGAAAATAAAATTCTTGTGTTCTGATAGTATTATTGTTTTAAAGGCTTTAGAAGGAGATTCAATAATAGTAGCTGATTGTTGACCATAGATCGAGGTTGTAAATCCGGTCTCGTAAATAAACCCGACAGTTGGAACAAACGGAATTGTAAAATGGATTTTCAGAATTACAATTCGGACAGGTAACCGAATTCTTCATATCATTTTAATTTTAAAATTAATTGAGATAAAATCGAAAATTGAAACGAGAAGATCCCGTAATCAAATCTTCCTCAACCGTAAAATCGTACAAGTGAGCATCAACATAAGCATCAACTAAATTTAAGATATACAGAACAACAAGATATATAGTAAAATTATCTCTTTGATTCCTGTAGAAATCTCTTCTGTACTGATAAATTGTTTGACTGGTGTTAGTATATAAATCTTTATTGTCATTATAAAGATTATTGTTATAAACCCAACCAGAAATCAATAAAGCGCCTGCACCCCAGATGACCGGTATTTTCCAATAAGATTCATTATAGAATTGTCCAAATCCTGGAAGTACTGCACTACGTAAAACAGCTCCCCAGGGTGATTTATGCATAACGAATACTGTATCGGAGGGAGAATTTTCTTCGGTTTGTTCTTGTCCGTTTGAAGATGTGCTCACAAAAACAAGCACAAATAAAACGTTAATTATAATTCTTGTTGATAATTTCAAAAAGCTCAATTAAACGCTCTAATTCATCCTTTGAGTAATACTCTAAAACTATTTCGCCACTTCCATCTTTTCTCTGAACACATTTGACCTTAGTTCCGAAAGTGACTCGAAGTTTATCTTCGATGTCACGTAAATTTGATGTATAAAATAATGCTTTACCATCCTCATCCAAAGTGTGCTTTTTAATTTTTCTTGTACCACCTTCGTTCAATTCTCTTACGAGTCTTTCAACTTTTCTAACAGACAAATTTTTACTCAGAATGTTTTCAAGCAATTGTATTTGTAATGCCTCGTTATCAAGATTGATAAGAGCCCTGGCGTGACCAGATGTTATTTTATCCTTTACAAGAGCATCCTGAATTTTTTGAGGAAGTTTTAAAAGTCGTATTGTATTTGCAACCGTTGTTCTGTCTTTACCAACTCTTTCTGCTATTTGTTCCTGAGTTAGATGACATTCATCCATTAATCTTTTGTAAGCTGTCCCGATCTCTATGGAATTTAGTTTTTCTCTTTGAATGTTTTCAATCAATGCTAAGGCCAGCATTAGTTCATCAGAGGAAACATCAATTATGTATGCAGGAATTTCCTTGTAGCCAATTTCTTTACAGGCTTGAAGTCTTCTCTCACCGGAAATTAATTGATATTTATGTTCAGGAGTCCTTCTGACCGTTATCGGCTGAATCAATCCATTAGTAAGTATTGATTTTTTTAGTTCCTCAAGCGATACGGGATCAATATTGAATCTTGGCTGATATGGATTCCTTGAAATAAATTCGACAGCTATTTTAGCTAAAACATCTATTTGCTTTCCATCGTCATCTTTAACTTTGGAAAGATCGTCAGCCGATTCATTATTCTTAATGTACTCCTGAGGTTTAATCAGTGCATCTAATCCCCTGCCCAAACCTGTTTTCATTTTACTCATTCTTAAATGTGTTTACGGATTTTGAATTTCTTTCAATTAATTCTGCGGTTAAAGCCATATAATTCTGTGCACCTGTTGAAACAGCATCGTATAAAATAATCGGTTTTCCAAAACTCGGCGCTTCTGAAATTCTAACATTTCTGCTTATTACAGTTTTAAAGACCTTATCACCAAAATATTTTCTTACCTCTTCAGCAACCTGATGCGAGAGTCGAAGTCTTGTATCAAACATAGTTAGCAATACACCTTCTATTGATAACTCATTGTTATAATACTGTTTGACTATGTTTATTGTGTTTAAAAGTTGCCCTAATCCTTCTAATGCAAAATACTCACACTGAACCGGAATCAGAACCGAATTAGCGGCGGTAAGCGCATTTAAAGTTAAAAGACCAAGTGATGGCGGACAATCAATTAAAATATAATCATATCTTTCATAAACTTCACGTAATGCTTCTTTTAATATTGTTTCTCTTTTTGGCAATTCAACCATTTCTATTTCTGCTCCAACCAGATTGATGTTGGAAGGAAGTAAATCAAGAAACGGCATATAGGAATCAATAATCACATCTTTTATATCTTCAGCACTAACCAGTACTTCGTATACGGAAGGATTTTGCTTAAATAGACTTAAACCTGAAGAGGAATTTGCTTGTGGATCAATATCAATAAGTAAAGTTTTCATTTCTGCAGCAGCAAGAAGAGATGAAAGATTTATTGCGGTAGTAGTTTTACCTACTCCTCCCTTTTGATTTGCTATAGCTATTATTTTAGTCATTAATTTTCATTAGGATAATATCAAGAATCGAAAAAATTTTAATTGATTTATAGCTCAATCTCTTCACCAAAATTTAATACTCTTACTTTCAATCCTTTAGTTTCAACTAATTTTTTGAACTCGTTCGGATCTGCTGAAATCACTGGAAAAGTATTATAATGCATAGGAATAGCCATCTTGGGAGTAACCAACTCAACGGCTTTAACAGCATCGGTAATTCCCATTGTAAAGTTGTCTCCAATGGGTAGTAACATATAATCAATCGGTGTCATTTCGCCAATCAGTTTCATATCGTAAAACAAACCAGTGTCACCAGTATGATAAACATTTTTTCCATCTGCAGAAACTATTACTCCAGCAGGTTCTCCGCCATAATAGATTATCTGGCGTCATAGAACCGTGATGAGCAATTGTAAATTTAACTCTTCCGAATTCAAAATTATATCCACCTCCAATATGCATGTTATGAGCATTAAATCCTTTTGATTTACAATATTCTGCTAGCTCGTTAACACAGATGAATGTTGAATTGCATCTTTTTGCAATATCAAAACTGTCACCAATATGATCGCCGTGAGCGTGTGTTAAAATTATATAATCAGCTTCAACATCTTTTGCCATTACTGGTGATGTTGGATTTCCAGTAAGAAACGGATCAATTAATATCTTCTTTCCATCGAATGTAGTTAATTGAAATGCTGAATGTGAAAAATATCTTAATTTCATTTTGCCCCTCCTTATTTGTGTTAATATTTAGGAGAAATTTATCCTGCTTGCAAAAATACAGATAATACTTTTTTTATTCGAGTAGTTAAAATCAAATATTTGAATTTGAAAATAGTACTTTTAGAAATCCCAATATCGCCTTAACTGGCTGCATTTTACTTTTCTCATTTCCATAAATTGTAGGTATATCTACAAACCCAATGGTGAATCTTTTTTTTGCAGCTTTAACAAGTATTTCACTTTCAGCTTCAAATCCATAATAATTTTGTTTTAACCTCTCTCAACACTTCAACCCGAAATGCTCTAAACCCACACTGGCTATCTAAAATATTTCTGCCCGGTTTTAGCGGTAAGAAAAAAAGAAGTAATCTTATTACTAAGCCTTCTTTGAAACGGCATTCCTTCAAGATTATTTAATCTGTTTCCAATAACAATATCAAATGAACTCAAAGCATCAATAAGTTTAGGAATATATTTTGGATCATGCTGAAGATCCGCATCAAGAGTAATTACAAACTGAAATCCGGATGAAATAGCTTCTTCAAATCCAACACTTAAAGCTTTACCCTTGCCATAATTTTTATCAAGATCGATAATTTTTACACTTGGCTTTTTTCTTACATCCTGGTAGGAATCATCATTTGATCCATCATTCACAGCAAAAATAAAGTCAACATATTGAAGTGTTTCATCTAGAACATTTTCTAAAGTTTCTTTTTCATTATAAAATGGAACAACTGCACAAACCGAATTAGTAACCTTATTTATTTCCTTTGAATTGTTCAAATAATGCTTTCCAGCCTTTAGGTGTAGGAGTGATGATAGCTTCTTCTAATTTTTTCCGGAGAGAATCCTTTGATAAACCACTCGTTAATTTGCCATTTTCAGCCATTGAAATTCCACCTGTCTCTTCGGATACAATTACACTTATTACATCAGCCTGTTCGCTGATTCCTAAACCAGCACGATGCCTCATACCAAGGTTTTCACCATCAACCTGTGTTGTTGCTGAAAGTGGTAATGTGCAACGCGCAGCTTCTACAAGATTTCCTTTAACAATTACAGCTCCATCATGCATAGATGATTTTGGGAAAAATATTGATGTTAATAATGCTTTGCTAAGCTTGGCTCCAAGTAATTCTCCCGATTCAATATAAGTTCGGATACCAGTTTCTCTAACGATCACAATGAGAGCACCGTATTGACGTTGAGATAACTCAAATGCTGCGTCAACAATTATCTCAGCTGATTCACTCATATCTTGCTTACTAAATATTTTCATCACAGGATTACGGGCAAGAATTACAAGTAATCTTCTTATTTCCGGTTGAAATAAAATTACGAAGGCAATAACCCAGATATCAGTGACCAATCTTAGCAGCCAGTTTAATGCTTTGAATTGAATTGCCTGAGCTGCAAATGAAATAAGCAATATTATAATCAAACCAAGAAATATTTGTGAAGCTATAGTTCCTCTGAGTAGTACATATAGTTTATAAACAATAAATGATACTATTAGAATATCAACTACGTCGAGAAATGAAACTGTGAGAAATCCTATTTTGAATATTTCAAACATTAATTTTTGATTATACTATTATAAATTTTACAGGTTTGTACAGCTTGTTTCACATTATGTGTCCTGATAATTCTAGCTCCTTTACATAAAGCCATCGAATTCAAAGCATTTGTAACATCATCTCTATCTTCAACAGGCAAATTTAAAACATTTCCAATAAAAGATTTCCTGGATAATCCAATTAAAATCGGGAAGCCCAATGACTTAAAATCTTCCAATCGCTCGATTAGTGTTAGATTATCTTCAACTCTCTTACCAAAACCAATTCCAGGATCAACAATAATTTTTTTAATTCCGATTCCTGAGGCAATCTCTGTCTGCATTGCAAGATAATCATAAACTTCTGAAACAACATCAATGTACTCCGGCAATTTTTGCATAGTCTTTGGTCTACCTTTTATATGCATTAAAACCATTGCAGCATTAAATTTTTTAACAACATAAAAAATTTCTTTATCAAAAGTTCCCCCACTTATATCATTCACAATCGAAGCTCCGCATTTGAGTGCTTCTTCAGCAATCTTTGCTTTTGTTGTATCAATAGAAATAACGGTATCAGGTTTCCTTTTCAGAATTTCTGTAATTACCGGAATAACTCTGTTCAATTCATCTGTATCATTAACAGAGTCTGAGCCCGGACGGGTAGATTCACCACCGATATCAATAATATCAGCACCTGCTTCGATCATTTCTATTGCATAATCTACTGCTACAGTTTTATCAATAAATTTTCCACCATCTGAAAATGAATCAGGCGTAACATTCAATATTCCCATTACATAAGCATACTTAAAATCAAAATTACTTTCACCAATTTTATACGATAGCTTTTCACTATTTTCAAAATTATGGAGTATTCTCTTGATCGCTGATTTTATTTTATCATCTAAAGTTGATGTACTTATTTGTTTAAGAATTTCTTTCAAAGAACCAGTTAAAAGTAAAGTATCATCACTATAATAAATATTTTCAGAATTTATTTTTATATCCACTCTCGAAATTTCTGCTGGTATTTTTCTTAATTCAATTCCAAATAATCCTTTATGAGGAAGAACCGAAAAATTATATTTCTCTTTATAGAGTTTAAATGTTTTATCATTTGAAAGGTTTATGACCTGAGAGATCAACTTAATTACTTTGTAAGATTTTTTAGTTCTGCAGTTGCTGCAGTGATATTATCAGCATGAAATATTGCAGAACCTGCAACGAAAACATCAACTCCGGCTTTTTTTGCTTTAACGATAGTTTCACTGTTAACACCGCCATCAATTTCAATTAAAAAATTAGCTTTGAATTTGGATCTGAGATTAACGGCTTCTTCAATTCTTCTGATTGAATTCGAAATAAATTTTTGTCCACCGAAACCGGGATTCACTGTCATAATTAATAAAAGATCAATGTACTCTGCAACATCAACAATACTATTCACAGGTGTCGCCGGATTTATTACAACTCCTGCTTTACAACCCAGTTCTTTAATCCTATTAATTGTTCTATTCAGATGTACAACTTCTTCTGCATGAATTGTAATATAGTTTGCACCAGCTTTAGCAAATGCTTCCAAATATTTATCAGGTTTCTCTATCATAAGATGAACATCAATTGGAAGTTTCGTTGACTTCCGGGCGGCATTGACAATTACTGGACCAATAGTAATATTAGGAACAAAGTGTCCATCCATTACATCGCAATGAATCCAATCTGCTCCACCCATTTCTGTTAATCTAATCTGCTGTGCTAAATTTGAAAAATCTGCTGAAAGAATTGATGGAGCAATAATACTCATGATCAGTCATTCTCCTCGCTTATAATATTTTTATCCGATGGCTTAGTTACAAACAAATCAACAACATCTCCAGGGTTTAATGAATTTCCACCACTTGGATATTGATCAAGAATTGTATTCGGTAAAAGAGTGGATGAGGGTTGATAATTTATTTTTCCAATTGTAAGAGAACTATCGGCAATTATTTTTCTTGCTTCAGTTAAAGACTTTCCAATCAGATCAGGAACTACTATGGAACCACCGCCTCTGCCAGCACTAACCGTTACTCCGACAATTTCTCCCTGCTTTAGTAGCGTTCCATCTGCGTACTGCTGGTCAAATATCATATCTTCAGGCTGACTTGAGGGAATTCTTTCTACTCTGCCAAGTTTAAGACCTAATCTTTCAAGAGCAAATTTCGCATCAAGAATTGATTTGCCTTTTAACATAGGAACAGTTATGGTTTTAACTCCGCCACTAACAAAAAGATAAACTGTGCGACCTTCCTTAACTACAGCGCCTGCATCAGGTTTTTGAAAAAATACAGCTCCAACCGGTACTTGAAGTCCATATGAAGTATCGCTAATGATTATATCAAAGCCATCTTTTTCGAGCAAACTAACCGCCTCCGAAACCTGTTGACCGACTACTTCTGGCACACTTGTTTCAGGGGAACTTACATACCAGGGCATAATTAAATTGTCGATAATCAGAATAAATACTACAAGTCCAAGGAATACGTAGAGAAGTTTTCGAAGCAGAGAATTTCGAATGATTTTTTTCATAAATCAAATATATCAAATGCTGTTTTCTTAAACAATAAAACGCTCTGTAATCAAAATGAGAGGTTGCATACATGTCCGCTTGGGTGTATAGATTTATTGTATAGCTATTTGTGCATCTATGCAGTAATACGATCAGGCTTTCGTTGTTCGTTTGTTTTTACGCTTCCGCATCCTTTTATTTGTTATAAAGATTTTCATAACGAATTAACATGCTGCAAAATTATTTTTTTCTTAACAGATTCTTACTTGAAGTAAAATCATCCCTCGAGGATTCAAAAATAGAAGAGGTATTTTCTCAGGAAAAAAGCAAACTTGTAATTGTAACCTCCAGAGGAACTGAACATTATTTTTTAGAATTGTGTGTCACACCAGGTAATTCTTATATGAATCTGAGAAATAACTATTCGAGAGCAAAGAAAAATACAGTTAACGTTTTCGATAATCTGATTGGCGAGAAAATAAGTTCATTAGAAATTGCTAGTAATGATCGTGTACTAAAAATAAAATGCACTAATTCTAATATATTTTTTACAATAAGGGGAAAGTTTACCAACATATTCTACTTAGATGAAGAGAGCAATCTGTTTGCATTTAAAACTATAAAGAATCAAAATCTTCTGAATATGAAGAAAGAGTTTGATGGTCTCACATTTATAGACAGGTGGAATTCATTAGAGATAATGATAGAAAATGATGAAGAGCTAGTTGATAAAATCAAAAAAAAATATCCTTTTCTTGGAAGTGAAATAGTTAAAGAAGTTAAAGCACGAATTAACGAATATGATCGAACTACTGTGCTAAATACTATTTATGAAGTTTTAAATGAGGTAAGAATTTCCAAACCGTGTGTTTTTATAAATGAACAAGAGAAGGAAGTTCATATCGGATTAGAAAAGTTCAAAAGCATTCCGTTTACTGAGAAGAAATCATTAGAGAGCATAAACGAAGCCGTTAATTTTGTTCTTTCAAAAAGGCATTACCTCACATATAAATATTCAAAACTTAAGCTAATTAAAAACCATCTTGAAAGAGAGATGAAAAAAGTTTCGAATAAAATTAATAATTTGCAAGCAGTCATCGAGCAAGGCTCAAAGGAGAAAGACTACAACAAATATGGAAAGATTTTACTCTCAAATCTTGGCTCGATTAAAAGCAGAATGACATCGATATTTGTTGAAGATATTTTTTCAACTGGAGAGAAAATTAAAATAAATTTAAATCCTGCACTATCTCCCCAGAAAAATGTTGATTACTATTTTGATAAATCCCGATCTGAAAAAATATCTTTCGCCAAGAATCAGCAATTATTTGAAAAAGCGAAGAAAGATTTTGATCAGTTGCAACAACTAAACAATTCATTAAACGAAATTGAATCATTGAAAGAATTGGATGAGCTTATGAAAAAGCTAAAAATAAAACAACCCGAAGAATCTGAAGCCAAAGAAGATATGGGCTCTAAGTTTAAGCAATACATAATTGAGGACAAGTACAAAGTGTATGTTGGAAAGGATAGTAAAAATAATGACCTGTTGACAACTCGCTTTGCAAAACAAAATGATTATTGGTTCCATGCAAGAGGAGCTTCAGGTTCGCACGTTGTGTTAAGAGTAGAAAATACGAAAGAACCTGTTCCAAAAAACGTTTTGAAGAAAGCCGCAGCACTTGCAGCATATCACAGTAAAGCAAAAACTGCAGGAGTCGTTCCTGTTGCATTTACATTTAAAAAATATGTTGTGAAGAAAAAAGGTGATCCTATCGGAACCGTTCACTTGTTAAGAGAAGACGTATTACTTGTTAGACCGGAAATACCAAAAGGATGTGAGTATGTATACTAATGAGTAGTTTAGATAAAATAAATGTCCAATCTAATTTAAACCCTCACCTCAATTCATTTGTCAAATAAGGAAAAATACAGGGTATATTATGCGAACTTCTTTTCTCTATTGTAGTCTGATAATAATTTTTCTTTTCTCTACAATTAAATCACAAGATTATAAAATAATAGATACTGGGCAGGATTTATGTTATGACACCTTAATTGTTATCCCCTGTTCTCAACCCGGAGAACCATACTATGGACAGGATTCTCAATTTAATGGAATTCAATTTTCCTTCCAGGATAACAATGATGGTACAGTAACAGATTTAAATACAGGATTAATTTGGCAGAAATTTTTATTTGAAGACAAGCTCACTTATGCAAATGTAATAGCTGCAGCAGATACATTTTCGCTCAATGGTAATAATGATTGGAAATTGCCCAGCATTAAAGAATTGTATTCACTTATAGATTTCAGAGGTGTAACTGGAATAGACGCTGAAGGTTCAACACCCTTTATAGATACAACCTATTTTGAATTTAGATACGGTAATATTTCCGCCGGAGAACGTTTTATTGATGCACAATATGTTTCGAGTACTGAATATGTTGGAACTACTATGAATGGAGATTCTACTGTATTCGGAGTAAACTTTGCTGATGGACGAATTAAAGGTTATGGATTGACAATGCCGGGTGGTTTTGAGAAATTATTTGAAGTCAGGTTTGTTCGCGGAAACAATGATTATGGAATAAACAACTTTGTTGATAACAGTGACGGAACCATAACGGATAATGCAACGAGATTAATCTGGATCAAATCTGATAATGGCACTGGATTGAACTGGGAAGAAGCTTTGGATTGGGTCTACCAAAAGAACCAGGAAAACTATCTTGGGTACAACGATTGGAGATTGCCAAATGCAAAAGAATTACAGAGCATTGTTGATTATTCAAGATCTCCACAAACAACAAACTCCGCTGCAGTCGATCCCCTCTTCGAAGTGACAACAATTATTGATGAAGGAGGCGAAACAAACTATCCTTTCTATTGGACAAATACTACGCACGCTGATGGACCCCCGGATCATCAATATATTAAAGCAGTATATGTGGCATTTGGTGAAGCTCTCGGATTTATGGAAGTTCCACCAAATTCAGGAAATTATGTTTTGATGGATGTACACGGTGCGGGAGCGCAACGCAGCGATCCAAAGCAAGGTGATCCAAGCAACTATCCTCACGGTTTTGGTCCTCAAGGTGATGTTATTCGGATTTATAATTTTGTTCGACTAGTACGTGGTGGATTAGTTTCAGATGTAAAAGAAAGTAAAACTAGTTTACCAGATCAATTTAAGTTGGAGCAGAATTACCCTAATCCGTTTAATCCAAGTACTCATATAGTTGTTAATATTCCGGAAAGTGGCACTTATGCACTTAAAGTATTTAATGTATTGGGCCAGGAGGTTGCAACATTATTGAATGACCACATTATAGCTGGATCCCATACGTTTAATTTCGATGCCTCAAATTTAATATCGGGTATATACTTCTATACCTTTAGTGGAAATAACTTTAACCAAACTAAAAAAATGATGTTGATTAAATAAGGAAAATATTTGAGTTAAAGAATTGCTTGTTTTCCGATCAACATAGTATAGAATAAATTTACTCTTTAAAAGTGATGAATTAAACTATTATTCTAAAATAATTGTCTAAGTTCTTGATTAATATTTATTATTTCACAATAAAATGAAAGAAACAACAATGAGGAAAACATTTTTACTCTTCTTGATGACACTGTTTATACTTTTAGCATTCGGCAATAATTCCAAAATATTCGGCCAGGAATTTTACGATATAAACAATATTAACACCATTGAAATAACATTCTCTCAATCCAATTGGGATCAGATACTAGATCAGCTATATGCAGCTGGAGACGAAGAAAGATTGGTTGGCACAGCGGTTATTAATGGTGAACAGTTCGATAGTGTTGGTGTAAGGTATAAAGGAAACAGTTCTTATAATCCCAACCAAATAAAAAATCCTCTGAACATTAAATTGGATCATGTAATAGAAGATCAGGAATTAGATGGATATGGCACATTGAAGCTGGCAAATGTTTTCAAAGATCCGAGCTTTGTTAGGGAAACCTTGAGCTATGAAATTGCCAGAAAATATATGGCTGCAAGTAATGCTAATTATATAAAAGTTACCATCAACGGTACTTACTTGGGACTTTACACCAGCGTTCAGTCAGTTGATAAATTCTTTATGGCAAATCATTTCTTCAGTAATGACTATGCACGTTTCAAGGGCGAGTTAACCAGTGGTATGCCTACTTTATCAACAATATGGGGTTACTTTGGTATGGATTCCACAAGCTATTTCGACTATTATGAATTGAAATCCGATTATGGGTGGGCAGAGTTAATTGAGTTTTTGGATATCCTAAATAATAATTCATCATTAGTTGAAGATGTACTGGATGTAGACAGACATTTATGGATGCTTGCCTTTGATAATTTGATGGTTAACCTGGATGCTCCAATAAATTTTGGACATAACTTTTATCTATATAAAGACGGAACGGGAAGGTTCAATCCTGTTATTTGGGATTTAAATGAAAATTTTGGTGGGTTTAGTATGTTGTTATCAGGGGGTCCGTTGAATGTTACACAAATGCAGCAACTGGATCCATTGCTTCACATATCACATCCGGATTATCCCATCATCAATAAAATACTACCCGATCCAACATACCAGAAAATTTATGTTGCCCATATGAAAACAATTTTAGAAGAAAATTTTGCAGATGGATCATACGAAACCAGAGCGCTTGAAATTCAAAGTATAATTGATTCTGAAGTTCAGGCTGATCCAAATAAATTCTATACCTACAATGATTTCTTAAACAATATTAATAATCAAGTTGGCGGAGGTCCACAGTCGATTGTTGGATTAACCCAATTAATGAATGCAAGAGCAAATTATTTAAGTAGTCTTACTTTGTTTCAGGGCATCGCACCAGAAATTACTAATATTACACATACACCCACATGCTGTTTCAGCTAATAGTGATGTTTGGATAAATGCGGAAGTAAGCAATGCAACAATAGTAAATTTAGCTTACCGTTTTTTGCAGACCAATAAATTTGAAAAGGTTGATATGTACGATGACGGCAACCATAATGATGGTACAGCAGGTGACGGTGTTTATGGTGCTCTTTTCTCAGTAGGATCAACTGATGTTCAATATTACATTTATGCAGAAAATAATGATGCTGTAAAATTTTCGCCGGAACGTGCCGAGTATGAATTTTATTTTATTGAAGTAACCGGTGATTTGGTAATTAATGAATTTATGGCAGATAACGATAATGTTGTTCCGGATCCAAGTGGAGAATACGATGACTGGATTGAGTTGTATAATAACTCAACTAGTACTATTTCACTAAACGGTTATTTTCTAAGCGATGAAAGCAGCGATCTTACTCAATGGGTTTTTCCCGATACCTCGATTGGACCCAACGATTATTTGATCATCTGGGCAGATGATGACGATGGACAACCAGGTTTACACGCTAATTTTAAACTTTCAGCATCTGGTGAAGAAATAGTATTA
This sequence comes from uncultured Ignavibacteriaceae bacterium, assembly GCA_963802005.1. Classification (GTDB taxonomy): domain Bacteria; phylum Bacteroidota; class Ignavibacteria; order Ignavibacteriales; family Ignavibacteriaceae; genus IGN2. The sequence continues at coordinate 186,619 of CAWDGX010000025.1, forward strand.
GTTGCACCGGATACTACTATTGTAGATCAAGTTACATTTAGTGCACAACCAACCGATTTGAGTACCGGCAGATTTCCAAATGGAACAGGATCATTTGTGTTAATGAATCCAACATTTGCAGCAGAAAATACATCCGGGATCACTGATGTTGATGATTCAAATAACGGACAGCCGAATGATTATGTGCTCAATCAGAATTATCCTAATCCATTTAATCCATCAACAACAATATCATTTTCTATTCCAGTTGAAGGAGATGGTATCTCTAAAAATATTTAATATTATCGGGCAGGAAGTTGCTACTTTAGTTAATGAAAATTTATCCGCAGGAAATTATTCATTTAATTGGAATGCAAATGATCAACCAAGCGGAATTTATTTTTACAATCTGCAGACCGGAAAATTTGTTGAAACAAAGAAAATGATTCTTTTAAAATAATTTTTAGAAGAAATAAGAAGACAATTTGGGCAGTACTCGATACTGCCCTTTTCTTATTAGCCTACCTTAATACTTAAATCATAAATTTGGGCAACACTATTAAAGCAAAAGCCACTATGCTTTACAATTACTCAGAAAGTTGCTAATATCAAACAAATTCTTTAATAATTCAATATAATTATTGTATTTACAAATTAAATTCTATAAGTTTTATGTGAGGATTTAACCAAGGGACTTCCTTGGTTCAATTATAGAGTACTCACGGGGGAGTCACTTATCTTAAATCCAATCTGTAGAAAAACATTAATTTTTTACCATTATTTAATATTCTATCTCTTTATTAAAAGAGAATGGTTAATGAGGGCATTATGGTAATTATTGGTTTATTCCTTTCTTATACTTTTCTAAAAGTAGTAATCACTACTAATATTTTTTTCATATCCAAAATATGGAGCGTATCATGAAATCTTTTTTTACCACAATCCAATCAAACAAATTTTCAGCATTTTGGTATAGGGTATTTATTCTATCTCCATCGTTTTAGTGATTTTTACAAATACTGGATTATCTCAAACCTGGTCTGAAGATTGGGAAGGAAATTGGTTAGTTGATTGGCATGTTGATGCCGGAACCTGGGAGGTTGGAATACCAACAGCGGACCCGGAAGTGCATATAACGGGCAAAACTGTGCAGCAACAGTATTAGCTGGGAATTATCCTCCTAATGCAAATACAAGACTAATAAGACATACTTCTTTCAGTAGTACCCAATGCAAGTCAAAATCCCCGGTTACGGTTTTGGCACTACTTTGACATTTGGGTGGTGATGAAGCTAGTGTTCAAATAAAAGTAGGGACTGGTGATTGGCAGACAATTTCAGAGACATATGATTGGTTTAGCAGTGGAGTCTGGAGCTATCCTTCCATAGATTTAAGTGCCTTTGCCGATTCGACTGTACAGTTAGGATTTTATTTTACTTCAAATAGCGATGGTTCTTATAGACCTGGCTGGTATATTGATGATGTTGAGATCATTACTGGTCCGATTGTATTTAATAATCCCGAGACATGGGAAACAGGACTTGGTGACTGGTATGTCGATAGGGGTGTTTGGGAAGTGGGTGAACCTACTTCTGGACCTGATAGTGCATATAGCGGGCAAAACTGTGCAGCAACTGTGCTAAGTGGCAATTATAGTTTCAATAATAGCAGCCGTTTAATAAGTCCCTCATTTACATTACCCAATGCAAGTCAAAATCCCCGGTTACGGTTTTGGCACTACTTTGACATTTGGGGTGGTGATGAAGCTAGTGTTCAAATAAAAGTAGGGACTGGTGATTGGCAGACAATTTCAGAGACATATGATTGGTTTAGCAGTGGAGTCTGGAGCTATCCTTCCATAGATTTAAGTGCCTTTGCCGATTCAACTGTACAGTTAGGATTTTATTTTACTTCAAATAGCGATGGTACTTATAGACCTGGCTGGTATATTGATGATGTTGAGATCATTACTGGTCCGATTGTATTTAATAATCCCGAGAATGGGAAACAGGATTGGTGACTGGTATGTCGATAGGGGTGTTTGGGAAGTGGGTGAACCTACTTCTGGACCTGATAGTGCATATAGCGGGCAAAACTGTGCAGCAACTGTGCTAAGTGGCAATTATAGTTTCAATAATAGCAGCCGTTTAATAAGTCCCTCATTTACATTACCCAATGCAAGTCAAAATCCCCGGTTACGGTTTTGGCACTACTTCGACATTTGGGTTGGCGACGAAGCTTCTGTTCAAATAAAGGTAGGAACTGGAGAGTGGCAGACAATTTTAGGTCCGTATACTAATACTAGCGGTGGTGATTTGGTCACCGGTCTTTTTTAATTTATCTACTTATGCAGATTCAGCGGTTCAGTTAGGATTTTATTTTACTTCAAATAGCGATGTTTCTTATAGACCTGGCTGGTACATTGATGAAATCAGACATAGAAGGTTCGTAACGGAAATTGATGAAGCTAATACAATAAAACCCACTAAATTTGCTTTACTCCAAAACTATCCTAATCCATTTAATCCAAGAACAAAGATAAAATATCAATACCTGATCTGGTTTTGTGACACTTAAGGTTTATGATGTTTTAGGAAATGAAGTTGCAACCTTATTAAATGAAGAAAAACCATGCTGGAAGTTATGAGGTTGAGTTTGATGGAAGCGAATTAACAAGTGGAATATATTTCTATAAACTACAAGCAGGAAATTTTGTGGAGACAAAGAAGATGTTACTTCTTAAATAAAGGAAGTAACTTAAAAACATACACAGAACATTTAAGATTTAAATAGAAAATATTCATCTAATTAACTCATTCATAAATAAATATATTGAGAGGGCGTTATGAAAAAAATGTATACTACATTTCTGGTTATTGCAACCATCCTTGTTTCAATTAACACTATTGGGTTTTCGCAAACGAAAGTAGGTATTCGGGGTGGTCTTAACCTGGCAAATGTAAGTGAAGATTTTGGCGGTACAGAAAGTTTTGATTTTGAAGGCTTACCACTTCAGATAACTTTAAGCCAGACTAGTAGAACTACATTTAATTTAGGTGGATTTGTAGAATATTGGTTTAGTCCAATGTTTGCACTTCAAATTAACCTACTATACAATCAAAAGGGATTTGTTATAGAGGGTGATTTAAGTGAAACAATAATTGAACAAGGAATTCCAATTAGTGTTACCGTAAATGCAGAAGAAACCATAAAGCTTTCCTATTTGAGTTTTCCACTATTGGCAAAAGTTGCATTTGGAGAATCGAATTTTAAACCTTACATAGTTGCTGGCCCCGAATTAAGTTTTCTATTGTCTGCGGATGATTACGCCGAAGCAACATCTGAAGCAGAAGCACAGGGTATCCAAGTGGGCCCCTATACGGTAAATCAAGAAGAAGACATTTCAGAGTTTATCGAATCTTTTGAGTTTGCATTAGATTTTGGGGCCGGATTGAGCTATTCATTTGGAACTATTGATGTGTTTGCTGATTTTATTTACTCATTAGGCATCACAAAAATAAATACAGAAGATTTTGCGGATGAAGATATAAAGAATCAAGTAATAATGATAAACCTAGGGATTATGTACACTATTAAATAACTTAATTTGAATAAGAGAGATCAGTAGGTTCATTTGAAGTAAGAAAATTATTCAATTGAAAAGAATAGATAAAAGAAGTCGCAAATATTTAGGGCAGCACAAATCGCTGCCCTACTGATTTAATATTATTTTACTTCATTTAAATATTCATTAATAGCAGCTGCAGCTTTTCTTCCTGCACCCATCGCAAGAATTACAGTTGCTCCACCTGTTACAATATCTCCACCTGCAAATACACCTTTCTTTGATGTTTTCATCGTATTCTCATCAACTAAAATATTTCCCCATTTGTTATATTGAAGATCAGGAGTAGTTTTTTGGATTATTGGATTAGAACCATTACCAATAGAGATCACAGCCATATCAATTGGCAATTCATATTCGGAACCCTGAATAGGAATTGGTCTTCTTCTGTCCAGATGAATCAGGTTCACCAAGCTCCATTTTTTGAATCTTCACACCTTTCAACCAACCTTTTTCATCACCAATAAATTCTACGGGATTAGAAAGTAAAATAAATTCAATCCCCTCTTCTTTTGCGTGATGAATTTCTTCTTCACGTGCCGGCATTTCAACATCAGATCTTCTGTAAATGATGTATGCATTCTTTGCACCAAGACGTTTTGAAATTCGTAACGGTATCCATTGCAGTATTTCCACCACCAAAGACAGCAATGTTTTTATCTTTACAATTAAAAACCGGTGTATCAAATTCAGGAAAGCGATACGCTTTCATCAGGTTTACTCGTGTAAAAATTCATTTGATGAATAAACACCGATTAAGATTTTCACCGGGAATATTCAGAAAGTAAGGAAGACCTGCACCAACAGCTATGAATACTGCATCGTAACTCAGTTTTGCATTAGTTCATCAACTGTATCTGTTAATCCGATAACTTCATTAGTTTTAAATTCAACTCCAAGTTTCTGAGGGAATCAATTTCTGCTTTTACAATTGATTTTGGCAAACGAAATTCAGGAATACCATAAATCAAAACACCACCAAGTTCGTGAAGTGCTTCAAATACAGTAACATCGTGTCCCATTTGAATTAAATCACCGGCACAACTTAATCCGGCAGGACCGCTTCCAACGATCGCAACTTTTTTTCCGGTTTTTGGTTTTAATGATGGAACACGTATTCCAACTGTTTCTCTTTCATAATCAGCAACGAATCTTTCCAATCTTCCAATTGCAACAGGTTCATTCTTCTTTCCAACAACGCATTTGATTTCACACTGTTCTTCCTGCGGACAAACTCTTCCACAAATTGCAGGAAGCAGATTATCTTCTTTCATTTTTTCAGCAGCACCTAAAAAATCACCATCTGCAACAAGAGCAATAAAGTCTCCAATTTTAACACCTACCGGACAACCTTCAACACAAGTCGGTTTTGGACATTGAATACAGCGGAGAGCTTCCATTTTTGCCAGCTCTTCAGTAAAACCAAGATTAACTTCATTAAAATTATTCCTTCTTATCAAAGGATCCTGTTCAGGCATAATTTGCCTTTGAATTTTCATTCGCTCTTTATTTGAAATTTTCTCTGTCATAATTTTCTATAAATTAATTTGTTAACACTGATTGAGGATTGAGTTTATTTAATTTACATTCGTGTTCTTCAATCGATTCCTTTTCTGCCATTAAATATGATTGATTTCTTGTCATCAAAGTTTTGAAATCAACTTTGTGTGCATCGAACTCAGGTCCATCCACACAAACAAAAACAGTTTTATCATCTACAGTTGCTCTGCATCCGCCACACATTCCTGTTCCATCGACCATAATTGGATTTAGACTTACAACAGTTGTAATATCCTTTTCCCTTGTTAAATCTGCAACTGCTTTCATCATCGGAATTGGTCCGATCGCAAGTACAAAATCTATCTTTCTGTTTTTCAATTAATTCTTTTAATTGATCAGTTACAAAACCGTGCTTGCCATAACTTCCGTCATCAGTTGTTACAAAAACTTCATCACAAACTTTTTTCATTTCATTTTCAAGTATTACAAACTCTTTTGTTCTTCCACCAATAATTGAGATTGTATGATTTCCTGCTTGCTTTAAAGCAACTGCTGTCGGATATGCGATTGCTGTTCCAACACCGCCACCAATACTTACTGCCGTTCCAAAATTTTCAATGTGTGAAGCTTTGCCCAGAGGTCCAACAACATCAGCGATGATAATCACCAGCTTCTAAATTATTTAATTCTTTTGTGGTTTTCCCAATTCCCTGAACAATAATATCAATAGTTCCTTTTTCAGAATCAGAGTCAGCAATTGTTAGTGGAATTCTTTCACCAACATCATTTATTCTGATGATTACAAACTGACCAGCTTTACGTTTGAGTGCAATCTTCGGAGCTTCAATTGTGAATCGTTTGATGTTAGGAGCAATAAATGTTGCGGAGAAAATTTTATGCATGATTATCTTTTTAATTTTATTTTGATAAATGCACATTTTCATAAAATATGCCAAGTAGTCACCTCTCAATAATTCCTTTATCAAATTAATTGAGATTACTTTTTGTGCGGAAATAGTGGTTTTTATTAACTGTTTTTCAGTATTAAACAGTCACTCAACATTTAATTCTTGATAATAGTAAAGGAAATTATTGAATTGGAGAAATTATTGTAAGCGAATTTAGGCGAAAGAAATATTTAAGCAACATTGACAGACTTCCGTTACTTTTGAAAAAATATCTAGAGTTTTTTCCAATTCTTTTATTCGACTTGTCTGCTCCTTTAATTTTTTCTCATTGAGGGCATACCCTTTGACCAAATATTCTTTCAAAACTTTATTTGCCCAAATTCGGAATTGGGTTCCTCTTTCTGATTTGACCCTATATCCTACCGAAATAATTACATCCAGGTTATAATGTTCAATTTCCCTTGTTACAGCTCTTTTACCCTCTTTTTGAACTGTCAAGTATTTCTTGACAGTTGAATTTCTATCTAATTCTCTCTCTTTATAAATATTATTTAAGTGTAGACTTACATTCTGTTTGGTAGTTTGAAATAACTGAACCATTTGAGTTTGATTCAACCAAACTGTTTCCTCCTCAAGTTTGACATCAATTTGGGTGTCACCTTCAGGAGTCTTGAAAAGTACTATTTCGCCTTTGGTTTTATCGCGCATATGTATTCTATTATTTTACGTTTAATTGAATTATACTTTAATTGAAAAATAAGGAAAGAAATGTTGAGTGGAAAAGGAGTGAACTAAAAATCTTCACCACCTTCGAAACCGCTGCCTTCTTCTCCTCGTCCTTCGCGTTTAGGTTTGTAGTTGTTGAATGTGTATCGCAGGTTTAACACTAACATCGGAGTGTCCATATCATAATAATTATAACTATACAAATTTGTTCCAACAGAGGAATACTCTCTTTTTGCAGTCCCAAATAAATCCCTAACCTGAAGAGTTACGGCAAATATTTTGGGAATTATTTCCTGTCTGACTGCAAGATCAGAACTAAAATAACCTTCCCATTTTCCTTGTGCAGTAGCAGTTGGACTCGTATAACGTGTGTTGAGCTGAACTTGTGTTGAACTCAAGAGTTTAAATGTATTGTTCAAACGTGATTGCCAGTTAAAGCTCTCATTTGAATAAGGTTCACCAAGAACAGTACCTTCAATTTTATAGTCAAAAATATTGCCCATAAAATTTATATTCCAGAAACTAAATGGATCAGCAATTAGCATCAATTCTGCACCAAGAGAATAATCGTTTCCTACATTTTCAAAAGTTGTAAGAGTCACATCATTTTCTATTGCAGTTCTAATACGCTCGATTTTGTTCTGTGTCATTCGATAGTAAATTTCCGTAGTCACAGAAATATTTGCAAAGGAAGATTGCACACCTGCTTCAAATGAATTAATGAATTCAGGAACTAATTCCGGATTACCTATCCGGACATTGTTTGCATCGATCCAGGTTGGAAATGGCTCAAGTGCCCAACCACGAGGTTGATTTATTCTTCTTGAATAACTTGCCATAGCGGTAGATATGGATGAAAATTTATACGAAGCATGAAGACTTGGGAAATAGTCGATTCTATCTATTGTAAACAATTCATTTATCCATGGAACTTCGATTGTTCGATAAGTATATTCAGCTCTGATGCCAGCTTGCAGATTAGTATTCAAAAACATATCAGAATACATTGCGTAAATCGATTGTTGGTTGTCATAGTATTTTGTAAGATTGCTGAACTCCGGTTGAATTTCGTACTCATTACTCTCAGGATTATAATCATAGAGATCAGTGTTCTCATCAGAAATATCTATTTCTCCCTGGTAACCAGTTTCAAATTTATTATTTTCTGCAAATGGTAAAGTATAATCGAGTTTCCATCTGTAATCGGTTGAAGGACCATATTCGGTTGATTCTCTTCCGCCAAACTGAATTCCATCTTCAAACTCGGAAGTTGATGTTAATTCATCCGAATCTCCGTAACCGTAAACAAATTCAGCAAGTAATTGGTGACCTGATGAATTGAAATTGTGAGTGTAATTTGAATGAATGGAATAAAAATTTCCTTCACGGTATCTGTCAGTTCCACCACTATAGGTTATGACAGTGGGATCTATCGAAGATAGTTCGGTATAATTTTGGTCTGATGCCATACCACCTTTGCGATAGCCAATTCTAAAACCGAAATTTAATATATCATTATTACTTAATGATAGCTCTATCCCACCCCTTCCTTCATAAGATTTTCTTTGACGATTAACTGTTCCAACTGAATTAATAATAGAAGTTTCATCTTCCAGATAATAGATATTATTTTGATTTCGGTCACCCGGGAAATATCTTTGGTTATAGTCGAATCCAATGTTAGCTTTAAATCCATCCTGGTAATTGATTAAGAAATCACCTCCATAAGTATCATACATACCGGCATTCGCATTAAAAATTCCATTCAATTCCTGACCAAGATTTTTTTTGGTTATAATATTTATTATTCCAGCGGTACCTTCCGCATCATATTTTGCTGTTGGATTCGTAATCAATTCAATCTTATCAATTGACGAAGCTGATATTGATTGCAAAGCATCCTGTGCATCAAGCAAAGAAGGTCTGCCATCTATTAAAACAGTAAAATTCTGACTACCCCTTAAACTTACATTCCCTTCTATATCAACCTGCACAGATGGAACATTAGCAAGAACATCAGTAGCACTACCTGAAATTACTGTTTGCATCTGATCAGGATTAATAACTTTTTTATCAATTTCATAAGTAACAGGTGACCGGTTGCCTTCAACAACAACTTCAGAAAGATTTAGTGCTGATGGATGAATTTGTATTTCGCCAAGATTTACATTTAAGTTCTCGTTATTAATATTTGTTTCAAGCACTTCAGTGTCATATCCAAGAAATCTGACTTCAACTATGAAGCTACCGGGTCTATTAATTTTAAGGTTAAATCTACCCTCACTATCAGTAACTCCACCAGTAAACATCGAGGAATCTCTGTTCGAAAAAACAATTACATTCGCGTACTCAATGGCATGATTAGTTGCTGAGTCAAGCACTTTTCCGGAAATACTACCACCCTGAAAATTCCCTTGACCCTGTTGAGAGAAAGAGGCTATAGAAAAGCTGGTAACTATGATTAATATTTTTATTAGAAATTTTACCAAGACAAAAAATAATTTCGAAATTTATTTAATAGTATTAAACAAGCTCACTTTAAAAAAAGTTTAATATTAATGACTTGTGAAAATATAACTGAATGAAATGAAAAAGCAGTAATGGAAATGAAATATTTCTATTTAATCCAATACTCGTGGCAAATATTCACAGCCTCGTCGAGTAAATATTTTTCCACAAGAAGCGAAATTCTGAAAGAGGTAGTGTTAACACCGTAATATTTTATGCTGTGCTTATCGAGAAGTTTCATTGTTTTCCTCAACGCATCATTATTTCTGCTGAATCCTTCACCGATGATGGACAAAGCTGCCAGACTATCATTAATGTAAATCCCATCCCGTAACTTTTCTTCAAGAGCTTCTTTAATTTTATCCCAATTATAAAGGTTGTTAGTGGATATAATGAATGAGCATTTATATCCTTTATCACCGGCAATTCCCGAGACCTGAAATTCTTTTATCGGTACCTGGTTTTGTTCAAGATGTTCAAGAACCCAATTTATTTTGTCAGCATCGTGAACATAAACACGAACAATTTCTTTCTCATAAACAACGGCTAAAACACCTGATATCTCTTTTTTAGAAACATCTTTTATGATTGTTTCTTTACCAGAATTAAAAGTATTACGTGCATACAGTGCAATTTTTTCTTCTTTAGCAAACTGAACGGCTTGAGCATTTAATACTTTTGCTCCTGCTTCTGCCATTTCCTGAACTTGTTGATAGGAAATTTCCGGCAGATGTTTTGCACCCTTAACGATATTCGGGTCAGTTGTATAGACACCATCAATATCAGAATAAATTTCACATCTTTCTGCATTAAGTGCAGCAGCTAAAGCGACTGCTGAAGTGTCTGAGCCACCTCTACCTAGTGTTGTGATATCTCTGTTGTAACTCACTCCCTGGAATCCACCAATGACAACCACTTTGCCTTTGTCTAATTCATCCAAAACTCTTATTGGTCGAACTTCAATTACCCGCGCATCATTATGTCTATCGTTGGTAATTATTCCTGCCTGGGAACCAGTTAGTGATATTGATTCTATTCCCTCTTCATGAAGTGCAATACAAAGCAAAGCCATTGAAGTTCTTTCACCTGTGCTGAGGAGCATATCTATTTCTCTTCTTGGAGGATCGGCTGAAATAGATTTTGCCATTTCAATTAATTGATTTGTTGTCTTACCCATTGCAGATACTACAACAACAACATCAATTCCTTGCTTCTTAACAGCAGATATAATTGAAGCAATCTTCTTTAACTTATCTACATCTGCAACACTACTTCCACCATATTTCTGAACTATGAGGGCCATCTATAATTTTCTTAATTCATCCATCAACTGAGTTTTAGCTTTTGTTTTATCATCAACTATTTTCAGAAGTTTTGCGGGAACACCGGCAACAACTGTATTTGGTTCAACATCTTTTACGACAATTGAACCTGCTGCGACAACAGCTCCTTTTCCTACTTTCACTCCTTCAAGTACAACTACATTTGCACCAATTAATACATCGTCTTCAATAATTACCGGATCAGCACTTGGTGGTTCAATCACCCCGGCTAAAACAGTTCCAGCACCTATGTGGCAATTCTTTCCGACCATTGCTCTGCCCCCAACAACGACATTCATATCAATCATCGTTCGTTCACCAATTACAGCGCCGATGTTCAGTACAACTCCCATCATTATTACACAGTGATCACCAATCTCTACCATATCTCTTATAATCGCACCAGGTTCAATTCTGCAATTATATTTTGTCAGATCAGCCATTGGAATTGCTGAATTCCTCCTGTCAACTTCAATTTTATATTTTGTAATAAATATTTTATTTGTTTCGTAGAATTTCTCGAACTCAGAATATTCACAAAACAGAATTCCGGAGACTGATGAGCCGTAAAAATCAAGATCATCGAAATTTATTTTACCAAGATCCCCCTGTAAGTAAACTTTTGCAGGCGTTTTCTTTTTTGCTTCTGAGATTGTTTTAATGATTTTATATGAGTCCATTGAAATATATTTGATGGTTGATATTTATTTTCCAAAAACTACATCTGTAAAGGTATAAAATCCATTTTGTTTTTGAAGCGCGAACTCAGCAGATTTCAATATTCCTTCAGCAAAAGTACGTCTTGATAATGCTCTATGTTCAATTGATAAAATCTCTCCGAGTCCCGCAAAGTTGACTTTGTGATCACCGGATACATTTCCAAGTCTGTGAGAAGTTGTATTCACCTCTTTATTCTCAAAAATATTCTGAATCATTTTAGCAGTTCCGGAAGGTTTATCTTTCTTAAAACGGTGATGGGTTTCAGAAATCTCCACATCCCAGTCAGATAATTTTGAATTTGCTAATCTTGTTAGTTCAAGGAGTATTTGAATTCCATATGAGAAATTAAAACTCTGCACAACAGCTTTTTTATGTGAATAGCTTTTTAACTGTTCAATATTTTCACTGGATAATCCAGTTGTTGCAACAATTAATGGAACATTAAAACTTTTTGTAAATGCCATCATTTTATCGAATGCTTCAGGAAGTGAACAGTCAATTAAAATTTCAGGATCACTTTGTTTCCAGTCACCTTGAATGTCGAATGAAAATACAAGTTCATGTTCTTGCTCAGCAAAAACATTGATTACTTCTTTTCCCAATTTTCCTGATGCACCAACCAGACCATATTTCATTTTACTCTCCTTAGAATAATAATCACATTTGCTTCATTTCTTTATCAAGAATATCCTCAGCTTTGGCAGTTGCTTTAACCATCGGCAGTCTCAAAATATTTTCACATAATCCAAGTTTACTCATAACATATTTTACAGGAGCAGGACTCGTCTCTACAAACAGTGCGTTCATCATACCTAAATATTTATTATTTAATAACCGTGCTGACTTTAAATCATTTTTCAATACTGCATCTGTAATCTTTTTCATATCAGCAGGATAAGGATTTGAAAATACTGATATAACTCCGTTACCTCCGGAAGCCATTATTGCCAAAGTCTGATCATCATTTCCAGAAAGAACAGAAAGAGAATCAGGTTTAATTGAAATCAGATGAGCAATTTGAGAAATGTTTCCACTTGCTTCTTTAACTGCAACAACATTCTTACATTCGTTATGAATTCTTACCGCCGTTTCTGGAAGTAAATTCATTCCCGTTCGGGAGGGGACATTATAAAGAATAATTGGAAGCTTAGTTTTTGAGGCAATGTATTTGTAATGTTCAATAAGACTTTCCTGAGTACCTTTGTTGTAGTATGGATTTACTATTAAGAACTCCATCAGCCTTAAGCTCTTCAGCTAGTTTGTTATTTTCTACAACTTTATTAGTATCGTTTGATCCCGTTCCAACAATTACAGGAACTTTTCCATTTACCTGTTCTACAACAAAAGAGACTATTTTTTTTCTTTCTTCTAAGTCAATAACCGGAGATTCACCTGTAGTGCCGAGTACAATTAATGCGTCCACTCCCCCATTAAGTTGATGATAAACAATTTCTTTAAGCGCATCGTAGTCAATTGACTGATTTGCTTTAAAGGGAGTTATCAATGCAGTTCCAGTTCCTTTGAACATTTTCATCCTTAATTTTTAATAGAATTTGTCACAACCAAAGCCCAAATAGGCTGGATTCAAAAATATGAAAAATAAATGAAGATTGTTAAGATTATCTTCAGGTGGGGTTCGCAGAAAAGAATTGTCTGGGTTAATTTGGAACAAGGGATAGAATCGTTGGCAAGAGTGGCTCATCACACCTCCGTTAATTCTTAGATTCCAACGCATCTTTGAATTACAACAATTTTATATAAAATGAACACATTTAAACTCTTGCCGAAGAAAGATAATAACCAATTAATATGCCAGCAAAAACAAAAACATTATCTGAATAAATTCAAAACTGACTCATAGAGCTAATACGAATTTGAGAAAGAACTGAAAATAAAATTTATTAATTTGAATCATTTTAATTAATTTGCACGATCAAGTCTTTTTCTCAATAATTAAATCTATCTTCTTAACATTCCAGGTTAATATAATGCAACAAATTTTCTCCTGAATTTATTTTATATTTGGTAAAGTAAAATTTAATGCACCCGTAGCTCAATTGGATAGAGCATCTGACTACGGATCAGAAGGTTTGGGGTTCGAATCCCTACGGGTGTACTGCAAAAGCCTTATTACTATTTGTTTTAGGGCTTTTCTTTTTTCTCTGTCCCGCTGATTCAGTAAGGACTCAGTCAGGACTAAGTAGGTACTTTCTCTACTTCCTGGTGTGGAGGAATTATGTTTCTTACTAAGTGCAAACGCTCCCCCTTTCTACCATCTCGTTTATGAAGTCGAAAGTAAATGGACTACAGTTTCAACAAAAACAAGTGGCCTCAATGAAGCAAAAAATTTCTAGATTCTTTCGGTGTTCAATACAGGAAAAACAATGTAAGCTTTGAACTGAACAACTCAACAATACTTTCAAAATTCCGGGGTGAATACATCAATTATATTCATCTATCAAAATCCTAAATTGAAAGATCAATTAAACCCGCTTTCAAGTTCTTGCTTGAATTTACTGCTAATATACTTATTAAAGATTTAACCTTCCGCCTTCTGGATGAATTCATCAACTCTATTTTCAAAGTATCTCAATCCCCTGTCTGAACATAATCCCCTACCTGGAAGAAAAGAAATGCAGTTGTATTATATGTACATGTTAGTTGACTGAATTAGAAGAGTTTCTGCCTAAAATAAAGAAGCATATAATTGAGATAAGAATAGAAAATTAAAAACCCCCATCAACCTGCCTTGCCGTTAGGCAGGCTTTCCTTGATAGGGGCTTGAAAAGAAATCATTCTTTGATTACTACTTCATCAACACCATCTTCTTATTTTCAATAAAACTATCAGCTCTTAGTTGATAAAAATATATTCCGCTTGGTAAATCTGTTCCATCAAACTCCATCTCATAACTTCCAATTGGTTTTTCTTCATTAACTAATGTTGCGATTTCATTACCTAGTATATCAAAGACTTTAACTATAACATTGGATAATTGTGGAGTTGAATCTTATTTGCATAATCCTTTTTCTTTGGCAACCTTATAATTTGTGCACTCACCTAACTCACACGCTCTACGCCAGTCAGCACAACCCTTTTCATTATTCTTTAATTTTACAATATACGTTAATCCCCTATTATGGTATGCTTTGGCATATTTTGGATCTATCTCTATGGCTTTGGTATAATCGCCGATAGCTTCAATATTTTCATCCAAAACATAATAGACAATTCCACGATTATTGTAAGCATCAGTATATTTTGGATTAAGTTGAATAGCTGTTGTATAATCCTTGATGGCTTGCTCATACTTTTCTTGGTTATAATAAACCAAACCACGTTTGTTGTAAGAATCAGCATACTTCGGATTTATTTTAATAGCTTTTATATATTCGTTGATAGCTTGTTCATACTTGCCTTGCTCATCTAATTGGACACCTTTGAAAATATGAATGCCAGTGTCTGTATCTATTTTCTTTTTAAGAATATCATTAATAGTCTTCAAATTTATTTGTGTTGAACTATAGAGCGAATCATCCTTTAATACTTTGTCAAATTCCGCTTTTGCCTTTCCAAATTCTCCTTGAACTCCATACTCAACTCCCATTTTGTAAATTTCCTTTGTGAGACTTTGCGCATAAATCGCATCATTTGCAAAAAATGAAATTGTCAGGATTGAAACTGCTAATAATAAGATTTTCATATTGTTCTAAACTCCAGATTACTAAAACTAATTCTCCTTACTCAAATTTCTCATTTTCTCGGCCATCTCCAATTTTAATATTCTTACTTCTTATAACAATTCATCTTCAGTTGCTATTCCCTTTCTAACAAGTATCCTAACAACGCCTTCTATCTGAAGCATCTGAGTTGACAGGAGTTTATCATAACTGATAATTTGATTATTATCCAGGTCTATTTAACTACTAAATTTGGTTTTATTGTTAAAGAAATTTGTGAACCTTTTAAAATTGGTCTTTTAAAAATTAAAGACAAATAAATTGGAGTCGATGTTTGGTAAATAATAAAACCCCTACCAATTTTCATTGATAGGGGTCTGAATAAATAAATATATCTTTCCCTTACTTCATTAATATCATCTTCTTTACTGAAACAAACTTATCTGTTCTTAATTCATAGATATACATTCCTGTTGCTACATTCTTCGCATTCCATTGATACTGGTATTTTCCTGCTACCAATGATGTGTTAACTATCTCTGCTACCCTCTCACCCAATGCATTGTAGATCGACAGCTTCACATTGCTTACATCTTCCGGCAATGAGAACTCGATTGTTGTGCTAGGGTTGAATGGATTCGGATAGTTCTGTTCCAATGCATACACTGCTGGTACTAATTCTCCTGTTACCATAAGCTTCTGTATTGTTGCATCACTGATCACTACATCTTCGCCTGATTTCAGATTCACATTTACAGTTCTTCCTGTCTCATCCTGCAATCTAATATCCATTCCCTCTACTCTTACTGTCAATGGATATGTTACTCCGCTCATATCTATCGACTGGATGGAACTATTTATATCTTCTGCTATTCTTCCACTGCTGAATCTTATGTCAAACATTCCTGTAGGTGGTGCTGGAGGTAGTTCATAATTGTCAAGGTTGACTTCACCTGTTACTGCATACAGTGTATAATTTATTCCTGTTGCATCTGTAAGTATAATCTTACCCCAATCTTCTTTGAAGTATTCAACTACATCTACACTGCCTTTTGCCAATGGAGGTGCATCTATCAAACCGGCTGCAGACATTTTTGCCCAGTATCCATATCCAGGAACTATACTAGTTGCTACTATATATCCTCCTGAATATTCATATATTGGTAATTGTAACAGTCCCGGTGGTGTTGTAGTTAGGAGAGCTGTTAGTACTGTAAGTTCATAACCACCAATAAGATTCCATCCTGCTGCTGCATTGATAGAATTGTGTGCTACAATACCTGTTGCAGGATAGCTGTATGTTTCAGCACCATTATTCTTCATCCAGTAGCCTTCTGTTGGTGCTGTGGTTGTTACTGCCACATAGCCACCACTAAATTTGAATACGTTACCTACTAGATTTGACCACCAGTCAACTGGTGCCATTCCAGCTGGATTTGTTCCAGGTACTGATACCATATTCCAGCCATCGGCTACTGTTACTTGATATGCGAAGGTTGTTCCTCCACCTAAGTCATCAGTATAAATCTGTGTTGCATCTGTAATAGAAGAACCAGTGTAACCTGAGGCAACAACAAATTTCCAGATATCGCCTGAGTTAACTGTTCCTCCAGCGCCTTGTAATACACCAATTGGCATTGGAAGCTCTGCTGACCAGGTATCTGTAGTTGGATTATATACATAACAATGATCTGTAGCTGTCCAGAAGCCGCCAACTCCATCATTTCCACCAGCTACTATTATTCCATCGGTTCCCCAAGGACCAGCAGCAGCAAATTTATACGTTCCGCCCGGTGGGTATACAGCTTCTGGAGTAATATAATTCTTATCCTTTTCACCAACTATAAGGTCAGTTGGATTAACATTACTGTCTCGTGAGGTTAATCCTTTCACTTTACCCGGATATGTTTTTGCTGCAGTAACCCAGGTTATTAATGTTGGATCAACTCCATCTATTGTTCCTACATAAACCGCATCAGTAAATGTGACGAGATCAATACCTGAAACATAAACAAGCTGGTTGCCTGTTACGGAGAATGCTCCGCCGAATCTTTCGCCCGGCATTGATGTAGCTGCTGACCAGCTATCAAGTGCAACATCATATACATATACAGTTGCTAAAGGATTCACTCCATCGTGGCCGCCTGCAACATAAATGTGTGTGCCATTGTAACCAACAGCTTGTGGCCAGCCAATTGCGGCTGGTAAGGAAGCTACTTGAGTCCAGGTATCTAATGCTACGTTATACTGATAGCATGTATCTGTATACGCACCACTAGCAGCACTTGAACCGCCAATAGCATAAAGATAAACACCATCAGTAGCAGTGGCACCAGTAACTTTACCAACTGGTAAAGAAGCTATTTGAGTCCAGGTATCTGTTGCTACTTCATATTTGTAGCATTCAGTATTTAGTCCTGAGGTCGTGTTTCCACCAACACTGTAAACGTAACCATTAAGCGCTACGCCGCTGCCAACATATTGTGTTCCAGGCATTACAGTTCCGCTTGACCAGGTTCCGGTAATACTTGGATCACCCATAGTAGTAAAAGTCCAGGTTGGACCATTAGTCCAACATAAGCCGTTTGATCCGTTAACTTTCCATTCATAGGTTGTGGAATAAGCAAGGGGAGCTGGTATTGTATATGATGTATTCGGTGGACCTGTATAAACCACTGCTCCATCAAACCATACTTCTATTTCTGTTGGGGCTGTACCGGTACCATTAGTCCAGGAAATTGCAGCTAAATTTATATCAACATCGGTAGCTCCGTTCACTGGATTTGGATCCGTTGCTTGTCCAACCGAACAGCCTGCAGTTGAATCATAAACAAAAATGATATCACCAATTGGATTACCTTGTAATAATCCACCAATTGTAAAGAAACCAGGAGCATAGTCTGTCATCGAGAATAAACCACCGGCAATCGAAAGACTACCGCTAGCTCCTGTTATGTCGCTTAATACATCGTGTGCAACACCAGTGGCTGCACCACCCGGCAGTTGTAACTGGTGAATGTACTGAGGTGATCCGGCACCTGCGCCCTGTGAGAATACCCATAGGAATGGACCACCCGGGCTAACATTATCGTAGCAAGAACCATAGTTGCTTGTTACAACAGGGTCTGCAGGAATTCTATGAAGTTCGGTACCTGCTCTATCAATACATACAATATCCGTACTCCAGTTTCCTACCCAAAATGCATCTAAATCTGAATCGTAAGCAATATGTCTTACTGCTTCTGTAGTGGGAATAGTACCAATTAATGTATTGGTTGAGAAATCCATCTGATAAATCGTAGTTGATGCAGCACCACCATAAAAATAGGTGCCATCGTATGCAAGATCTCTCAAACCTGAAACACCAGGAATTGAAAATTCTCGAATTAGCGTTGTGCCATCAGCACTATATTCGTGAATAAGATTTGATGCCCAACGAGTTGAATAGAAACTTGTTCCATCCCACTCTGCACCAGCATTTCCAGCAGCACCAGATAAAGCAGCTGCATCAAACTCTAAGAGAAGATCCCACAGAGCTTCTTGATTTGGAACATAAACAGAGTGAGAAGGGTTGGGGCTTATATCCATTTGGGAGTTAATTCCTGTGTCTTGTGCTATCAAGGTGATACACCAAGATAGCGAAAGAAGTACTAAAAGAATTTTTTTCATTATGCCCTCCGTTTTTTTATAACAACAAAATTATTTAGAAAAGAACTCATACACTTTATGAATAAAAAAGCTTTACAGTTAACTGTAAGTAGAAAACACCTGTAAAGCAATTAAAAAGGCAAGATAAGCTGATACCTAACTTTCATAGCTCCTCCGTTATTTTTAATGTTTAAAAATAGATTGATTATTTTTGGGGGACGGATTTCTGTGGTAAGAGAACATCTCAGAGATAAATATATGTAATAAACCAGAAACATAAATAGGTTTTTAAAAGCTAATTAATTTAAAATGTATTTCCTTTTAATCATCAATATTCTTCAATTTAAACTTAGAAACAATAAAACATAAAAAGATCATCATTTATATACTTTCCTATTAAATTAATTTTATGATTTTTATTTTTTTAAGTAAGAATTACTATTGTGCCCTCTAATGAAAGTGAAGAATTTAAATATCTCCACAACCAAAGGAAGATTTTATGGTAAGAATATTCTGAAATGTACTGCAATTATCTCCACAACCACCTCCTATGGTTTATAGAGGAATATTTAATTTTAATTTAGAAATATATTAGCTAAAAATCCAGCAACTGTAAACAATTAGCAATAAAAATAATGAAAATTATTTATTTTACTACCAACTTTTATTGATAGGGGCTTTAGTAGATTAATATCTCTTTCTCTTACTTCATCAAAATCATCTTCTTAGTTTCAACAAAGTCTCCTGCCTTGATTCTGTAAAGATAAACACCTGATGCAATGCTTGATACATTGAATTCATACTCATAGTATCCTGGTATCTTTTCTTCATTAACTAATGTTGATACTAACTCACCCAACACATTATAGATGCTCAAGTTTACTTCTGATTCTTTTGGTATTGCATACTTAATCGTTGTTCTCGGATTAAAAGGATTTGGGTAGTTTTGTTCAAGTGCATATTCTATCGGAATAACTATTTTACTGGAAAATACCAGCAACTTATTTATTAAGTAATTCTCTATAGTTATTTCTTCACCTGATTCTAATTCTGCATTAATTACTTTACCTGACTCATCGTGCAAAGTAATGCTCAAATTTTCAACTTTAACTCTGACAGGATATTGAATTCCACTCATTTCAATCGATTGAACTCCATTGTTTAAATCTTCTACTACTCTTCCACTACTAAATCTTACATCAAACATTCCAGTTGGTGGTGTTGGTGGCAATTCATACCTATCTAAGTCTACTCCTTCTCCTGTCAATGCATACAATGTGTAATTTACTCCTGCTGCATCTATTAGTACTATCTTGCCCCAGTCTTCAGGGAAGTATTCTACTGGATCTGCTCCCTTATCCAATGTTTCAGGTATTATTATCTGTCCTGCAGCTGTTAACTTCATCCAGTAGCCATATCCTGGATCTAATGTGGTCGCTACCTGATAACCTGCTCCATATTTATAGACTGGACTAGATTGCAATCCAGGTGGAATTGTCGTGATTCCTTCTGTTCCTACAACTAATTCATATCCACCGAATAGGTTCCATCCTGATATACCAGGTATTGGATCATGAGTCACTATCTGTATTGCTGGATAGTTATATGCTGTATCTACTAAATGCTTCACCCAATAGCCAGTTCTTGGAATTGCAGTTGTAACCTGTTGATATCCAGGACCATATTTGAATACATTTGCAGATTGATCTCTGTATTGCCACCAAGTATTTACATTCTGATCAACCGGATGTAAACCTGGTATTGATAACATATTCCATCCGTTGGTTACATCTACTGTGAGTTGAAAGGTGTTTGTTGTTGAAACATCAAAGAAATCAAGAATTTCACTTATGAGTTCAGCTTTGGTAGATAGCGAGGATCCATCAACTAAGCCACCAAATTCAAATGAGGCACCAATTGTTTTGTAGTTTGTTGCATCATAAGCAACTGCACAGTTATAAGAAGGTGACTGGTTTGCGAAAATTGTATTGGCAGGAGTGATTGGGCTAATATGATCGATCCAAGAATTATCCCCAGCATAACTGAAACTCATTCCTTCAGTAAATGTTCCTGATTGACCTATTATAGTACTAAGATCACCGCTTCCATCCGAGAGGCCCTGAATATTAAACATAGGGTGAACCGCAGTCTGGTCATCGTAATACCAGGTATCACCACCTTCCATATATAAACTGCCTCCACTATTCAAATAATCTGCAAGAGCTTGACCTTGGGTAGCTGTAAGAACATGATTGTCGCTGAATATTCCAAGGCAGACAAATACAGATGTATTTAAAGATAATTCAGTAGGAAATGATGTCATATATTCTGCAGCTACTTCAACATCCTGCATAGCTGTCAGCAAGGTTGGTCCCGAATTATGATTCTCATCGAGGTCAATTATAAGTACAGGTACCTGACCAATAACAAAAATCAATACAAAAGCGTTGGTATATGTACCACTATTAGCAGTTACATCAAGATCAATTTCTACCTGCTCACCATTTGGTGTTAGAGCATCTGCTGTTACTGTATATGTGCCCTGCCCTGTCTGCCCTTGAGCCAATGTACCGAAATTAGCTGTCGTGTTTACAATTGTAAGATAGCCCGAAGTTGAACTTATTATGCCATCTATATTGTCAGCTGTAAGGTCCCCGTTATTTTTTAATGTTACAATTATATCGACTGTTTCACCAGGGTCAATTTTTCCATTATTATTTCCGGCATTGTCATCCACTATATATTCAAACAATGTCAAATACACACCTGAAACAGGTTCAAGGGCTTCTATAGCATCCAGGTCAAATCCGGCATCCGGTACAATTGCGGATCCGTCACCATCATCAACAATTTTTATAAATTGAGTTTCGATTAAACCGGAAACTGCAATATCAAATTGGCTGGAGCCGGTTCCTGTACCCACGATTAACCATGGTCCGTCAATCGTTTCACCTACATAACATATAAATCCTTCAGGTGAGGCGTCTCCTTCGTGTACGATGAAATCGGGGCCGGGCCCATCAGCAATAGGATACTGCATATCTAATACACACCAACCGCTCTTTCCAATTGAGTAATTAATATTATCCGGCGACCCGATTACTGCAGGTGTTAATCCTTCATCTGCTTCATTGTTGCCTTCAATTTGTGATGAAGAAAACTTATAAACAAACTGACCATCTTCCGATTGTAATTGAAAATTTGTCGAAGTAGCACTGTTAGGAGTTACTACTATATTATTAATAGTTTGGCTTTGATACCCGTTTGCTACCACTGTTATAGAATAAGTCCCAGGAAGCACATACTTATGATAGTCTCCTGCTGTTGGATCGGAGTAGGTTGGAAAATAATCATTCACAAATATAACTGCTGCTACCGGATCCCCGGTAATGGCATCCGTTACAATTCCTTCCAGACCGTATCCGGCATACTCAATCATTGCAATCATTGAAGGGTAGTTCCAGTTATAGTACTGCATAATTTGAGATGTTGGAGGGTGCTTGCTGTAAGAAATTTCCATAGACCAGGCGATTGCACCCATCATACCGTAATTTCCATCCTTTGTGCTGCCATTAATTGGATACATTCCTGAATTGCCCTGACCATATTCTAAGTTCGCATATCCTGAGGCAGATGAATAAAGTCCTGCCAACTGAATTATATGAGCCCAATCAAGTGGTTGATCAGAACGATAGCTCCATGGACAGGAAATATATTCGGTACCACTGTGATATGTGGTGTGAATTACAAACTGGTTATTGTACATGCATTCTCTTAGTGCTTTTGATTCCACCTGGGAACAAGGGCCGGGGCTTCCTCCCCAAGCATCCCACATATAAGGCCAGTCACGGTTTAGATCTACACCGTTTGCATTATATCGCACATCGTGAACCCTGCCATCAGGATTAACCATCAAGTACAACCAAATCTCCCGGTTGTTAATCAGATAAGTTACTGTTGGATCGATGCTGTATTTCAGGCAAAGATCGCGTGCAAAACGGATTATATTTTCCGGTCCCCCGACTTCATCTCCATGTATCCCTCCATCAAACATTACTTCCGGTTCAGATTCATCAATTGCAACATTATCACTTATTTTAAGTGCTGCTAATTGACGATTCTCAATTGAATATCCGAAAATGAATTTTTTGCAAATACCAGGAAAATTAGTAGCCAAACTATCAGCAAGGTCAATGATTTCCTGATAACTATGATATGCATCTAACAAGGTTTGGTTATCTATACTATGTTGATTTAGGTTTTCAATCTCTACAATATAGGGAATACCAAGAGCTTCAATTTGAGCAATCTCGGTTGGTGTAACATAAGCTATGATATGATCAAAGGTGGGACCGTGGAAGTCTGTGTTGAGTTTCAGTCTATGTAAAAGATTAATCTCCTCTTGATTACTAACAGGAATCTTGATCTTCTTTTCTCCTTTTCTCCAGCTTCCGGTTTGCCCATTTATAGAAAATGTTATTATGAAAATTAATACTGTGATATATAAAAGAGTAGAAACTATTTTCATGTTTTATTCACCTGTTTAAGAAGTTGTTTTAAGAAAATTCATTTTTCTTGAACACCTGAAAAGTATGTAACCATGCTAGTTGCAAGTATCTATTGGATCGCATCCAAAACCTTCTTTGTAAATATTAAAGAACGGATAGTCTCATTATATAGGCTCAAACTAAAAACACTACTTTCCTAAAGTGTAGAGAAATAACAATTCCAACTTGCAAAACATGCGTTATAAAAACAAGTAAATATCAATTATAATTATCTCATAATAATAAATACTGAGCCATAGAATAAAAATAGAAGATCCTATTATGACCATCTTCAATCAGATGAAACGCCATATGCTGCAACGCTTCAAAACATACTGGACCAAAACTCCTTCGAAAATAAGAAATAGTTTTTGTAAAGTACAGTCTGAACTGAGTAGATAAAATAATTATTTAGCATTATTTTGGAATTAAGCTTAACAAATTTTTGCAAACTATTGAATCATTATTCATTAAATGAAAATTACTAGTAAGTATTAAAGTAGGTACTCAAAAAAATGTTTTGAATATTATGCATTTTCCATTATTCCCACTAACTACGGATCAGAAGGTTTGGGGTTCGAATCCCTACGGGTGTACTAAGTTTTAAAAAATAAATTCATTCTACATACAGTTATTAATCTATCTTCATTAAATCAAAAAGGAATTAAAATTGAAAATATTAAATAACCGTCTATTTCTGTTCTGTTTAGTTGGCTTACTCTTCACATTTATCGCTAGTGAATCATTTGCTCAGATGAAGAAAGGTGAATTTTCAGTTCTTGCAGGATATCAGATGCTTGGATCTGTTCAGGTATACAACTACAATTATAATGGTATTCAAAATGTAGATGGGGATTTGGATATCAAAGATGCTGTTTATTACAGTGGTGCTATAGGAATTAATACCAGCCGCGAAACTATTGCAGAGATACAATACATCTACCAGCCAACTAGTGTTAAATTCGTTCCCTATAATTACGGTTCTAGCACATCTTTCGATGCTGATGTTCATTATATATTGGGTACAGGATATTATGTAAAACAATTTAGCAGAACCGGTTCAGGTTATTTCGGCTTATCAATTGGTGCTGCAGGAATAGCTCCTCAAAATGGTTTGGATCCTGCATGGAGATTTGCGTTTCGGAATTAACAGTTCGGCTTAAAATTCCTTCTTAAGTAAAAATATTGGAATTAAAGATTCAATCTCAGGGATTGTTCCCAATTCAATGGGCTGGAGGTAGTCTATATGTAGGTTCAGGCGGCGCAGGATATGGAGTTAGTGCCGGTACATCAATTGTTCAAATAAATGTTGGCGGTGGAATATACTATGCATTTTAATTTTTTAAACGTATAGTTCTGTTTTTTGTTTATTTAAGACGTATTTTAATCAGTCTTTTTTTATTCTGTTACCTATGCACTAAACCTACACTGTAAATAATTCACTATCAGACTTTTCTTTTAATTATTTTTGAACATGATATTTATAACTATTTTTTGAAGAATGGATTTACGAAATCACAAAGGAATAATTTTCAACATACAGCGATTTGCCATCCACGATGGTCCTGGAATTCGTACGACCGTTTTCTTCAAAGGTTGTCCGCTACGTTGTTGGTGGTGCCATAATCCTGAAAGTCATAAAAACCTTCCTGAAAAAATTAATGGTTGTAACTTGAGACGAGGATTTGATCAGTCATTTTCTATGGATATAGATGAGATTGGAAAGGAATTCTCTGTTGATGAATTGATGAATGAAATCGTTAAGGATAAAATATTCTTTGAAGAATCAGGGGGCGGAGTTACTTTTTCAGGCGGCGAACCTCTTGTGCAATCTGAATTTCTTTTGGAATTATTAAAAGAATGTAAATCAATAGGAATACACTCAACAGTTGATACCAGTGGATTTGCACCGAACGAGGTAGTAAAAAAGACTGCTGAAAATGCAGAGTTATTCCTCTACGATTTAAAATTAATGAATGATGATCTTCATCAAAAATATACTGGCGTATCAAATCAATTAATTCTGAAAAACCTACTTGAGCTTGATCAGCTTGGAAGAAAAATTATTGTACGTATTCCAATAGTTTCGGAGTTAACGGATACAAATGAAAATCTTTTTGCCATCAGAGGATTTATTTCTTACTTAAATAATGTAATTGAAGTTAATCTTCTCCCCTACCATCGTGCGGGTGAAGGAAAGTATATAAAATACGGCAAAGAAAATAAAATGGAAAACATTGAATCTCCTGCTGTAACGAATATAGAAAATATCAAACAATTTTTTAGTGAACTAAACTGCAAAGTTAAAATCGGTGGATGATTATGAATGAACGTATACAAAAACTCCGTGACCTTAGTCTAAATACTGAAGAAACTATTTCTATTGAAAGAGCAAAACTTCTCACAGAATTCTATTCAAGCGGTGAACCAGAAAGTTGTTCAATTCCTGTTGCTCGGGCAAAAGCATTCAAATACTTGCTTGAGCATAAAGAATTGTATTTAGGTGAAGATGAACTGATTGTTGGTGAGAGAGGACCTTCACCAAAAGCCACACCTACCTACCCTGAACTTTGCACTCACAGTCTTGAAGATTTTGCAATACTTAATGACCGTGAGAAGATTTCATTCAAAGTTGATGAAGAAACTAAAAAATTTCAGGCTGAAAATATTATTCCTTATTGGACTGGAAAATCCATTAGGAATAAAATACTAAACGAGATGGACGAAGAATGGAAAGAAGCTTACTACGCTGGTGTGTTTACTGAGTTTATGGAACAGCGAGCTCCTGGTCACACGGTACTTGATGATAAGATTTATAAAATGGGAATGAAAGATTTTAAGGAGAAAATTAAAGAATCGTTAGAATCACTCGATTTTTTCAATGATCCAAATGCTTTATATAAAAGAGAAGAACTTCAAGCTATGAATATCACGGCGGATGCTTTGATAGCCTTCGCTAAAAGATATAGTGATAAATTGCAGGAAGCTGCTCAGCAGGAAAATAATCAAACAAGAAAAGATGAACTGGAAACTCTTGCCGGCATTTGTGAGCGTGTTCCGTTAAATGCACCGAATACTTTTTGGGAGGCTTTGCAGTATTATTGGTTTGTTCATCTCGGAGTTATTACTGAGTTGAATACCTGGGATTCATTTAATCCTGGTAGACTCGACCAACATCTCTATCCATTTTATAAACGAGATATTGAATCAGGTTTGCTGGATAAAGAAGGAGCAAAGACACTTCTTCAGGCTTTCTGGGTTAAGTTCAACAATCAGCCAGCGCCTCCTAAAGTTGGAATTACATCGAAAGAAAGTAATACGTATACAGATTTTTGCTTGATAAATGTTGGTGGTGTAAATGAAAAAGGTGAAGATGCAGTAAATGAACTGACTTATTTAATTCTTGATGTTATTGAAGAAATGCGTCTGCTTCAACCAAGTTCGATGGTTCAGATAAGTAAGAAGAATCCCGATCAACTAGTTAAACGTGCATTGGGTATAATTAAAACGGGTTACGGTCAACCTTCACTCTTCAATACTGATGCAATTATTCAGGAGATGCTCAGACAGGGTAAATCTATTGTTGATGCAAGAAATGGTGGTGCAAGCGGCTGCGTTGAGACAGGTGCATTTGGAAAAGAGAGTTACATTCTGACAGGCTATTTTAATCTCACAAAGATCCTTGAGATAACTTTCAACAATGGAGTTGATCCCAGATCAGGGAAACAACTTGGAATTCAAACTGGTGATCCAAAATCATTTCAAAATATTGATGATTTACTCGAAGCCTATATAAAGCAAATTCAGCATTTCTCAGATATTAAGATTAAAGGTAATGTTATAATCGAAAGACTTTACGCTCAATACCTCCCTGCACCTTTTATGTCACTCTTGATTGATGATTGTATTTCAAAAGGAATGGATTACAACAACGGTGGTGCGAGGTATAACACTTCTTACATTCAGGGAGTTGGAATTGGAACGGTGACTGATTCACTGACTTCGATAAAATACAATGTGTTCGACAAGAAAAAGTTTTCTATGGAAGAGTTCTTAGATGCAATGAATAAAAACTTTGAGGGTTTTGATGATTTAGAAGACATACTAATAAATGAAACTCCCAAGTATGGAAATGATAACGATTATGCGGATGATGTCTTAAAGTCAGTTTTTGAAATTTATTTTTCTGCAATTGACGGAAGACCAAATACTAAAGGTGGGCATTTCAGAATAAACTTACTTCCGACTACAAGTCACGTTTACTTTGGAAGCGTAACTGGGGCAACTCCAGATGGCAGACTTGCCGGAGTTCCGGTCTCCGAAGGAATTTCTCCGGTGCAAGGTGCCGATATAAATGGCCCTACTGCAGTGTTAAAATCCGCTGCAAAGATTGACCATCTTCGAACAGGTGGGACATTGCTTAACCAAAAATACTCACCACAAATTTTCGAGGGCGAAGATTCACTCAATAAAATTGTTTCACTCATACGAGCTTACTTTAAAATGGATGGTCATCACATACAGTTTAATGTAGTTGATGCTGAAACTTTACGCGAAGCACAAAAGCATCCTGAAAATTACAGAGATTTAATTGTACGTGTAGCCGGTTACAGCGATTATTTTGTTGATCTTACTCCCGAATTGCAGGAAGAAATAATCAGGAGAACTGAGCATATGAGCTATTAAAAGATATTTTTCATTTTCTTCACAAATCCCCTGCTTAATAAAATAGGTGGGGTTTTTAATGTGTGCCTTCAAATTGATTGCTTTAATCGTTAATTTTATTATCATAATAGTAAAATTATTTAAATAGCTTATTCTCAAAGAAGTAACTAACAAATCAAATTAAACCTTATAAATAAAGAGAGACTGTACTTATGAAACGCTTAAACACCATTCCGGAAATATTATCTTTTGTTTTAATTCTTACTTTGGCGTTAACGGGATTAAATCAGGCTCAGGATAAGAAAAAAATAACCAAGCTTGATGATTTACCTCGTTTTACATATTCGATAGATATTAAAGCATCGGAACTTTTAGTTTCCGAAAATGAATTCAACTCATTAGCAAAAGAAGTTAAGGAGAATATTCTAAATACACTCAATGAATATGAAATTGAAGATAAGACAACTCTCAAAGGATTCTATTTTACTCTTCGCAATCTTGATATGCTGGAAGGAAATTACGAGTCTGCAGTAGAATACCATGAAAAGATTCTTTTGTTGCAGGAAAAACCTGCCGATAAACTTATGAGCGGATTTGTTGACATATCAATTATTGAAGCCTTGCAGAATAATAAAAGCGGTGACGAAGAAATAACCCGAACTGAGTTCAATAAAAATCTTAAATCGAGAGTTGATGTTTTGCCTTGGGATGTAGTTCAGGATGATATTGAACAACTAAAAGGCAATTATGAAATTATAAGTGAAAATTTGCTTGTTGGAATGGTTCAAACTCAAATTGATCCTTCAGTGGAAAAAACAAAAAACATAAGTGGAGATGCTGCAGCCAGACTTATCGGAATGAAAAAATTCATTATACTAATTGATCCTTACAAGAGCGACGCAGTAGAAATTTTTAGTGAGTACATAGATGTAAACAAAGTGGAAAAGGAAGATATCTGGATAGCCAGAGATGTGGATCTTACTGAAGTAACAAATCTTACTAACGTAATGGTTGGAATATGGGATTCTGGTGTTGATGTAGAAGTATTTAAAGACCGGGTATTTATAAACACAAACGAGACAGTTGATGGAATAGATAACGATAATAATGGTTTTGTTGATGATGTGTACGGATTAGCTTTTTCATTAGAGGAAGATTACACCACACAACTTTTATATCCAATGACAGAGGCTGATTTAGAAAATTATTCTAATATGATATACATGATTAAAGGGCTTATGGATCTCCAGGCTGCAATTGATAGTCCCGAAGCAACTGAATTGAAGAAAAAAATGAGTGCTATGAATCCCGAGGATACAAAACCATTTTTAGAAAAGTTGGCATTATTTAGTATGTATGTGCATGGTACCCACGTTGCGGGAATTGCAACTAATGGTAATCCGTACGCTGAAGTATTAGTCGCCAGAATAACATTTGATCACCATGCTATTCCTGCACCCGCAACAGTTGAGGTAGCTGAAAAAGCTGCTATAAATTATATGGAAACTGTAAAATATTTCCAGGCTAATAACGTGCGAGTTGTTAATATGAGTTGGGGCTGGACATTAAAAGAAATTGAAGGAATGCTTGAAGCGAATGGAATTGGAAAGGATGCTGAAGAGCGAAGTAAACTGACGCGTGAGATATTCGATATATATAAAAATGGACTTTACAATGCAATTAAAAGCGCTCCTGAAATACTTTTTATAACAGCAGCAGGTAATTCCGATAACGATGTAACTTTTGATGAAGTTATTCCATCAATGTTTGAGCTACCAAACTTAATAACCGTAGGTGCAGTTGACCAGGCTGGAGAAGAAACTGGCTTTACAAGTTTTGGCGAAAGTGTAGATGTTTATGCTAACGGATTTGAAGTTGTTAGTTACCTTCCGGGAGGTGAAATAATGGCAATGTCAGGTACATCAATGGCTTCACCTAATGCTGTCAATCTTGCAGCAAAGTTACTGGCACTTGATTATTCTCTTACAACAAATGATTTGATAAAACTAATTGTAGATGGTGCGGATAAAAGTGAAGACGGGCGTATACTTTTGATAAATCCTAAGCGATCTGTGGAGCTATTACAGGCTGCAGAGAATTAATACCAAAATTTCATTTTACTTTCCCCAACCCCTGCTTAATAACATAGGCGGGGGGTTTTATTGAGTGCTAATCAGAGTCAGATACCCATTACCTATACTTCTGCTTGATGTTATGCCAAGTTTGTGTAAAATATTAAATTCCTTTCATTGCAGGAAGTATGTCGTTCTTTATTATTGCCCAATACATTTTTGTAGGGTCTTTATCGTATATACCGGCTGTAAATACAATTACTATATCTATCGATGGGAAAACTGCCAGGAACTGTCCGCCACTTCCTGGAATAAAAGTTGCATTTTCGGATTTGCCTTGAAAACCATATTTCATATTATTCCAGTAATATCCATATCCTCTTTGCCTTGACAGGTTTATTCTTGACTTTGTCGATTCAGATATCCAGTTTTCAGATATTATTTGCTTCCCCTGCCAAACTCCATTATTAAGTATTAAAACTCCAATCTTTAACAAATCTCGTGAACTTACTTTTAATCCACCATCAGTTTCCAGCGAGCTGTCAGGATATGTCGCCCAATTGTATTCCGTTATGCCAAGTGGATTAAAGAGATGCATTTCGGTGTATTTATCAACTTCCATTTCGCATGCCTTTTTAAGAATGGCACCAAGAACCGTGGGATCTCCATTAGTATAATTAAATTTTGCGCCGGGTTTGTCAATTAAGGGTCGTTCTAAGACATATTCGACAACATCCTCGCATTTGTACATGTTAGCCGCATCATTTCTATCATCATTCCAAGAAAAATTAAACTGATCCCATTTCCATCCTGATGTCATAGTGAGGAGATGTTTAATTTGAATTTGTTTTTTGTCATCATTGAAGTAATTGGCATATCTCGATAAATAGTTAAATATACACTCATTAACATCCAAGATTTGACCTTTCTCAAGGGCAATTCCTGTGACCAAAGAAAGAATCCCTTTTGTTACGGATGACAATTGATGTGTTTTATTTCTATAGGTCTCATTAATAAAAGCACCAGAAAATTTTCCGTTCATTGCAAAATATTCCTCCAGCACAAGTTTCCCTTCTCTGTAAATCAACGTACTGTGGATATCACCATAGTTTCCGCTTATAATTTTTTTTATAAATTCAATTATTTGCGAAGATTCGATTCCAACATCTTCTAAAGATACACAGAACAAACTATCCTCATTTCTCTGAGGAATTGAATATGAATAATCGTTCGATTTATTGGAAAGGAACTGATTGATAAAATGATCATAGTTTTTATCTCTATAAAACATCCATTGAGATCTTTCTCCTTTCCAATTCTTAGTAAGATACATCGTATCCAGGTTTTCACTCAGATATCCTTCATGAGCAAGCCACGATATTTCATGACCTTGGCAACTTATTTCAATATCATGTTCCCATACTCGTGATCGAGGTCCAAGTTCATAAATCAAGCTTAAAGTAAGTGTGTTATCCAGCCTTAGCTTAATAAAACGAAGTTCAATGTTTTCCGTTAAACTTTCATTTTGTAGCAATCCTCCTACCCAGCAACCCGCCAATTTCTGACTCAGTTGCAAGTTGTTTTCTTTCTTCTCGCTGCATGAACATAACCAAATCAAAATGAATAAAATTATTAGTGCATGTTTATTTAACTTCATATTTTGTTCACCGGTTTAGTAATTCAAAACACACATAACTGATCAATAAACGCAATTTATTATGGCTGTAAATAAATCATTAAAGTATGCTGTTACAAAAATAGTCAAAGACCTTTTAGATTACTCATTACACAATTCGTATTCCCAATCCCCTGCTTAATAACATAGGCGGGGTTTTTTATTTAGTGTTGTATTTGATATAAGGGTTAGACTGTCGTATGGCTTGAGTTTTGCAAATTATTTCTTTCCCATCCTAAATAAATTAAATAAGGTCTATATATTTATAGTACATATTTTAAAATGGAAGGAACATGATTGTTATTGAAATGATTTTGATGGGAACGTTTGCAACATATTTTATGGATTTATTAGCGGATTTTCTCGTTAAAAGAAAACTCATTCATTCACTCATAAAACCTGAAGCTGTTGGACGATGGACACTCTATATGTTAAGGGGAAAATTTATACATAAAAATATTCACCAAACACCGGCATTAAAAAATGAAAAACTAGCAGCCCTAATTTCTCATTATTTGATTGGAATTGTTATAGCGGGAATCTATCTTTTTATTGAATTTAAAGAGCCAACAATTCAAGATCAAATTTGGGCGCCACTAGTATTTGGAATAGCAACAGTTCTCTTACCGTGGCTTTGGTTGTTTCCAAGCACAGGCCTTGGTTTTTTGGCTTCTAAATCATCAAATAAATCAAGTATTATTAGAACCAGTCTCGTTAATCATACAAATTTTGGACTGGGGTTATTTATATGGATTGTCTCTTTTCATCGTTTCTTTATGTAAGAAATGACAACATAGTTTTAATTGTCCATGAAGATTGTTTCTTGGGTACTTACGAATAGAGGGAAGGGATTAGAAAAATTCTATTTTTAACAAGTGACAAATAAGTAATAGTTCTGTAGACTAAGTCTTAGTGATACGGGGTATAATTTTTTTTGTTTTGCTGTTATAAATAGTTAAACAATTGATTTCACTTCGCCGTAGCCAAAAAGGACAAGTCCCTTTATAGTCAAGGTTTTTTCCATATCAACTTTTGTTTCGGAAGTTCTTCTAATTTTGCTAGAGAAACCACTAAACAGAGAGGAAATATCCACCACCACATTCCATTCTTTCGGTACAATTAGAGTTGAACCGCCAAATATTCCTAGAATATCTATCACAACAGATTTATTATCCAATTTACAATTGGTTAAATCAATCTCCGAATACCCAAATATAGATGTAGCCTTTCCGCCCTTAAAAATATTAGAAGTAATCATTTTTTTTGTGCCCCACAAGATTGATAAATCTTTTAATCTGTCGGTATAATACTTCTTATATCCACCTTCTGATTCAGATTGGTCACTAACACTGCGATTGGTATACGAATTTCTTTTGTTTCCGTTATTATTCATTTCCATTTTTTACTCCAAGTAATATTTATCATTCATTATAAACATATAAAAAGAAAAAGTAGGTCTAAATAAGTTTTCGGCCAATCTCCCAAAAAAATCGGTGAAATATTAATTCAGCATTATAAAGGGATAATTACTTTTCAAAAATATATTTTATTTTTCCCCAACCCCTGCTTAATAATATAGGCGGAGGATTTTTAATTAATTCATATTCTGTAAAATTTAATTTTCTATCTATTGTAGTACAATCCAGCATCTGGTCCAAGAGGCAGTCCCAACAGAATCCAGACAATTAATAAAATAGTCCATGCAATAAAGAAAACAATTGAGTAGGGTAACATTGTCGCAACTACAGTTCCGATACCTGTTTTACTATCATACTTTTGAAAAAATGCAATTATAAGTGCAAAGAAGCTCATCATTGGAGAGATTAAATTAGTAATACTATCTCCGATTCTATAAACCACCTGAGTAAGTTCCGGGGAATAGCCTAAAAGCATAAACATTGGAATGAAAATGGGGGCTATTAAAGCCCATTTGGCCGAAGCACTTCCCATCAACATATTTATTGCAGCAGCAAAAACAATAAACAGTATCATTAAAGGAATGATACCAAGCCCGGAAGATGATAATAAATCAGCACCATTGATAGCCAATATCATTCCTAAGTTAGTCCATTTGAAATAAGCAACAAACTGG
Source organism: uncultured Ignavibacteriaceae bacterium (assembly GCA_963802005.1). Classification (GTDB taxonomy): domain Bacteria; phylum Bacteroidota; class Ignavibacteria; order Ignavibacteriales; family Ignavibacteriaceae; genus IGN2. The sequence continues at coordinate 220,285 of CAWDGX010000025.1, forward strand.
GCAGCAAAAAATACAAGCACAAGATATAATCCTAATGTCTTCATTGCTTTACCCATACCATTAACAACATCCGAATCGTTTTTAAAAGTACCAGAGCCAAATCCATATGCTAACCCCATTACTGTAGCAACAATAAACAGTAAAGCAACAACGCCTTTTATTAAAGGAGAATTTAGAATCCCACCGTCAGCGGCCCTTAGAAAACCATCAACGGGTATTGTTCCCCAGAGAATAATGGTGAGTATAATCAATCCTGCAATAAGACTATACTTGAGCCCCTTTTTTTCATTCCCTGACAATTGTTCGATGTCTTCATTTTTTTCATTGCCCTCATACTTACCAAACCGGGGCTCAACTATTTTTTCGGTTACCCACGTACCTGCAATAGCAATTATAAATGTTGAAACTACCATGAAGTAATAGTTGGCTGTTGGATTTACAGTATATAAAGGATCTAAAATTCTGGCTGCCTCCTGTGATAGCCCAGCCAATAATGGATCAATTGTTCCAAGAACAAGGTTTGCACTAAAACCACCGGATACACCAGCAAAAGCTGCTGCCATTCCTACAATCGGATGTCTTCTGACAGCTAAGAATATTATACCCCCAAGCGGTATTAACAAAACATATCCAACATCACTTGCGGCATTAGATAATACACCAGATAGTACAAGGACAAAAGTGAGCAATTTTGGGGGCGCGGATAAAACAAGCATCCTGATTATTGCGCCTATTAATCCACTACTTTCGGCAACACCGATTCCTATCATAGCAACCAAAACAATTCCTAGAGGCGCAAAACTCGTGTAGTTATCAACCATCTCTAGTATAATGCGATGCAAACCCTCTACCGTGAGTAGATTTACGGGCTCTATAATTTCATTTGTACCAGGATGAATTGCTTGCAAACCGACTACGGAAGCAATAAAAGAAATAACGATTGTTGATAATGCAAAAATTGCAAATAATGTGGCTGGGTGTGGTAATGCATTACCCGCCCTTTCTGTAACAGACAAAATATTCTGAAAGAATGAATTCTTGGAGTTTGGTTTCTTGGTCATAAGTGCTTTGTATAGTGATTAGAAAATGCTGTTTTTAGATTGGATATTTTATATATGATATTATTCAGTTTTATAAAGCGTTTATTATTGTTTACGGTTATTAATTTAACTTCGCTTATTGACTATTACAAAAATAACAATCACAAATTAAAGATGTTAATAAATCCATTTGTATTTCTTACAATACAAATCAATCAACAATAAACACCAAGGCTCTTAGATTTAATCCCAGTCACTTTCCCCACTTCAATTCAAATTCAATAGTTAGAAAGTTGAACTTTTAAAATCATTGTCTAAATATTAGTGTTCAATTATTATAATTTTGACTGTAGGTAATTAATATCTATTTTAATAATACAATGTAACATCATTTATCTAATAATAAGGGAGGCCTAAAATTGAGACAATTCAATTACACTTTTCATTCTACAGAAAAAAACATACTGCAGAAATTAGCATTAATTATCCTAGTGAGCATCTCAGTAAGTTTTACTACTCTTAATGCACAAAGCTATGAGATTCTTTTCGACTCCCACAACGCATCGGGATGGTTTGGTGGTGATAATAGACCGGCTAATGGACCACGACATGTTGGTGTAGGCCAAAGTGTTTTGATAGACACCGCAATAACTTTAAATAGTTTTGCATTTGATTTTACAGGCAGATTTGACTATGCTGAAAATCCTGATGGTTTTGGTCATGAAGTTACCTTAACTCTAAATATTCGGAATGAATTGGGAGTTATTTTACAAACCGAGCAAGTTGTTGTACCTGCATCCTACGAAGGCGGTTGGATTACATGGTCCGATATAAATATGAATGTTGCTGCGAATACCACCCTGATTTTTACAGCTTATCTTGTTGGTGCATATGATTTAAATCAATATACAACTGGCAATAAAGCTGATGCAAATGCGGGCTATCTGGAAGGTGAACGTTTTTCAAAGGTAGGAACAAGTGATGCCGATATGGAACTATGGACAGATTGGTTTCTCCACCCCTGGGATTCTAATTTTTGGCTCCAAGGAACTCTCCTAATTCTTCCCGTGGAAGAGGTGGATTTATCTCCAACTGTATATTCTTTATCACAAAACTATCCCAATCCCTTTAACCCTAATACTACAATTAGTTTTTCAATTCCAGAAGCAACATTTGTAATACTGGAAGCATTTAACACACTAGGAGAAAAAGTAGCGGTCTTTGCTTCTGAAGAATTAACTGCGGGCACTTATAAATATAATTGGAATGCAATAGATCTTCCTAGTGGTATTTACTTCTACCAACTACAAACTCCAAACTTTACTCAAACAAAAAAGATGATTCTTTTAAAATAAAATCCAGCAACTTTATTCATTTTCCTCAACCCCTGCTTAATAACATAGGCGGGGGTTTTTAATTTAAGATAAAAAATTAAAAGAGGTTTGACGGAGTAGGTTTCATTTCAAGAATTTACTTTTTATTACTTTTACTAATCAAATAAAATAATTCCCCGTTTTCACTTGCCAATTATCAAAAGTAGCCAAACATTGAGTTTAGTTGCTTCTAACAATTAATAGTGCGAATTTATATAAGTAATTAAAATTTAGTTGAAGGGAATTTTCGTTGCTGCTAATTTTTATATACTTTCTTAAGCCAACACTCAAAAAATTTCAAATCTCATTCTTAATAAATGTTCTATCAAAAATTAGGAGGTTAGTATGAAAAAGTTACTTTACTTAGTGTTTTTAATGATTCTTTTCAGCTCACTTTCACTCTCACAGAGTGAAAAAGAATTAAAAGTTTGGTCTAAATATGATTTTGTTGCAGGAGACAAAATAATTTTTGAGGATGATCTTGCATATGAACAAAACGGTGAGTTCCCCTCTAAATGGGACCTACTTTACGGGAATGCAGAGAATGCAAAGTTCGGTGATGATAATGTAATTGCCTTTCAGAAGAACCAGACAAAAATAACTCCTTTAATGTCGATTGAAGAATACCTTCCCGAAGTTTTTACAATTGAGTTCGATATTTATTTCTATGGGAAATACGTCGAAGGATACTACGTGCAACTTAAAAATCTAAAAGAAATGAGTATACGAACGGACAGAGTCGCTATAGGTGATTTTTATGGTGATCCTGATCAAAACATTTCAGGAACCGGATGGCATCATATTGCTATGTCTTTTAATATAAGATCCTTAAAAGTCTACTTTGATCAGATAAGGGTTCTTAATGTGCCTAACATTAAAGAAAGACCAACTTCATTCTCTATCTCAGCTCTAAGCCAGGGGGTAGGAAACGGCGAACCAGCAATAATAAAAAACATCAGGATTGCTGAAGGCGGAGTTGAACTCTACGATAAACTGATGAGCGATGGAAAGATAGTTACAACCGGAATCCGGTTTAATGTAAACAAATCAACCATTAAACCGGAATCAATGGGTGTTATAAATAAAATTGCAAAACTGATGAAAGAGAACTCCGATGTAAACTTCCAGATTGATGGACATACAGACAGCGACGGGGATGAAGTATTTAATCAGAAATTATCTGAAGAACGTGCAACTTCCGTAAAAAATGCTCTAGTTGATTTAGGTATTGATGCTTCAAGACTTGTAACGAAAGGATTTGGCGAAAGCAATCCTGTTGATGAAAACTCAACACCGGAGGGCAAAGCTAATAACCGTAGAGTAGAGTTTATTAAAATCTAATCTATTAAATAACAACAAATATATTTTGCAATTTAGATTTTGGTAATTAGTTAAAAGCGGGTTTGTTTGTTGAGACTAAGAAGATGGTGTTGATGAAGAAAAAACTAAAAGCATTATACTTAAACCCTATCAATGCAAGCCTGCCTGACAGCAAGACAGGTTGGTGGTTTTTTTTTAATATTTAATCAGATATCATTATTGGTTTACAATTCTGGAAATTCATCCAAAAGTGAGCTATTCTTTTTAAATAGCCTAATAATTTGGATCTTCCCAACCATCTGTTAAAGTTCTAAGGAATGCAACAAGATCCTCAAGTTCTAAATTGGTTAGTCTTAGATCTCCCAGTTCGTCCACATTTACATTCTGAGCAACTTCTGGTTCGGGCCAATTTGCCACATCACGTGTGTTGTAAAAAGCCAGCACATTGAACAAAGTTTTATAGACACCATTGTGCATGTAGGGAGATGTCAATCCTACGTTTCTCAGAGTTGGTACACGAAACTTACCATTCAGTTCTGGATCATTTAGAGTCTTACCTAATCCTAAGTCAACGAACTCAAAACCATCGGGATTTAAATCTGGTGGTAGAGAGTAAAAAGGATTTTCAGGATTCCTCGGCACGCCCAAGTTATCATACGTAAAATCTGTGAACAGTGGTAAAGAGCCATCTTCCAAAATATTATTTGGATGACACGCAGCACAGTTGCCTTTATCTTCTGCTTCGTACAATATTAGACCACGCATTTCCTGTTCGCTTAGTTTAGTTTCACCTCTTAACCAGTAGTCGTATTTTGAGCTGAATGGACTCACTTCGGATGTTTTTTCAAAAGCTTCAATGGCATCGGCCATATTGTTGAACGCAATGATTGGATCGGTTAAAGCGTCAGATCCATAAACTTCAGTGAAAAGATCTACATAACTAAGCAATTGTAGTTTCTTCAATATGGTAAGCGTATCAGGATTTGCCATCTCCAATGGATCTAGCAGGGGCTTTTTACTCTGATCAGCTAGAGAGTTTGCCCTACCATCCCAAAATAATCCCCCAACCCAATTACTATCATCATTGTCGAAGTGTAATGGAGGTACAAATGAGGAGTAGGAAACTGTCATATCATTTCTAATACCATATCGGTTAGGATTTGCTCCCTTCGAAACAGGTAACTCAATTACCGGATCAGCAAATGCTACTTCCGGCGCATGACAATCTGCACAAGCTTGTCCTGGTGGTGTTGAAAGGCTCTTCTCAAAAAACAGCAACTTACCGAGTTTCTCCTTAGTATTGAATGTCGAATCAACTAGGCCATTTCTTTTGCCTTTAACTTTTAATTCATCTCCTCCATTATCATTGAACCCAAAAAGAATCAAAACTACTAGAAGAGATATGATGAATAACAAATGAAAATAAAACTTTTTAAGATTAAACATTATTTCTTCAATTTTTTAATTGTAAATAAACTATTTCTTTTACCGAACACCATTTCTGTAGAAGGAATGAAAGACCTAATCCTAATTGGAAATTTAATTGAATTGTGCAAACATTCAAAGTTTGATCGCTGAATAGCAATTCATAGGACCCTCGAAGAAACCCATTAATAACCTTTAAGCAATTGGAGTGTTTACAGCAAAATAAATTGGTTAACAGGAAATATCAAAGCACGTAGACTTTATTCTTCTTGTCCTGTTAACAGTTCGCCAATCTCTAAATAGTAACTAGGTGGGGGGGTATAATTTGTTATATAATTTCAAGAACATTTTAAATATTCAGATAAAATAGTTAAGTTTATCCTAGTCAATACATTACAGATATAATTTAACTAATATTCACTAATCCTAGGAGATCTATAATGGCAAAACAAATATCACCATTCCATTCGAAAGATAGTAAAGTCTATCACATTTATGGTTCCTGTTCATCTGGTAAAGGTGTTAAGAAAAGAAATAAGGGTGCTGGCGGTCGAAAACTTTGCAAAGCTTGTAGAGACATCAAAGCTGGTAAGCGCACTCGTTAAATTATATTAACTATTTAATTTAAATAGTTAGTGGTAAATATTTCAACCCCTGCTTAATAACATAGGCGGGGGTTTTTGAATTCAATCAATAATTATTAACTATAGCTTAAACTCAATTGCATTTTCAGGACAAGATTTGATGCAATAACCACAAGCATGACAATCTGGTTTCATTCTATCTCCTTCAAGAATAGCACTCATTGAAGGACAGGGGCTTTCTTCAACACAGATTTCACACTTTGTACAACTAGATTCATCTACTTTAATTTTTACTAATGATATATGTTCAAAGAACCAGGTAATTAATCCAAGTGGACAAACCAGGTAACAAAACGGTCTGAAAATCATAATTGATGCTATTAATATTATAGATATGATAACAAGTCCCAAGAGTTCAAAATGCCAATGAAGGAATTCAAAAGGATTAATGTAATCATATATACCTATTCCAAGTAGAAAAATTAATCCAATATATAGGATGAATAAGCTGATACGTATTATGTTTGATACTTTAAAAGGTATCTTCATTTTTAACTTTCCCGGCAACGGAATTCGATTAAATATTTCTTGTATTGCTCCAATCGGACATACCCAACCGCAAAACAATTTATTACCTAATAAAGTTAATATGATGATTGATAATAGTAGTGAAAAGAAAATAACAGGAATGGTTTTCCCAGCATAAATAAACAAGAAGGGCTTGGTAACAATGCACATTGGACTTGGATGAATTCCTAAGCCTTTAGCAATATCACCAATTGGTAGTGCGGGAAATATTGCAAACACAAAAAATATTATAGACAAAATTCCCAATCTTAAATTTTGTGTTAACTTTGCTTTCCATAGAATGATCCCACCTATTAGACAGAAAATCGCGCCAATCCAAACTCGAGATAAGTACCAGAAACTAAAGAATTTGCTGGAAAAGCCTGCATCGGATGATTGGATAAAAAAGGAGTAGACGATGAGAAGGAGAAAACAAGTGATGAGAGCAATGAAAACATTCCGTTTATTAAAGATAATTTGTTTCATTTCTAATACCCCAGAAGAAGAATAAATATACAACACTTAAATTTAATCAACATTATTTTGTATTACCATCAACCAAGCAATTGGAGTGAGTACAATGGTATCAAATCAATCAACAAAAAACACAACTGCTCTTAGATTCAGTTCATATTTCATATTGACTAATATCCCCCACCCCTGCATAACAAAATAAGCGTGGATTTTATAAATTATTGTGTTTAGTAATAATATTTGGCATTGTAGTTGCATTTTGATTATAAAACAATGTTGTTGAAAATGATAACAATAGTTGATAAACCAACATTATTGTTGAGAATAAATAGTTTATTAGCAAACTCGTTATACTCGAAAGAAGACAAAATAATAAAAATATTTAAGGGGTAACAAATGAATTACATCAAAACTTACAAACGAGAAGTTAGTTCTGTAGTATTATTTTTAATCCTCCTATTAGTATGGCAAGCGCAAGTTTTGTCGCAAGGAACAATTATTGACCATACATGTACTGATATTACTATGATTCCTGAATCTGCTATAAATCAAGCAAAAACAAATTTACATATTGGTTATGGCCATACTTCCCATGGAAGTCAATTAACTACCGGTATGACAGGATTAATTTCTTTTGCTAACAATGGTGGTTTAGGGCTTTCGCATCCTCAAGATATTTTTGCTTGGAATAATGGAGGTAGTAGTGGTGCACTCGATTTGGAAGAAGGTGATGGTTATGGATCTGGCTGGTTGGATCATGATTGTGGGTATTATCCTGCTTGGGTAAATGAAACACGCGAGTTTTTAGATGATGTATCCCATGCAGATGTAAATGTGATTATCTGGTCCTGGTGTGGACAAGCCTCCGGCCGAAGTGAACAAGAAATGATAGACACATATTTATCACCTATGTCACAACTAGAGTCTGACTATCCAAATGTTAAATTTGTTTACATGACAGGACATGCAGATGGCTCTGGAGAATCTGGTAATCTTCACTTGCGAAATCAACAAATAAGAAATTATTGTATCACCAATAATAAAGTGTTGTATGATTTTTACGATATCGAATGCTATAATCCGGATGGTAATTATTTTGGCGATAAAAATGTAAACGATGATTGCTCTTATACAGGTGGAAATTGGGCAATCGAATGGCAAAACACTCATATAGAAGGAGTGGATTGGTATAACTGCAGTGCTGCTCATACTCAACCCTTAAATGCTAATCTTAAAGCTTATGCTGCCTGGTGGTTATGGGCTAGATTAGCAGGTTGGGATCCAGTTACTGATATTAAGTATTTTCAAAATCCAAATCCAACTGAATTTAAATTATATCCAAATTACCCTAATCCGTTTAATCCCACAACAAGCATTGAGTATTCAATTCAATCGGAATCATTTGTACAGCTTAATGTTTATAATGTAATTGGTAAAGAGGTAGCAACTTTAGTAAACGAAGAACAAGCTGAAGGAGATTATAAAGTGGATTTTAATGCAGTGGAACTTCCAAATGGAATTTATTTCTACAAACTACAAAATTCCAAATTCACACAAACTAGAAAGATGATTTTACTAAAATAATTTCCAATCAGCTTAGTTAAACTCCCCTAATCCCTGCTTAATAACATAGGCGGGGTGCTGATTTATAGTCTATCCAAGTTGATAATTAAAAATTTCGTCATATACTACTACTCAATAACTTCAAATAATAAATCATTTTTATTATTTTAATCCCAGGTTAATTAACATTTAACAAATAATAAAAGGAGATGAAATGGTTTCAATTCTTTCACTCTGGTTGCCAATATTACTTTCTGCAGTTGCAGTCTTTATTCTCAGTTCGTTAATTCACATGGTTTTGGGATATCACAAAAATGATTTTTTGGGATTTCCGAATGAGATACAGGTTATGGATGATATACGAAAGCATAATCTGCCCGAAGGAAACTATAGCTTTCCACGAGCGAAAAATATGAAGGATATGGGTTCCGCAGAGTTTCTCGAAAAGATGAAACAGGGACCGGTAGGTATGATGACAATTATTAAAAGCGGGTCACCAAATATGGGCAAGGAGCTTACACTCTGGTTTCTCTATTCGATTATTGTAGGAATTTTTGCTGCATATGTTGCCGGACGCGCTCTTGAACCCGGCGCTCATTATCTTGCCATATTTAGAATTGCTGGTGCTACTGCATTTGTTGGTTACAGCTTGGCTCTTTTGCAAAATAGTATCTGGTATAAAAGAGGCTGGGCAGCAACATTTAAATCAATGTTTGATGGACTGATTTATGCTTTGTTTACTGCAGGTATCTTTGGTTGGTTGTGGCCATTGGTTTAAATATTATTGATAGTACAATCATAATTAAATTGATACTCTCTTAGAAATATTTTGATATAATGACTTATTTTAAAGTGTTCTTCCATTTTGATAAAACTCAAATTATTGAAGCCAATTCTTATAAGGAAGCAGCAATAAATTACTGCGACAAGTTGCCTATTAAGGAAGATATTGGGATATGGGTAGTTGAAAAAGGATTTAGAAACAGAAAAAAAATGATGCAGTATAAAACTTCGGAACTGATTCCAGAACGAATTCAAACTAGAACTGGTAATAAAGATTTTGATGAGAGTAAACTAGATTCTTATTCACTAGAATTACTTAATCAAATAAAACAATATTCTCCAGAGTGGGTAGATAATATTGCTAATTACGGTCAGGATTGGTGTGGAGATTCCGATTTTACTAAATCTGGTTTTTTTATTACTATTCCAAATCCATTCCAGAGCTATCATCCAATAGAAATTTCGACTACTTACTCTAAAGATGATTTGGAGTTATCATTCGGACGTTCCTGGATGGACTGGTATGAGCTTTTGTCATATGCGAATGCAACTTGGTCTGAGTGGAACAAGAATATTGAATCAGTTTATGAAGCAATTCTGGATATAGTGACTGAACTCATTGAGGAAAAATTAATAAGTTGTAACGCTAGGCACACCAAAGGAATAGGATCCGTAAATGGAATTTTCCTGACCGAAGATGAATATAATCTGACCAAAGAGCAAGATACTTTGCTTCAAGCGGTTTCTTGGAAAGGAACATATAATTATCAAAAATATATCTAAAGCGGTGAATAATAAATAATCACACTTGACAGTTAAAAATATGGATAGCTTTTGGCTAATAATGTAAATGACTAATAAAGAAAATTAATTTAGTTCAAGTTGCCGGAATAGTTCCGGCATTTTTATAAGAAAAAAAATATGTTACCAAAATATGATGAAATAAAAGAGAAGCTATCGTGTTGAGCAATACAACCAACTGGCTAAAAATAAAAACCCCCACCAACTTTAAATGATGAGGGTTAAATTAAAAACATTTAATAATCTTATTTCATCAATACCATTTTCTTAGTCTCAGCAAAATTACCAGATAATATTCTGTAGAAATATAAACCGCTCGGCAGATTACGTGCATCAAATTCGACTTCATAATAACCTGCACTTAAATTTGAGTTTAAAATCGTCGTTACTTTTTCACCAATCTGATTAAATACATCAATGATTACTTGTTCCTGGTTTGGAAGATCGAATCTAATTTTGGTAGATGGATTAAACGGATTAGGATAGTTTTGATTTAGTGCATACTCTTCAGGTATTCCGGATTTTAAATCATTAACTGAAACAGCTTCCTCTATAGTAAATGCATTATCACTAACATCATTTATTGCGGCATTATTTGCATCACTGAGACGTACTAAGCATTGTGTAGACGGAGTATTGGGGATTGTCCAATTATAAAATCCAAATACTGCCGGTGTTGTTGCAACCACATCAATCCATACACTACCATTGTCTGTTGAATATTCAATTTTAACTTGTGAAACTACCTGTCTGGTCCAGGTAATATTATGATCTGTGCCAGCCAACCACGATTCTCCACCATTGGGGGCCGTCACTGTTACCATTGGGCCAGCTAATATTGTAAAAGTTGCATCACTAATATCATTTACTGATGGCATTACTGGCATCACTGATACGAACCAAACACTGTGTTGATGGTGTGTTTGGTATTGTCCAGTTATAGCTGCCACCTGATGCAGGTGTAGACGCTATAACACTCATCCAGTTACTACCATTATCTGTTGAATACTCAATGCTGACATTTGTAATATTCTGACTGGTCCATGTGATATCTTGCTGGTCATCACCTATCCAGTTTTCACCTCCATTTGGAGCGGTAACTGTTACTAAAGCAGAGATTGTGAAAGAGCTATCACTAACATCATTTACAGTAGCATTTCCTGTATCACTAATACGTACAAGACACTCTGTTGACGGAGTATTAGGGATCGTCCAGCTATAACTTCCGCTTGCTGCTGGTACTGATGCAACAACATTCAACCAGGCGCTGCCATTGTCAGTTGAATACTCAATTTTAACATTTGTAATATCCTGACTGGTCCAGGTTATATTATGCTGCTCATCAACGGGCCAGTCTTCACCTCCATTTGGCGCAGTAACAATTACTGCAGGAGAGATTGTGAAAGCGTTATCACTAACATCAAATGTTGCGGCATTACCAACATCACTAATACGTACAAGACACTCTGTTGATGGAGTATTAGGGATTGTCCAGCTATAACTTCCGCTTGCCGCTGGTACTGATGATACAACATTCATCCAAACAATCCCATTGTCTGTAGAATAATTTATTTTGACATTTGTTACATTGGAGCTCGTCCAGGTTACATTTTGCTGCGTACCCGCCGTCCAGTCTTCACCCCCATTTGGAGAAGTTACCTGAACGGTTCCTTGTCCAGGAATAGGCGAAATTACAAAATCATCTAAATATACAGTTTGGGAAGTTCCTGAGGTAGCTTCTTCGAATTTAAGTACATGACCGGTATAATCCTGTCCAGAATTAAAGAAATAATTTACCCGCGTCCAGTTTGGAAAGACTTCTTGAATAAATTTTATTCTCCCGCTATCAGGTTCAACTATTGCACTACTATTAAGCGAATCAATACCAAGTGCAACTTCCCCAGTGCCAGTTAACCCATAAATCCCTAAAAAGTTAGCAGCTGCAACAGAGTCTTTAATCCAGAATGTTAATTTGTAATCTATATTATTTGAAGGAGTTAATAGTGTCTGCAACAATTGAGTCCATCCTCCAACAGGATCAGTTCCGGATTTGATTTCAACACTCCATTGTCCCAAATGCGCCTCAGTATCCACTGCTTCAACAGAAGCTCCGGTTACGGATACATTAGCATCCCAAAATTCAAAATGATTGAGATTTTCAAATCCTCCGTTCTGCACTAGATCTTGTGCATTTACAAATGAAAAAGAAATTGCCAAAACAAAGAATGTAATAAGTGATTTCATCATATAACTCCTTATTAATTGTATGAATATTATATTTATTAAATTTAGAAGAGTTCTAATATCATTAAATAAAAATTTGGTTGAAATAGTATATTTAAAATAACAAATATTCTTAAATAAGTTCTATATTATATACAACTTAACTTTTTAATACATCTAATATTATTTTAATTTAAAATAATAATTTATTTTTTTATAGTTATTCCTGATAGTGGATATGAAGGATTTCCTCACAGACTTGGACATCAGGTGGGAAAACTCTCCCACGACTGCACTGCCTTGCTTGCTCCAGCCTGGGAAAAGTATGCACGGAAGTCATTTCAGCTCCTCCAAGAAGGAATGGTCTTTACAATCGAACCACGATTAAATATTACATAAAGAGGAATTGCTACGGTTGAAGAAATAGTTTTAATTACAAAATTTGGTGCTTAATGGCTTTCAAGTCCACAAAAAGAATTAATTTCTATTAAATAAGAATAATGGGATTAGGCAGAAATACTTTGCTTTGGGCTTCAAGGAATGAATGGCTGAAAAGCCGGGCTCCCAAAATGAAGTGTGTACAATCTGCTGTGAAACGTTTTATGCCAGAAGAAAAAGTGGAAGATGCTATTCAATCAACAAAAGAACTAATTAAGCATAACATCCCAACTACTTTTACTTACTTTGGTGAGAATATTTGCAATCTTCAGGAAGCTGAGGTAAATACTAAACACTATCTTGACCTTTTGGAAAAAATAAAAAGTGAAAATCTTGATATAGAAATTTCACTAGAGCTTATACAATTGGATTTGACTTATCCTTCGATAAAACTATAGAAATGCTTTCAAGAATTTCTGAAAAAGCTAAAAAACTAAACAATATTGTTTTTATTGATATCGAAGACAGTTCCAATGTAGATAAGACTATAAATTTTTACAAAAAGATTAAAGAGAAGCATAGACAATGTTGGATTATGTCTTCAAGCATATCTTAATCGCACAATGGAAGATATAAAGGAAATGATAGAATTAAATCCATGGATAAGATTAGTAAAAGGAGCCTATAAAGAACCTGCATCAGTTGCATTCCCGAAATTGTCCAAGGTGAATGAAAATTATATGTTTTTATCTAAATATCTTCTGGAACAAATAAAAGAAAAAGGACTTCGAATGGTCTTTGGAACACATGATTTAACCATTCAGGAGCAAGTTAAAAGAGAAGCTGAGAAAATCGGGCTCCCAAAAGATAAACTCGAGTTTCAAATGTTGTTTGGAATTAAAACAATTGAGCAATATAAGTTAGTTGCTGATGGATATAGAATAAGAACACTAATTAGCTATGGTGAGCACTGGTATCCCTGGTATATGCGAAGACTTGCTGAGCGGCCCGCAAATGTTGAATTTGTGTTAAAAAATATATTTAATAAATAGTCTAAATCATTAAATAGAAGAAGTTATGTCAGATAATTTAAGAGGAATCTTTCCACCGTTAATCACTCCTTTTGTCGATGATGAGCTTGCTATTGATAAATTGCAAAGAAATATTAGGAAATATGAAAGAAGAGAACTTTCGGGTTATGTTCTATTCGGTTCTAATGGAGAAAGTGCTTTTTTAACAAAAGAGGAAAAACTTCAAATAATTTTTTCCGTCAGGGAGCACACTAAAAAAACTTTAATAGCCGGAACAGGACTTGATTCAATAAAAGATACAATTAATCTGACTAATGATGCTTCTGAAAAAGGTGCAGACTATGCATTATTAATAACTCCCTCATTCTTCAAATCTGAGATGAAGCATCATACTTTTCTAAACTATTATACAAAAGTAGCAGAAAGTGTGATGATTCCGGTTATTATTTACAATGTGCCAAAATTCACTAATGTAAATATAGAACCAGAAACGATTATTGAATTGGCTATGCATCCAAATATTGTGGGGCTAAAAGACAGTACCGAAAATACTTCAAGAATTTCTGAGATAGTGGCAACTGTACCAGAAAGTTTTAAGGTAATTGTAGGAACTGCTTCTGTTCTCTATCCTGGTTTAACTGCTGGTGCAGTAGGCGGAATACTTGCCTTAGCTAACATTGCCCCGGATGAATGTTTGCAGTTATATAATCTGTTCTTAGACTGGAAATAATAAAGAAGCTCTCGAACTCCAAAACAAAATGATTCCGGTTAACCGAGCTGTAACATCAAAATACGGAGTCGCTGGATTGAAGGCGGCAATGGATATACTTGGTTATGATGGGGGCAGTCCACGAATGCCTCTTGAACCGTTAAGCGAAGCACAGGTTATTGAGCTTAAAATAATTTTAAAAACAGCACTATTACAAGAATAGGATTTTAAATGAACTCATTCGTTCCTCCTAATAGAATTTTAATGGGTCCCGGTCCATCAAATGTTCATCCACGTGTTTTAGAAGCAATGGCAAGACCAACCATTGGTCACCTTGATCCAAAATTCATCGACTTGATGGATGAAATAAAAGAATTACTCAAATACGCATTTCAAACAAAAACTGAAGTGACGTTTGCAGTCTCAGGTCCTGGATCTGTTGGAATGGAAACTTGTCTTGTAAACTTAGTTGAACCTGGTTCAAAGTTCTCGTTTGCATCAATGGAGTATTTGGCGTAAGAATGAAAAGCATTGTTGAAAGATGCGGTGCTGAAGCTGTTGTTGTAAATATGCCCTGGGGAAGAGCAATTGATCCTCAAATTTTTGAAGATACACTACAAAAGAACAAAGAAATAAATGTATGTTGCTTCGTTCATGCAGAAACTTCAACCGGAGCAATGAGTGATATTAAAACTTTGACTGAAATTGCTCATAAAAATAATTGCCTGATCATTGCTGATACAGTTACCTCGCTCGGTGGCATTCCTCTTTTAATTGATGAGTGGAATATTGATGTTGCCTATTCTGGTTCACAGAAATGTCTTTCCTGCCCTCCCGGACTTTCTCCTGTTACATTTAATGACAGAGCAATTGAATTCATAAAGAGAAGAAAAACTCCGGTGCAAAGCTGGTTTATGGATTTAAATCTTATTCTCAGTTACTGGGGAGGAAGCGCAAAACGAGCTTACCATCACACTGCACCAATAAATTCTCTCTACGCTCTTCACGAATCATTCTTAATATTAAAAGAAGAAGGAATTGAAAATTCGTGGAAGCGACATAAAGCGAACGGTGAAAAATTAGTTAAGGAGTTAGAAAAAATAGGACTGAATCCCTTTGTTAAAGAAGATGAACGACTTCCTCAACTAACTTCTGTTTCTATTCCTGAAGGAATTGATGAAGCAAAAGTTCGTATATCGTTGCTAAATGATTACAACATAGAAATCGGTGCTGGTCTTGGAGAGCTTGCAGGAAAAGTCTGGCGTATTGGATTGATGGGTTATTCTTCGAATGAAGAAAATATAAATGCTTGTGTTGGTGCATTAAAAAATATTTTTGGTAAATGAGTATTCATAGTTTTTACATTGGTAGCATTTTAACTGTATTGTTACAAAGATTCCGGATCAATCCGTGCCAGAATGACAGTAATGCTATGAAATCAAACTTACTTTTACTCTTAACTGCAGTTATCTGGGGATTTGCATTTGTTGCACAAAGAGCGGGAATGGAATTTCTTGGACCGTTCACTTTCAACACTGCACGATTTACTCTTGGAAGCCTATCGTTAATTCCTCTTTTACTTATTAATCAAAATAAGAAATTTGAAAAAGAAAAATTCCTTCCGTTCAATGATAAAAATCTTTTATACGGTGGATTAGTAGCAGGCACAGTTCTTTTTCTTGGTGCAACATTCCAGCAAGGCGGATTAGTTTATACCGATGCCGGCAAAGCTGGTTTTATAACAGGATTCTATATTATCCTTGTACCAATACTGGGTTTATTCATAAAACAAAAAACATCACTCATAACCTGGCTGGGTGCAATCGTTGCAACTGTTGGATTATATTTTCTAAGTCTTAATGAATCATTCGACGTTAATATTGGAGATATTTTAGTTCTGATTGGTGCATTCTTTTGGGCAATTCAAATTTTAGTAATCGGATTTTATTCTATTAAAGTTGATCCTTTCCAATTGGCTTTTACTCAGTTTGTTGTTTGTGCTGTACTTAGCTTCATCGCAGCAATGATAACTGAATCAATTATTCTGCAAAATATTCTGAAAGCATATCTGCCGATACTTTATGCAGGATTCTTTTCAGTGGGAATTGCATTCACAGTTCAGGTAGTTGCACAACGGGAAGCACATCCGGCAAATGCTGCAATTATTATGAGCCTTGAAGCGGTTTTTGCAGTTCTCGGAGGATGGCTAATTTTAAATGAATCTATTCCAATGCGTGGATTGATTGGTTGTTTATTGATGCTTATTGGAATGATACTTTCTCAACTTTATCTTTTCAAAAGGAATAATTAATTTTTTTCTAAATAAGCGGGAGATTTAGATGACTAGTTACAAGCAACTAATTTTATTAGTTATTTTATTTGCAACTTCCAATTCCCTTCTCTACTCTCAGGAAGATTTAAAGACCAGAATTGAAGCACTGCCTGGAATTATAAGTGTCGAACAAATTGAAACAGATTCAGAATACAGCGAAGCTTTCAAAATATTTATTGAACAGCCAGTCGATCATAATAATCCTGATGGAAAAAAGTTCAAACAGAAATTCTACTTATCTCATAAAGATGAATCACTTCCAATGGTGATTGAACTTGATGGATACAGTATTAATTACAATCAGAAAGAACGAACTTGCATCAATGTTAAAGTGCAATAAAATTGTGGTTGAACATCGTTACTTCGGAGAATCCAGACCTGATAGTCTTGACTGGAACTTTTTAACAATCGAACAAGCTGCGGACGATCATCATAAGATAATTGAAACAATGAAAATGATCTACGATGAGAAATGGGTTACAACAGGAATCAGTAAAGGAGGACAAACTACTTACATTTATAAATATTATTTTCCCAATGACGCAGATGCGTCAGTCTGTTACGTTGCTCCACTGAACCTCACTCCAGAAGATCCTCGAGTATACCATTTTCTGAATAATGTTGGAACTAGGGAATGCAGAGATAAAATGGTTCAATTCCAAAGAGAAGTGCTAAAAAGAGAAGATGAATTACTGCCAATGTTTATTGAAGACACCAAAAACTCAGGTTACACATATTCAATCGGCAATTACGGATTTATTTTCGAGTTCGTTGTGTTGGAATATGGATTTGCTTTCTGGCAGTGGCAGTACACAAACTGTTCACAAATTCCTGATACGACTGCTTCTGATGAAGAATTGTTTGAACATTTGAAGAAAGGCTCGTCATTCAGTTATTTTTCAGATAAGGATATCGAATCTAATCTTTCATTTATTTATCAGGCATATTCCCAGATGGGATATTATGGATATGATATCTCCAATTTTAAAGACTTGTTAAAAGAAGTAAGAGAGCCGACCAGTAAAATATTTTTACCTGAATATATGGACCCTGAATATGATTGCTGTCTAATGCAAAACATAAATACCTGGATTCAGAAACACGGAAACAATATGATATTTATTTATGGTGAAATAGATGCCTGGTCAGCAACTGCTGTGGAGTTAACCGGAGAAACAAATTCTATTAAAATGGTTAAAACTGGGGGAAACCACAGAACCCGAATAAAAAGCTTTAATGAAGTCGATAGGTCAATAATTATTGAGACATTAGAAGAATGGCTGAACTACAAAATACCCGAATAAGATTAAAATGATATTCCTCTTGTAATAATCAAAAAATATTTTATATTTTAAGTATGAGAAATTTTGAAGTAACACTCACATATAAATCTTTAAATATCAATCATTTTATGGTTAAGAATATCTTTATCAACAAACAAAAGATATTAGAAGTTGAGTTGGATGATTCTCATTGCCTTTCTCCTGAACAATTTTGTGATTCAGTAATTACGGTTAAGGAACGACCCGAAGTTGTTCGAATAAATGTTGTTGAAAGAAATAAACCAGCAGAGAAGCCTCTGTACTGGATAACTGAAAACTTCGGTAGAATATATTTTCATAACGGCATACCTCTAGTTCTCAATAAAAATTAGAATCCATTTAATTTACCTCAATTATTTTGTAATATCCTTTTTGATACAATTCTCATTTTAGGCTCCAATTAGATACATCATTTCTTTTATTTTATAAATTTTTAGCTAATATAAGGTTGAACTAAAGAGTTCCCTAATGGCATAATGGTTGAAAATTAAACGTAAAAATTGGAGGGCAATTTTATGGCAGTATATTTATTAGCAGGAATTATATTAGGTGGACTTTTACTCTTTATAGTCATATCAATCAGAGGAATAAGAAAATCTAGATCAGAGGTTGAAAGAATGTTTAAGTGAGCATTTTGTCCACTTAAAGCTTATTGTGGTGAGGGCGAATTAAAAGGAGATCACGAAAGTGGTCTCCTTTTTCATTTAAATATTATTTTAAGTAAACCTGGAATCCGAATAGAATAAAAATATTTCCAAGCTTAACATTCAATTCATTTGAATCGAAATACTGATAGTCTCTATTTCCACTCAAACTACCTCCCTCCCACCTGCCAGTAAGTTCAAATGCTGCATTTGGAGAAACAAAAAGAGTAACACCTACTCCAGCATTGTAAGCAAAACCATTTGCAAATGCATTGTAGTTTAAGGAATCGATATCATTAGTAATTATATTTTCATAGTCTTGAGAAAAGACAGCATATCCGCCTGATCCTTCAAAAAACATTGCAAGTTCTCCAGCTAAAGGAATATAGTATCTTGCCCAAAGCCCAATGAACCATTCTTTTTCATTTAATGATTCACTGCTATTATCAGGATTGGGATCAGGTTTTGTTGTTCTATCTCTTTGACGCCATTGAAAATCAAAACCGAATACACCGTTATTTTCAACAAGACTTCCGTTGCGTGAACTGAATATAAAATTATAACCATTGACTTTAGAATTTGAATTTACATCACCCACTTTTTCTGAAATATTAAAATTTTCCCAGCCAACCCATCCAGCTAAACCACCTGTCCATCCACCTTTTCTTAAGGCTTGTTCACGATTTTGTTGTGGATAAACTGAAATTGATATTACTATAATTATTAAAAGAAAATATTTAATGAGCATATATGAATCCCGACTATTATAGATTGATGGTAAAATTCTTTTCAATAACTAAATCTTATCCAGATAATATTAAGATACCTAGACGAAGAGCAACAGAATTCAGATCATCTTGAATAATTTGATAAACTCCATCAAACTCCATTGCAGATTGTTCTGATAAATTAAATCGATAACCTAGGCCAAATGCCCCACCAAACTTTGCCTCGTAATCAGATGAATATTTATCATCTGTATAAAGATCTGAAGCTTCCACATTAAATCTGAAAAAATAAGAACCCAATTCTATAGTAGTGAAGAGTCCCTCTTCTATGTAGTATCTTCCTGCTACAACTACGGGAATGGAATTGATTGAAACATCGAGAACCTTTCCCTGAACAGCGAGTTCCGGAAAATTACCAGGATAATTTTGATAAGAAACTGAGAGAGTTGCAGAGAATTGCTTACTAAAAAAATATTCTCCAATTATTGAACCACCTATTCCGGTTTCTGCCTCATTTGCAAATGAGCCTGTCGGAAATCCGACATTAAAAGAAGCACCTGCAACCCATTTACTTTGTGCAAAAATTGAGAATACTTGATAGAACCAGGATTAAAAGTATAATGTTTTTCATAAGTCGATATCTCATCAGATTGTGAACTATTTGATTATTCGAAAACAAAACTATTCAAATAGAGCTTTACTTCAAATTATAAATTATTTGTTGATTCAATACTTTTTACTTTGTCAGTTCTTGAAAATTAGATTATTTTTGCTGTCGAATTTTAACTAAATAAATATTAGTAATATCCGGAGTAATAATGAACAACAATTCTTTGAATCATCTCGACTATTATAGGCTACCCTGGAACTTAACAGATAATTCAATTTCCTGGCTTGAGCCAACTGCCAAGTGCAATCTTTATTGTGAGGGTTGTTACAGATTAAATGAAAAAGATGGGCATAAAACAATTGAACAGATTAAAGGTGATCTCGACGTATTCGTTAAATTAAGACACGCTGATGGCGTTTCAATCGCTGGTGGTGATCCTTTAACTCATCCGGATATTATCGATATCGTCAAGGAAGTTAAAAAAAGAAATATGAAGCCCATCATCAATACAAATGGGTTGGCATTAACAAAAGAATTATTGCACGAACTGAAAAAAGCTGGTGCTTTTGGTTTTACATTTCACATCGATAGTAAACAAGGAAGACCTCACTGGAAAAATAAAAATGAATTAGAGTTGAATGAACTAAGATATAAGTATGCTAAAATGTTAGCCGATGAAGGAAACATTTCCTGCGCATTTAATTCAACGGTTTATGAAGATACGATGAAATATATTCCTGAAATGGTTAAGTGGGCACAAAATAATATTGATATAGTTAATGTTATGGTGTTCATTCTTTACCGTGCAGTTAACAACAATGATTATGATTTTTATCTTGGATCTAAAAAAGTTGATATGGGTCAATTGGTTTATAATGAAGATCCGGTAACCCGTGCGGATATAATGGCTCCTGAAGTAGTTGAATTGATTAGGAAAGACAATCCTGACTTCGATCCTTGTGCATATTTGAACGGCTCGGAAAAACCAGATTCTTTCAAATGGCTATTAACCGGAAGATTGGGAACAAAGAAAAAAATCTATGGCTATGTTGGAAGAAAAGGAATGGAAATGGTTCAGATGTTCTACCATCTAATGTATAATAAATATCTTGCTTATGCAGGACCTAAATGGACTCGCAAAGGTAAGAGTATGCTACTAATGGGAGCTTTTGATAATAAACTTAGAAAAGCTTTCTTCAATTTTTTTAAGAATCCTCTTAACATTTTTAAGAGACTACATTACCAATCAGTTATGATTATTCAGCCTGTTGATTTTCTTCCGGATGGAAGACAAAGTATGTGTGATGGGTGTCCTGACATTACAGTTTGGAAAGGTCAACTTGTATGGTCGTGCAGAATGGAAGAGCAGTTAAAATTTGGACATAATCTTAAGACTTATCCAAAAGATTTCTTGAATTAAATTATTGATAAAGATTAGAAAGTAGGGATAAGTCGCGACTTGTCCCTACAATTGAAAAACACCTTTCATTATTTGTTTACTCAGAAGCATCAAAGTAGAAGGATCATTTTCTTAGTCTCAACAAAATTTCCTGCTTGAAGTCTGTAGAAATAAACTCCACTTGGTAAGTTCTCTGCATACCAAGTTATCTCATAAGTGCCTGATTGTTTTTCTTGATTCACTAAAGTTTCTATTTCATTTCCTAATACATCGTATACTTTTAACATAACTTGAGTTAATTGCGGAACTGAGTATCGGATTTTAGTACTTGGGTTAAAAGGATTGGGATAGTTTTGATAAAGCATAATATTTTCTGGTATATTATTATTCTCATCTTCAACACTTACGACTACATCAAAGGAATACACAGAAGAGGTTGCAGTAAGATTTGGGACCGAGGTTGTGCTACCTCCAAAGACATATATAGTATCACCAACCACACTTGCAGTATGCAAAATCATCACGTCAGGCTGTGAAAAAATCCTTGTCCAACTACTTGTGTTAGGATTATATACCGCTACACTATCAACCGGAGGAGGCTGTGTGTCCCCACCTATTGCATATATATAGCCATATAGGACATTTGCAGTATGCCCTACTCTACCCTCCGGCATATCTGTTCCCTGCGACCATTCATTGGTAGCTGGATCATATATCTGAACTGTCTTTTCTCCAGGCCAAGGAGGACCGCTTAGACCTCCGGTAACGTAAAACTTGTCATTTAAGACAACACCGCGTGGGTGATATCGTGCAAAATCCATTGTCATAAGTGTATCAGTCCATTCATCTGTTGCAGGATCATATACCAGTAATATGTTTGAAGGATTGTAACCGATGGTTTCTGCACCTCCTGCAACATATATTTTATTGCCAATAACACCGCAAGCGGGTGCTTGTAATGGTGTCGGCATAGATGTTTTGGTAAACCATTCATCAATTAACGGATCGTATTCTTCCACCCTTCTATAAGGTGTTCCAGAACTATGATGATGTGCTCCCCCAATTGCATAAATTTTTCCATTCACCTCACAGGTACAAAATTCTACTCTACTTGTAGGCATTGGGGCTAGAGTATCCCAGCTCTTTTGGACAGGGTCATAAACAAACAAATCGTTAAGAGACGAATTTACATCAATAGATCCACCAACTACATAAATTTTTCCATCTATGGTACAACTTGCTGCCCAACATCTTGGTGCAGGCATGTCTTGAAGTTGCTTCCATTGCGCAAATGTTAGGTTGCTTAGTACAAGAAATGCAATAAAAAGTAATAAGAGATTTTTCATGTCTTAACTCCTTTATTTATTAATGATCTGACCTTTTATACATGCCAAAAGTTGTACCTGTGAGTTATTGGAAGAGTATATTCTATTAAAATACAATCAGTTAGTAGAATCAATTATGAAATGAATGAAGAATAGCGAAAGGAAAACTCGCAATATTCAGCGAGGAGAATTTAAGTTATGGTGAATTTATTGAATTTAGATTCGCAATATTTAACGAGCAGATTTAGAGTTTTTCATCTTTTTGAATATTAAACTGGCTCATTTTATATCGAATATTACTCTCTGAGGTATGCAATTTCCTGGCTGCTTCAGATTGATTCCATCCACAATCGATTAATGTTCTCTTTATTATTTCTGCTTCATATTTATTTATTTGATCCTTCAACGGTATTGATCTCTGTGAGGTTTGAATCTTCATTCTGAAATATTTCATTTCGTCCTGCAATTCAGTAGGAAAAAAAGAAGGATCGATTAATGAAGTATCAGGCGGAGTAACTGTAACAATTCTCTCAATAAAATTTTCCAATTCCCTTACATTGCCATTCCACGAACGTTGTTTCATAAAGTCTATCACTTCCTCATGAAAGTTTTTTGCTTTTTTGTTCTGCTTTTCAGCATAATGATGAAGAAAGTGATTTGCCAGATTGGGAATATCTTCCTGCCTGTCACTTAAATCCGGAACATAGATTGGATATACATGCAATCGATAAAAAAAGGTCTTCCCGAAAAAGATTGCTGTCCACTAATTGTTTTAATGGTGTACTGGAAGCAGCTAAAATTCTCGCATTCGTTTTAAAGGATTGGTCACTCCCCACCGGGCGGACTTCACCTTCTTCTAAAACTCGCAGTAATTTCGATTGCATTTGGTACGGCAAGTTATTTATTTCATCCATAAATAATGAACCACCATCAGCTTCTTGAAATAATCCCTTACGATCAGTATGAGCTCCCGTAAAGGCACCGCGTTTATGCCCAAATAGTTCGCTCTCTAAAAGATTATCTGGAATTGCACCACAATCGAAAGCGACGAAGGGGAAATTAGTTCTTGAACTAAATTTATGAATGGCTCTAGCAATTAATTCTTTACCGGTTCCTGTTTTACCCACCAATAGAACTCGAACATCGAATTTAGTTGCAGATTCTATGGCTTGCAGTAGCTCAATAAACCGGGGACTCCTTCCGTACAATCCTACATTTTTATATTTCAAAATTATTGATGATTCAGGCATCGAGGTTTGAAAATATTGTTTTAATTTTTGAACATTTCTCAGAAATGGAGTTGATACAGCTGCTATGTTCTCTAACAGACCTATTGACGCTGCATTGACAAAGTCTGAAGGTTCCCAGTAAAGTAGCATTAGTGCACCTATAATGATACCTTCAATAATTAATGGCACTCCGGCAACAGATTTTAGGGGAACTTTGTCAAATAATCCCTTTATAAACCTGTCGTCTTCTTGAATATTTTGGCTTAAAAATGGTTTACAGTTGTTGATGATCCATCCACCAACATGGATATGGATATCGCGATACTCTTTTTGGTCAATGGACTTGCCATCCTTAATTATGGTATTTACTGTTTCCCTTGTATCCGGATTAAGCATCAGCACTAATGCAAGATCAGCCTTAAGAAACTGAGCTGATTTATGAGCGACCAGCTTTAATACTTCCTGGAAATCAGTTTGTTGACCAAGAATTTTTGCAAATTCAACAAGATCATCAGATTTTAAATCAATTATAAAATTTTTATCTACGTTTTGCATCAGCTAATATTTTTTGATATTGGATACATATTCTCAATTATTATAATTGTGAATATTCTGGCAAATTCAATCGCTTAGCTAAATCAATAAAACGTGAATCGTCATGAAAGACCCCAAAGTACTGATTGTTACTTCCTCCAATCCATTGAATAAAAGGATGATGTTGCCGGTAAGCTTCCTCCAACCAGTAAAAAACTTTATCGCCATCGCCAAGGGCTGCATACACTACCGCTAAGCACCATGAATTCCAAGGTAAGTTCTTTTTTTCAAGTTCAGTTGCAATTTTAAGAGCCTCATCGGATTGTCCTGTTAACGCATAGGTGTGTGCAAGACCCCACTCCCAGTCAGGACTAAGCTCCCCAGCTTTTCGATTTGCTGCCAAAGCTTCTTCATACATTCCCTTTGCTGTGTATGCCTGTCCGAGAATACAAAACGCTTGCGGAAATCCCGGATTAATTTCAATAGATTTTAAGCATTCATCAATAGATTCATCAAATTTTCCATCATTAAAATACATCCAGCCAAGATCGGCTGGATAAACCGGATTAAGTGGATCTAATTGTTTAGCACGAATCATTTCATTATACCCGTCTTCATATCTACCTGGGATCCTTAGTAAATATCCGTAGAAGTAATGAGCCA
The DNA here is from genome assembly GCA_963802005.1 of uncultured Ignavibacteriaceae bacterium. Classification (GTDB taxonomy): domain Bacteria; phylum Bacteroidota; class Ignavibacteria; order Ignavibacteriales; family Ignavibacteriaceae; genus IGN2. The sequence continues at coordinate 245,342 of CAWDGX010000025.1, forward strand.
AAGCCAGGTTGGGATCAAGTTTTAGCGTAAGTTCATTTGTTTGAATAGCAGTTTTCCAGTCTATATCATAAAATGCTTGAACCATAGCTAATGCAAGATTAGCTTCGGGTAATGATTCATCTAGTTTCAGAGCATTCAACGTAGCAACCTTTGCTTCGTTTAATATGTTAAGTGTATATGAAGATCCATGTGAAATAGTTAGATAAGCAATTGCAAGACCTGCATAAACTAAAGGTTCATTGGGATCATTCTCTACTGCCTGTTGAAGATAGGAAAGGCCCAATTTAACACCTTCTGGAGTTAATTTGTTTAGATGAAACATTCCCTTCATATACAACTCATAAGTTTCGGGGTTAACTGAACGAGACTTAGTTAGCAGAATATCCTCTTGCGGAGTTAGTTTAAGATTTATTTGATCAGCAATATCTTTAGCAATTTCACCATGTAACACTAAAATATTTATGAACTCACGTTCATATTCTTTAGCCCAGATATAATTATCCTCACTAGCGCTAATCAATCTTGCTGAAATTTTAACCACATCACCACTTTTAACAACAGAGCCATCAAGTAAGTACCTGACATCCAATTCTTCTCCAATAACAGGAGGATGCTTTGTTGTCCCTTTGTATTGCATTGCTAGAAGTACGAGAAATGACTTTTAATCCGCTCAGTTGAGCCAGATTAGTAATCAACGCATCTGTCATTCCGTCTGTAAACCACTCTTGTTCAGAATCATTCGTTATATTTTGGAGCGGCAAAACAGCGATCGAAATTTCCTGGTTTCGCTCAGGTAATAAGTAGGATTTACCAAGAAAGAAAAAAATTATTGTTAGAAGAAGAATAAGGCTAACATACAAGTAGGCTCTTTTTCTATGAAGTAATTTGACTATACTAGTTTTAGGTTTTATCGCAGTCACTTCACTGTCTTTTACAAGAGGTTCTAGGTCCCGAAGCAAATCTGAAATATTTTGGTAACGTTCCTGTGGATTCTTTTTTAGTAATCTATCTAAAATAGACTGCAACAATTCCGGAACATTTTTTAGATAATTTGATAAGGTTTTTGGTTCTTCATTAACAATGGAATACATCATTGGCTCAGGGTATTCGCCTTTGAAGGGCAAATGTCCTGTAAGCATTTCATAAAGTACAACACCCAATGACCAGATATCTGCTCTCTGATCTTCCGGCAGACTTCGTATGACCTCCGGAGACATATAAGCGACGGTACCTTTAGTTAAGATCGATTCAGTAAGTTTCTCCCCGGCTAATTTTGCAAGACCAAAATCAACAATTTTTGCCTCTCCCTTTTCGGTAATAATAATATTTCCGGGTTTGATATCGCGATGAATTATTTTTTCTTCATGTGCAGCTTTTAATCCAAGGGCAATCTGATAAAAAATGTTGAGCGATTCTTCAAGTGTAAGAGGACCCTTCTTTATTTTTTGCCTTAGCGAATCACCTTCATAGTAAGCCATGCAGATATAAAGCTGACCATCCTCAGTTTCGTTGATTTCATGTATGTTACTTATATTCGGATGATCCAGTGCAGATGCAGCCTGAGCTTCTGCAATGAAACGTTTTCGTGTTGATTCATCTCTGGTGAGATGTGAAGGAAGAAATTTTAAAGCTACCAAACGATTGAGTTTGTTATCTCTCGCTTTATAGACAACACCCATTCCCCCGCTGCCGAGTATCTCAAGAATTTTATAATGAGAAATTGTTCGCCCAACCATAGCCTCCCCGAAATTTATTTATAATTTCAAAGTAGCAAGCAAGGAAGACTTTTAATACAGAGAATAGTTCTCAGCTACTTTTCTTTAGCAAACGTATAAATAAAAAATGTTATATTCAACGGTAGTAAGCACTTTCAGATATTTATGCTTTAAAAAAGTATAACATCTTAATAACAAGATTGTAATAAATCATTGAAATTCTATTTATAGCTCAAGATTAAAAAATTGATATTCCAACAACTCATCTCTATTTTTGCAGCACAAAATACGCGCCCGTAGCTCAACTGGATAGAGCATCAGACTTCGGATCTGAGGGTTGTGGGTTCGAATCCTACCGGGCGTACTCTCTTTGAGCAGTAAGTAGTATGAAGTAAATAGTAAATAGAATGGCAAATACTAAAAAGTTCCAGGGGATTTAGAGATTTATTTGTGTATAAATTGTCATATCAGTTGGCATTCGAAATTATTAATGAGACTAAGAAACTTTCTAAAGAAGAAATATTTTAATAAAAAATTCTCATTACTCAATACTACTTACTAACTACTCCATACTAAAGTGATTTTCAACGAAGCAACATATCGTTTTATGTTTGCAGCTCTGCAGGAAGCTGAAAAGGCCTTGGAAGAAAATGAAGTTCCTGTGGGAGCAGTAGTGGTTAAGGATAATAAGATAATAGGTCGGGGTTACAACCAGGTTGAAAGATTAAGAGATGCTACCGCTCATGCCGAAATGATTGCTTTGACTGCTTCTTCTAATACAATTGGAAACTGGCGGTTAAATGAATGTTCTGTCTATGTAACATTAGAACCTTGTATTATGTGTACAGGGGCTTTGCTTGCATCTAGGATCAAAGAACTTTTCTTTTCTACTTTTGATCCAAAATTTGGTGCTTGTGGCAGTGTTTATAATCTTGCTGAAGATGGAAAGACAAATCATAAAATAAATGCTTACTCCGGAGTTTACGCTGAGGAAAGTAAAAAATTGCTCCAGGAGTTTTTCAATAAATTAAAAAATAAAAGTGGTTTGAAATTTACACCCCCAACAGTTTGAGTCTTCATTTATTAGTTTATAATTTGAAAAAAAGAAATTCAATAATTAGTCTGGGCTCAGTTGAAGAAGCAATTAATGAAATACTAAAATTCTTAGTTTACTGAAATTTAATTTTCTACCTTCTGCTTGATAATGGCTTTCCGCGCTCTTCCATCATCAAGTTTAATAACTTTTTCATTAGCCTTTTTGACTAAATCATAATTATGGGTTACTACTAAAACCGCAGTCCCTCGTTTATTTATTTTCTTAAGAAGAGCCAAAATTTCGGCTGATGTTTCCGGATCAAGATTGCCTGTTGGTTCATCAGCCAGAACTAGTATGGGATCATTCAGAATTGCTCTTGCAATTGCTACTCTTTGCTGTTCACCTCCTGATAATTCATGAGGTTTATTTAGACGTTTATGTGAAAGTCCAACTTCAATGAGTGTTTCATTTATTTTTTTCTTAATCGTTTTAGAAGATGTTCCGGTAACTTTCATCACATATGCAAGATTTTGAAATACATCTCTATCAGGTAATAGCTTGAAGTCTTGAAAAATTACGCCAATCTTTCTTCGTAGTAAAGGAATTTGAGAGGGCTTGATAGTCTGTGAATCAAATTCAGCAATACGAACTGTGCCGGTAAGCGGAAATAGATTCATATAAATTAGTTGCATCAATGTGCTTTTACCAATTCCACTTTTGCCTATTACAAAAACAAATTCACCATAATCAAGTTCCATATTCAGATTGGTAAATACCGGTTGGTTCCTATAATGAAATTCTACATTATCAAATGAAAGCATCATCAGTTAATTTTCCTCATTACAAATTGAGCCCTTTGTGATTTCTGACTAACATCTTTGAAAGAGAAACAATCGAAACAAAACTCAGTATACAATCCTGCTTTTTCTGCAAGCTTAAAGTAAGTTGAGATGTCATAAATTTTTTGTTTGTGCACTTCTTTAAATTCTAATCCTGAATCATCCCTAATATAAAATTTATTATAATGAATTCTGCTACGTTTATTGTATTTACCAATTCTTTGAAACCAAAAACCGTTGTGGTGATCTTCAATAGAATCGCTAACGATTACATTCAAACTGTTTCTTTCAAGGCTTACATCAAATGTAAAAACGCCATCCTCGTCTAGTAAGCGATAAACTTCGCCGAATAAACTGAATAAAGCTTTTTGTTTCAAAATATAGTTTACACCATCGAAAGCAGAAAAAATAAAATCAAACTTAGCTTTTATCGGGATTGCTGTCATATCACAACAAATCTTCTCAAGATCATTATTTGAGGAAGCTTTTAGCATTGATAGAGAAATATCAGAAGCATAATAAGTTTTGTATCTCTTAGAAAATATTTCAGCCATTTTGCAATTCCCTGCTCCAAGCTCAAGAATTTTTGCATTTTCAGAGATATTTTCCTCAGCAATTACAAGAAGGTATTTTGACCAGGTCGGGTAGTCAACTTTTTTCATTAAACCATTGTAGACATCAGCAACTTTCTCGTATGGTCTTACTTTCATTTTAAAGCAGGTTTTGTCTTTCTATGCTTCAAGATTATTTCAGCATACTTATATGCTTCAATCATACTTGATTCGTCTGCAATGCCCTTCCCAGCAATATCGTATGCGACACCGTGATCCGGGGAGGTTCTGATGATCGGTAATCCGGCTGAAAAGTTTACTCCCCTTCCTGAGTTGATAAACTTAAATGGAATTAAAACCTGATCGTGATAGAGACCAAACACCATATCAAAGTTTTTGAATCTTCTATTGGCAAAGAATGCGTCTGATGAAAAAGGACCATCAACAATTCCGTTAAATATTTTTTGCTTTAGAACTGGCTCAATTACTGTTTTTTCTTCCTTCCCAATTATCCCATTCTCACCCGCATGAGGATTTAATCCAAGTAGTGCAATTTTGGGATTTTGGATTCCCAAATCATTCTTTAACATATTAAATAACTATCTCAAGTTTAGTCTTTAAATTGTTTTGATTTCAAGGAGTTGGAGACTTCTTTCAAAGGAATATGAATGGAATAAAGTCCGACCCTTAGTTTTGCTGAAAGGAATGTCATTACGAAATTTTTAACTCCACACCAATCAGCATACATTTCAGTTTGACCAGGATATTTAACCCCGGCAAGCTTTAGAGCAGTTTTAGAAACAGGAGCAGTAACAACAGCATCAGCTCTTTTTCCCTCTAATATCTCGAATGATTTTTTCAGTGCTATAAATGCTGCTTTACCTGAGTCAATAGTAGGTTTTCCATAGCTTTGCTTTGCTGATCCTGTAGCAAAAACTAAGACTTGATCAAAATTGTGATTCTTTGATTCTAATTCGTCAGTTACTTTATAATTGAATTTGGGTTTTATTAATTCTGATGTGGTTTCGAAAACATTCTGAGGGATAATTAGGATGAATTGAGTTTTTATTTATTCTTTAAGGATATTTTATTAAGTGCTTTTAACGCAATTTCTGGTCCTATACCATTTATATCACCACATGTGATAACAATTCTGCTCATCAATTTTCTGTCAATGTAAAGTTGCCTGTACCTGTCTTATCAATAAATGAAAATGACCGTTGAGATTTTGAGTATGTCCAAACTTCGATAACTTGACCCTGTGAAGTCGATGTACGCTCGATTTTGTCTGCATTCCCGAATTTAATATAAACCATACCTCTATCAGTTTTTGCTCCATTGTTATTAGTGATACTTTTGAATTCTCTGATGGCATAATCAACACGGCTATAGTATTCGAACATAATTTCATTGAATGTTGTTTCTGGTGAGGGGTCAAACTTAGCCCAAAAATTATTCAATACTTTAGGATAATCAGATTCATCTTCATCCAACAGTTCAGAGACAACAGAATCAGATTCAATATAACTTAAAAACTCAATTGCTTTTTCAGGATTCAAAAGTGAAAACGGTTTGTTAAACCATACAACGTTCAAATTAATTTTCTCGTCAATTTCCTTTTCTTCATTCTTTATAGTGAGAACTAAATCTCCTTCATTTAATTTTTGGTTAACATTTTTAATAATAAAATTCCGTATCAATCTATTTTCAGGCATTGTAGATACTAAAATATTATCCTCACAGCTAGTTATCCCGATAGGTAACACATACGATTCTTCAACTTTACCTGAGTAAACGACTTCGTCATTATTTTCAAGAGTAACATCAATCTCTGTAATCAGAGTGTCGCTTACTGGAATGACTAGATTAAAACTTTCGACACTAAATGGAACATTGCCGCCTGAATTAGCCAATATAAATGCGCTCTCGTCATTACAAGTAACCTCCTGTGAATTAATAACTAGGGGATTCAAAACCAGATTGTTTTCTTTGTTACCAAGTTTAAGTTCAATGGGTTTTAAAGGACGGTCTCCTGTGGAGTTCATATCTGAGATTATTGCAGCAGCTTTGTAATCACCTGGCTTAATCTTAAAGCTTAAATAATCCTGTAGGAATACATCTAAGTCGTCTGTGGCTTCAAAACTATTGACTGATATTTTACTGTCTTTAATATCACGTGCAACTAATTTGCCATCTTTATCCGAGATTTCAACAATAATACGAAAGCTCGCTTCATACGATTCTTCGTTTCTTGCGAATACTAAAAGCTTATATGGTATTTTATACGAATAGTAAACAGAGTAATCTCCATCTGTTCTGGGTAAGGAAATCGCTTCTGTTTCAAAAGGTATCCTTGGTATAAATGGTTCTGAATTACGCTTTGGCTGACCAAATAATGAAGTTGTAATAAATAAGAAGCTGAATAAAAATATTTTCACTTTAATTCTTTTTTATGAAAAATTATTCAGACCAGGATGATAATCAAGGCAAAATTGATTACAGTAAATGAATCACTAATTATTAGTTATTCATATTGTTTAAGAAGTCCTTATTATTTTTTGTTCCTCGGATTTTGTCTATTAAAAATTCCATTGCTTCAACAGGACTAAAATCGCTAAGTATTTTTCGGAGGATCCAGATTTTTCCTAAATCATCTTCTTTCAGTAATAAATCCTCACGTCTGGTTCCTGAACGGTTCACGTCAATTGCAGGGAAAATTCTTCTGTCACTTAAATCACGATTAAGGACAAGCTCCATATTACCTGTTCCTTTGAATTCCTCGAAAATAACATCGTCCATTCTGCTGCCAGTATCTATCAAAGCTGTTGCAATAATAGTTAAGCTGCCTCCGTCTTCAGTATTTCTAGCAGCGCCGAAGAATCTTTTTGGTTTATGAAGTGCATTTGAATCAACTCCACCTGATAAAATTCTTCCGCTGTGAGGAACAACAATATTGTGAGCTCTAGCCAATCTGGTTATGCTATCAAGTAGAATTACAACGTGCTCATTAGCTTCAACCATACGCTTTGCTTTTTCGATGACCATATCTGCAACCTGAACGTGTCTGTCAGCTGGTTCATCAAATGTTGAGCTTATGACCTCACCCTGAACAGAGCGTTCCATATCAGTAACTTCTTCAGGTCGTTCATCTATTAACAATACAATTAGTTTTATTTCCGGATGATTTCGTGAAATCGAATTAGCAATTTTTTGTAGTAGGACTGTTTTTCCGCTTTTTGGAGGAGATACAATCAAACCTCTTTGACCTTTACCAATTGGTGCGAGCATATCCATTACTCTCATTGAATACTCACCAGGAGCAGATTCAAGATTGATTTTTTTGGTTGGATATACAGGAACAAGGTTATCAAATAAAGTTCTTTCACGAATATTCTCAGGTGCCAAACCGTTTACAGCTTCGACCCTAAGTAATGCAAAAAATCTTTCGCCTTCTTTTGGAGGTCTCACCTGGCCACTGACAAAATCTCCAGTTCTTAAACTGAATTTTTTAATCTGCGAGGGAGAAACATAAATATCATCCGGTGAAGGAAGATAGTTGTAATCCGAGGAGCGAAGAAATCCATATCCATCAGGAAGAACTTCCAGAACACCCTTTGAGAATGTAAGTCCATCCTTTGAAGTCTGAGCTTCCAGAATTTTGAAGATAAGTTCCTGCTTACGAAGATCGCTATAGCCAGGAATTTTAAGTTCTTTGGCTATCTCATTTAGTTCTACGATCTTTTTTGATTTTAGTACCGATATATCCATTGGCATAATGTTTAACCCTGCGTTATTGTTGTCAGATGAAGGTATAATTGTTTAACATATTTTGTACTGGCTTTTACCAGCTTGAATTTTCGGGGAATAATTTACTATTGATCACAATTAGTTTATTACTTGATAGGTTTTTGCGGCTCACCGAAACATAAACCATAAATAGTTAATTGTCAAGTAACCCCTTGTAATAATTGTTGTTTGATCTCACCCAGAAGATACATACTTCCCAACACCACCAGGCATTCATTCTTATTCCTCATCCTAAACTCTTCAATATATTTAATAGGTTCCCGGATGATGTTGCAGGTGATATTTATTTGTTCACCAAGTCGTTTTATATCCTCGGGTTTAGCCGCCCGTTCGTATTGGATTTCTGTTACAAGTATTTCATCAAAATATAATGAAAGTATTTGAAGCATTTCACTAATGCCTTTATCACGCATTGCACCGAATATCAATACTCTCCTACTATAACATCCTGACTCTTTAGCAAATTCACTAAGAAAAGATTTAATGCTTTCAGGATTATGAGCAGAATCAAAAATAATCGTTGGATTTTTATGGTAGTATTCGTATCTGCCCTGTAATCCTGTGTTCCTTGAAACATTGGAAATGCCTGATAAGTATTTCTGCTGATCATTAAGTGAAAATGTTTTTGAAATGGTAAGTGCTGCAAGTGCCGCATTATATTTCTGATATTTACCTTTGAGTGTAGGATTTATTTCAATCTGCTTACCTTCTCCTAGAACCAAACTTACTTGTTCATCAACTTCTGAAACAAAATCTTTCAACCTATAAATATTACTTTTTGTTTCTTCACATTTTTCATCAACCACATCCACAGCTTCTTTTTTAAGAAATCCTGTAAATACTTTCGAATCTTTTTTTATTATTGCTGCTTTTTCTGCGGCTATCTGTTCAATTGTGTTTCCCAAAACATTAGTATGCTCAAGACTGATCGTTGTAATTACAACAGCTAAAGGATTCAAAACATTTGTTGAATCCAATCGTCCGCCAAGTCCTGTTTCAATTACACAATAATCTGGTTTCATTTCTTTGAAATATTGAAAAGCCATCGCAGTTGTAACTTCAAAAAAAGTAAGTTGATGTTCATCAATATAATTTTCATTCTCAGTTATAAAAGAAGAGATATATTCATCATCAATTTGCTTTCCGTTAATTACAACTCGCTCATTGAATTTTACAAAATGTGGTGAGGTATACAGACCAACTTTAAATCCAAATTCTTGTAAAATGCTGGCAATAAATGATGCAGTGCTTCCCTTTCCGTTAGAACCTGCTATATGAATTGTCTTGAGTTCCTGCTGAGGATTTCCCAAGTGATTCAGAAAACCAATTGTATTCTCCAATCCAAGTTTAATTCCGAAAGTATGAAGAGAGAATAGCTTATTCAGTGAAGTTTCAATGTCCATTCAACTATAATTGATATGAGGCGATGAGTGATGAAATTTTCTCAACTCCATTTTTAATACAATGTTCTTCAATTTGATTAACAATTTTTCCAGGTGCGGAAGGATCAATAAAGTTTAGTGTTCCGATTTGAATTGCAGAAGAACCTGCAATCATAAATTCAATTACATCTTTCCAATCCATAATTCCGCCAATACCGATAATCGGAATATCAACTTGTCTGGATATTTCCAGAACTTTAGCAATTGCAATCGGCTTAATTGCAGGACCTGATAATCCTCCGGTTATATTTTGAATTTTTGGTTTACGTGTAAAAATATTAAATGCAGCACCTACCAAAGTATTTATTGCTGAAACAGCATCGGCACCATTTTCTTTTGCAGCTTTGGCAAACTCAGCTATGTATGAAACATTTGGGGAGAGTTTTATGATTAAGGTTTTGTCTGTAACTGCCCGAACTTTCTCAGTAATAAGGGCTACAGCTTTCAAATCATTACCAAAAGATAATCCACCCTCTCTTACATTTGGGCAGGATACATTAATCTCAAAAGCTTTGATGGTTTCTTCTTCAGTTAGAATTTTAGTGCATTCAACATACTCTTCAATTGTACTTGCTGCAATATTACAAATTAGTGGAACATCAAATTTTTTAAGGAAAGGAATTTTCTCTTTCAAGAAATACTTCTACTCCAACATTTGCAAGACCAATTGCATTTAACATTCCTGAGGGAGTTTCTACAATTCGTTGTGGAGGATTTCCTTTTCTCGGTTTCAGACTTAGCGATTTAGTTACAATTCCACCCAACTTATTTAAGTCAGTAAATTCTGAAATTTCATTGCCATAACCAACTGTTCCGGAAGCCAAGCATTATTGGATTGCGTAAAGTAAGTGAGCCAATTTTTACTGAAAGATCTACCTTGCTCATATCACAACATCCTTAATATTAAACACTGGACCATCTTTACAAACAAGCAAGTATTGTTCCTGATTTTGTGGTTGATTCGATCGGGCAACCCTGGCAAATTCCAAATCCGCAAGCCATTGCACATTCAGTTGAAACTTCACAATTAAAATTGTGTTTCATACAAAATTCTTTTAGTGTTCTTAGCATCGCAGTTGGTCCGCAGGCAAATATTTTTATCTTCTGAGAATGAAGCAATTCAATATTATTTTCAAGTAATTGCACAACATTTCCTTTGAAACCACGCGAGCCATCATCTGATGCTTCTTTAACATTCTTCAAATTATAAGTGATAACATCATCTTTGGTTCTTCCACCAATGAAAGAAAGTATATTTTTCTTTCCGTTAAGCTTTCGAGTAAATACGGAAAAGGTGCAGCACCTAATCCTCCTGCTACAATAACAGCAGTTTCATAATTTCCATCAAGATTAAATCCATTTCCAAGTGGTCCGAGAATATCCAGATCAGTTCCGACTGGTTTATGAGCTAAAATGTTTGTGCCTTCTCCCATAATGTTGAACATCAGGTAGAGATAATCTCCTTCAACATCACAGACACTAAATGGTCTTCTCAGCAGCGGATAGATTCTTTCAGTTACTCTAATATTCAGAAACTGACCGGGTTTAATAATTGAAGTTAGCTCAGGGGAAAATACTTTGAGTAGATAAATGTGAGGATTTATTTCTAAAATTTCCTTAAGCGGAGAATTTATTATGAACAATTTTTAGCTAATCCTGCAAATGGTTTTGAATAATTTATTTTCAGAGGTGCCTTTGGTTGGTTCAATATCGAAATCAATTTTTTGTAATATCTTTTTTGGCTGGTGAAAATTATGTATAAACAATTTATTTCAAAATATGATTAGGATGAATGAATACTTCAATCTATTTCCTTCATTTTCAATATCGCTGATTTTATCCAGTCTTTTCTGATGTCTTCCACCTTCAAATTCAGTTGAAAGCCACTCATCAACTATTAGTTTAATAGTTTCTTCGCCCAAAGCTCTTGCACCAACTACAAGAACATTTGAATTGTTATGAGCCCGTGAACTTTTAGCACTGAAAGTATTGTAGCAAGTTGCCGCACGTATTCCTTTTATTTTATTTGCAACTATTGCTGATGGAATTCCGGTAGGCATCTATCAAAATACCAAAATTATATTCTCCAGAAGCCACTCTCGTGGCAACGATCTTTGCAAAATCAGGATAGTCGCAAGCTTTTTCATCAAAAGTGCCTGCATCAGAAATATTAAAATCTTTTTCAGTCAAATATTTAATTAAGATATTTTTTGTCCTAAATCCTGTATGATCGCTACCAATAATTAATTTTCTACCGGGAGTTGAATTAGTCATTATTGGTGGGATGAGTGTGATTCTGTTTGTGAAATTTCTTTTTCAATGATAGTAAATTTTGAGGAGCGGATTCTGTCCAAAGCTAATGGAGTGAATATAGTGTCTTTAGTTTTAACTAATACTTTAGTCCCCTTTTTTTCAAGTTCTAAAATATCTCTTTCGGTAATAACCTTTTTCATTAACGATTACAAAAGATCCTTTAACTTATGCAACTTGAGATAGTCAATAACGTTTTTAACATCCTGAGCTTTATCTCTTTTACAAACAAGCAAAGCATCTTTAGAATTAATAACTATTAAATTATCTAATCCAATGACTGCAGTAAACTTGTCCGGTGAGTAGATGTAAGAATCCAACGCCATATCGGTGTAAACAGTTCCTACTTTAACATTTCCGTCCTCATCTTTATCGCTTAAATCATAAACAGCTTCCCAGCTTCCAACATCACTCCAACTGAATTGACCCTTAACAAGGTGTACTATGTTAGACTTTTCCATTATGCCATAATCAATTGAGATGCTTTTTAAATGACCATATATTTCTGACAATATAATTGGAAAATCAGGATTACTTATTTCTTCTTTTATCTTAACAAGTCCTTCAAAAAGATCTGGCATTAAGTGATTTATTTCATCCAGGATTGTATCAATCTTCCAGATGAACATACCACTATTCCAAAAGAAGTCACCACTTTTAATAAAGTCAACCGCTGTAGCATAATTTGGTTTTTCAGCAAATGTTAAAACTTTATAAACATCATTTTTGCCTGAGTCTTCATCAATCTGAATATATCCGTAGCCGGTTTCAGGCTTGGATGGTTGAATACCAATTGTTACAAGAGCTTTATTATCATACGAAAAATTTGCTGCGGTTTTCAAAGTGCTGATAAAACTCTCGTTATTCCCGATTATATGATCAGCAGGCATTACAAAAGTAACAGCATCGGGAGAGCGTTGTTGAATAATTATTGATGCAAGACCAATGCAAGCCGCCGTGTTTCTTCCAAATGGTTCGACAATAATGTTTTCAACAGGAATTTCAGGAAGTTGTTCCACTATTCCTGGTTTCTGTGTCTTGTTTGTAACGATTAAAATATTTTCCTTTGGTACAAGTCCGTTTATTCTCAGAAATGTTTCTTGAATCATTGTGTTCTCACCAACAATTTTCAGAAGTTGCTTTGGACTTTTCTTTTTACTTCGTGGCCAAAACCTCGCACCAATTCCACCAGCCATTATTACTGCAAATAATTCCATTTACCTATACCTGAAAATTTTCATTGAAATATTTTTTACCAAACTCTTCCGCTCGATTTAAATATCCTGTGATATCAACATCTTTTCTTTTTACAACGGCAACTATTACAATTAAACACGCGCGAAGTGCTTCAATTACATTTTTATCTGCAGGGAGTTTATTATTGATCATTGCATCAAGTGTAGAAGCAATAATATCGTGCATTTTAGCAAGCATTTGAAAATCGTGAAGCGATGCAAGTGAAGCATGATCTTGCATAAGCTCGCAATATTGTTTTAACTCAGAATCTTTCACATTGCCCGATGGGAATTTTTTAAGTAATTCGTCAAGAGATTTCACGGGGCTTAAAATCTTTTTCTCAAAATCTGCAGATGAAATGGTATTCTTGTTAATATGTTTTTTTTCTACAACAATATCCTCATCAATGATTGTAACATCTTTATCCATTATTTCACCAGCAAGGTTGCTTCTATCTATTAGTTCAACATCAATTGAATATGCGGAACCATTATTAATCTTATTGAACCCGTCCTTATAAATTTGGGGACTAACATTTTCCAGGAATTGATTTAAATCTCTGATCAAATACCTGCTATGCTCTCTGAACTGTTCTGATATTTTAACGAAATCAACTTTACCTTGAGTCAAAAAAGTATGAATCTCTGCTAGCCTGATTGCAAGTTTAGAAAGCTCAGTTGTTTTTTTCATTAATAAAAGTTCCGAGCCAAGGTCTGTAGAATTAACTATGGTTTCACGCAACAATCCGACAACTTCTATTTGCTGTGCATTGAGTCGAAGGTTATTGGCTGCGGTTGTAATGCTTTGAATCAGGTAAACTTTTACTAAGTCCATTAAGTTTTATTCTAAGTTTAAGAGTATTTCAAGGAATATGATTTCGTTGCCTATTAAAATACTGAAATAATCAAAAAGTATTCTCCGGTGAAAAATATATTTATACTTTCTAACAAACAATTTAACTAAAGATGATACTATTAATAAAACTTTTCTTGACATTACTGAACAGTAGTGTTAATTTTCATTAACAAATTTTAATATTAATGCTAACAGAATTCGGTAAGATCTTCGTCTTTATTTTAACAGCAGCTTTATTTGTTGTTGTTGCAATTTATGTTGCACGTCTTCTTCGTCCCAAACGATCCACTTTTGAAAAACTAACTACTTATGAATGCGGTGAAAACCCTGAGGGTTCCCCATGGGTTAAGTTCAATATCCGTTTTTATGTAGTCGCGCTTATCTTTTTAATATTTGACGTTGAAGTGGTTCTGCTTATTCCCTGGGCTTTAGAGTACAAAGCTCTTGGAATAGTTGGATATCTCATTGGAGCAATCTTCTTGATACTGTTAGGCGTTGGAATGGCTTACGAGTGGAAAAAAGGTGATCTTGAATGGGCAAGACCTATAATCAAAGAACCTTCCTTTAATAAAATCGAATCATTAAAAAACCAAAAAGAAGAACTTAAACCTGCAAGCTGAATATGGGATTACTGGATCAGGAATTTACAGATGGTAATATAGTTATTGCAAAGACTGAAGACCTGTTTAATTGGGCAAGGCTTTCATCTTTATGGCAAGTTGGTTTTGGACTAGCTTGTTGTGCAATCGAAATGATGGCTACTTCAGCTTCTCATTATGACTTCGATAGATTTGGTGTAATTCCACGACCTTCACCCAGGCAATCAGATGTAATTATTATCTCTGGCACTGTCACATTTAAAATGGCAATTAGAATTAAACGATTGTACGAACAGATGCCTGATCCTAAGTATGTTATCTCGATGGGAAGCTGTTCAAACTGCGGCGGTCCATATTGGGAGCACGGTTACCACGTCCTCAAAGGTGTTGATAGAGTTATTCCTGTTGATGTATATGTACCGGGCTGTCCTCCACGTCCTGAAGCTCTGCTTGAAGGATTATTAAAGCTTCAGGAAAAAATAAGAAATGAATCAATTGTGAAGCCGATCAGGTCCGGCTTTGTCGGAAAGAGCGCATGAAAACTACTGAAGAAATATTTAATCTTCTGAAAGAAAAATTTGGTGATGCGGTAATAGAATTGAAAACCGATATACCGGTTGAACCATTTATAGTTTTTAATCCACTTATGGTTGATAAAATTTGTTCATTCCTTAGAGATGAGAATGAACTACAGTTTGATTCTTTAATGAACCTCTCCGGAGTCGATGATGCAAATGGAGAAAAAGTTAAAGATGAAAAAGGATTAGAGACTATTAACGGCGGAACGCTGAGTGTTTATTATCATTTGGAATCTACTAAACTAAAACATAAGCTAACCATTAAAACTTCTACAGATCGGGAAAAGCCTGA
The DNA here is from genome assembly GCA_963802005.1 of uncultured Ignavibacteriaceae bacterium. Classification (GTDB taxonomy): domain Bacteria; phylum Bacteroidota; class Ignavibacteria; order Ignavibacteriales; family Ignavibacteriaceae; genus IGN2. The sequence continues at coordinate 260,602 of CAWDGX010000025.1, forward strand.
AGTAGTAACAGTTACTGAAGTATGGAAAGGTGCTGACTGGCACGAAAGAGAAGCTTATGATATGTATGGAATTATTTTTCTAAATCATCCCGACTTAAGACGAATACTTATGCCTTATGATTGGGAATATGGTTTTCCTTTAAGAAAAGATTATAAGAATCCTGAATTTTACCAGGGAATGAAAGTTCCTTATTAACAAAGAAAGTTAATGGCACTACAGACCGAAGAAATGGTATTGAATATGGGACCACAGCACCCATCCACTCATGGTGTGCTAAGATTGGAGCTTGTGCTTGATGGTGAAATTATCCTCGACGTAATTCCCCACATTGGTTACTTGCACAGATGTTTTGAGAAACATGCAGAAGCAATGACTTATCCGCAGATAATTCCATATACAGATAGAATGGATTACCTCGCTTCAATGTATAATGAATTTGGATACGCACTCGCAATGGAAAGATTAATGAAGATAGAAATTCCTGAGCGTGTAGAATATATCAGAGTCATTATGGGTGAATTGCAGAGAATTGCATCCCACCTCGTTGCACTTGGAACTTACGGAGCAGATATCGGTGCTTTCACTCCTTTCTTATTTTGTTTTAGAGACAGAGAAAGAATTCTTCACCTTTTTGAAATCACCTGTGGTGCAAGACTTCTTTATAATTATATCTGGATCGGTGGACTTTCCCACGATCTTCATCCTGATTTTATACGTCTTACTAAAGAATTCATTAAAGATTTTAGACCAAATGTCAAAGAGTTGAATGATCTTCTTTCTTACAATAGAATTTTTATTGAAAGAACTGCAAACGTTGGTGTTCTTCCTATTGATACTGCAATAAATTATGGAGTTACAGGTCCAAATCTTCGCGCAAGCGGAATGAAATGGGATTTAAGAAGAGATGATCCCTACTCTGTTTATCATAAATTCGATTATGAAATTCCTGCAGGAAGTGGTGAAAAAGGAAAAACTGGTGATTGCTGGGACAGATATTTCATTCGTGTTAGAGAAATGGAAGAGAGTCTAAAAATAATTGAGCAGGCAATAGAACAAATTCCTGAAGGAGATGTAAAATCAGCAATTCCAAAAAGAGTAAAACCACCTGAAGGACAAATTTATACAAGAGTAGAAAATCCACGAGGCGAGTTGGGATATTTTATAATAAGTGATGGTTCGTTAAATCCTTCAAGAGTTAAAGTACGCGCCCCATCTTTTGTTACTATGCAGATTTTTCCTGAACTCTGCAAAGGTTTTATGGTTGCCGATGTTGTTGCAATTCTTGGAAGTGTTGATATTGTTTTAGGAGAGATCGACAGATGATGTACGATTGGTTATATAATCTTACCGGAAGTGAAATCCTCGCAATGTTTGTTGTGAGTCTACTTCCGCTATTTGTTTTCATACTTCCATTTGCTCTCTTAGCGGTTTTAGCTGAACGAAAAGTTTCTGCACATATGCAGGATCGCCTCGGTCCAATGAGAGTTGGTTATCACGGAATACTTCAAACTGTTGCTGACATATTTAAACTTCTCCAGAAAGAAGATTTGGTTCCCACTGCAACTGATAAAACACTTTTCAATTTTGCACCATTACTAGTTTTTATGGGAAGTTACGCTGCATTTGCAGCAATCCCCTTCTCAGGATTTTTTATCGGTTCCAAAATCGATCTTGGAATAATTTTTATTGTTGGTGTTACAGGTTTGGTAGTTGCTGGAATTCTTATGGCGGGATGGGCTTCCAACAATAAATATTCATTGCTCGGTGCAATGCGTGCTGCTGCACAGATAATTAGTTACGAGATTCCTACTCTATTGATAATCCTGACCATAATAATGTTAACAGGCACTTTAAGTCTTTATGATTTAAGTGAAATGCAGACCGCTTATTTCTGGAATTGGTTGATTCTCGGAGGACCTGCAGTTGGGCTACAGAAAATTTTATTAATTCCATTTATGATAATGGGCTGTTTGATAATTTATACAAGCACTCTCGCAGAGGTCAATAGAACTCCATTCGATATTCCTGAAGCGGAATCTGAATTGGTATCAGGTTATCACACAGAATATTCAGGAATGAAGTTCGCAATGTTTTTCCTTGCTGAATATGCAAATATGTTTGCTGTATCAGCAATTGTTGCAGTTTTATTTTTTGGCGGATACCAGTCACCGTTCGGATATCTCGGGAACACTCTAAATTTACCATGGCTTGTTCCGATCGAACAATTTTTCTGGTTTACTTCAAAAGGAGTATTCTTTGTGCTTGTCCAAATGTGGCTGAGATGGACGCTTCCACGCTTCAGAGTTGATCAGTTGATGGCATTTTGCTGGAAATATTTAATTCCATTTTCATTTGTAATTCTATTATTAGTCGGATTGATTTCTTTGATGTAGTATGAGAAATTATTTTATAAATTTTTGGCAAGGACTTTTTACCATTCTGATTGGAATGAAAGTAACATTCAAGCATTTATTTGTGCCTGCGGTTACAATTCAATATCCTTCAGTCAAGCCGCAATTGCCGGAAAGAGAACGCAACAGACTTTATGTTAATATGGATGATTGTATTGGCTGCGATCAATGCGCCCGGGCTTGTCCGGTTAACTGCATTGAGATTGAAACTGTAAAATCTGTTCCTGGCGATGATCTCGGAACTACATCAAATGGTAAAAAGAAAGCGCTCTGGGTAACTACATTTAATATAGATTTTGCAAAATGCTGTTATTGCCAGTTGTGCGTATTCCCCTGCCCGACTGATTGTATTTATATGACTGACGTTTACGAGTTTTCTGAATTTGACAGAGAAAATCTGTTATACGATTTTGTTACTCTGCTTCCTGAAGAAAGAACTCAAAAGAAGAAAAACTTTGAAGAGTTGCAGGCAAAGAAAGAAGCTGAAAAAGCTGCTGCTGCAAAAAAGGCTGCTGAAGCGAAAGCCGCGGCTGATGCTAACAAGCTAGCAGAACCTGATCAGGACAATAAAGACGAAAATAAATAATGAATATTTACGACATCATATTTTATTTGTTTGCCGCTGTTACGGTACTCTCGGCTTTCTTTGTTGTTACTACAAGAAACATAGTCCGTGCTGCGTTCTTTTTATTGTTTACATTTTTTGGTGTTTCAGGAATATATGTATTGCTTGGAGCTGATTTCGTCGCAATCGTTCAGTTGATTGTTTATGTCGGAGGCATTCTTATTTTACTGATTTTCGGAGTAATGATCACAAATAAAATAACAGAAGTTGATATTAAAACCGGAACAATCCACACATTACCTGCTGCTATCGGAGTAGGATTGTTTACAGGAATTGTTGGAGCAGTTATTCTTAACACTGAATGGATCCAGGTAAGCACAGAGATACCTCAAGCTACGTTGTCAACCCTGGGAAGTATGTTATTAAATGAATACGTATTGATATTCGAACTGCTCGGTATTTTATTATTAGTTGCATTAATTGGTGCAGCATCAATGGCGAGAAAATAATTTTTAGATACAAATGGAAGTAACCTTAACACATTTTTTAATAGTTAGCACACTCCTTTTCTGCCTGGGGATTTATGGAATCGTTACCAGGAAGAATGCAATAATGGTTTTGATGGGCATTGAATTAATTCTTAATGCATCGAATATAAATTTTATTGCCTTTTCACGATTTGGAAATTTTGGATTGCAGGGACAGTTATTTGCTTTATTCGTAATCGTACTTGCTGCTGCTGAAGCAGCGGTTGCACTTGCGATAGTTCTGAATGTCTATAAAACTTTTGTAAATGTAAATGTTGATGAAATTGATACACTACGGGATTAGTGAATGAGTGAAAGTCTTTTAATACAGTTTGCAGTAATGGTACTCTTCTTACCGCTTTTCGGTTTTATAGTAACTTTATTGCTTGGTAAGAGAGTTAAGAAAATCTTTTTCTTTGAAGTTTTCGTACTCTTTACTGGCCTCGTATTATCCGCAATAATATTATTTAGTAAGCTCACTACTTTTGCTGACACCAGCATAACAGGAGAGTTTAAGTGGATTGATATGGGTAGCGTTCCTGTTCTTGGATCAATTAACATTTATCTCGGAATGCTGATTGACGACATCAGTGCTTTAATGATTGTTGTGGTTTACATCGTAAGCTTCCTGGTTCACTTCTTCTCAATTGATTACATGAAGGGTGACATCAGGTACAACCGATACTTTGCTTATTTAGGATTGTTTACTTTCTCAATGACTGGCATCGTTCTCACGCACAATATGCTGATGATGTATATTTTCTGGGAACTGGTTGGTATATCTTCTTATCTGTTAATCGGTTTCTGGTATGAAAAGAAATCTGCTTCCGATGCCGGTAAAAAAGCATTTATCGTAAACCGAATTGGTGATCTTGGAATGCTTGCCGGATTACTCATTTTCTTCATAACGTATAATACTTTTTCGTTTTCAGAAATATTTGGAGAAATTGCAAAAGGAAATCTTCCATTCAATAGTGGGTTCTGGTTAACTGTAACAGGAGTTTTAATATTTCTGCGGCGCGATTGGTAAATCAGCTCAGTTCCCTCTTCACGTTTGGTTGCCGGATGCAATGGAAGGTCCGACTCCTGTCAGTGCTTTAATTCACGCTGCAACAATGGTTGCTGCTGGTGTTTATCTTGTTGTAAGAATATTTGGAATACTAACTGCGGATGCAATGCTAGTAATTGCTGCAATCGGTGCATTATCAGCTTTTATTCCCGCAACAATTGCTTTAACACAAAATGATATTAAAAGAGTGCTTGCATACTCAACAATTTCCCAGCTAGGTTATATGATAATGGCACTTGGAGTTGGTGCTTACAAATTTGCTTTCTTCCATTTAATTACACACGCATTCTTTAAAGCTTGTTTGTTTCTTGGTTCCGGTTCCGTTATTCATGCAATGCATCACGAACAGGATATCAGAAATATGGGCGGACTTAGAAAGAAGATGCCGATTACTTATGCAACATTTTTATTTTCCTCAATTGCTATTTCCGGTATTCCACTTACATCAGGATTTTTAAGTAAGGATGGAATTCTTTCCGGCTCATTTGCATTTGCTTCATTAACCGGGCATTGGTTATTCCCGTTCATCGGATTTCTGGTGGCGATGATGACTGCTTTTTATATGTTCAGACTTGTGATATTAACTTTCCACGGTGAACCAAGAAATAAAGAAAAATATGATCACGCACATGAATCAGGTTTTTCAATGGCAATGCCTCTTGTTGTTTTATCAGTTCTTTCACTCTTCTTCTGGTATACACCAAATCCGATGAGCCCTGATGCCGGATGGTTTTACACTAAATGGATTAGTCAGCCTGTTTTATATACACCTCAGGAATCCAGATTTGATTTTATGAAAACTGATGAGGCAGCACTTGAGTCAGAGTCTGTCAATAACGAAATAATGTATTCAGAAAGTTACACAGAAGCATTGCATCATTCACATGGAACTGCTGTCATTCTTTCAATACTTATGGCTATTAGCGGAATACTTCTGGCATTTACTATGTACCAATGGAAAAAGATCAGTGCAGATAAACTTGCTGAAAGATTTAAACCTTTATACACTTTCTCATTAAACAAGTGGTACTTCGATGAGCTTTATGATAAAACTTTTGTTGCCGGTACTCTTGCGTTAAGTAGAATGGTTGCCTGGTTTGATCGTGTTGTGGTTGATGGAATAGTTGATGGAAGTGCTACAGTTACAAAAGCAGTTTCAACATTCGTTGGCCATTTTGATAATATTGTAGTTGATGGCCTTGTGAACTTTATGGCCACCTTAAGTGGAATTATAGGAATATTTTTCAGAAAATTCCAGACAGGTAAAGTGCAGACATATATTATAATGGTAATATTCTCAATTGTGATTTTATTGTTTTTATTTAACAGAATATAATTTGAAAATAAGTTTTGAAAATACACAGGTAGATAAATGAATTTTCCAATACTAACATTTCTAACGTTCATTCCGGTTGTCGGGATGGTGATAATTCTCTTCCTAAAAAAAGAGAATGTTCAGGCAATAAAATACACTGCTCTATTTGCAACGGGAGTGCAGGTTATTCTCTCCATATTTTTAATGAGTAATTACAACTACTTACTCGGCGGAATAAATGATGCAAGCTCATTTCAGTTTATTGAAAAATTCAGATGGATAGAAATTTCAGATATTCCGTGGATCGGAACAATTAAGATTGACTATTTTATGGGAGTCGATGGACTCAGCACCCCGATGGTTCTTCTAACAGCAATCATTACTTTTATTGCAACACTTTCTTCGTGGACAATTGACCGTCAGCTAAAAGGTTATTTTGCATTATTCCTTTTGCTCGATACAGGAATGATGGGTGTATTTGTTGCTCTTGATTTCTTCATGTTCTTTGTCTTCTGGGAAATTATGCTTCTCCCGATGTATTTCCTCATTGGAATCTGGGGAGGTCCGAGAAGAGAATACGCTGCTATCAAGTTCTTCCTCTACACATTGTTCGGAAGTATTTTTATTCTGCTCGTGATGATCGGATTATACTTCAGTACAACTGAAACACTTGTTGATGGAACCAAAGTTTTCACATTTAACATTCTTGAGCTGATGAATTCAGCAAATTACACTGTTGATGGAATTTTATCTCCACTCAATCCTGATAATTGGCGATTCATAGCATTCGTTGCATTGTTTGCAGGTTTTGCAATTAAAATTCCAATGTTCCCTTTCCATACGTGGTTACCTGATGCACACGTTGAAGCACCAACTCCAATTAGCGTTATCCTGGCTGGTGTTCTTTTGAAAATGGGAACCTACGGTATACTGAGATTCAATTATCCAATGTTCCCCGAATTAACTTATCAGCTTGCGTGGTACATTGGATTATTCGGAATGATAAATATCATTTACGGTGCATTGGCTGCAATGGCTCAGAGAGATTTCAAAAAGTTGATTGCTTACTCATCGGTTTCACATATGGGTTATGTGCTGCTTGGTATGGCATCATTAAACACGATGGGAATTTCAGGAGCAATACTTCAAATGTTCAATCACGGAACAATTACAGCAATGCTCTTCTTAATTGTTGGCGTTCTTTACGACAGAACTCACACAAGAAATCTTGATGACTTTGGTGGAATGGCAACTCAGATGCCGATTTATACCGGCTTTGTTACCGTTGCATTCTTTGCTGCAATTGGTCTTCCCGGTTTAAGTGGATTTATTTCTGAAGCTTTTGTTTTCCTCGGTGCATTCAGCTTTGATGTAATCAGAGTGATAACAATTATTTCAACTCTTGGAATTCTTTTAGGTGCAGGCTATATGCTCTGGACGATGCAGAGAGTTTATCTCGGCACATTAAAAGAAAAATGGATGCAGCTTAAAGATCTTGATGGAAGAGAATATGCAATGCTCATCCCGTTAACTTTGATAATTATTTTCCTTGGTGTTTATCCTTCAGCAATGCTAGATGTAATGAATGCTTCAGTTAATACGATGGTTAAGTTTATGCAGGACTCACAAATATTTTTCAGTTCAATAAGTGGTTTATAGAAAGAGAATTAATAAAAAGTGAATTTCGAAAATCTAACATCAAGCCTGCAATTAATTAAACCGGAGATTGCTCTTTCAATCCTTCTGGTTGTGATTGTTCTTTTCGATTTGATATTCGATAAAAGAAAAAACCTTCTCCCTTTCATTTCGATAGTTGGTTTACTTGTTACTGCATATTTTGTTGTTGAACAATTTGGAATGAACAACTTCGCTTTCCGGTATGATACTACAAGCGTTGGCTTGCTTGCAGTTGATTCATTCTCTGTTTTCTTTAAAATGATTGTGCTACTTACTTCAATTTTTGTAATTTTGTTTTCAGTTACTTCAAGTGAAATAATTAATACTGATGATCGACACGGTGAATATTACACACTTATTATGGCGATGATACTCGGAATGTTTCTGATTTCCTCAGCATCAGATTTAATTCTAATTTATCTTTCAATTGAATTGCTTTCACTTTCATCTTACATCTTAGCAGGATTTTTAAAGACAGTTGAAAGAAGTTCTGAAGCTTCTCTGAAGTATGTTATTTACGGTGGTGTTGCATCAGGAATAATGCTTTTCGGTATTTCAATTCTTTACGGCTTAACCGGCACAACAAATCTGTATGAAATGAATGCAATACTTGCAGAACTGCTCAGATTGGTGGATTTACTTTCATTATTTGCTGGCATAATGGTTCTCGGTGGAATTGGATTTAAAATTTCTATTGCTCCATTTCATTTCTGGACTCCCGATGTTTACGAAGGAGCTCCAATTGCAATTACTGCTTATCTTTCAGTTGCAAGCAAAGCTGCTGGTTTTGCATTGCTCATCAGGTTTATAAAAGTTACTTTCTATCAGAGCACTGCTCCTGATGGAAGCTGGATTTTACTTGGTATAATTGACTGGCAAAGACTTTTAATTGTTCTCTCAATACTAACAATGACGCTCGGTAACTTTGCTGCTATCTGGCAGGATAACATTAAACGAATGTTAGCTTATTCAAGCATTGCACACGCAGGTTATTTACTTCTTGCAGTTGCAATTTTTTCAAATGAAGGATTGATTGCAGTCTTAGTTTATTTTGCCATTTATCTTTTTATGAATCTCGGTGCTTTCTTTGTTGTAATGCTGATTGCAAACAAAATCGGCAGTGAAGAACTTGATGACTACAAAGGAATGGGTTCATCAGCTGGATTTTTAGGTGTTGCATTGTCTATATTCCTTCTTTCACTTAGCCGGCTTGCCGCCCACTGCAGGATTTATTGGAAAGCTTTACATTTTTCTTGCATTGATAAATGCAGATATGATTGTTGTTGCATTTATAACTTTGCTGAATACAGTTGTTGCTTATTACTACTACGTTCGTGTTCTGAAAAATCTTTATCTTGTCAGAACTGAAAACACACGAGAAAAAATACAGGTTAGTTTTGGTAATATGATTGTACTTCTTCTCTTACTTATCCCAGTCCTTGTATTTGGTGTTTATTTCACACCAATCGTAAATCTTGCTAAAAACTCTGCTGCAATTTTAGGTTTTTAATTATTAACTGATGTCTGTCAATCTGAGACCTGAGTCGAAGAATCTGATGACGCAAGATAGACCTAGTCAATTCATTTCACAACTTTCCCTCTCGCCTTTCTCAAAATAATTTTTTAAGTTTAAACGATTTTAATTTTAATGGGCGTAAAATGCGAACCCTTAAAATATCTCTCCTGGTTTTTATTCTTTCAATTACTATATCTGCACAGTGGATTAAAACTTGTCCATCCAGTCCTGTTTGTTGTATAAAAATTACTAATTCAAAAATATTTATTGGAACCGATGGTTCACCAATTGCCTCAAGTTATTCTGACGGTGTATTCACGTCAAATGATAATGGTTTGACTTGGCAAATAATAAATAATGGTCTAACAGATAGAAGCATTCATTCGCTCGAAATATTGGGAACAAATCTTTTTGCTGGCACATTCGATGGCGTGTTTAATTCAACAGATAATGGGGAGACTTGGATCCCTAAGAACATTGGCCTGCCGAATTTGAAATATCACAGCCCTAGCAGCATTCGATGATTCAACCCTTTATGCAGCAACAAGGAGTTTATATGGTTCCGGATTATTCAAATCAACGAATCTTGGAGATAATTGGATTATGTAATAGGTGGAGCACCGATTTATACAATTGCAATAAATGGTACAAATATCTTTTTAGGAACTCATAGTGGAATTACTCGCACAACAGATGGCGGATTGACTTGGACAGGCCTCAATGGTCCATCGAGTATCGTTAACTCAATAATTTTTTTAGGCTCAACTATTTTTGCTGGTTCCTATTTTGGTATCTATAGTTCAACAGACAATGGTAATACCTGGGATTTTTTAAGTGCAGGACCAAATACTAATATTATGGCTTTAGCTGCTGATGAACAAAAAGTTATCGCGGGTACATATGATGAAGGTATATTTGTTTCCACTAATTCTGGTAACACCTGGATAATTATGAATGATGGATTAATAAATAAATCTATCTTCTCATTATCAATTAGTGATTCTAATGTATTTGCCGGGACCAATTGGGGAATGTATCGATTGAACAGGATCAGCACTCTTTGGACTCCTTGCAGCTACACACCTTATAATATTTCATTTCTTACAACCACACTAAATTATACTTTTGCTGGGGGTGCCTTTGGTCTGTGTCAGTCAACCGATAATGGAATGAGTTGGCATAATTACTATTCAGAATATCTGGAACCCTACTACAACTATTATGTTTCAGACCTTATTTCTTTAAACAATGAGCTATTTGCAAGTTTTTCTAATTGTGGACTTTTGAAATGAACAGATTATGGTTTTAATTGGATCCCTGTAAACAACTGGCCAGTTGGTTATTCTATAAATAGATTTGCAGTAAAAGATGAGAAATTATTTGCAGTTACTTCCCCGTCGGATATTTTTCTGTCAACAAATGGAGGCGAAAATTGGTATTCAGTAAATAACGGTTTGGGAACCTTTGCGCTTTATAAAATTGTCGCTAAAGAGGATAATCTTTTTATTACAACTGCGGAAGGTGTTTTTTTCTCCTCAAATGATGGAACTACTGGGTACTTCGCAACACAGGAATACAATATCTCAATAATCAGGAAATTTTATTGGTTGACTCAATCATATATATACCTTCTCAGGGTAAAATTTATTATTCTATCAATGATGGCTTAAACTGGTTGTTTAAAGACTGGTCTTATTCCTCACATGATGATATTACTTGTTTAATTTCATTAGAGAGTAACTTAATCGCAGGTACGTATGGAGGTGGAATTTACTTATCGAGTGATTACGGTGATAGCTGGGTTATTATCGATGATTCCATGCCTGAAGATTATACGGTATCTACGTTGACGTCAAGCGGAACTTATTTATTAGCAGGAACTGCTGGCGCAGGAATTTGGCAACGTCCTCTTTCACAGATTATTACTGATAAAAATGATGAGAAAGAAATAATTCCATCACAATATTTATTATTTCAAAACTACCCCAACCCGTTTAATCCGATTACAAAAATAAAATATATGATTCCTCGTAGAGACGCATCGCATGCGTCTCTACAAATGGTTACACTAAAAGTTTACGACTTACTTGGAAGAGAAATTGCAACACTCGTCAACGAAGAAAAACCTGCCGGAGAATATGAAGTTGAATTTAACGCTGCTAATCTTCCAAGCGGGATTTATTTTTATCAACTCAAGGCAGGCAATTTGCGGAAACAAAAAGATGGTAATAGTTCGTTGAATCTTCGTCTGAATCAAAGGAATAAGATTTTTTGAATAATGAGTTAGATTCTAAGCTTCGTTCAGAATGACGAAGTGACTGACATGAATTTATCGAAGTGTGACAATGAAAATATCGACAGTCTTCGACTGGGCTCAGACTGACAAATGAAATTAACTTCTCTTTAATACACAATCCGACTTGCATTTAAAATGATAATCTTTAGTTTAATGTCAGACTAAAATAGTCCTTTATGTATGCTAAAATTATCAAAAAAAGCAGAATATGCACTAATGGCAGCCAAATATATGGCTCTGAAAAATTCTTCTGGATTTTCAACTGCAAAGGAAATTTCGGAGAGTTACCAGATACCATTTCAACTTGTTGCAAAGGTTCTTCAGAAACTTGTTAAGAGCGATATCGCCATTTCTGCGAAAGGTGTTAACGGCGGATTTTCTTTGCGAGAAAAGCCGACAATATTTCTTTGAATGATATTATCAGAGCTGTGAAACGATTTTAAAATAGTTGATTGCATGCAGCCAAATGGTTCTTTTGCAGATTGTGTACATTTTGATTGCTGCAAAATAAAAGATCCCCTTGCTGAAGTACAGAGAAAAATTGATAAAGTTTTTGCTGAAACATCAATAGCTCAGATTTTATAATAATTATTTTGTAACTTTATTAGAAACATAGACTAAATTATATTTCGATACATTATATAATATAATTACTAATTACAGAGGGCATTATGGCAGACAAGTTTCAAACAAATCTTCAATTATTAAAAAATAATGACGAGGAATTACTGAATTTCCTAAAAGCAAAGTTCCCGGTTTTTCATA
>CAWDGX010000026.1:0-61351 GCA_963802005.1 uncultured Ignavibacteriaceae bacterium
GGGAGTTTTTATTGAGTGTTGGTATTGGTTGTGGGGGCGGAACTGTCATATGGCTTGAATATGGAGCCATGGGAATGTGATTTGGTTGATAGGTGTTTGTGATACAATTAAAACAATACTTACTTCATTAAAACTATCTCCTTGTTTTCGATAAAATCTACAGCAAACAAAGGCTCCACCGATCTGTAGTGAATATTATTGACGAAGAAGCCTTTGTTTTTACAACAGTTTTATTTTAAATCCAAAACTACTTTATGAATCTACTTTTCAGCCATCTTAAATTTCCGATAACTCTGTTTCGCTAACCTCAGGGCATCCTATAGTTTTATATCAAACACGACTTTATGTAATTGTCCTTCCGTAAACATGAATTTGCCTTTATCCTCATATTCCCGATTAACAGGCATACCCTCATCACGACCAATATCAAAAGTTTCATGGGCAGTATAAGCACCATATACCGTCGCTTTAATATTCATTTCACCCACTTTTTGATCATTAATAAATAATTCAACTAAAGAGGGCCCGTTTTGCCTCGCTTCCTTCATGGTATGTTTTAAGGTAATTTTTACCTCGCCCTGTGGAATTTTCACATTGCCGTCAAAATCGTGCCAGTAAATCCTAATGTTGAATAAGCTATAGCGTAATTTTCCATCTTTTATAAATACATTTGTCCGCCCATTCTGTCACCAACCGCATAAATAACCCCTTCGGTTGTTTTATCGGCAGTTAGATAAGCATTGACTTCATAGTTATTCGATTTAATATACGGACCTGCAAATTCAGGCACACTGTACACATTGGTCGTAAATTCCCAATGTTTTTTGGCAGCGCCTTGGGGATTTGATTCGGGTTGAAGGAATCTACCCATTGAACCACCCAACGGGGTAAACATCATATTTTTCGGCTTCTTTCCAAAATACGGCTTCTAATTCTTTTACTTTTTCGGGATATTGGTCTGCCAGATTAACTGATTGCGTTGGGTCTTCATCAATATGATACAATTCCCATTGTGTATTTAAAGGATCGAAATTTGATAATGCGTTGAGGATCAACTGACCAGGGAATACGGTACGGTACGCCCGCTAAAGTCCATCCCTCATGATATACGCCCATAAATCCTAGTCATCTCAAAATATTGAGTGGGATGATTTGTTTTTGCCTCTGCGATTATCCCATGCATACACTAATGACTTACCCGGTCGTTCGTTGTCTTTTGTCCATTCACATAATCAGGTGCAGGTACGCCGGTAACTTCCAGTATGGTTGGAAAGATATCAGTTACATTCTGAAATTGTCTTCTCCATTCTCCTTTTGCTTTAATATTTTCAGGATACTAATAGCTGTGGCCGAAACCGTTCCGCCAAAGTGCGATGCCATTTGCTTTGTCCACTGAAATGGTGTGGATGTTGACCAAGCCCAGGCGACTGAAAAGTGATTTGCCATATGTGGTCCACCCCACTCTTCTAGTCCTCCATATTCTTCCAACAGTTCAAATTGTTGCTCCATCGTTAATGGGGGAATCCATTTTGCATCAATAGTTCTGATACTGTTCCTGTCGGGGTTCCTTCTGCTGTGGCGCCATTATCGGCAGTAAGATAAATGATCAGCGTATTATCTAATTCACCCATTTCTTCCAGATGATCAATAACCCGCCAACATGAAAATCTACATGTTCCATGAAAGCTGCATTGATTTCCATTTGCTGAGAAATATTTTTTCCTTCTTCACAAAAAGAATCCCACGCGGGAATGGTTTCCGGTCGCGGAACTAATTTTGCATCTTCGGGTCACTAAGCCCAGTCTTTTCTGCCGCGCTAAAACTTCTTCCCGATAGACATCCCAGCCCTGGTCAAATTTACCTTTATACTTATCCCGCCATTCTTTGCGGAACCTGCAAAGGTGCATGAATCGCGCCCGGCGTAAAATAAACAAAGAAAGGGCTTTTCGCTAAGCCTTTCCAATTATCTAGCCACCGTATGGCTTGATCTGCCATATCTTGCGACAAATGATAAGGTGAACCATCAGCATTTGTTTTTGGGGTTTCAATGGCTGTATTGTTTTCATACAGCAATGGATGAAACTGATTAGTTTCACCACCAATAAAACCATAGAAATATTCAAACCCCCACATACCAGTTGGCCAAGCATCTGAAAGGTCCAACAGGGGAAGCTTCTTCCATCGGTGTGTTATGCCATTTACCAAAAGCTGCGGTGGAATAACCGTTATCAGTTAATATTTTTGCAATAGATGGGGTGGTATAGTCCATCTGTGAATTATATCCCGGGTATCCGGAGGCAAATTCAGAGATGATTCCGGTTCCTATCGTATGAATATTGTGTCCGGTTAATAATGCTCCCCTTGTCGGGGAACAAACTGCTGCAACAGTCATATGTGTATACCGAATACCCTCATCACCAATACGGTCGAATGTCGGTGTTTTCATTGCACCACCATAAGAACCCGCATTTGAATATCCTGCATCATCCAGCATAATCACTAAAACATTTGGAGCACCTTCCGGCGCTTTTGTTGGACCTATAAAATCTGGTTTGGAATCTTCCAGTGTTTTTCCCTGAACGCCTTTCCATTCATCGAGTGGATAAGGAATTGAATTTCCTTCTTGTTCTTTAGTTGAACAAGAAATAATTAACATCAAGGTTAGTATGCTTAGTATTGCTGTTAATAGTTTTTTCATTTTTTCTCCTTTACAATTTTCAATTAAAATTTTTCTCTTATTTTATTATTGAAGTTTTAAGATACATATATAATTCAAGAAAAATGTTTTTGATTAAATATTGAAACAAAACTATTCTTTGTTTAACCCCTGCTTAATAACATAGGCGGGGATTTTTTATGTGTGTTTTCAAATTGATTGCTTTAATCGCTAATTTTAATATTATAAATGTAAAATTCTTTAAATAGCTGGTTCTCAAAGCACTAACCAACAAATCAAATTAAACCTTATAAAAAAAGGGAGATTATACTTATGAAACGCTTAAACACCATTCCGGAAATATTATCTTTTGTTTTAATTCTTGCGTTAACCTTTACAGGATTAAATCAGGCGCAGGATAAGAAAAAAATAACCAAGCTTGATGATTTACCTCGTTATACTTACCCGATAGATATTAAAGCATCGGAACTTTTAGTTTCTGAAAATGAATTTAACTCATTAGCAAAAGAAGTTAAGACGAATATTCAAAATACACTCAATGAATATGAAATTGAAGATAAGACAACACTCAAAGGATTCTATTTTACTCTTCGTAATCTTGATATGCTTGAAGGAAATTTACGAATCTGCAATGACTATATTCAAAAGATTCTTTTATTGCAGGAAAAACCTGCCGATAAACTTATGAGCGGAATTGTTGACATATCAATTATCGAAGCCTTGCAGAATAATAAAAGCGGTGATGAAGAAATAACCCGAACTGAGTTCAAAAAAAATTTAAAAGCGAGAGTTGATGTTCTGCCCTGGGATGTGGTTCAGGATGATGTTGAACAACTAAAAGGCAATTATGAAATTTTAAGCGAAAATATGCTTGTGGGAATGATTCAAACACAAATTGATCCTTCAGTGGAAAAAACAAAAACCATAAGTGGAGATGTTGCAGCCAGACTTATTGGAATGCGGAAATTTATTGATACTAATAGATCCTTACAAGAGCGACGCAGTAGAAATTTTTAGCGAGTATATAGATGCAAATAAAGTGGAAAAGGAAGATATCTGGATAGCCAGAGATGTGGATCTTACTGAAGTAACAAACCTTTCTAATGTAATGGTTGGAATATGGGACTCTGGTGTTGATGTAGAAGTATTTAAAGATCGGGTTTTTATAAACACTAAATGAGATAGTTGATGGAATTGATAACGATAATAATGGTTTTGTTGATGATGTGTACGGAATAGCTTTTTCATTAGAAGAAGATTACACCACACAACTTTTATATCCAATGACAGAAGCTGATTTAGAAAATTATTCTAATATGACAGTACAGATTAAAGGGCTTATGGATCTTCAGGCTGCAATTGATAGTCCGGAAGCAACTGAATTGAAGAAAAAAATGAGTACTATGAATCCCGAGGATACAAAACCATTTTTAGAAGAGCTGGCATTATTCAGTATGTATGTGCATGGTACCCACGTTGCAGGAATTGCAACTAATAATAATCCATACGCTGAAGTATTAGTAGCCAGAATAACATTTGATCACCATGCCATTCCTGCACCGGCAACAGTTGAGGTAGCTGAAAAAGCTGCTATAAATTATATGGAGACTGTAAAATATTTTCAGGCTAATAATGTGCGAGTTGTTAATATGAGCTGGGGTTGGACATTAAAAGAAATTGAAGGGATGCTTGAAGCAAATGGTATTGGAAAGGATGCTGAAGAAAGAAGTAAACTTACACGTGAGATTTTCGATATTTATAAAAATGGACTTTATAATGCAATTAAAAGCGCTCCTGAAATACTATTTATAACTGCAGCAGGTAACTCTGATAATGATGTAACTTTTGATGAAGTTATTCCATCTATGTTTGATCTGCCAAACTTAATAACTGTAGGTGCAGTTGACCAGGCAGGAGAAGAAACCGGGTTCACAAGTTTTGGCGAAAGTGTGGATGTTCATGCTAACGGATTTGAAGTTGAAAGTTATCTTCCCGGTGGCAATAAGAATGAAAATGTCTGGTACATCGATGGCTTCACCAAATGCTGTTAACCTGGCTGCAAAACTGTTGGCTCTTGATTATTCGCTAACAACAAGTGATTTGATAAAACTAATTATAGATGGTGCTGATAAAAGTGAAGATGGGCGTATACTTTTGATAAATCCTAAGCAGTCTGTGGAACTTTTAGAGACTGGTAAAAAATAAAACTAATACTATCTTTTTCTATTCCCCTGCCCCTGCTTAGTAACATAGGCGGGGGTTTTTATATCTACTCCTCATTCAATCCAACACCCGAACAGCATTCCGCAGATATCATATCCTCCCCGCACCAGACCTCAATTGTAAGAATATAAATTCAATTTGGATAAGGAATAATTTTTTTTATTACTTCAGCTGAAATGAATAAATAAGCCGGATAAAAATCCGGCTATAATTTAATCTGAAAAGTTCATTTAAGCTTTAGATTAATGTTGCAATACAATTCTATATCTTGGCTTCCCGTTACGCAGCTTCTCCATTGCTTCATTTACTTGGTTGAATTGAAAAACTTCGATGGTTGGTTTAATATTATGTCTTGCCGCGAAATCAAGCATCTTCGAAGTAGTTGCTGGGCTTCCAAGCGGTGAAGCAGAGATAGATTTTTGTCCAATCAGCAAGGGAAATACAGGTAAGGACAAAGGTTCCAGTACTGCTCCTACAAAATGTAATCTCCCTTTTGGTCGTAATGCATCTATATAAAAATTCCAATCCAGGGGTGAGTTCACTGTTGAAATTATAAAATCGAAAGAATCAACAACTGCTTCAAGGCTTTTAGCATCCTTTGAATTTACGAAATGATGCGCGCCAAAACTTTTTGCTTCAGCTTCTTTACCCGGACTAGTTGAAAATGCAGTAACTTCACATCCCCAGGCACTCAAAAACCTCAATGCCATATGACCCAATCCGCCAATTCCAATTACACCCACACGATTAATAGGTTTAATATCGAATTGCACAATTGGATTAAATACTGTTATGCCACCGCAGAATAAAGGACCGGAAGATAATGGATCCAATTTATCTGGCAAAGGAATCACCCAGGCTGCTTCTGCTCGGACTCTATCCGCAAAGCCGCCGTATCTACCTACTATAGTACCCTCATTTGATTTGCAAAGATTATGATTACCGGAAACACACCATTCACACGTCATACAAGATCCTGAACTCCAGCCAAGTCCGACACGTTGACCAATCTTTAAATTTTTTACATTTTCACCGACAGCTTCAACTATCCCGATTATTTCATGACCAGGAACAAAAGGATATTGAGTCATACCCCATTCATTATCTAGCATACTGAGATCGCTATGACAAATTCCACAAGATTCAACTTGAATATCTACTTGGTTAATTCCTAATGGTTCCTGTTTGTAATCAAACTCCTTAAGTTCTCCTCCGGGTGATGATGCAGCATATCCATTAATTGTCACTTGTTTCTCCTAAAATTTTATTATTGATTAATTAGTTTTAATATACACAATAGTGTGAATACTTTTCAAGAAAATATTTATCGGGTTAGAATATTAATAAGGAGATCAACTAATGGATATTCTTAAGGACATTTTTTTGTCGCCCATTCTATTTTCCCCCAGAAAAGATATATTAGTATAATATGTATTTATTCTAACAGCGATTAAATAATAGATGCGAAGAAGATGATTTTACTAAAATAATTCATAGAACATATTACAATCTCCCCATCCCCTGCTTATTAACTAGGCGGGGGTTTTTTATTAAGTGTTTAATTATTATAATGGAATAGATTACTCATCTTTAATATTATCAGTGCTACTTTTTTTACTTAATCCAGCTCCTACAACAATACTTATTGCTATTCCAATCGCGATCCCTACTGCGAGGTTAGCAATTGCAATCCCTATTGCAGTGCTAATGCCTACACCTAAGGCAGCAATTCCCAAGCCCATAGAATTCTTTTGTTTCATATTAAATCTATTTTTAACATTTCCGAATTAACGTGATTGACTATGGTTTTTTGAATATAACAATTAAATGGTTTTTTTCAAACAATACTAAATCAATCAACAAAAAATACCAAGGTTATTAGATTTAAATCTAATTGTAAATCAACCATTTCCCCAACCGTCAATAAGATCAGTATAACACTTTTTGTCGCTGACAATCCAGCAACAACTCATCATCATAGCTCAAATCAAGCCTTAAATATTCTGGCACAGGAATTTCTTCTGCAATTTAAAACTTTAAGCATTTTTACATCATTCGCCTTTTTCTGATAGCAAGAAATTGCATTTAAGTTTATTTCAGTATTTGATAGTGGTTGGAATACTGAATAATAATAATAGTAGAGTGAGAAGGGAGAGTATTTAAAATATGATTTCCAAAATTTCCATTATTATTGGGGTTGTGGCAATACTTTGTATTCTTATATTTGGATTCGTCTTTTTCGAACCTACTTTTACTGAAGAGGTGATTGATATCAATGTAGTAAGCAAAGTAAAATGGGCTGGCGAAAGAGGCAAATACTTTATTTTCACGGATAGTGAAGTATTCTTAAACGAAAATAATTACTATCACAATAACAAAACAAACGCTGACGATTTATTTTCAATATTTAAAGCGGGAAACAGTTACAAAGTGAAAGTTGTTGGATTATATATTCCTTTCTTACCCCGATTTCGCAATATTCTAACAATTATAGATAAGAATGACATGAATTATCGCGTTGGACAAAATTGACTTGTAGCTGACGCAGGCTTGGTGAATTTCTTTTATTAGCCCCTCATCATTTTTATTTGTTCACAACAATACAAATCAATCAGCAAAAACACCAAGACTCTTATATTTAATTCTAATTGTTAGTTAACTCTTCCCCACCCCTGCTTAATAACTAGGCGGGGGTTTCTTTATTTAAATATATCTAGTCTAGTTTATTTACAGCATTCCGCAGGTCATCACTCCCCCGCACCAGACCTCGGTTGACTAGAGTAAACTGTCGTATGGCTTGAATATGAAGCCGTGGGCATGAGAATTGGTTGACGGGTATGATTAATTTGAATGGAAACACCAACAAAATTTATCTCTATCTCCAGATGATAACTTCAATCATTACCAATAAACTCATAAATTGCGTATATAAATTTTTCTTTATCTAAGATAGAGGAAACAAAATGAAAACAAATAAAAAAAATATTGTTGTATTGCTAGCATTGCTTATGTGTGTAATGCCAGTCCTGGCAGAGGAAAGCACATCTAATAGATCTGCTTTTACTCAAGAACCATATGAAATTTTATTTATCGGAAGTAGCTATTTTAATTATAATAATCTGCCAGATTTATTTGAAAATCTTGCAATTTCATCTGGTAATGAAGTTTATATTGATCAATATATTCCCAGTGGTCTCTATCTTTCTGACCATGCAAGCAGTAGTATCACCGAAGTAAAAATCAATGAAAAAGACTGGGATTATGTTATTTTACAAGGTGTAGGAAGCGTAACAGCCTATCCTGATTCTTTCACTTTGCATCCTGTTTATCCCGCATTAGTAACATTACAGAATAAAATTCATGAAAATTGCGCATCAACAAAAATGGTATTCTGTCTGCCCTGGGCATTCGAAGACGGAATGACTTGGTATGGATGGCCAGATACATATTCTGATATGCAAATTAAGATCTACAATAAAACATTGTTATATTCTAACGATCTAGATTTCCCAATAGCCCCTGTTGGTTGGGCCTGGTATGCAGTTCTTGATGAATTAAATTATCCGCTTCATTATTTGCATATGAGTGATTGGAACCATCCTTCATTGCGAGGGTCCTACCTGATGGCTTGTACTATTTTTTCTGCAATTTTCAAGGAAAGCACTTTAGGTAATGAATATTATGCCGGTTTGCCGGAAGATGAAGCAAATTATTTTCAGAATGTTGCTTCAAATACTGTCCTTGATAGTCTTGATCTTTGGAATATAACCACAACAAACATGTATCAAGGGGAGTTCCTTAAACCAAATGGTATTCATCTTCAACAAAACTATCCGAATCCCTTTAACCCGATTACAAAAATAAAATATTCAATTCCACAATCATCTAATGTTGTAATTAAAGTGTTTGATGTACTTGGGAAATGAAATTGAAACATTAGTTAACGAAGAAAAACCAACTGGCACTTATGAGATAACTTGGTATGCAGACAACTTACCAAGCGGGGTATATTTCTATCAGATTAAAGCGGGAAGTTTTGTTGAAACTAAGAAAATGATATTGATGAAGTAAATTGACTTTAAAGTAAAAACTTTTTATTGTTGTGTTATTCTTACTTCTCGCATAAGTAAGAAAATTAAACTTAATGCCTGCGCTTGCCTCCTACAGCGTGGGCATATTTATTTTAATAATATAGCAATGAAAGTTGGTGGGGGTTTTTATTTTTAGACGAGGTTAGTTTTTTTTGGAATCTAACCCTAAATTAATCTCACTATCCAAACAAAATAATTTTCTAAATTTAGCTGTTCACATCAATATATTATTTCGTTTTGTTGATACCCTGAATAAAAGTAATTAAGAATTCTTTATACTTTTCTTATATAATTTATCCATTGATTTATACCTGTTCAGCATATATTCAGAAATCTTTACTCCGGTAAAAATCATCATTTCACTATCCATATTTTTAGAATCTTCTTCGGTTAATGTTTCGAAAGTATTTTCAATTAATTTTTCAACAAGTGATTTTACTTTATCCAGTCCGTTACCACCATCTGGATTAGTTGTGGAAGAAGAAATTCGTTCTTTAAGTGCTTGATTTGTTTTCATTAATAAGCCATTTTAAATAATTTGAAGTAAATCTCAGTTTACAGCAGTTAATAAGTCAATTCTTATGCCATTGTAAATTGATGCTCTCCTAAAACTAAGGTCAAACTATATTATTGGATAAGCATTGCTTTATTTATCATTTCGTATTTAGGTCAATAACTTAATAAGTTAAAGCCATATTCTTAGCTGAAATTTCTACAGTATCTATCAATGAAAGTTGATGGGGGTTTTGTTTATTCTAATCACTCAAGAGCATTCCGCAGGTCATCATTCTCCCCGCACCAGACCTCAATTGATTGGGGTTGATGGGTTTCAAAGTTACTGTCGCACGGCATGAAAATGGAGCCGTGGGTATCTGATATTGTTGATCGGTGTTTGTTGTTTTGGTGTTGTAATTTTAAACGCTAATTCAATACTTTAATGTAGAGTAAACTAGCATTTAACTTTTTTGAAATAGTCTCTTAATTCATTTTTAGGGTCTTCCATAAATCACCCAAATAAAAATTTGGATTATTTTTTTTCTTGAAGCTGTTTTATCAGATTAACAGTTTTTGTTCTACTCGGATTCAATTCCACTGATATTTTATAGTTTTTAATTGCAAGATCCTTATTGCCGTTTATTAAATATGCTTCACCTAAACTATCATAAGTATTCCAAGATTTTGGATAAAGTGCTACATTCAATTTGAATATCTCTATTGCTTCTTCAATCCTGTTTTCTGAAATAAGAAAATAACCATAAACAATCAAATTATTTTCAATGTTGTAATCGTAAGAATCGGGTTTGTTTGTCTTTTAAATTATTGTATTGTTCGATTGCTGTAGAGATACCTTTTTCTTCAAATGTCTCTAAAAGAGTTTCAATAAAAGATTTTTTAGGAAAATTGTAAGGAACATCATAAAGAATATTTGTTATCTGCTGCGATATTTCCAAAATCTTTTCTGCTCCAACATAAACATTACCTAAAAGGACAATTAAGTGCTTATGATCAACTAATCTGGCAATTCTGGAATTTGACCCTGCAGTGCCTCCAGTGTGTACAATTAACAGAGTGCTGTCTTGAGTTGTTCCAATCTGAACTTTATAACAACCCCATCCACAAGCATATTTGCCAAAATAAGGTTTGAACATTATATCTTTATACTTTTTGCTAAGCAATTTTTCGGTATATAATGCCTGATCCCATAAATAAAGGTCTTCAACTGTTGAATACATAAATCCCGCTGAAAAAAAGTTTGGCATGTAGAAATAAGGATCTTTCATATAAGTGTTAACATTCCTTTGATAACTGGTTGCTCTTCTTTTTATGATTTTTTCAAATTGATCAATGCCTGTATTTTTCATTCCTAAAGGATTAAGAATATATTCCTGAAGAACTTCTTCATATTTTTTCCCACTTACTTTTTCAATAATAATTCCTAATAAATAATAACTGGAATTACAATATTTAAGATTTGTTCCTGGTTCAAATTCCAAATCACCACTGCAATACAAATCTATGTACTCTTCAGTTGAATAGTGTTTACGTAAATCTTCTACTCTGTTACTCATATCCGGGAGACCTGAAGTATGAGTTAACAAATTATAGATAGTTATTTTCTCACCCGAGTCTTTACGATAATCAGTCAGGTAATCTGATACTTTTGCATCTAATTTTATTTTCCCTTTTTCAACCAACATCATTATCAGCATCGAGGTAAATTGTTTTGTTATTGAAGAGAGTCTGAATTTTGTATCTGCTTCGTTAGGAATGTTCCATTCAATATTTGCTAATCCAAAACCATTTTTATAGATTACTTCACCTTTTTCGGCTACTACGTACTGCCCCGCTAAATTGATTATATTCATTATAAAGAGACATCAATTCGTCGATTTTAGCTGCTTTATCTTGTGCAAAACTGTAGGTAGAACTAATGATAAAGATTACGCTCAGTAAATACGTTTTCATCAAAAATGTTTCAAGTTTACGATTCATTATATTCTCCTTTATCTGTTTGTGGTGAAAGAATAACTAATACTCAACAAGAATATAGGACCTTACTACAAGTTCAGTGAAATACTTAAAATTAGAATAGCCTTAAATTATTTGTAGTATAAAATTAAATTTAACAACACAAATAATCAAAGATTGTTCGCTAAGTAGCAACTAATAAGAATTGTAAAGAACTTATTAGCCCCCACCAAGCAATTGGAGTGTTTACAACAATACAAATCAATCAACAAAAAACACCAAGGCTCTTAGATTTAATTCTATAGACTTTTACCAACCCCATGCTTAGTAACATAGGCGGGGGTTTTTTATTAAGTGTTGTATTTGATATAAGGGTTAGACTGTCGTATGGCTTGAGTTTTGCAAATTATTTCTTTCCCATCCTAAATAAATTAAATAAGGTCTATATATTTATAGTTACATCTTTTAAAACGGAAGGAACATGATTGTTATTGAAATGATTTTGATGGGCACGTTTGCAACATATTTTATGGATTTATTAGCGGATTTTCTTGTTAAAAGAAAACTCATTCATTCACTCATAAAACCTGAAGCTGTTGGACGATGGTTTCTTTATTTATTTAAGGGAAAATTTATACACAAAGATATTAACAAAACACAGGCATTAAATAATGAAAAATCATGGTGTTTAATAGCTCATTATTTGATTGGAATTGTCTTAGCAGGAATCTATCTTTTTATGGAATTAAAAGAGCCAACAATTCAAGATCAAATTTGGGTGCCTCTAATATTTGGAATAGCAACAGTTCTCTTACCGTGGTTTTGGTTGTTTCCAAGCATAGGCCTTGGTTTTTTGGCTTCTAAATCATCAAATAAATCAAGTATTATTAGAACCAGTCTCGTTAATCATACAACTTTTGGACTGGGATTATTTATATGGGTTGTCTCTTTTCATTTTTTCTTTATGTAAGAAATGACAACATAGTTTTAATTGTCCATTAAGATTGTTTCTTGAACACTTACGAATAGACGGAAGGGATTAGAGAAATTCTATTTTCAACAAGTAACAAATAAGTAATAGTTCTGTAGATTAAGTCTTAGTGATACGGGTTATAATTTTTTGTTTTGCTGTTATAAATAGTTAAATCATTGATTTCACTTCGCCGTAGCCGAAAAGGACAAGTCCCTTTATAGTCAAAGTTTTTTCCATATCAACTTTTGTTTCGGAAGTTCTTCGAATTTTGCTAGAGAAACCACTAAACAGAGAAGAAACATCCACCACCACATTCCATTCTTTCGGTACAATTAGAGTTGAGCTGCCAAATATTCCTAGAATATCTATCACAACAGATTTATTATCCAATTTACAATTGGTTAAATCAATCTCCGAATACCCAAATATAGATGTAGCCTTTCCGCCCTTAAAAATATTAGAAGTAATCATTTTTTTTTGCCCCACAAGATTGATAAATCTTTTAATCTGTCGGTATAATACTTCTTATATCCGCCTTCTGATTCAGATTGGTCACTATCACTGCGATTGGTATACGAATTTCTTTTGTTTCCGTTATTATTCATTTCCATTTTTTACTCCAAGTAATATTTATCATTCATTATAAACATATAAAAAGAAAAAGTAGGTATAAATAAGTTTTCGGCCAATCTCCCAAAAAATTCGGTGAAATATTAATTCAGCATTATAAAGGGATAATTACTTTTCAAAAATATATTTTATTTTTCCCCAACCCCTGCTTAATAATATAGGCGGAGGGTTTTTAATTACTTCAATTCTGTAAAATATAATTTTCTATCTATTGTAGTACAATCCAGCATCTGGTCCAAGGGGCAGTCCCAACAGAATCCAGACAATTAATAAAATAGTCCATGCAATAAAGAAAACAATTGAGTAGGGTAACATTGTCGCAATTACTGTTCCGATACCTGCTTTACTATCATACTTTTGAAAAAACGCAATTATGAGTGCAAAGAAGCTCATCATTGGAGAGATTAAATTAGTGATACTATCTCCAATTCTATAAACCACTTGAGTAAGTTCAGGGGAATAGCCTAAAAGCATAAACATTGGAATAAAAATAGGAGCTATTAAGGCCCATTTGGCCGAAGCACTTCCCATTAACATATTTATTGCAGCAGCAAAAACAATAAACAGTATCATTAAAGGAATGATACCAAGTCCGGAAGATGATAATACATCAGCACCATTGATAGCCAATATCATTCCTAAGTTAGTCCATTTGAAATAGGCAACAAATTGGGCAGCAAAAAATACAAGCACAAGATATAATCCTAAAGTTTTCATTGCATTACCCATACCATTAACAACATCCGAATCGTTTTTAAAAGTCCAGAGCCAAATCCATATGCTAATCCCATTACTGTAGCAACAATAAACAGTAAAGCAACTACGCCTTTTATTAAAGGAGAATTTAGAATCCCGCCGTCAGCGGCCCTTAGAAAACCATCAACGGGTATTGTTCCCCAGAGAATAATGGCGAGTATAATCAATCCTGCAATAAGACTATACTTGAGTCCCTTTTTTTCATTCCCTGACAATTGTTCGATGTCTTCATTTTTTTCATTGCCCTACATACTTACCAAACCGTGGCTCAACTATTTTTTCGGTTACCCATGTACCTGCAATAGCAATTATAAAAGTTGAAACTACCATGAAGTAATAGTTGGCTGTTGCATTTACAGTATATAAAGGATCTAAAATTCTGGCTGCCTCCTGTGATAGCCCAGCCAATAATGGATCAATTGTTCCAAGAACAAGGTTTGCGCTAAAACCACCTGATACACCAGCAAAAGCTGCTGCCATTCCTACTATCGGATGTCTTCTGACAGCTAAAAATATTATACCCCCAGTGGTATTAACAAAACATATCCAATATCACTTGCTGCATTTGATAATACACCAGAAAGAACAAGGACAAAAGTGAGCAATTTTGGGGGCGCAGATAAAACAAGCATCCTGATTATTGCGCCTATTAATCCACTACTTTCTGCAACGCCGATTCCTATCATAGCAACCAAAACAATTCCTAGAGGTGCAAAACTCGTGTAGTTATCAACCATCTCTAGTATAATGCGATGCAAACCCTCAACCGTGAGTAGATTTACGGGTTCTATAATTTCATTTGTACCAGGATGAATTGCTTGCAAACCGACTACGGAAGCAATAAAAGAAATAACGATTGTTGATAATGCAAAAATAGCAAATAATGTGGCTGGGTGTGGTAATGCATTACCCGCCCTTTCTGTAACAGACAAAATATTCTGAAAGAATGAATTTTTGGAGTTTGGTTTCTTGGTCATAAGTGCTTTGTATAGTGATTAGAAAATGCTGTTTTTAGATTGGATATTTTATGTATGATATTATTCAGATTTATAAGCGTTTATTATTGTTTACGGTTTTTAATTTAACTTCCCTTATTGACTATTACAAAAATAACAATCACAAATTAAAGATGTTAATAAATTCATTTGTGTTTATAACAATACAAACTGATTAACAACAAACTTTAAATCTATAAGATTTAATTCTATCTAATTTTTCCGAACCCCTGCTTAATAACTAGGCAGGATTTTTTTAATTAATCAAAATCAAAATTAAATAGTATAAATACTGGTAAGAATCCACCTTTGCCAATAATGTTTATTAAACCCAGCTGCAAACCCTTTAAAGTTGCAGCATAATTCACAACTGAAAACTGCAATCCTTTAAAATGTCCATCATGACAATCTAACTGTGGCGGTTTGCAATCCAATCTGAACTTCCTTTAGATACGTTTACAAATCCAGCCTGCCATCCTGTAACTCCACCGTCTGTTAAGTTAACACCTCCCCATTGAACACCCTTTTGTATTCCAGTTGATTGATTAACTAAACCCAAATCAAATCCTGTTACATTTGCATTCTTACCATAAATAAGATTGAAGCGAAATCCACTTATAGATTGAGATTCGGGAACAATTTGAATAGGATTAAATAGTGATAGTTGAATTGGTTTTCCCTGTCCGCAGAGTGATTGAATTAAAGATGGTGAATACTAATGCACATAAGAAAAATGCTGAAAGCTTTTTCATTTGAACTCCCTATTAATTGTTATTATGACAAAAAAATGTACAGACTGAATTTATTAAAAAATAATTCAAGATTTATTATTGAGTGTTCATAAGTACTTTGCTTAAGAATCTCTAATATTGAGGTCAGTTTGTGGAGTTATTTTTCTTATGAAGTTTAATCCATATACTTTTATTTTTTCTTCTTTCCCACGCAATTGCATTTCATCAATAAGTGATACTTCCAAATATTCAGGGAGGTGTATGTTTTTTAATATGTATTCAGATGTTAAGAATATCTGGTTGTGTTTATTACATTCAGTTTCAAGTCTTGCTGCGGTATTAAGAGCATCACCGTGGTATACAATTTCCTTTTTAAAATCCCCAATCGAAGTAACAACTACATTGCCGCCGTGTAAGCCAGCTTTAAATTCTGGATGAACACCGTATTGTTCTATATACTTACTCTTTTTGAGCTCTATCGAATTCCGAATATCAAAAAAGCAATTGATGCAGTTTGCATTCTTTATTCCTTTGTTGAGAGACCAAGATAATATAATTTCATCTCCAACATACTGGTATATTTCCGCTTCCGCCATCAAAATTGCCTCTGTTATGTCATAATAATAATCTATTAAAAAATTACTATATGCAAAGTTGCCTAACTTCTCAGCAATAGCCGTAGAAGATTTAAGATCAAGAAAGAGAAAAATGCGTTCAACTTCCCTTGGTTGATGATAAACTCCAAGAATAAATTTTGTCAAATTTCCTTTGGTATGGAACTCTTTTATCTGCAGTAATGAAATCATAACTGTAGTACCAATAACAATCATAATTGCATCTCTGTCAAATGAGGCTTCATATAAATAGTAATATATGCCTTCAAAAAATGATAAATCTGTGAGCATCGACAAACTGATTGCATTGATAATGACTAGCCAAAATAAAATCGCTGTAGAATGAATGATGGTTCTGGAAATTAGAAGGGTTAAGTAAGATTTCTTTCTTAATTTCGAGTTAAAGAAAAATTCCTCAAAGATTCCAATATGTGCTACTATAAAACTAGCAATCAATAGTCCGCGTAATATTGGTCCTATCGGATTGATTTCATCAAAAAAAGAAGTACTATAACCAACAAGACCTCCGGCCACCGCTCCAAAAGCAACGGCCTTCCCAATACTTTTTAATCTGTAACTTAATAATTCTGGTCGATTCAATTTATGTGTTTAAAGTGTAATTGAATGTCCAAACTTACTGATAATTCTAGATTTGCATAATAACCAGTTGGTCCGCCACCAAGCAATTGGAGTGTTTGCACACAATACAAATCAATCAACAATAAACACCAATATTCTAAGATTTAATCCCAGTCACTTTCCCCACTTCAGTTCAAATTCAATAGTTAGAAAGTTGAACTTTTAAAATCAATTGTCTGAATATTAATGTTCAACTATTAAAGTTTTGACCACTAGTAATTAATACCGATTTTAGATAATCCACAATTCAACTTGATTATCCACTAATACAAGGAGCCTAGAAATTGAAACCATTCAATTACACTTTTCATTCTACAGAAAAAAACATTCTGCAGAAATTAGCATTAATTATCCTAGTGAGCATCTCAGTAAGTTTTGCTACGCTTAATGCACAAAGCTATGAGATTCTTTTCGACACCCACAACGCATCTGGATGGTTTGGTGGTGATAATAGACCAGGTTTTGGACCACGACATGTTGGTGTAGGCCAAAGTGTTCTGATAGACACCGCAAGAACTTTAAATAGTTTTGCATTTGATTTTACAGGCAGATTTGACTATGCTGAAAATCCTGATGGTTTTGGTCATGAAGTTACCTTAACTCTAAATATTCGGGATGAATTAGGAGTTATTTTACAAACCGAGCAAGTTGTTATACCTGCATCCTACGAAGGCGGTTGGATTACATGGTCCGATATAAATATGAATGTTGATGCGAATACTACTATGATTTTTACAGTTTATCTTGTTGGTGCATATGATTTAAATCAATATAGAACTGGCAATAAAGCTGATGGAAATGCGGGCTATCTGGAAGGTGAACGTTTTTCAAAGGTAGGAATAAGTGATGCCGATATGGAACTATGGACAGATTGGTTTCTCCACTCCTGGGATTCTAATTTTTGGCTCCAAGGAACTCTCCTAATTCTTCCTGTGGAAGAGGTGGATTTATCTCCAACTGTATATTCTTTATCACAAAACTATCCCAATCCCTTTAACCCTAATACTACAATTAGTTTTTCAATTTCAGAAGCAACATTTGTAATACTGGAAGCATTTAACACACTAGGAGAAAAAGTAGCGGTCTTTGCTTCTGAAGAATTAACTGCGGGCACTTATAAATATAATTGGAATGCAATAGATCTTCCCAGTGGTATTTACTTCTACCAACTACAAACACCAAACTTCACCCAAACTAAAAAGATGATTTTATTAAAATAAATTCCTAGTAATTTAAGTTCATTTTCAATCAAACCCCTGCTTAATAACATAGGCGGGGGTTTTTAATGTTTAATCAGATACCATTATTGGTTTACAATTGTGGAAATTCATCTATACGCGAGCTAATCCTTTTAAATAACCTAATAATTTGGATCTTCCCAACCATCTGTTAAAGTTCTAAGGAATGCAACAAGATCCTCAAGTTCTGAATTGGTTAGTCCTAAGATCTCCCAGTTCGTCCATATTTACATTCTGAGCAACTTCTGGTTCGGGCCAATTTGCCACATCGCGTGTGTTGTAAAAAGCCAGCACATTGAACAAAGTTTTATAGACACCATTGTGCATGTAGGGAGATGTCAATCCTACGTTTCTCAGAGTTGGCACACGAAACTTACCATTCTGTTTTGGATCATTGAGAGTCTTACCCAATCCTAAGTCAACGAACTCAAAACCATCGGGATTTAAATCTGGTGGTAGAGAGTAAAAAGGATTTTCAGGATTCCTCGGCACGCCCAAGTTATCATACGTAAAATCTGTGAAGAGTGGTAAAGAGCCATCTTCCAAAATACTATTTGGATGACATGCAGCACAGTTGCCTTTATCTTCTGCTTCGTACAATATTAGACCACGCATCTCCTGTTCGCTTAGTTCAGTTTTACCTTGTAACCAATAGTCATATTTTGAGCTGAATGGATTCACTTCGGATGTATTCTCATAAGCTTCAATGGCATCAGCCATATTGTTGAATGCAGTGGTTGGATCGGTTAAAGCGTCAGATCCATAAACTTCAGTGAAAAGATCTACATAATTAAGCGCTTGTAGTTTCTTCAATATAGTAAGCGTATCAGGATTTGCCATTTCCAATGGATTTAGCAGTGGTTCTTTACTTTGTTCAGCTAGCGAGTTAACCCGACCATCCCAAAATAATCCCCCAACCCAATTACTATCATTTTTGTCGAAGTGTAATGGAGGTACAAAAGAGGAGTAGGAAACAGTCATATCATTTCGACTACCATATCGGTTAGGATGAGCTCCCTTCGAAACAGGTAACTCAATTTCCGGATCAGCAAATGCTACTTCCGGTGCATGGCAATCTGCACAAGCTTGTCCTGGTGGTGTTGAAAGACTCTTCTCAAAAAACAGCAACTTACCAAGTTGCTCCTTAGTGTTGAATTTCGAATCAACTAGGTCATTTTTCTTGTTTTTAACTTGCAACTCATCTCCGTCATTATCATTGAACCCAAAAAGAATCAATACCACTAGAAGAGATAAGATGAATAACAATTGAAAATAAAATTTCTTAAGATTAAACATTATTGCTTCAATTTTTTAATTGTAAATAAACTATTTTTTTTACCGAACACCAAATCTGTAGAAGGAATGAAAGGCCTAATCCAAATAGAAAATTAAATTGAATTGTGCAAACATTCAAAGTTTGATCGCTGAATAGCAATTCATAAGGACCTCAAAGAAACCCATTAATAACCTCTAAGCAATTGGAGTGTTTACAGCAAAATAAATTGGTTAACAGGAAATATCAAAGCTCGTAGACTTTATTCTTCTTGTCCTGTTAACAGTTCGCCAATCTCTACTTAGTAACTAGGTGGTGGGGGGTATAATTTGCTGTATAATTTCAAGAACATTTTAAATATTCAGATAAAATAGTTAAGTTTATCCTAGTCAATACATTACAGATATAATTTAACTAATATTCACTAATCCTAGGAGATCTATAATGGCAAAACAAATATCACCATTTCATTCGAAAGATAGTAAAGTCTATCACATTTATGGTTCCTGTTCATCAGGTAAAGGTGTTAAGAAAAGAAATAAGGGTGCTGGCGGTCGAAAACTTTGCAAAGCTTGTAGAGGCATCAAAGCTGGTAAGCGCACTCGTTAAATTATTTTAATTAATAATTTAAATAGTTATTGGTAAATATATTTCAACCCCCACTTAGTAATATAGGTGGGGGTTTTTGAATTCAATCAATAATTATTAACTATAGCTTGAACTCAATTGCATTTTCAGGACAAGATTTGATGCAATAACCACAAGCATGACAATCAGGTTTCATTTTATCTCCTTCAAGAATAGCACTCATTGAAGGACAGGGGCTTTCTTCAACACAGATTTCACATTTCGTACAACTGTCCTCATCTACTTTAATCTTTACTAACGATATTTGTTCAAAGAACCAGGTGATTAATCCAAGCGGACAAACCAGGTAACAAAACGGTCTGAAAATCAAAATTGATGTTATTAATATTATGGATATGATAACAAGTCCCAAGAGTTCAAAATTCCAATGAAGGAATTCAAAAGGATTAATGTAATCATATATACCTATTCCAAGTAGAAAAATTAATCCAATGTACAGGATGAATAAGCTGATACGTATTATGTTTGATACTTTAAAAGGTATCTTCATTTTTAACTTTCCCGGCAACGGAATTCGATTAAATATTTCTTGTATTGCTCCAATCGGACATACCCACCCGCAGAATAGTTTATTGCCTAATAAAGTTAAGATGATGATTGATAATAGTAGTGAAAAGAAAATAATAGGAATGGTTTTCCCAGCATAAATAAACAAGAAGGGCTTGGTAACAATGCACATTGGACTTGGATGAATTCCTAAGCCTTTAGCAATATCACCAATTGGTAGTGCAGGAAATATTGCAAACACAAAAAATATTATAGACAAAATTCCCAATCTTAAATTTTGTGTTAACTTTGCTTTCCATAGAATGATCCCACCTATTAGACAGAAAATCGCGCCAATCCAAACTCGAGACAAGTACCAGAAGCTAAAGAATTTGCTAGAAAAGCCTGCATCGGATGATTGGATAAAAAAGGAGTAGACGATTAGGAGGAGAAAACAAGTGATGAGAGCAATGAAAACATTCCGTTTATTGAAGATAATTTGTTTCATTTCTAATACCCCAGAAGAAGAATAAATATACAACACTTAAATTTAATCAACATTATTTTGTATTGCCATCAACCAAGCAATTGGAGTGAGTACAATGGTATCAAATCAATCAACAAAAAACACTACTGCTCTTAGATTCAGTTCATATTGCTCATTGACTACTATCCCCCACCCCAGCATAGTAAAATAAGCGTGGATTTTACAAATTATTGTGTTTAGTAAAAATATTTGGCATTGTAGTTGCAATTTGCTTATAAAATAATGTTGTTGAAAATGATAACGATAGTTTATAAACCAAAATTATTGTTGAGAATAAATAGTTTATTAGCAAACTCGTTATACGCGAAAGAAGACAAAATAATAAAAATATTGAAGGGGTAACAAATGAATTACATCAAAACTTTCACACAAGAAGTTAGTTCTGTAGTATTTTTTTTAATCCTCCTATTAGGATGGCAAGCGCAAGTTTTGTCGCAAGGAACAATTATTGACCATACCTGCACTGATATTACTATTGTTCCTGAATCTGCTATAAATCAAGCAAAAGCAAATTTACATATTGGTTATGGCCATACATCCCATGGCAGTCAATTAACTACCGGTATGACAGGATTAATTACTTTTGCTAATAATGGTGGTTTAGGGCTTTCACATCCTCAAGATATTTTTGCATGGAATAATGGAGGGACCAATGGTGCACTCGATTTGGAAGAAGGTGATGGTTATGGATCTGGCTGGTTGGATCATGATTGTGGGTATTATCCTGCTTGGGTAAATGAAACACGCGAGTATTTAGATGATGCATCCCATGCAGATGTAAATGTAATTATCTGGTCCTGGTGTGGACAGGCTTCCGGCCGAAGTGAACAAGAAATGATAGATACATATTTATCACCTATGTCACAACTAGAGTCTGATTATCCAGATATTAAATTTGTTTACATGACAGGACATGCAGATGGCTCTGGAGAATCTGGTAATCTTCACTTACGAAATCAACAAATAAGAAATTATTGTATTACCAATAATAAAGTGTTGTACGATTTTTACGATATCGAATGCTATAATCCGGATGGTAATTATTTTGGCGATAAAAATGTGAACGATGATTGCTCTTATACAGGTGGAAATTGGGCAATTGAATGGCAAAACACTCATATAGAAGGAGTGGATTGGTATAGCTGCAGTGCTGCTCATACTCAACCCTTAAATGCTAACCTTAAAGCTTATGCTGCCTGGTGGTTATGGGCTAGATTAGCCGGTTGGGATCCAGTTACTGATATTAAGAATTTTCAAAATCCAAATCCAACTGAATTTAAATTATATCCAAATTACCCTAATCCGTTTAATCCCACAACAAGCATTGAGTATTCAATTCCATCGGAATCATTTGTACAGCTGAAGGTTTATAATGCAATTGGTAAAGAGGTAGCAACTTTAGTAAACGAAGAACAAGCTGCAGGAGATTATAGAGTGGATTTCAATGCAGTGGAACTTCCAAGTGGAATTTATTTCTATAAACTACAAAATTCCAACTTCACACAAACTAGAAAGATGATTTTACTAAAATAATTTCCAACAACTTAGTTTAACTCCCCAATCCCCGCTTAATAACATAGGCGGGGTTCTTATTATAATCTATCCAAGTTGGCAATTAAAAATTTCGTCCTATACTACTACTCCATAACTTCAAATAATAAATCATTTTTATTATTTTAATCCCAGAGTTAATTAACATTTAACAAATAATAGAAGGAGATGAAATGGTTTCAATTCTTTCACTCTGGTTGCCAATTCTGCTTTCTGCTGTAGCTGTTTTTATTCTCAGTTCAATTATTCATATGGTGCTGGGCTATCACAAAAATGATTTTCTTGCTTTCCCAAATGAGAAACAGGTTATGGATGATATACGAAAGCATAATCTGCCCGAAGGAAATTATAGCTTTCCACGAGCGAAAAGTATGAAGGATATGGGTTCCCCAGAGTTTCTCGAAAAGATGAAACAAGGACCGGTAGGTATGATGACAATTATTAAAAGCGGATCACCAAATATGGGCAAGGAGCTTACACTGTGGTTTGTTTATTCAATCATTGTAGGAATATTTGCTGCATATATTGCAGGAAATGCATTAGCTCCTGGAGCTCATTATCTTGGCATATTTAGATTTGCTGGAGCTACTGCATTTGTTGGTTACAGCTTGGCCCTTTTGCAAAATAGTATCTGGTATAAAAGAGGTTGGGCAGCAACTTTCAAATCAATGTTTGATGGATTGATTTACGCTTTTTTCACTGCAGGTATTTTCGGCTGGCTCTGGCCGATATAATAGTCATTTTAGATGTCCGGTCTGTCCGTGACATCTCCATTCAACTTAACTTTACTGGTAGCCTTCTAATTCTCTTTCCAGTTGCTGCAAATAAAGCATTACATAATGCGGGGGCACAATGCGCCTACTCCAACCTCCCCTACACCGCCAACAGGATAATTATTTTTAATATAATGGATTTCCATTTTGGGCATTTCATTATAGGTGAGGATTTCATAATCATCAAAATTGTTTTGCTCGACGCTACCATTCTTTATCGTTATTTCTCCTTTCAATGTAGCTGATAGAGCGAATGCAATCGCACCTTCCAATTGTGCTTCTACAAGATCTGGATTAACAACAATGCCGCAATCAATAACTGCAACAATTCTATCAATCTTTATGTTTTTGTTTTTCACCGTTACTTCAGCAACTTGTGCACAAAAACTATCATATCCCTTGAACAAAGCAACTCCTCTTCCTCGTCCTTTTGGCAGAATTTTACCTACTCCCCAACCTGATTTTTCCGCAGCAACATTAAGCACATTTAGTAAACGTGAATCATCCGGAAGCATATTTTTTCTG
The DNA here is from genome assembly GCA_963802005.1 of uncultured Ignavibacteriaceae bacterium. Lineage (GTDB taxonomy): Bacteria > Bacteroidota > Ignavibacteria > Ignavibacteriales > Ignavibacteriaceae > IGN2. Next base: position 23,840 of record CAWDGX010000026.1, read on the forward strand.
AATTCAATCGGATCCATATTAGCTGCCAAAGCCATCTCATCAATGAATGATTCAATAGCAAACGGATTCTGTGTATTATAAACTGATCGCAGCCAGGAAATTGGAACATGTGTTTTAATTGTAGTACCAGCTATTCTCATATTTGGGATCTGATATTCTAATCCAACAGTACCCTCTTGTATATCATAATTTTGAGGGGGAAGATTCAGGTGAAAACCGCATCTGGATTATTGATGGTGCAACTACGTGATGAGAAAATTTTAATGGCAATCCTTCACTATCTATTGAACCTTTTAAAGTATGCATGCTCGGTGGACGATACCATCCAAATTTCATATCCTCTTTGCGTGTCCAGGTTAGTTTAACCGGTTTGCCAATGGCTTTGGATATTTCTGCTGCTTCAACTACAAAATCACTTACAAGTCTCCTCCCAAATCCCCCGCCCATAAAAGTAATATGAACTGTAACATCATCTTCACTTATTCCAAGTGCTTTTGCAACTTCACTTCTTGCGTTTTGTGGATTTTGCGTTGGTGCCCAAAGTTCAGCTTTACCATTTTCAAATTTCGCAACACAGTTCATCGGTTCCATTGGAGCATGAGCAAGAAATGGAACTTCGTAAACTGCTTCAAGTAATTTTTCACCTTCAATTTGCTCATCAACATCTCCCTTTTTTTCAAATTCAAAGCCATCAGTTTTTGATTTATTTAATAATTCAATGTGGATATCTTCTGATGAAACTTTAGCATTAGGTCCAAAATCCCAATCAATAGCAAGAGCATCACGTCCATTAAATGCTCGCCAGGTTGAGTCAGCAATGACAGCAACTCCATTGGATATTTGAACTACGTCAATCACACCAATCATACTTTTGGTTTCCGCTGCATCAAAACTTTTTACATTTCCCCCAAATGAAGGACATCGGCTTACAGCCGCATAATACATTCCCGGGATAACTACATCAATTCCGAATTTTGCTTTCCCATAAATTTTATCAGGTGTATCAACACGGTGAACACGTTTACCTATAACATTATAATCCTTTGGATCCTTTAATTTAACATCTGTTGGAATAGGAAGCTTTTGATGCTTCTTCAACCAGGTCACCGTAGCTCATTTTTTCTTTATTTAGTTTATTTATAACGGAATCCATTTTCAGCATAGCAATTGTCAGGAGAAACATTCCATCGTGTGGCTGCAACTGTTATTAACATTACGCGTGCAGTTGCACCAGCAACTCTTAGTGGTTCCCAGTTTCTTCTGATACTTGTACTTCCGCCCGTTGTCTGGTTTCCATATTTTTGATCAGCATCTGCTTGTTCAATTAAAATTTTATCCCAATCAACTTCAAGCTCTTCAGCAATAAGCATGGGTAGTGCAGTTTTAACTCCCTGCCCCATCTCTGATCTGTGAACAATAATAGTTACAATTCCATTTGAATCTATTTTCAAAAAAACACTTGGTGCAAAATTTTTGGGTCATCTCCCGGGTGAGCAAATAAATTTTGAAGAGGAACATAAGATGCAAGAAATAATCCACCTCCACTTAACCCAACTACCTTTAATAAATTCACGCCGTTTTATATTATTTAATTTTTTCATCACTGCTCCTCCTCTACAAGTTTATCAACAGCTTTTCTAATCCGCTGATATGTTCCACATCGGCAAAGAACTGAATTCATAGCATCGTCAATTTCTTTTCTTGTTGGCGTTTAGGATTTTGGTCCAACAATGCAGCAAGAGTCATTATCTGCCCAGGCTGACAGTAACCACATTGCGATACTTCAAGATCAATCCAGGTTTTGAAAATTTGATGATCCGGATTTTCAGCTAATCCTTCAATTGTTGTAATAGAATTTCCTTCAACATCTTCAACATTAAAAATGCAGGAGCGTTCTGCTTTTCCATCAATGTGAACTATGCAATTACCACAAATACCTTCTCCGCATGCATACTTTGTTCCTGTTAAGTCCAAGATTATCTCTTAGAACCCAAAGAAGCGGAGTGCCGGCATCAACATCAACGGTTTGTTTCTTTTGGTTTATTGTGAGAGTATATTTCGGCATGATTTATCCCTCTTTTAGATTTGATATATTTAAATTTAATTGAAAATTGAGGGAAGTGCAAGAATAAACTAATAGTTAAATCACTGATTCATCGTATGAATTATAAGTTATCTAATTTTATACTTTACTAAAATCAAGCTGATATATTTAAGTTTAAAATGTTTAAAATTTAATGGGACTTAGCCGAAATACTTTACTTTGGGCTTCTAGGAATGAATGGCTGAAAAGCCGGGTTCCAAAAAAGAAGTTTGTACAATCTGCTGTTAAACGATTTATGCCGGGAGAAAAAGTGGAAGATGCTATTCAAGCAACAAAAGAACTAATTAAGCATAACATTCCAACTACTTTTACTCACCTTGGAGAGAATATTAGCAATCTTCAGGAAGCTGAGATAAATGCTCAACACTATCTTGATCTTCTGGAAAAAATAAAAAGTGCGAATTTAGATATTGAAATTTCACTAAAGCTAACTACATATTGGTTTTGACTTATCATTCGATAAAACTATAGAAATGCTTTCAAGAATTTCTGAAAAGGCTAAAAAACTAAACAATATTGTTTTTATTGATATCGAAGACAGTTCCTATGTAGATAAGACTATAAATTTTTACAAAAAGATTAAAGAGAAGCATAACAATGTTGGATTATGTCTTCAAGCTTATCTTTATCGCACAATGGAAGATATAAAGGGAATGATTGAATTAAATCCATGGATAAGATTAGTAAAAGGAGCCTATAAAGAACCTGCATCAGTTGCATTCCCGAAATTGTCCAAAGTGAATGAGAATTATATGTTTTTATCCAAATATCTTCTGGAACAAATAAGAGAAAAAGGACTTCGAATGGTCTTTGGAACGCACGATTTAACCATTCAGGAGCAAGTTAAAAAAGAAGCAGAGAAAATCGGACTTCCAAAAGAGAAACTAGAGTTCCAAATGTTATTTGGAATTAAAACAACTGAGCAGTATAAGCTTGCTGCTGATGGATATATAATAAGAACTCTAATCAGCTATGGTGAGCACTGGTATCCATGGTATATGCGAAGACTTGCTGAGCGGCCCGCAAATGTTGGATTTGTGTTAAAAAATATATTTAATAAATAGTCTAAATCATTAAATAGAAGAAGTTATGTCAGATAATTTAAGAGGAATCTTTCCACCGTTAATCACTCCTTTTGTCGATGATGAGCTTGCTATTGATAAATTGCAAAGAAATATTAGGAAATATGAAAGAAGAGAACTTTCGGGTTATGTTCTATTTGGTTCTAATGGAGAAAGTGCTTTTTTAACAAAAGAGGAAAAACTTCAAATAATTTTTTCCGTCAGGGAGCACACTAAAAAAACTTTAATAGCCGGAACAGGACTTGATTCAATAAAAGATACAATTAATCTGACTAATGATGCTTCTGAAAAAGGTGCAGACTTTGCATTATTAATAACTCCCTCATTCTTCAAATCTGAGATGAAGCATCATACTTTTCTAAACTATTATACAAAAGTTGCAGAGAGTGTAATGATTCCGGTTATTATTTACAATGTACCAAAGTTCACTAACGTGAATATCGAACCTGAGACAATAATTGAACTCTCTCAGCATCCAAATATTGCAGGACTTAAAGACAGCACCGAGAATCCCTCAAGAATTTCTGAAATAGTTTCAACTGTTCCAGAAAGTTTTAAGGTAATCGTAGGAACTGCTTCTGTTCTTTATCCTAGGTTTAAGCGCTGGTGCTGCAGGTGGAATACTTGCTCTAGCCAACATTGCTCCAGATGAATGTTTACAGATTTATAATTTTTACCTGACAGGAAATAATAAAGAAGCTCTCGAACTCCAAAACAAAATGATTCCGGTGAACAGAGCCATCACTTCAAAGTTTGGCGTGGCAGGTTTAAAGGCTGCAATGGATATTCTTGGCTATGATGGTGGAAACCCACGAATGCCTCTTGAACCGCTAAGTGAAGCACAGATAATTGAACTTAAAATTATTTTAAAAACAGCGTTACTCCAAGAATAGGAATCTCAAATGAACTCTTTCATTCCTCCAAATAGAATTTTAATGGGACCGGGTCCATCTAATGTTCATCCACGTGTTTTAGAGGCCATGGCAAGACCAACTATAGGTCACCTTGATCCAAAATTCATCGATTTGATGGATGAGATAAAGGAATTACTTAAGTACACTCTTCAAACAAAAAATGAAATGACATTTGCAGTCTCAGGACCTGGATCTGTTGGAATGGAAACTTGTCTTGTAAACTTAGTCGAACCTGGTTCTAAAGTTCTTGTTTGCATCAATGGAGTATTTTGTTGTAGAATGAAAAGCATTGTTGAAAGATGCCGTGCTGAAGCTGTGATCGTTAATATGCCCTGGGGAAGAGCAATTGATCCTCAAATATTTGAAGATACACTACAAAAGAACAAAGAAATAAATATATGTTGCATCGTTCATGCAGAAACTTCAACCGGAGCAATGAGTGATATTAAAACTTTGTCTGAAATTGCTCATAAAAATAATTGCCTGATCATAGCTGATACGGTTACCTCGCTCGGTGGCATTCCTCTTTTAATTGATGAGTGGAATATTGATGTTGCCTATTCTGGTTCACAAAAATGTCTTTCCTGCCCTCCCGGACTTTCTCCTGTTACATTTAATGACAGAGCAATTGAGTTCATAAAGAGAAGAAAAACTCCAGTGCAAAGCTGGTTTATGGATTTAAATCTTATTCTTAGTTACTGGGGAGGAAGCGCAAAAAGAGCTTACCATCACACTGCCCCAATAAATTCTCTCTACGCTCTTCACGAATCTTTGTTAATATTGAAAGAAGAAGGAATTGAAAATTCCTGGAAGCGACACAAAGCTAACGGTGAAAAGTTAGTTAAGGAGTTAGAAAAAATAGGACTGCATCACTTTGTTAAAGAAGATGAGCGACTTCCTCAATTAACCTCTGTTTCTATCCCTGAAGGAATTGATGAAGCAAAAGTTCGTATATCGTTGCTAAATAATTACAACATAGAAATCGGTGCTGGTCTTGCAGAGCTTGCAGGAAAAGTCTGGCGTATTGGATTGATGGGTTATTCTTCGAATGAAGAAAATATAAATGCTTGTGTTGGTGCATTAGAAGAATTGTTAAACCAGTGAAGTCAAATTTACTTCTATTATTAACTGCTGTCATCTGGGGATTTGCATTTGTTGCACAAAGAGCGGGAATGGAATTTCTTGGACCGTTCACTTTCAACACTGCACGATTTACTCTTGGAAGCCTATCGTTAATTCCTCTCTTACTTATTAATAAAAATAAGAAATTTGAAAAAGAAAAATTCCTTCCGTTCAAAGATAAAAATCTTTTATTCGGCGGATTAGTAGCAGGCACAGTTCTTTTTCTTGGTGCAACATTTCAGCAAGGTGGATTAGTTTATACCGATGCCGGCAAAGCTGGTTTTATAACAGGGTTCTATATCATCCTTGTACCGATCCTGGGTTTATTCATAAAACAAAAAACATCAATCATAACTTGGCTGGGTGCAATCGTTGCAACTGTTGGATTATATTTTCTAAGTCTTAATGAATCATTCGACGTTAATATTGGAGATATTTTAGTTCTGATTGGTGCATTCTTTTGGGCCATTCAAATTTTAGTAATCGGATTTTATTCTATTAAAGTTGATCCTTTCCAATTAGCTTTTACTCAGTTTGTTGTTTGTGCTGTACTTAGCTTCATCGCAGCAATGATAACTGAATCAATTATTCTGCAAAATATTCTGAAAGCATATCTGCCGATACTTTATGCAGGATTCTTTTCAGTGGGAATTGCATTCACAGTTCAGGTAGTTGCACAACGGGAAGCACATCCGGCAAATGCTGCAATTATTATGAGCCTTGAAGCGGTTTTTGCAGTTCTCGGAGGATGGCTAATTTTAAATGAATCTATTCCAATGCGTGGATTGATTGGTTGTTTATTGATGCTTATTGGAATGATACTTTCTCAACTTTATCTTTTCAAAAGGAATAATTAATTTTTTTCTAAATAAGCGGGAGATTTAGATGACTAGTTACAAGCAACTAATCTTATTAGTTATTTTATTTGCAACTTCCAATTCCCTTCTCTACTCTCAGGAAGATTTAAAGACCAGAGTTGAAGCACTGCCCGGAATTATAAGTGTCGAACAAATTGAAACAGATTCAGAATACAGCAAAGCTTTAAAAATATTTATTGAGCAGCCAGTCGATCATAATAATCCTGATGGAGAAAAATTCAAGCAGAAATTCTACTTGTCCAACAAAGATGAATCACTTCCGATGGTAATTGAACTTGGCGGATACAACATTGATTATAACCGGAAAAATGAATTAGCATCAATATTAAAGTGCAACAAGATTGTGGTTGAACATCGTTATTTCGGAGAATCCAGACCTGATAGTCTTGACTGGAACTTTTTAACAATCGAACAAGCTGCGGACGATCATCATAAGATAATTGAAACAATGAAAATGATCTACGATGAGAAGTGGGTTACAACAGGAATCAGTAAAGGAGGACAAACTACTTACATTTATAAATATTATTTTCCCAATGACGCAGATGCGTCAGTCTGTTACGTTGCTCCACTGAACCTCACTTCAGAAGATCCTCGAGTATACCATTTTCTGAATAATGTTGGAACTAGGGAATGCAGAGATAAAATGGTTCAATTCCAAAGAGAAGTGCTAAAAAGAGAAGATGAATTACTGCCAATGTTTATTGAAGACACCAAAAACTCAGGTTACACATATTCAATCGGCAATTACGGATTTATTTTCGAGTTCGTTGTGTTGGAATATGGATTTGCTTTCTGGCAGTGGCAGTACACAAACTGTTCACAAATTCCTGATACGACTGCTTCTGATGAAGAATTGTTTGAACATTTGAAGAAAGGCTCGTCATTCAGTTATTTTTCAGATAATGATATCGAATCTAATCTTTCATTTATTTATCAGGCATATTCCCAGATGGGATATTATGGATATGATATCTCCAATTTTAAAGACTTGTTAAAAGAAGTGAGAGAGCCGACCAGTAAAATATTTTTACCTGAATATATGGACCCAGAATATGATTGCTGTCTGATGCAAAACATAAATACCTGGATTCAGAAACACGGAAACAATATGATATTTATTTATGGTGAAATAGATGCTTGGTCAGCAACTGCTGTGGAGTTAACCGGAGAAACAAATTCTATTAAAATGGTTAAAACTGGGGGAAACCACAGAACCCGAATAAAAAGCTTTAATGAAGTCGATAGGTCAATAATTATTGAGACATTAGAAGAATGGCTGAACTACAAAATACCCGAAAAAGATTAAAATGATATTCCTCTTGTTATAATCGAAAAATATTTTATATTTTAAGTATGAGAAATTTTGAAGTAACACTCACATATAAATCTTTAAATATCAATCATTTTATGGTTAAGAATATCTTTATCAACAAACAAAAGATATTAGAAGTTGAGTTGGATGATTCCCATTGCCTTTCTCCTGAACAATTTTGTGATTCAGTAATTACGGTTAAGGAACGACCCGAAGTTGTTCGAATAAATGTTGTTGAAAGAAATAAACCAGCAGAGAAGCCTCTGTACTGGATAACTGAAAACTTCGGTAGGATATATTTTCATAACGGCATACCTCTAGTTCTCAATAAAAATTAGAATCCATTTAATTTACCTCAATTATTTTGTAATATCCTTTTTGATACAATTCTCATTTTAGGCTCCAATTAGATACATCATTTCTTTTATTTTATAAATTTTTAGCTAATATAAGGTTGAACTAGAGAGTTACCTAATGGCATAATGGTTGAAAATTAAACGTAAAAATTGGAGGGCAATTTTATGGCAGTATATTTATTAGCAGGGATTATTTTAGGTGGACTTTTTCTCTTTATAGTCATATCAATCAGAGGAATAAGAAAATCCAGATCAGAGATTGAACGAATGTTTAAGTGAGCATTTTGTCCACTTAAAGCTTATTGTGGTGAGGGCGAATTAAAAGGAGATCACGAAAGTGGTCTCCTTTTTCATTTAAATATTATTTTAAGTAAACCTGGAAACCGAATAGAATAAAAATATTTCCAAGCTTAACATTCAATTCACTTGAGTCATTGTACTGATAGTCTCTATTTCCACTCAAACTACCTCCCTCCCACCTGCCAGTAAGTTCAAATGCCGCATTTGGAGAAACAAAAAGAGTAATACCAACCCCAGCATTATACGCGAAACCATTTGCAAATGCATTGTAGTTTAATGAATCGATATCGTTAGAATTATTATTTTCTAGATCTTGAGAAAAGACAGCATATCCTCCCGATCCTTCAAAAAACATTGCAAGTTCTCCAGCTAAAGGAATATAGTATCTTGCCCAAAGCCCAATGAACCATTCTTTTTCATTTAGTGATTCACTGCTATTATCCGGATTAGGATCAGGTTTTGTTGTTCTATCTCTTTGACGCCATTGAAAATCGAAACCGAATACGCCGTTATTTTCTACAAGGCTTCCGTTTCGTGAACTGAATATAAAATTATAACCATTGATTTTAGAATTTGAATTTACATCACCCACTTTTTCTGAAATATTGAAATTTTCCCAGCCAACCCATCCAGCTAAACCACCTGTCCATCCACCTTTCCTTAAAGCTTGCTCACGATTTTGTTGTGGATAAACCGAAATAGAAATTACTATCGTTATTAAAAGAAAATATTTAATGAGCATATATAAGTCCCGACTATTATAGATTGATAGCAAAATACTTTTCAATAATTAAATCTTATCCAGATATATTAAGATGCCTAAACGAAGTGCAACCGAATTCAGATCATCTTGAATAATTTGATAAACTCCGTCAAACTCCATTGCTGATTGTTCTGATAAATTAAATCGATAACCTAGGCCAAATGCCCCACCAAACTTTGCCTCGTAATCGGATGAATATTTCTCATTTGTATAAAGATCTGAAGCTTCCACATTAATTCTGAAAAAGTAAGAACCCAATTCTATAGTAGTGAAGAGTCCTTCTTCTATATAGTATCTTCCTGCAACTACTATGGGGATTGAATTGATTGATACATCGAGAACCATCCCTTGAACAGCGAGTTCCGGAAAATTACCAGGATAATTTTGATAAGAAACTGAGAGAGTTGTAGAGAATTGCTTGCTAAAAAAATATTCTCCGATTATAGAACCGCCTATTCCTGTTTTCGTATCATTTTCAAATGAGCCAGTTGGAAATCCTACATTGAAAGAAGCGCCTGCAACCCATTTACTCTGTGCAAAAATTGAAATACTTGATATGAAAAAAATTAAGATTATTATGTTTTTCATAAGTTGATTACTCATCAGATTGTGAACTATTTGATTATTCGAAAACAAAACTATTCAAATAGAGCTTTACTTCAAATTATAAATTATTTGTTGATTCAATACTTTTTCCTTTGTCAATTCTTGTAAATTAGACTATTTTTGCTGTCGAATTTTAACTAAATAAATATTAGTATCATCCGGAGTAATAATGAACAACAATTCATTGAATCATCTTGACTATTATAGGCTACCCTGGAACTTAACAGATAATTCAATCTCCTGGCTTGAGCCAACTGCCAAGTGCAATCTTTATTGTGAGGGTTGTTACAGATTGAATGAAAAAGATGGACATAAAACAATTGATCAGATTAAAAGTGATCTCGACGTATTCGTTAAATTGAGACACGCTGATGGCGTTTCGATCGCAGGTGGCGATCCTTTAACGCATCCGGATATTATCGATATTGTTAAGGAAGTAAAAAAGAGAAATATGAAACCCATCATCAATACGAATGGGTTGGCACTAACAAAAGAATTATTGCACGAACTGAAAAAAGCTGGTGCTTTTGGTTTTACATTTCACATCGACAGTAAACAAGGAAGACCTCAATGGAAAGACAAAAATGAATTAGAGCTGAATGAATTGAGATATCATTTTGCTAAAATGTTAGCCGATGAGGGAAACATTTCCTGTGCTTTTAACTCAACGGTTTATGAAGATACTATGAAATATATTCCTGAAATGGTTAAGTGGGCACAAAACAATATTGACATAGTTAACGTTATGGTGTTCATTCTTTATCGTGCAGTTAACAACAGTGAATACGATTTTTATCTTGGATCTAAAAAAGTTGATATGGGTCAATTGGTTTATAATGAAGATCCTGTAACCCGGGCAGATATATTGGCTCCTGAAGTAGTTGAATTGATTAGGAAAGATAATCCTGACTTCGATCCTTGTGCATATTTGAACGGCTCAGAAAAACCAGATTCCTTCAAATGGCTCCTGACGGGAAGATTGGGAACAAAGAAAAAAATATATGGTTATGTGGGAAGAAAAGGGATGGAAATGGTTCAGATGTTCTACCACCTAATGTATAATAAATATCTTGCTTATGCAGCCCCTAAATGGACTCGCAAAGGTAAAAGTATGCTTCTAATGGGAGCTTTCGATAAAAAACTTAGAAAGACATTCTTCAATTTTTTTAAGAATCCTCTTAACATTTTTAAGAGGTTACATTACCAGTCCGTTATGATTATTCAGCCGGTTGATTTTCTTCCGGATGGAAGACAAAGTATGTGTGATGGTTGTCCTGACATTACAGTTTGGAACGGTCAGCTTGTTTGGTCGTGCAGAATGGAAGAACAATTAAAATTTGGACATAATTTAAAAACTTATCCGAAAGATTTTTTGAATTAACTAATAATTGTTTTATCAATTAAGCCGCTTTTCGGAGCGGCTTTTTTATTGTAAATCCAAAAACTCATCTTTATTTTTACAACATAAAATATGCGCCCGTAGCTCAACTGGATAGAGCATCAGACTTCGGATCTGAGGGTTGTGGGTTCGAATCCTACCGGGCGTACAACTTTAATTATATTATGATTTTATTGAAAAGATTAATTGGGTTCTCAGCCAAAGGCTGATCCGCCTCGGAAGAATCCTACCGGGGTAATCTAATAACAATCACAATTATCAAATTCAAACAAGCCTAATTAGCAGTTCAAATTAAAAATTTACCTGGTATTTTGATTTTATGATTTAAATTTTAAATAGATTTTAAATGATATTTTCGAGAAGATACATATCGTTTTATGTTCGCTGCTTTACAGGAAGCTGAGAAAGCATTTGAAGAAAATGAAGTACCTGTCGGAGCAGTTGTTGTTAAAGATAATAAGATAATTGGTAAGGGTTACAACCAGGTAGAAAAATTAAAAGATGCTACTGCTCATGCCGAAATGATTGCTTTGACTGCTGCTTCTAATTCGATTGGTAACTGGAGATTAAATGAATGCTCAATCTATGTAACACTTGAACCTTGCGTAATGTGTACTGGAGCTTTGCTAGCTTCCCGAATTAAAAATCTTTTCTTTTCGACCTTTGATCCAAAATTTGGTGCTTGTGGCAGCGTTTATAATCTTGCTGAAGATGGTAAGACCAATCACAAAATAAATGTTTACTCAGGTATTTATGCAGAAGAAAGTAAAAAATTGCTTCAGGAGTTTTTCAATAAAATAAAAAATAAAAGTGGTTTGAAATTTACTCCACCTACGGTTTGAGGTTCAGTTTATTAGCTTATAATTTGTAAAAAATAATATTTATTAACGGACGTGATCCAATCGAAGATGTAATGAATGCTTTACTAAAATTTCTAGTTGGTTGAATCTTTAACTTTCTATTTTATGTTTGATTACAGCCTTTAATGCCCTTCCATCATCAAGCTTAATTACTCTTTCATTCGCTTTTTTTACAATATCATAATTGTGAGTTACAACTAAAACTGCGGTACCCCTTTTATTTATTTTTTTAAGAAGTGCTAATATTTCCGATGACGTTTCAGGATCAAGATTACCGGTTGGTTCATCAGCCAGGATTAGTATCGGATCATTCAAGATAGCTCTGGCAATTGCTACTCTTTGCTGTTCACCTCCTGATAACTCGTGCGGTTTATTCAATCGCTTGTGTGAAAGACCGACATCACTTAGAGTTTCATTTATTTTTCTCTTAATCTCTTTTGAAGATGTGCCTGTCACTTTCATAACATAAGCAAGATTTTGATATACATCCCTATCAGGCAGCAATTTAAAATCCTGAAATATGACACCAATCTTCCTTCTTAATAAAGGAATTTGAGATGGTTTAATTGTTTGGGAATCAAATTCAGCTATACGAACTGTACCAGTAAGTGGAAACAGATTCATATAAATTAGTTGCATCAAAGTACTTTTACCAATTCCACTTTTGCCAATTACAAAAAGAAATTCCCCATAATCAAGTTCAAAATTTAAATTCGTAAAAACCGGTTGGTTTCTGTAATGAAATTCAACACTGTCAAATGAGAGCATCATCAGTCAGTTTTCCTCATTACAAATTGAGCCCTTTGTGATTTTTGACTAACATCTTTGAAGGAGAAACAATCAAAACAAAACTCGGTATACAATCCTGCTTTTTCGGCAAGCTTAAAGTAGGTGGAAATATCATAAATTTTTTGTTTGTGCACTTCTTTAAATTCTAATCCTGAATCATCCCTAATATAAAATTTATTATAATGAATTCTGCTACGTTTATTGTATTTACCAATTCTTTGAAACCAAAAACCGTTGTGGTGGTCTTCAATAGAATCGCTAATGATTACATTCAAACTGTTTCTTTCAAGACTTACATCGAATGTAAATACACCATCCTCGTCGAGTAAGCGATAAACTTCGCAAAATAAACTGAACAAAGCTTTTTGTTTCAAAATATAGTTTACACCATCAAAAGCAGAAAATATAAAATCGAACTTAGCTTTTATCGGGATTGCTGTCATATCACAACAAATCTTCTCAAGATCATTATTTGAGGAACCTTTTAGCATTGATAAAGAAATATCAGAAGCATAATAAGTTTTGTATCTCTTAGAAAATATTTCAGCCATTTTGCAATTCCCTGCTCCAAGCTCAAGAATTTTTGCATTTTCAGAGATATTTTCCTCAGCAATTACAAGAAGGTATTTTGACCAGGTCGGGTAGTCAACTTTTTTCATTAAACCATTATAGACATCAGAAACTTTCTCGTATGGTCTTACTTTCATTTTAAAGCAGTTTTTTTCTATGCTTCAAAATTATTTCAGCATACTTATAAGCTTCAATCATACTTGATTCGTCTGCTATTCCCTTCCCAGCAATATCGTAGGCGACACCGTGATCCGGAGAGGTTCTGATGATCGGCAATCCAGCTGAAAAGTTTACTCCCCTTCCTGAGTTGATAAACTTAAACGGAATTAATACCTGATCGTGATACAGACCAAACACCATATCAAAGTTTTTGAATCTTCTATTGGCAAAGAATGCATCAGAAGAAAAAGGACCATCAACAATTCCGTTAAATATTTTTTGCTTTAGAACGGGCTCAATTAAAGTTATTTCTTCATTACCAATTATTCCATTCTCACCAGCGTGAGGATTTAAACCAAGCACTGCAATTTTTGGTTTTAGTATTCCTAAATCTTTTATTAAAGTACTAGTTACTATTTCAAGTTTAATCTTTAACTGGTTTGATTCCAAAGAGTTAGAAACATCTTTTAATGGAATATGAATAGAATATAGCCCTACTAGCAGTTTTGCTGAAAGGAATGTCATTACGAAATTTTTAACTCCACACCAATCAGCATACATTTCAGTTTGACCAGGATATTTAACCCCGGCAAGCTTTAGAGCAGTTTTAGAAACAGGAGCAGTAACAACAGCATCAGCTCTTTTTCCCTCTAATATCTCGAATGATTTTTTCAGCGCTATAAACGCTGCTTTACCTGAGTCAATAGTAGGTTTTCCGCAGCTTTGCTTTGCTGATCCTGTAGCAAAAACTAAGACTTGATCAAAATTGGGATTCTTTGATTCTAATTCGTCAGTTACTTTATAATTGAATATGGGTTTTATTAATTCTGACGTGGTTTCGAAAACATTCTGAGGGATAATTAGGATGAATTGAGTTTTATTATTTTTTAAGGATATTTTATTAAGTGCTTTTAACGCAATTTCTGGTCCTATACCATTTATATCACCACATGTGATAACAATTCTGCTCATCAATTTTCTGTCAATGTAAAGTTGCCTATACCTGTCTTATCAATAAATGAAAATGTCTGTTGAGATTTTGAATATGTCCATACTTCAATAACCTGACCCTGTGAAGTCGATGTGCGCTCTATTTTGTCTGCATTCCCGAATTTAATATAAACCATACCTCTATCGGTTTTTGCTCCATTGTTATTAGTAATACTTCTAAATTCTCTGATAGCATAATCAACACGACTATAGTATTCGAACATAATTTCATTGAATGTTGTTTCTGGTGAAGGATCATATTTAGCCCAAAAATTATTCAAAGCTTCAGGATAATCAGATTCATCTTCATCCAACAGTTCAGAGACAACAGAATCAGATTCAATATAACTTAAAAATTCTATTGCTTTTTCAGGGTTCAAAAGTGAAAACGGCTTATTTAACCATACAACTTTCAGATTAATTTTCTCATCTATTTCCTTTTCTTCATTCTCTACTGTTAAAACTAATTCTCCTTCATTCAATTTTTGATTAACATTTTTAATAATAAAATTCCGTATCAATTTATTTTCTGGCATTGTAGTTACTAAAATATTATCATTGCAGCTAGTTACTCCAATAGATAATACATATGATTCTTCAACTTTACCTGAGTAAACGACTTCGTCATTATTTTCAAGAGTAACATCAATCTCAGTAATCAGAGTGTCGCTTACTGGAATGACCAGATTATAACTTTCGATACTAAAGGGAACATTACCACCTGAATTGGCCAATATGAATGCACTTTCGTCTTTACAAGTAATCTCCTGCGAATTAATAACGATTGGATTCAAAACCAGATTTTTTTCTTTGTTACCAAGTTTAAACTCAATGGGTTTTAAAGGAAGGTCTCCTGTGGAGTTCATATCTGATATTATTGCAGCAGCTTTGTAATCACCTGGCTTAATATTAAAGCTTAAATAATCCTGTAAAAATACATTTAAGTCGTCTGTGTCTTCAAAACTATTAACTGATAATTGGCTGTCTTTGATATCGCGTGCAACTAATTTGCCATCTTTATCCGAGATTTCAACAATAATACGAAAGCTCGCTTCATATGATTCTTCGTTTCTTGCGAATACTAAAAGCTTATATGGTATTTTATACGAATAGTAAACAGAGTAATCTCCATCTGTTCTGGGTAAGGAAATCGCTTCTGTTTCAAAAGGTATCCTTGGTATAAATGGTTCTGAATTACGCTTTGGCTGACCAAATAATGAAGTTGAAATTAATAAGAAGCTGAATAAATATTTTTTCACTTTAATTCTTTTTTATGAAAAATTATTCAGGCCAGGATGATAATCAAGGCAAAATTGATTACAGTAAATGAATAACTAATTATTAGTTATTCATATTGTTTAAGAAGTCCTTATTATTCTTTGTTCCTCGGATCTTGTCTATTAAAAATTCCATTGCTTCAACAGGACTAAAATCGCTAAGTATTTTTCGGAGAATCCAGATTTTTCCTAAATCATCTTCTTTCAGTAATAAATCTTCACGTCTGGTTCCTGAACGGTTCACGTCAATTGCAGGGAAAATTCTTCTGTCACTTAAATCACGATTAAGAACAAGTTCCATATTACCTGTTCCTTTGAATTCTTCAAAAATAACATCGTCCATTCTGCTGCCAGTATCTATCAAAGCTGTTGCAATAATAGTTAAGCTGCCTCCGTCTTCAGTATTTCTAGCAGCGCCGAAGAATCTTTTTGGTTTATGAAGTGCATTTGAATCAACTCCACCTGATAAAATTCTTCCGCTGTGAGGAACAACAATATTATGAGCTCTAGCCAATCTGGTAATACTATCAAGTAGATATAACAACATGCTCATTAGCTTCAACCATACGCTTTGCTTTTTCAATTACCATATCCGCAACCTGAACGTGTCTGTCAGCAGGTTCATCAAATGTTGAACTAATAACTTCACCCTGAACAGAGCGCTCCATATCAGTTACTTCTTCAGGTCGTTCATCAATTAATAATACAATTAGTTTTATTTCTGGATGATTTCGTGAAATCGAATTTGCAATTTTTTGAAGCAGGACTGTTTTTCCGCTTTTAGGAGGAGATACAATTAAACCTCTTTGACCTTTGCCAATTGGTGCAAGCATATCCATTACTCTCATTGAATACTCACCAGGAGCAGATTCAAGATTGATTTTTTTTGTTGGATAAACAGGAACAAGGTTATCAAATAAAGTTCTTTCACGAATATTCTCAGGTGCCAATCCATTTACAGCTTCAACCCTAAGTAATGCAAAAAATCTTTCGCCTTCTTTTGGAGGTCTTACCTGGCCACTGACAAAATCTCCAGTTCTTAAACTGAATTTTTTAATCTGTGAGGGAGAAACATAAATATCATCCGGTGAAGGAAGATAGTTGTAATCCGAGGAGCGAAGAAATCCATATCCATCAGGAAGAACTTCCAGAACTCCCTTTGAGAATGTAAGTCCATCCTTTGAAGTCTGAGCTTCCAGAATTTTAAATATGAGTTCCTGTTTACGAAGATCGCTGTAGCCGGGAATTTTAAGTTCTTTGGCTATCTCATTTAGTTCTACGATCTTTTTTGATTTTAGTACCGATATATCCATTGGCATAATGTTTAGCCCTGCGTTATTGTTGTCAGATGAAGGTATTATTGTTTAACATATTTTGTACTGGCATTTACCAGCTTGAATTTTCGGGGAATAATTTACTATTGATCACAATTAGTTTATTACTTGATAGGTTTTTGCGGCTCACCGAAACATAAACCATAAATAGTTAATTGTCAAGTAACCCCTTGTAATATTTGTTGTTTGATCTCACCCAGAAGATACATGCTACCCAATACCACCATACACTCACCCTTATTCCTCAACCTAAACTCTTCAAAATATTTTATTGGTTCCCGGATGATGTCGCAGGTGATATTTATTTGTTCACCAAGTCGTTTTATATCCTCGGGTTTAGCTGCCCGTTCATATTGGATTTTAGTTACAAGTATTTGATCAAAATATAATGAAAGTATTTGAAGCATTTCACTAATGCCTTTATCACGCATTGCACCGAATATCAATACTCTCCTACTATAACATCCTGACTCTTTAGCAAATTCACTAAGAAAAGATTTAATGCTTTCAGGATTATGAGCAGAATCAAAAATAATCGTTGGATTTTTATGGTAGTATTCGTATCTGCCCTGTAATCCTGTGTTCCTTGAAACATTGGAAATGCCTGATAAGTATTTCTGCTGATCATTAAGTGAAAATGTTTTTGAAATGGTTAATGCTGCAAGTGACGCATTATATTTCTGATATTTACCTTTGAGTGTTGGATTTATGTCAATCTCCTTACCTTCTCCTAGAACCAAACTTACTTGCTCATCAACTTCTGAAACAAAATCTTTCAACCTATAAATATTGCTTTTTGTTTCTTCACATTTTTCATCAACCACATTCACAGCTTCTTGTTTGAGAAATCCAGTAAATACTTTCGAATCTTTTTTTACTATTGCTGCTTTCTCTGCGGCTATCTGTTCAATTGTGTTTCCCAAAACATTAGTATGCTCAAGACTGATCGTTGTAATTACCACAGCTAAAGGATTCAAAACATTTGTTGAATCCAATCGCCCACCGAGTCCTGTTTCAATTACACAATAATCTGGTTCCATTTCTTTGAAATATTGAAAAGCCATCGCAGTAGTAACTTCAAAAAAAGTTAGTTTGTGTTCATCAATGTAATTTTCATGCTCAGTTATAAAAGAAGAGATATATTCGTCAACTATTTGCTTTCCGTTTATTACAACTCGCTCATTGAATTTTACAAAATGTGGTGAAGTATACAGACCAACTTTGAAGCCGAACTCTTGTAATATACTGGCAATAAATGATGCTGTGCTTCCCTTTCCGTTAGAACCTGCTATATGGATTGTTTTGAGTTCACGTTGAGGATTTCCCAAGTGATTCAGAAAATCAATTGTATTATCCAATCCAAGTTTGATTCCGAAAGTATGAAGAGCGAAAAGCTTATTCAGAGAAGTTTCAATATCCATTCTATTCAAATTGATATGATGCGATGAGTGATGAAATTTTCTCAACTCCATTTTTAATACAATGTTCTTCAATTTGATTTGCAATCTTTCCAGGTGCGGAAGGATCAATAAAGTTTAGTGTTCCTATTTGAATCGCAGAAGAACCTGCGATCATAAATTCAATTACATCTCTCCAATCCATAATTCCGCCAATACCGATAATCGGTATATCAACTTGCCTAGATATTTCCAAAACTTTTGCGATTGCAATCGGCTTAATTGCCGGGCCTGATAATCCTCCGGTAATATTTTGGATTTTCGGTTTATGAGTAAAAATATTAAATGCTGCACCTACCAAAGTATTTATTGCTGAAACAGCATCAGCACTATTTTCTTTTGCAGCCCTAGCAAACTCAACTATGTAGGAAACATTCGGTGAGAGTTTGATAATTATAGGTTTGTTTGTTACAGCCCGGACCTTCTCTGTAATTTTAGCAACAGCTTTCACATCATTGCCAAAAGATAATCCACCCTCTCTTACATTTGGACAGGATACATTAATCTCGAAAGCCTTGATAGTTTCTTCCTCAGTCAGAATTTTAGTGCATTCAACATACTCTTCAATTGTGCTTGCTGCAATGTTACAAATTAGTGGAACATCAAATTTTTTAAGGAAAGGAATTTTTTCTTTCAGAAATACTTCAACTCCAACATTAGCAAGACCGATTGCATTTAACATTCCTGATGGTGTTTCAACTATTCGTTGTGGAGGATTTCCTTTTCTTGGTTTCAGACTTAGTGATTTAGTTACAATTGCGCCCAACTTATTTAAGTCTGTAAATTCTGATATTTCATTACCGTAACCAACTGTTCCTGATGCAAGCATTATCGGGTTGCGTAAAGTTAATGAACCAATCTTTACAGAAAGATCTACTTTACTCATATCACAACGTCCTTAATATTAAACACAGGACCATCCTTACAAACAAGTAAGTATTGGTCCGATTTTGTTGTTGATTCAATTGGGCAACCTTGACAAATTCCAAAACCACAAGCCATTGCACATTCAGTTGAAATTTCACATTCAAAATTGTGCATAAGACAAAATTCTTTTAGAGTTCTCAGCATTGCTGTTGGTCCGCAGGCAAATATTTTTATCTTCTGAGAATGAAGCAACTCAATATTATTATCAAGCAATTCCACAACATTTCCTTTGAAACCACGCGAGCCATCATCTGATGCTTCCTTAGCATTCTTTAAATTGTAGGTGATAACATCATTTTTAGTTCTTCCACCAATGAAGGAAAGAATATTTTTCTTTCCACTTAATAATCTAGTCAAATAAGGAAAAGGAGCTGCACCTAATCCTCCAGCTATAATAACAGCAGTCTCATAGTTACCATCAAGATTGAATCCATTTCCAAGAGGTCCCAGAATATCCAGATCAGTTCCGACTGGTTTATGTGATAAAATGCTTGTTCCTTCTCCCATAATGTTGAACATCAGGTAGATATAATCACCTTCAACATCACAGACACTAAACGGTCTCCTCAGCAATGGATAGATTCTTTCTGTAACTCTAATATTCAGAAACTGACCGGGTTTAATAATTGAAGCTAGCTCAGGGGAAAATACTTTGAGCAGATAAATGTGAGGATTTATTTCTAAAATTTCCTTAAGTGGAGAATTTACTATGAACAATTTCTAGCTAATCCTGCAATGATTATGAATAATTTATTTTCAGAGGTGCCTTGGTTGGTTCAATATCGAAATCAATTTGTAATATCTTTTTGGCTGGCGAAAATTATTGTATAAACAATTTATATCAAAATATGATTGGATGTAGAAATACTTCAATTTTGTCCTTCATTTTCAATATCGCTGATTTTATCAAGCCTTTTCTGATGTCGTCCACCTTCAAATTCAGTGGAAAGCCATTCATCAATTATGAGTTTTATTGTTTCTTCACCCAGAGCTCTTGCTCCAACTACAAGAACATTAGAATTGTTGTGAGCCCGGGAACTTTTCGCACTGAAGGTATTGTAACAAGTTGCTGCACGAATTCCTTTTATTTTATTCGCGACAATTGCTGATGGTATGCCGGTAGCATCTATCAAAATACCAAATTTATATTCTCCAGAAGCAACTCTCGTGGCAACGACCTTTGCATAATCAGGATAGTCACAAGCTTTTTCATCAAAAGTGCCTGCATCAGAAATATTAAAATCTTTTTCAGTCAAATATTTAATTAAGATATTTTTTGTCCTAAATCCTGTATGATCACTACCTATAATTAATTTTCTAGCTGAATTTGAATTAGTATTGTTTGACAGATGAGTTGATTCTGTTTGTGAAATTTCTTTTTCAATGATAGTAAATTTTGAGGAGCGGATTCTGTCTAAAGCTAGTGGAGTGAATATAGTGTCTTTAGTTTTAACTAATACTTTAGTCCCCTTTTTTTCAAGTTCTAAAATATCTCTTTCGGTAATAATCTTTTTCATCAACTATTATAAAAGATCTTTCAACTTATGCAGCTTGAGATAGTCAATTACGTTTTTAACATCCTGAGCTTTATCTCTTTTACAAACAAGCAAGGCATCTTTAGAATTAATAACTATTAAATTATCTAATCCAATGACTGCAGTAAACTTGTCCGGTGAGTAGATGTAAGAATCCAACGCCATATCGGTGTAAACAGTTCCTACTTTAACATTTCCGTCCTCATCTTTATCGCTTAAATCATAAACAGCTTCCCAGCTTCCAACATCACTCCAACTGAATTGACCTTTAACGAGGTGTACTATGTTAGACTTTTCCATTATGCCATAATCAATTGAGATGCTTTTTAAATGACCATATATTTCTGACAATATATTTGGAAAATCAGGATTACTTATTTCTTCTTTTATCTTAACAAGTCCTTCAAAAAGATCTGGCATTAAGTGATTTATTTCATTCAGGATTGTATCAATCTTCCAGATGAACATACCACTATTCCAAAAGAAGTCACCACTTTTAATAAAGTCAACCGCTGTAGCATAATTTGGTTTTTCAGCAAATGTTAAAACTTTATAAACATCATTTTTGCCTGAGTCTTCATCAATCTGAATATATCCGTAGCCGGTTTCAGGCTTGGATGGTTGAATACCAATTGTTACAAGAGCTTGATTTTCATACGAAAAATTTGCTGCGGTTTTCAAAGTGCTGATAAAACTCTCGTTATTCCCGATTATATGATCAGCAGGCATTACAAAAGTAACAGCGTCGGGAGAGCGTTGTTGAATAATTATTGATGCAAGACCAATGCAAGCCGCCGTGTTTCTTCCAAATGGTTCGACAATAATGTTTTCAACAGGAATTTCAGGAAGTTGTTCCACTATTCCTGGTTTCTGTGTCTTGTTTGTGACGATTAAAATATTTTCCTTTGGTACAAGTCCATTTATTCTCAGAAATGTTTCCTGAATCATTGTGTTCTCACCAACAATTTTCAGAAGTTGCTTTGGACTTTTCTTTTTACTTCGCGGCCAAAACCTTGCACCAATTCCGCCAGCCATTATTACTGCAAATAATTCCATTTACCTATACCTGAAAATTTTCATTGAAATATTTTTTCCCAAACTCTTCCGCTCGATTTAAATATCCTGTAATATCAACATCTTTTCTTTTTACAACTGCAACTATTACAATTAAACACGCGCGAAGTGCTTCAATAACTTCTTTATCTACTGGTAACTTTCCATTAGTCATTCCTTCGAGAGCAGAGGCAATGATTTCATGCATTTTGGTTAGAAGCTGAAAATCGTGAAGCGATGCAAGTGAAGCATGATCTTGCATAAGCTCGCAATATTGTTTTAACTCAGAATCTTTCACATTGCCCGATGGGAATTTTTTAAGTAATTCGTCAAGAGATTTCACGGGGCTTAAAATCTTTTTCTCAAAATCGGCAGATGAAATGGTATTCTTGTTAATATGTTTTTTATCTATAACAATATTCTCATCAATGATTGTAACATCTTTATCCATTATTTCACCAGCAAGGTTGCTTCTGTCGATTAGTTCAACATCAATTGAATGTACGGAACCATTATTAATCTTATTGAACCCGTCCTTATAAATTTGGGGACTAACATTTTCCAGGAATTGATTTAAATCTCTGATCAAATACCTGCTATGCTCTCTGAACTGTTCTGATATTTTAACGAAATCAACTTTGCCTTGAGTCAAAAAAGTATGAATCTCAGCTAACCTGATTGCAAGTTTAGAAAGCTCAGTTGTTTTTTTCATCAATAAAAGTTCCGAGCCAAGGTCTGTAGAATTAACTATGGTTTCACGCAACAATCCGACAACTTCTATTTGCTGTGCATTGAGTCGAAGGTTATTGGCTGCGGTTGTAATGCTTTGAATCAGGTAAACTTTTACTAAGTCCATTAAGTTTTATTCTAAGTTTAAGAGTATTTCAAGGAATATGATTTCGATTGCCTGTTAAAATACTGAAATATTCAAAAAGTATTCTCCGGTGAAAAATATATTTATACTTTCAGACAAACAATTTAACGAAAGATGATACTATTAATAAAACTTTTCTTGACATTACTGAACAGTAGTGTTAATTTTCATTAACAAATTTTAATATTAATGCTAACAGAATTCGGTAAGATCTTCGTATTTATTTTAACAGCAGCTTTATTTGTTGTTGTTGCAATTTATGTTGCACGTCTTCTTCGTCCCAAACGACCCACTTTTGAAAAACTAACTACTTATGAATGCGGTGAAAACCCTGAGGGTTCCCCCTGGGTTAAGTTCAATATCCGTTTTTATGTAGTCGCGCTTATCTTTTTAATATTTGACGTTGAAGTGGTTCTGCTTATTCCCTGGGCTTTGGAGTACAAAGCTCTTGGAATAGTTGGATATCTCATTGGAGCAATCTTCTTGATACTGTTAGGCGTTGGAATGGCTTACGAGTGGAAAAAAGGGGATCTTGAATGGGCAAGACCTATAATCAAAGAACCTTCCTTTAATAAAATCGAATCATTAAAAAACCAAAAAGAAGAACTTAAACCTGCAAGCTGAATATGGGATTACTGGATCAGGAATTTACAGATGGTAATATAGTTATTGCAAAGACTGAAGACCTATTCAATTGGGCAAGGCTTTCATCTTTATGGCAAGTTGGTTTTGGACTAGCTTGTTGTGCAATCGAAATGATGGCTACTTCAGCTTCTCATTATGACTTTGATAGATTTGGTGTAATTCCACGACCTTCGCCCAGACAATCAGATGTAATTATTATCTCCGGCACTGTCACATTTAAAATGGCAATTAGAATTAAACGATTATACGAACAGATGCCTGATCCTAAGTATGTTATTTCGATGGGAAGCTGTTCAAACTGCGGCGGTCCATATTGGGAGCACGGTTACCACGTCCTCAAAGGTGTTGATAGAGTTATTCCAGTTGATGTATATGTCCCGGGCTGTCCTCCACGTCCTGAAGCTCTACTTGAAGGATTATTAAAGCTTCAGGAAAAAATAAGAAATGAATCAATTGTGAAGCCGATCAGGTCCGGCTTTGTCGGAAAGAGTGCATGAAAACTGCTGAAGAAATATTTAATCTTCTGAAAGAAAAATTTGGTGATGCAGTAGTAGAATTGAAAACCGATATACCGGTTGAACCTTTTATAGTTGTTGATCCACTTATGGTTGATAAAATTTGTTCATTCCTTAGAGACGAAAATGATTTACAGTTTGATTCTTTAATGAACCTCTCCGGAGTTGATGATGCAAATGGTGAAAAAGTTAAAGATGAAAAAGGATTGGAGACTATTAAGGGTGGAACACTAAGTGTTTATTATCATCTGGAATCTACAAAACTAAAGCATAAGCTAACTATTAAAACTTCCACTGATCGAGAAAAGCCTGAAGTCGTAACAGTTACTGAAGTATGGAAAGGTGCAGACTGGCACGAAAGAGAAGCTTATGATATGTATGGAATTATTTTTCTAAATCATCCCGACTTAAGACGAATACTTATGCCTTATGATTGGGAGTTTGGTTTTCCTTTAAGAAAAGATTATAAGAATCCTGAATTTTACCAGGGAATGAAAGTTCCTTATTAACAAAGAAAGTTAATGGCACTACAGACTGAAGAAATGGTATTGAATATGGGACCTCAGCACCCATCAACGCATGGTGTGTTAAGGTTAGAGCTTAGCTTGATGGTGAAATTATTCTTGACGTAATTCCTCACATAGGTTACCTTCACAGATGTTTTGAGAAACATGCAGAAGCAATGACTTACCCGCAGATAATTCCTTACACCGATAGAATGGATTATCTCGCTTCAATGTATAATGAATTTGGATATGCGCTTGCGATGGAAAGATTAATGAAGATTGAAGTTACCTGAGCGAGTTGAATACATCAGAGTTATAATGGGAGAACTGCAGAGAATAGCTTCCCACCTTGTTGCACTTGGAACTTACGGTGCAGATATCGGTGCTTTCACTCCTTTCCTATTTTGTTTCAGAGACAGAGAAAGAATTCTTCACCTTTTTGAAATCACTTGTGGTGCAAGACTTCTTTATAATTATATCTGGATCGGTGGACTTTCTCACGATCTTCATCCTGATTTTATACGGCTTACTAAAGAATTCATTAAAGATTTCAGACCAAATGTCAAAGAGTTGAATGATCTTCTTTCATACAATAGAATTTTTATTGAAAGAACTGCAAACGTTGGTGTTCTTCCAATTGATACTGCAATAAATTATGGAGTTACTGGTCCAAATCTTCGTGCAAGCGGAATGAAATGGGATTTAAGAAGAGATGATCCTTATTCTGTTTATCATAAATTCGATTATGAAATTCCTGTTGGAAGTGGTGAAAAAGGAAAAACTGGTGATTGCTGGGACAGATATTTCATTCGTGTTAGAGAAATGGAAGAGAGTCTAAAAATAATTGAGCAGGCAATAGAACAAATTCCTGAAGGAGATGTAAAATCAGCAATTCCAAAAAGAGTAAAGCCACCTGAAGGACAAATTTATACAAGAGTTGAAAATCCACGAGGCGAGTTGGGATATTTTATTATAAGTGATGGTTCATTAAATCCTTCAAGAGTTAAAGTACGCGCCCCATCTTTTGTTACTATGCAGATTTTTCCTGAACTCTGCAAAGGTTTTATGGTTGCCGATGTTGTTGCAATTCTTGGAAGTGTTGATATTGTTTTAGGAGAAATCGACAGATGATGTACGATTGGTTATATAATCTTACCGGAAGCGAAATCCTCGCAATGTTTGTTGTGAGTCTTACTTCCGCTATTTGTCTTCATACTTCCATTTGCTCTCTTAGCTGTTTTAGCTGAACGAAAAGTTTCTGCACATATGCAGGATCGCCTTGGTCCAATGAGAGTTGGTTATCACGGAATACTTCAAACTGTTGCTGACATATTTAAACTTCTCCAGAAAGAAGATTTGGTTCCCACTGCAACTGATAAAACATTATTCAATTTTGCACCGTTACTCGTTTTTATGGGAAGTTATGCTGCATTTGCTGCAATCCCCTTCTCAGGATTTTTTATTGGTTCCAAAATCGATCTTGGAATAATTTTTATTGTTGGTGTTACAGGTTTGGTAGTTGCTGGAATTCTTATGGCAGGATGGGCTTCCAATAATAAATATTCATTGCTTGGGGCAATGCGTGCTGCTGCACAGATAATTAGTTACGAGATTCCTACTCTATTGATAATCCTGACCATAATAATGTTACAGGCACATTAAGTCTTTATGATTTAAGTGAAATGCAGACCGCTTATTTCTGGAACTGGTTAATTCTTGGGGGACCTGCGGTTGGTTTACAGAAAATTTTATTAATTCCATTTATGATAATGGGCTGTTTGATAATTTACACAAGCACTCTCGCAGAGGTCAATAGAACTCCATTCGATATTCCTGAAGCAGAATCTGAATTGGTATCAGGCTATCACACAGAATATTCAGGAATGAAGTTCGCAATGTTTTTCCTTGCTGAATATGCAAATATGTTTGCTGTATCAGCAATTGTTGCAGTTTTGTTTTTTGGCGGATACCAGTCACCATTCGGATATCTCGGGAACACTCTCAATTTACCATGGCTTGTTCCTATTGAACAATTTTTCTGGTTTACTTCAAAAGGAGTATTCTTTGTGCTTGTCCAAATGTGGCTAAGATGGACGCTTCCACGCTTCAGAGTAGATCAACTTATGGCATTCTGCTGGAAATATTTAATTCCGTTTTCTTTTGTAATTCTTTTATTAGTTGGATTGATAACACTGATATAATATGAGAAATTATTTTCTAAATTTTTGGCAAGGACTTTTTACCATTCTGATTGGAATGAAAGTAACATTCAAGCATTTATTTGTGCCTGCAGTTACAATTCAATATCCTTCAGTCAAGCCGCAATTGCCGGAAAGAGAACGCAACAGACTTTATGTTAATATGGATGATTGTATTGGCTGCGATCAATGCGCCCGGGCTTGTCCGGTTAATTGCATTGAGATTGAAACTGTAAAATCTGTACCTGGCGATGATCTCGGAACTACATCAAATGGTAAAAAGAAAGCGCTCTGGGTAACTACATTTAATATAGATTTTGCAAAATGCTGTTATTGCCAGTTATGCGTATTCCCCTGCCCGACTGATTGTATTTATATGACTGACGTTTACGAGTTTTCTGAATTTGACAGAGAAAATCTGTTATACGATTTTGTTACTCTTCTTCCTGAAGAAAGAACTCAAAAGAAGAAAAACTTTGAAGAGATGCAGGCAAAGAAAGAAGCTGAAAAAGCAGCTGCTGCAAAAAAGGCTGCTGAAGCGAAAGCCGCGGCTGAAGCTAACAAGCCAGCAGAACCTGATCAGGACAATAAAGACGAAAATAAATAATGAATATTTACGACATCATATTTTATTTGTTTGCCGCTGTTACGGTACTCTCGGCTTTCTTTGTTGTTACTACAAGAAACATAGTCCGTGCTGCGTTCTTTTTATTGTTTACATTTTTTGGTGTTTCAGGAATATATGTATTGCTTGGAGCTGATTTCGTCGCAATCGTTCAGTTGATTGTTTATGTCGGAGGCATTCTTATTTTACTGATTTTCGGAGTAATGATCACAAATAAAATAACAGAAGTTGATATTAAAACCGGAACAATCCACACATTACCTGCAGCTATCGGAGTAGGATTGTTTACAGGAATTGTTGGAGCAGTTATTCTTAACACTGAATGGTTCCAGGTAAGCACAGAGATGCCTCAAGCTACATTGTCAATCTTGGGAAGTATGTTATTAAATGAATACGTATTGATATTCGAACTGCTCGGTATTTTATTATTAGTTGCATTAATTGGTGCAGCATCAATGGCGAGAAAATAATTTTTAGATACAAATGGAAGTAACCTTAACACATTTTTTAATAGTTAGTACACTCCTTTTCTGCCTGGGGATTTATGGAATCGTTACCAGGAAGAATGCAATAATGGTTTTGATGGGCATTGAATTAATTCTTAATGCATCGAATATAAATTTTATTGCCTTTTCACGATTTGGAAATTTTGGATTGCAGGGACAGTTATTTGCTTTATTCGTAATCGTACTTGCTGCTGCTGAAGCAGCAGTTGCACTTGCGATAGTTCTGAATGTCTATAAAACTTTTGTAAATGTAAATGTTGATGAAATTGATACACTACGGGATTAGTGAATGAGTGAAAGTCTTTTAATACAGTTTGCAGTAATAGTACTCTTCTTACCGCTTCTCGGTTTTATAGTAACCCTATTGCTCGGTAAGAGAGTTAAGAAAATCTTTTTCTTTGAAGTTTTGTACTCTTTACTGGCCTTGTATTATCCGCAATAATATTATTTAGTAAGCTCACTACTTTTGCTGACACCAGCATAACAGGAGAGTTTAAATGGATTGATATGGGTAGCGTTCCTGTTCTCGGATCAATTAACATTTACCTCGGAATGCTGATTGACGACATCAGTGCTTTGATGATTGTTGTGGTTTACATCATAAGCTTCCTGGTTCACTTCTTCTCCATTGATTATATGAAGGGTGACATCAGGTACAACCGATACTTTGCTTATTTAGGATTGTTCACTTTCTCAATGACTGGCATCGTTCTCACTCACAATATACTGATGATGTATATTTTCTGGGAACTGGTTGGAATATCATCTTATCTCTTAATCGGTTTCTGGTATGAAAAGAAATCTGCTTCCGATGCTGGCAAGAAAGCATTTATTGTAAACCGAATTGGTGATCTTGGAATGCTTGCCGGTTTGCTTATACTTTTCATTACGTATAACACTTTTTCTTTCTCAGAAATATTTGGAGAAATTGCAAAAGGTAATCTTCCATTCAATAGTGGGTTCTGGTTAACTGTAACGGGAGTTTTAATTTTCTGCGGCGCGATTGGTAAATCAGCTCAGTTCCCTCTTCACGTTTGGTTACCGGATGCAATGGAAGGTCCGACTCCGGTCAGTGCTTTAATTCACGCTGCAACAATGGTTGCTGCTGGTGTTTATCTTGTTGTAAGAATATTTGGAATACTAACTGCGGATGCAATGCTAGTAATTGCTGCAATCGGTGCATTATCAGCTTTTATTCCAGCAACAATTGCATTAACACAAAATGATATTAAAAGAGTGCTTGCATATTCAACAATTTCCCAACTAGGTTATATGATAATGGCACTTGGAGTTGGTGCTTACAAATTTGCTTTCTTCCATTTAATTACACACGCATTCTTTAAAGCTTGTCTGTTTCTTGGTTCTGGTTCAGTCATCCATGCAATGCATCACGAACAGGATATCAGAAATATGGGCGGACTTAGAAAGAAGATGCCGATTACTTATGCAACATTTTTATTCTCCTCAATTGCTATTTCCGGAATACCACTTACATCAGGATTTTTAAGTAAGGATGGAATTCTTTCCGGCTCATTTGCATTTGCTTCTTTAACCGGACATTGGTTATTCCCGTTCGTCGGATTCCTGGTGGCTATGATGACTGCTTTTTATATGTTCAGACTTGTGATATTAACTTTCCACGGTGAACCAAGAAATAAAGAAAAATATGATCACGCACATGAATCAGGTTTTTCAATGGCAATGCCGCTTGTTGTTTTGTCAGTTCTATCACTCTTCTTCTGGTATACACCTAATCCGATGAGCCCTGATGCCGGATGGTTTTATACTAAGTGGATTAGTCAGCCTGTTTTATATACACCTCAGGAATCCAGATTTGATTTTATGAAAACTGATGAAGCAGCACTTGAGTCAGAGTCTGTCAATAACGAAATAATGTATTCAGAGAGCTACACAGAAGCATTGCATCATTCACATGGAACTGCTGTCATTCTTTCTATACTTATGGCTATTAGCGGAATTCTTCTGGCATTTACTATGTACCAATGGAAAAAGATCAGTGCAGATAAACTTGCTGAAAGATTTAAACCTTTATACACTTTCTCATTAAACAAGTGGTACTTCGATGAGCTTTACGATAAAACTTTTGTTTCCGGTACGCTTGCACTAAGCAGAATGGTTGCCTGGTTTGATCGTGTTGTGGTTGATGGAATAGTTGATGGTAGTGCTACAGTTACAAAAGCAGTTTCCACATTCGTTGGCCATTTTGATAATATTGTAGTTGATGGCCTTGTGAACTTTATGGCCACCTTAAGTGGAATTATAGGAATATTTTTCAGAAAATTCCAGACAGGTAAAGTGCAGACATACATTATAATGGTGATATTCTCAATTGTGATTTTATTGTTTTTATTTAACAGAATATAATTTGAAAATAAGTTTTGAAAATACACAGGTAGATAAATGAATTTTCCAATACTA
This sequence comes from uncultured Ignavibacteriaceae bacterium, assembly GCA_963802005.1. Lineage (GTDB taxonomy): Bacteria > Bacteroidota > Ignavibacteria > Ignavibacteriales > Ignavibacteriaceae > IGN2. The sequence goes on from CAWDGX010000026.1 coordinate 53,938, forward strand.
ACATTTCTAACGTTCATTCCGGTTGTCGGGATGGTGATAATTCTCTTCCTGAAAAAAGAGAATGTTCAGGCAATAAAATACACTGCTCTATTTGCAACGGGAGTGCAAGTTATTCTCTCCATATTTTTAATGAGTAATTACAACTACTTACTCGGCGGAATAAATGATGCAAGCTCATTTCAGTTTATTGAAAAATTCAGATGGATAGAAATTTCAGATATTCCGTGGATTGGAACAATTAAGATTGACTACTTTATGGGAGTCGATGGACTCAGCACTCCTATGGTTCTTTTGACTGCAATCGTTACTTTTATTGCTACACTTTCTTCGTGGACAATTGACCGTCAGCTTAAAGGTTATTTTGCTTTGTTCCTTTTGCTCGATACCGGAATGATGGGCGTTTTTGTTTCTCTTGATTTCTTCATGTTCTTTGTCTTCTGGGAAATTATGCTACTGCCGATGTACTTCCTGATTGGAATATGGGGAGGTCCAAGAAGAGAATACGCTGCTATCAAGTTCTTCCTCTACACATTGTTCGGAAGTATTTTTATTCTACTCGTGATGATAGGACTATACTTCAGTACAACAGAAACACTTGTTGATGGCTCAAAAGTATTTACTTTTAACATTCTTGAGTTGATGAACACAGCCAATTACACTGTTGATGGAATTTTATCACCACTCAATCCTGATAATTGGCGATTCATAGCATTCGTTGCATTGTTTGCAGGTTTTGCAATTAAAATTCCAATGTTCCCTTTCCATACGTGGTTACCTGATGCACACGTTGAAGCACCGACACCGATTAGCGTTATCCTGGCTGGTGTTCTTTTGAAAATGGGAACCTACGGTATACTGAGATTCAATTATACAATGTTCCCCGAATTAACTTATCAGCTTGCGTGGTACATTGGGTTATTCGGAATGATAAATATCATTTACGGTGCATTGGCTGCAATGGCTCAGAAAGATTTCAAAAAGTTGATTGCTTACTCATCTGTTTCACATATGGGTTATGTGCTGCTCGGTATGGCATCATTAAACACGATGGGAATTTCAGGAGCAATACTTCAAATGTTCAATCACGGAACAATTACAGCAATGCTCTTCTTAATTGTTGGCGTTCTTTACGACAGAACTCACACAAGAAATCTTGATGACTTTGGTGGAATGGCAACTCAGATGCCGATTTATACTGGCTTTGTTACCGTTGCATTCTTTGCTGCAATTGGTCTTCCGGGATTAAGTGGATTTATTTCTGAAGCTTTTGTTTTCCTCGGTGCATTCAGCTTTGATGTAATCAGAGTGATAACGATTATTTCAACTCTTGGAATTCTTTTAGGTGCAGGCTATATGCTCTGGACAATGCAGAGAGTTTATCTCGGCACATTAAAAGAAAAATGGATGCAGCTTAAAGATCTTGACGGAAGAGAATATGCTATGCTCATCCCGTTAACTTTGATAATTATTTTCCTTGGTGTTTATCCTTCAGCTTTACTTGATGTAATGAATGCTTCAGTTAATACGATGGTTAAGTTTATGCAAGACTCCCAAGTATTTTTTTCAGCCGGGGCTGATCAGCCTATGGCGAAGTTCAATAAGATTTTTATAGAAAGAAAATTAATAAAAAGTGAATTTCGAAAATCTGACATCAAGCCTGCAACTAATTAAACCTGAGATTGCTCTTTCAATCCTTCTGGTTGTAATTGTTCTTTTCGATTTGATATTCGATAAAAGAAAGAACCTTCTCCCCTTTATTTCGATAGTTGGCTTACTTGTTACTGCATATTTTGTTGTTGAACAATTTGGAGTGAACAACTTCGCTTTCAGGTATGATGATACGAGTGTTGGATTACTTGCAGTTGATTCATTCGCTGTATTCTTTAAAATGATTGTGCTTCTTACTTCTATTTTTGTGATTCTGTTTTCAGTTACTTCAAGCGAAATTATAAACTGCAGTGATCGACACGGTGAATACTACACGCTTATTATTGCTATGATACTTGGAATGTTTTTAATTTCCTCAGCATCAGATTTAATTCTAATTTATCTTTCAATTGAATTGTTATCACTTTCTTCTTACATCTTAGCCGGATTTTTAAAAACAGTTGACAGAAGTTCTGAAGCTTCTCTGAAGTATGTTATTTACGGTGGTGTTGCTTCGGGAATAATGCTTTTCGGTATTTCAATTCTTTACGGCTTAACCGGAACAACAAATCTTTATGAAATGAATGCAATATTGCAAAGTGCTCAGTTTGGCGGATTCACTTTCATTTTTGCTGGAGTAATGGTTCTTGGTGGAATTGGATTTAAAGTTTCTATTGCACCATTTCACTTTTGGACTCCCGATGTTTACGAAGGAGCTCCGATTGCAATCACTGCATATCTTTCTGTTGCAAGCAAAGCTGCTGGTTTCGCATTGCTGGTCAGGTTTATCAAAGTTACTTTCTACCAGAGCACTGCTCCTGATGGAAGCTGGATTTTACTTGGTATAATTGATTGGCAGAGACTTTTAATTGTTCTTTCAATTCTCACAATGACGCTTGGTAACTTTGCTGCTATCTGGCAGGATAACATTAAACGAATGCTCGCCTACTCAAGCATTGCACACGCAGGTTATTTACTTCTTGCCGTTGCAATTTTTTCCAACGATGGATTAATTGCCGTACTTATTTATTTCGCTATTTATCTTTTTATGAATCTCGGTGCTTTCTTTGTTGTTATGTTGATTGCAAATAAAATCGGTAGTGAAGAACTTGATGACTATAAAGGAATGGGTTCGTCAGTAGGATTTTTAGGTGTTGCTTTGTCTATCTTCCTTCTTTCTTTAGCCGGTTTACCTCCCACTGCGGGATTCATTGGAAAGCTTTACATCTTTTTAGCGTTGATAAATGCTGATATGATTGTTGTTGCATTTATAACTGTTGCTAAATACAGTTGTTGCCTATTACTACTACGTTCGCGTTTTAAAAATCTTTATCTTGTCAGAACTGAAAACACGCGTGAAAAAATTCAGGTTAGTTTTGGTAATATGATTGTACTTCTTCTATTGCTTATCCCTGTGCTAGTGTTTGGTGTTTACTTTACTCCAATCGTAAACCTTGCTAAAAACTCCGCTGCGATTTTAGGTTTTTAACTTCTTATGTCAACATTGTCATTCTGAGTCCCAAAGGGACGAAGAATCTAAATTTCAAGGATATAACACCCATTCCCTTCTGATAGAATTCACACCGTAACAGTAAAACAACCGTAACCTCATTTTCAATTTCTCCCCCTCTCGCCTTTCTCAAAATAATTTTTTAAGTTTCTATTAAGATTAAATTTAATGGGGCGAAAAATGCGAACCCTTAAAATATCTCTCCTGGTTTTTATTCTTTCAATTACTATATCTGCACAGTGGGAATGGAAAAATCCACTACCTCAATCGAATAATTTAAAGAAAATATTTTTTACAGATTCTTCAACCGGATGGATTGTTGGCGATAAAGGAACTTTCGTGAGAACTACAAATGGATCAGAATTGAAAACAGTTTATTATGATAGTATCACGGCGAACCTCAAGTCCTTGACTTTCATCAATAAAAATTATGGTTGGGCTGTTAGTGCACTTGGAGGTACTACCGATGAAGGACGTGTTTTCAAAACTTCTGATGCTGGACAAAGCTGGTCACAGGTTTATTTTTTTAATAATATTCTTTACGATGTAAAATTTATATCCGAAAACATTGGTTGGGTTGTAGGATTTGGGATAATCTCTAAAACCATAGATGGAGGAATATCCTGGAATGATCAGCTGTTAGATCCTGCAGCAAAGTTCTATTCCTGCTTCTTCATGGATTCATTAAGAGGATGGGCTACAGGATATTCAGGAACAGAAGTTTATCATACTGGCAATGGCGGATTGACCTGGGTCAGACAAAATTTAGACTTATCAGCAACATATTTCTCAATAAGTTTCGCTGATAGTATGAATGGATGGATTGCAGGTAGTTCATCGAGTAATACAGCCTCATTATTTAGAAGTACCTGATGGTGGCTTGAGTTGGTTTGAATCTCCAATATCAGGTTCTGGTTTAAATACCATAACCTTTCTAAGTAATTCCTTAAGATGGATAACGCAAGGAAGTAATATTCTGAAGACTTCGGACGGGGGTAAGAGCTGGACGACAATTTCAGGCGTAGGTTCATCCATCGATCATATTTGCTTTGTGAATCCAATAAAAGGGTGGCTAATAAATCCAAACGGAGTAATTCGTAAAACAACCGATGGAGGATCTACCTGGACCTCGCAATCAAGTGGATTTAGGTTTGGTGCTTCAGCATTCTTCATTGATAGTCTGAAAAGTACCTTAATAGCACCAGGTCCAGAGTTATGGGACACTCAGGATGGTGGATTTACATGGAATGTGTCTTGGTGCATGGATATGCGGATTACGTCCATAAAATAACTTTTATTGATAGTCTCTATGGGTGGGGTTGCGGATATCGTCATAATCCTTATCCAACTCAACCAGGTCCGCTAATGCTAATTACTACGAATGGGGGCCAAACTTGGAATGCATTTCAACCTCCCGCTTTTGGGATTGAACTCATTATCAATATTAGAATTTCCAAGCAGACAAATTGGATTTACGAGCTGTTATGGTATTTGGAGATCAACTAGTGGCGGAGGACTTTGGAGTAATGTGTACCCTAATACTGGATATATATATGATATTTTTTTTCTAAATACAATGAAAGTTGGGCTACAGAAGAAAGTGGAAAATTTTTAAAACAATAGATGGAGGCAATAGTTGGGAACAGATAACTCCAGGGGTGACCATCCGTAAACTATTCTTTTAAATGAGAACGACGGTTGGGGCGACAATGGTTCATCACTTTTACAAACAACCGATGGAGGTTATACCTGGCAGGTTCAGGTAGCAGTTGAGGAATTATTACTGATTATTGGATTTCTGATGAAAATAATATTTGGTTAGTTGGTGGAAAAACATTAAAGACAACGGATGCAGGTCAGAGTTGGCAAAGTTTTTGGCATCCATCAAGCTATGGACTTTCTTCGGTTCAATTCATTAAAATAATAATAAAATAGGATGGTTCTCAGGTGGAGGAGGAACTATTTAAAATATTACAACGATGAACCGACTTCAATTGAAATCGAAGAAATTTTTAACACATTTTTGGATTACAATCTTTCCTATAACTACCCCAACCCCTTTAATCCAACAACAAAAATAAATTATACGATTCCAGCCCTCCTAAGTCCTCCCCTTGGTAAAGGGGAGGACGAAGGAGCGGTTCGTTACATTAAAGTTTATGACTTACTTGGAAGAGAAGTTGCAACACTCGTTAACGAAGAAAAACCTGCCGGGGAATATGAAGTTGAGTTTAACGCAGCAAACTTGCCAAGCGGGATTTATTTTTATCAATTAAAAGCTGGTGATTTATTCGAAACTAAGAAGATGGTCTTAATGCCTACCGTTGAAACTACGGAGGACAGTTGTTGTTGAAGTAAAAGTTCGATTGAAATTTGTCATTCTGAATGAGCGAAGCGACTGAAGAATCTCAATTGAGACAAATGTTTGAGACTCTTCACTTCGTTCAGAGTGACAAACAACAATTAAATCTTTCCGTAAAATTTATCCGACTTGCATAAATGCACAATAATCTTTAGTTTAATGTCAGACTAAAACAGTCTTTTATGTATGCTAAAATTATCCAAAAAAGCAGAATATGCGCTAATGGCAGCCAGATATATGGCTCTGAAAAACTCCGCTGGATTTTCAACGGCAAAGGAAATTTCCGAGAGTTACCAGATACCATTTCAGCTTGTTGCGAAGGTTCTTCAGAATCTTGTGAAGAGTGATATTGCCGTTTCTGCCAAAGGTGTTAATGGTGGATTTTCTCTTGCAAGAAAAGCAAACAATATTTCTTTGAATGATATTATCAGCGCAGTTGAAACGAATTTTAAGATTGTAGATTGCATGCAGATAAATGGTTCTTCAGCAGATTGTGAACATTTTGATTGCTGCAAAATAAAAGATCCCCTCGCTGAAGTTCAAAGAAAGATTGATAAAGTATTTACCGAGACATTATTAGTCCAAATATTATAATGAATAAGTCACGACACATATATTTAGATAACCAGGCAACAACTCCTGTCGATCCTGAAGTTGTTGAAGCAATGCTTCCCTACCTCAAGGAAAGTTTCGGAAATGCTTCGAGTAAAAATCACAACTATGGCTGGGAAGCAGAAAGAGCTGTCAAAACAGCAAGAGAAACGATTGCAGACTTTATCGGCGCTGAACCAAACGAGATTATTTTCACAAGCGGTGCAACAGAATCAATTAATCTGGCGCACTTTGGAATAGCTGAAGCATACAAATCTAAAGGAAATCACATTATCTCCTGTTCGACTGAACATAGCGCAAGTTACGATTCATTAAAAGTTCTGGAACAGAAAGGATTTGAACTTACTTTCCTTCCGGTAAATAAGAATGGAGAAATCAATTTAAGTCAATTAGAGAAAGAAATAAGAAAAGAAACGATTCTTGTTTCTATAATGACTGCCAATAATGAAATAGGAACAATTCAGAATATCAACCGGATTGGTGAAATCTGTGCTGAGAGGAATATCATCTTTCATACAGATGCTACTCAGGCAATTGGCAAGATCGAATTCAATGTTCTAAAGTCTAATATTCATCTGGCTTCATTTACTTCTCACAAGATTTACGGACCTAAAGGTGTTGGTGCACTTTACATTAGGAAAAAGAATCCATCAATTTCAATCCGTCCACTTTTTTATGGCGGTAAACAAGAAGATGGAATCCGTCCGGGAACTTCAAATGTGCCGGGAATTGTTGGGTTTGCCAAAGCTATTAGTCTTTGTAAAGATAATTTTATTGAAGAAAATAAGCGGATAAAGATTTTTAGCGACAAACTTTATAAAGGAATAGTATCTAATTTAAGTGACGTGCATCTAAATGGAAGTCAGGATAAAAGATTAAGCAACAATCTGAACCTTTGTTTTGATGGGATACAAGCTGATGTGCTTATGATGGCAATAAAAGATGTGGCAGCTTCGGCTGGTTCTGCATGTGATTCAGCAAATGCACAACCAAGTCGGATTCTAAAAGCAATTGGATTGTACAAATGAACAAGCAAAATCTTCAATACGATTTAGTATTGGAAGATTTAATACTGAAGAAGAAATAAATTATGTTATCAATAAAATATCCGAATCAGTTCTCAATCTTAGGACAGGAACTGGTAATTATAAATCTAACACAGCAGAAATAATCAATTAGAGGGCAACAATGGCTGATAAATATCAACAGAATCTATCGCTTTTAAAAAACAACGATGAGGAACTTCTTAATTATCTTAAGGCAAAGTTTCCAGTTTTCCACAA